>NZ_JBFMKQ010000004.1:0-584935 GCF_040786285.1 Aquimarina penaris
TTGGCTTGCATTGGGAATCAATCGTATCAATATGAGGCACTTATAGATGAGTTAAAAATTGAACGTGATACCAGTCGAAATCCATTATTTGATGTTTTATTTTCATACCAGAATTTTATCGAAAAAGGACTGGATATTCCCGGGCTAAAATTGTCCGAATATCCAAATGATAGTAGGATGTCAAAATTTGATATGAGTTTGACCGCTACAGGAAATAATAATCAGTTTTCTTTTAGTATCGCTTACTCATTAGATTTATTTACGGAGCAAACTATAGAGAGATTTGTAGGATATTACAAGAGCATAGTTGCAGCAGTTACCGAAAATATAGATATTAAACTGTCTGATATAAACATTTTATCTGCAGAAGAGCAGAATCAGCTTGTAGACGAGTTTAATGATACATATTCCCCATATCCTAGAGAAGATTCTATAGTCTCTGTCTTTGAGACTCATGTTAACAATACGCCAGATCAAACGGCATTAATTTATGGGGACACCAAGCTTACTTATGCAGAGCTTAATCAAAGATCCAATACTGTAGCTCACTATTTACTAGATAAGGGGGTACAAAAAGGAGATGTTGTAGGGGTAATGTTAAATCGTTCCATAGAAATGATTGTTGGCATTATAGCTGTTTTAAAGACAGGAGGAATCTACTTACCCTTAGATGGCACTCAACCCAAACAAAGAGTATTACATAGTCTTAAGGATAGTAAAGCTGTAATGTTGCTTACAGACCAAGGCAGAAAAGAGCAGTACCAGGAACTCATTACCACTATTGATATTGATACTGGTATGATTGATAAAATGCCCAGCCATAATACGACTACAAGTATTGATAGTACCGATGCTGCTTATATTATTTACACTTCGGGATCAACAGGAAGGCCAAAAGGAGTAGCGGTAGGTCATCAATCGGTAATTAATCTTGTTTGTTTCCAAAGAGAAACGTATACCCTCAAAGATGATGATAGAATTTTACAACTGTCAGAGATTGTTTTTGATGCTTCTGTAGAACAACTATGGACCGCTTTGTTAAGTGGGGTTAGTTTGGTGCTTATTGATAAAGAGACAATGCTAAGCAGCAAGAATTTCAATGACTATATAAGAAAACATGAGGTTACCTGTCTATTGGCGACTCCTACGTTTTTAGAAAATATAGAGATAGAGTTTCATGAAAAATTAAGAAATATAGTTGTCGGGGGAGAGGTTTGTAATGCACATATAGCAAATAAACTGTATAAGAATTATAATTTGTTTAATGCTTACGGTCCTACAGAGGCCACAGTGATAAGTACAGTTCATGCAGTTAAAGAGCAGCCTGATTCAGATACTAAAATTCCAATAGGGAAACCAATACATAACACCCAGGCCTACATTCTAGGGAGCAATAAGGAACTATTACCGATCGGTGTTATTGGAGAGCTTTATGTTGGAGGAGAGTCTTTAGCACATGGATATCTTCATAATGATAAATTGACTCAAGAGAGGTTTGTAGACAATCCTTACAGGGCTAATGGCCGAATGTATAAGACAGGTGATTTGGCCAGATGGTTACCAGATGGTAATATCGAGTTCTTAGGACGAATAGATGAACAAATAAAAATAAGAGGGTTTAGAATAGAGCTAGGTGAGATAGAAAGTGAATTAAGAAATTTTGAAGCACTAGAGGAAGCCATATTAGTAGTTAAAGAAAAAGAAGGAGACCGCTACTTGGTTTGTTATTATACTGCTTTGGAAGAGATTAGCACCAGTGATCTAAAAAGCTATTTATCGGATAAATTACCAGAGTATATGATTCCGAATCATTATGTTCATTTAACTAGTATTCCCTTTAATTCAAGTGGTAAGGTTGACAAAAAGAATTTACCAGAACCAGAGGTGAAAATAGAACATGATTATGTACGACCTTCCAATAAAATTGAATGTCTAATAGCAAAAATATGGGCTGAAGTATTAGCCTTAGACGAAAAATTTATCAGTGTGGATAAAAGCTTTTTTGAACTGGGAGGTCACTCATTAAAAGCCATTGCTTTAGTAAATAAAATTGCCAAAGAATTTGAATTAGAAATCACCTTAAGAGAAATATTTGATAATCCAAAAATCAATAGCCTGTCGGACTATATCATAACGGTTAAACAAATTGAAATTGAAATAGAAAAAAAGGACAATATAATAGAACTAACTATATGAAAATAGATAAATATATCTCCGATTTGAGAAATCATAAGGGCATTATCATTAATGTTAAAGATGGCGAACTAAAAATTAAAGCCTCTCAAGATGACCTAACGCCCGAAATTATCAATGAAATCAAAGTTAGAAAAAGTGAAATAATTTCTTTTTTTGAATCTGTTAGTAAAGAAAAAGAACTAATCACTCCAGTTGAAGAACAGGAGCACTATGCTATTTCACATGCACAAAGAAGATTATGGGTAATAGAACAAATTTCGGGAGTAGAAGGGCTGTATAATGTTCCGTTAACGTATTCTTTTGATACCATAGACATACCATCATTTCGTAAGGCGATTAATGCTTTGTTAGAAAGGCATGAAATATTAAGGACTACGATTCATATGATTGATGGAGAACCTCGTCAGCGTGTACATGCAATTAAAGAGTTTGATTATGAAGTTACCTATGAAAAAGTAAATGAAGATGAGTTAGATGATATTATAGAAAAAGAAGCCACATCACCTTTTGATTTATCAATGTCTTCTATACGTACCACATTGGTACAATCCTCTGATGAAAAATATACATTGATATTAGTGCTCCATCATATAGTTACCGATGGATGGTCCACAAGTGTTCTCTTAAAAGATTTCTTGGCTTTTTATGATCATTATAGTACTGGGGTTCCTCTAAATTTACCAAAACTAGGAATACAGTATAAAGATTATTCTCATTGGCAACATGAGCAATTGAAACTTGGTAAATTAAATGCTTCTAAGAAATATTGGCATAAAAAACTATCAGGAGAACTAACTGCATTAAAATTGCCATTGGATGCTAAAAGAAGCATGCAAAAAGACCAAAAAGGGGCAGGAGCTTCTTTTCTTATTGATAGCGAAACGGTTGAGAAATTAACGAATTTGGGAAACCAACATGGTGCCTCTTTATTTATGGTAATGACTGCAATTGTTAAAGCATTATTATATAGATATACAGGACAGGAGGATATTATTGTTGGCTCTCCTGTAAGTGGTAGAAATCATAGAGAGCTAGAAAACCAAGTAGGATTTTATAGTAATACGGTTGTGCTTCGCTCAAGTATTAAAGGAACTTACGATATCCATCAGTTACTAACAGAAGTGAGTAATGTATTATTAGAAGCGTACGAACATCAGTTCTATCCATATGATATATTAGTAGACGAGCTAAGCTATGATAGAGAAATGAATAGGAACCCTTTGTTCGATGTAATGGTATCCCTGGATAATGATATAGAGGAAATAGATTCGATCCAGGATTCTAATTATACAGATGAAATTGCTACTACAGATGAAGGCGTTAGTAAGTTTGATATTACTTATGCATTTTTAAAATTAAAAGATGGTAGTTGTAAAATTGATATTAATTATAGCACCTCCTTATTCGAAAAAGAGAAGATAGTTAGGATGGCATCGCATCTTAAAAATATGATCTTATCTATTGTAGAAAATACGAATCAAAAAATTGATTCAATAGAGTACTTATCAATAGAAGAAAAAGACCAAATCTTGCGCCAGTTTAATGATACTGAAAAAGAGAATTATATAGATGCTAGCCTCAAAGAACTTATAGAATCTAATGCAAAGAAAAACCCTAATGCAAAAGGTATAATTTCCTTTGATGAAGAATTAACTTTTAATGAAGTAAACGTAAGGGCCAATTGCTTGTCGAATTATCTAAACCAAAACTATACAGTACAAAAAGGAGATTATATAGGAGTTATGATGGACGAAAGTGTTGATAGAATGATAACACTTTTAAGTATCATTAAACTAGGGGCAATCTATGTACCCATAGACCCTAGCTACCCCGATGAAAGAAAAGAGTATATTATTAATGACACTCAATTAAATATTTTGATTACCGATGAGCTGAGCGAGTTGGTTTATGAAAACCTTACTGTTGTAAATCCCAAAACGGTAAAACATGACATTGAAAAAACTGCTCAAAAAAATCCCGAAGTTAAAATAAATTCTGAGGATATCTTTGCCATTTTATATACTTCGGGATCAACTGGAGACCCCAAAGGAGTGATGATAAAAAACAAGGGAATCATTAATAGAATTCAATGGTTATGGGATACATATCAGTTTAGTAATAATGATGTTATTTATCAAAAAACACCTATCGTCTTTGATGTGTCTATAGGAGAGCTTTTTATGCCATTATGTTTTGGAGCCAAACTTTTGATCGCCAATAGTCAATCTAATATAGAAATTGTTGATACTATTAGAAAGTTTGGCGTTACCTATGTACATTTCTCTCCTACTATGTTGAACAAATTTCTGGAAATGGAAGAAGAACACATAGATAAATTATCTACGATAAGATTTGTTTTTGCTAGCGGTGAAGAATTATTAAAAGAAACAGTAAATAGGTATTATTCAAAATTTAAAGCACCTCTCATTAACCTTTATGGTCCTACCGAAGCATCTATAGAGGTTAGTATATATGAAACAAAACCAAATGACAAGATAATTCCGATAGGTAAACCAATTGCAAATGTAAATCTATATATACTAGACAATGGAGGTAAATTATTACCTGTGGGTGTACCAGGGGAGATCTATATTGGAGGAGTTTGTTTAGCGAAAGGATATTTAAATCAGGAAACAAAAACGAATGAACGATTTATTCATAACCCCTATCATACAGATGTAAATACCAAAATGTATAAAACAGGTGATATTGGGTGTTGGAATAGTAAGGGAGAGATAGAATTTTTAGGTAGGAAAGATAATCAAATCAGAATAGGAGGAAACAGAATAGAACCAGGAGAGATAGAATGTAAGATTCTAGAGCACCCAGAAGTTCAAGAAGCAGCTGTTGTAGTCAATGAAGATGATCATAAAAATAGCCATTTGGTTGCGTATTATGTTAAAAGGGCAAAGCAGACAAGAGCGACCGAACCAATAGAAAACCATTACAAACACGCTGGCGAAAACATTCCAAAACAAAAAGATGTGAATGAATCGATATCACAACTTACGATTAGTGAGATTTTCGAAAAATCAGTCGAGAAGTATTTTGATGATACGGCTTTGGTATATGAAGGAAAAACAATGTCCTATGCCGAGTTAAACAGTAAAGTAAACCATTTAGCATATCTACTTAAATCCAACTATCAAATACAGAATGGAGACTTAGTAGGTATAATTATGAATAGGTCAGAAAAGTTGATTATCACCATTCTCGCCATATTAAAAACTGGAGCCGCATATGTGCCTATAGATGCAGAATATCCAGAAAGTAGAATGAAGCAAATAGTGAATGATAGTTCTGTAAATCTATTAGTTTTAGATATCGATAATCATAATAGGTGTATAGATACAAGTATTCCTAAACTTATCTATAATGCAACTTTAAACTCAAATCTAAATGGTGAAAAAGCATTAGATAAAAACTATGGAACCCCCAGGGACTTATGCTACATACTGTATACATCAGGATCTACAGGGGTACCTAAAGGGGTAATGGTAGAACAGTATTCTGTTATAGATTATGTTAATACTTTTAAAGAGTATTTTGAATTAAATAATCTGGATACTGTAATTCAGCAATCTTCTATTTCTTTTGATACCTCAGTAGAAGAAATTTTTCCTATCCTGTGTGCAGGAGGAAAATTGGTTCTTTTTCCAGAAGGCGGTAAAGATGTAGATGCGATGATTACATCTGTAAATGCAAATAAAGTAACCGTGGTAAGTTCTACTCCTTTAGTCATAAGTGAGTTAAATCATAGAATGAAAGAGTTTACACATTATCCACGAATTATAATAAGTGGAGGAGATCAATTAAGAGATTCACACTTTAATAAAATTCCCGAGAGTATTAGGCTATATAATACATATGGCCCAACAGAAGCCACAGTATGTGCTTCATTTGCTCAAATAACTAAAAATACAAAATGTAATGTTATCGGTAGCCCTCTTAAAAATCATCGAATTTACTTATTAGATGACCAAATGAAAGAGGTAGATCATGGGACATTGGGTGAAATTTATATTGCCGGATCGGGAGTTGCCAGAGGTTATTTAAATAGAGATGAGGAAACAAATCAATGTTTTTTGTCAAATGTTTTAGGAGAAGATGTTCTTTATAAAACCGGGGACATGGCAAAATGGAATAGTGACGGATTGCTAGAGTTTTATGGACGTAAAGATAATCAGGTAAAAATTAGAGGGTATCGAGTTGAACCCGCAGAAGTCGATACAGTAGCTCTTTTATATAAAGATGTTACAAATTGCTATACAGTAGCAAAGGCGGATCCAAATGGGAATAAGCACCTGATTACTTATTATATCTCTTCAATAGAAATTGATAATGAACAGTTTCGTTCCTTTTTAAAAGAACGATTACCTCATTATATGGTCTCCAGCTATTTTATGAGAGTAGAGCATTTTCCAATAACAACTAATGGAAAAATAAATATAAAAGAGTTTCCGGTCCCATATATGCTTAGTATGGATAGAGCATTAAATATAGAGCTTAAAGAGTTTTTAAAATCAAAATTACCAATATATATGGTGCCCACTCAGTTTAGGAATGTAGAAAAACTACCACTAACAGCCACGGGGAAAGTAAATAGGAAAGAATTAGAGAAGAAAAATTTGTCATCCGAAAATAATCCAATCATTATAAAACCTGTAAATAGTACTGAAAATGGATTACTAAAAATATGGCAATCTATTCTTAATCAATCAGAGATTAGTACAGATAGTAATTTTTTCGAAATGGGGGGTAATTCATTAAAAGCTACTCAAATCGTCAGCGCTACTTTTAAAGAGCTAGGTTGCACTATATCATTAAAAGATATTTATAACAATCTTAGTATAATCGAACTTTCACAATTCATCGAAAACAAGCATAAAGATGATAGCTTAATTGTAAAATTGAAAAATACAGATAAAGAATATAAAAATATATTCTTTATCCCACCTATTATTGGTTCATCAACGATTTTCAGAGATTTAGCAACTCTAATCGAAGGTTATAATTCATTTGGTCTTCAGTATAAAGGATTTGATAAAGAAACAGATTTGAATAGTAGTATTGAAGAAATGGCAGCAACATTTGTACCAGAGATATTACAAGTAGAATCAAGTAAAACGATAACATTAGTTGCTTATTCTATGGGGGTACCTGTAGCCTTTGAAATGAGTAAAATTTTAGAAGAAAAATCATATGATGTTAAATTAATCTTTATCGATAGGGGTGTAAAAGAGAATTCAACAGGAGAAATATTAAATGAGGAATCTGTTACTGCTCAACTAGAAACCGAGTTGGCATTTTGGTTTAACGAAGTGCCTTCCGATGATAAAGAACGTATAAAAAAACTTGTTTTTAATAACTCAAAAATACTAGATGAATACATGGTAAATGGTAAAATTGAAAGCGATATTACTACCATTGAGGCAAGTCAGAATATTAACTTAGCTCATATGCAAGAATGGGATCAATATACTTATGGTACTGTAAGTCATTCTTATATTGAAGCAAATCATTATGGTATTTTGAATGCTGAAAACTTAGGGACATTATCAGAAATGATTATTCAGGAAATTGAAATTAATACAACTTGTAAAGAATTGATACAGTAAATAAATTGTTATGAGTAAAATAAATTTATATTGCTTGCCATATGCAGGAGGTTCTGCTACCGTATACAGCTCATGGAAAAATCTTTTAATGCCCAATGTAGTATTAAAGCCTATCGAACTATCGGGAAGGGGAAAGAGATTCGATGAATCGTTGTATGACAGTATAGACGATGCAGTAGATGATGTTTTAAATATCATTCGTGATGACATATCAAAAAATCCTTATGCATTATTTGGTCATAGTATGGGTGGTATTATGGTATATGAATTGGCAAAAAGGATACAACAAGAAAAACTACCTTTACCATTGCAAATCTTTATTTCTGGTAGAAGTGCTCCTAATATTCCAAAAGAAAGGAAAGCATTTAGTCAAATGCCTATTGATGAATTTAGAAAAGAAGTATTAAATCTAGGAGGAACCCCAAAAGAATTTTTTGAACATCCCGAACTGCTGGAATTATTTCTACCCATATTAAAGAACGATTTTAGACTAGTAGAAACATATCGTTTTATTGAAAAAAATGAAATTTTAGAAACAAGTTTAATTATTCTTTTGGGAAAAGATGATGACCTAACTAAGCAAGAAGGAGATGGTTGGATGATGTTGACTAATCGAGAGTGTTATATCCAGTATTTTGATGGAGGGCATTTTTTTCTAAACGAAAAAACTGAAGAAGTAGTAACGGTTATTAATAAGAATCTAAATAATAAACAAAGAAAAATACTTCGAAAAGAATTAGTGCTAGAACAATAAAACAAAGTAAGTTTTTTGATACAGAATGTACTTTTTAATTCCTCGTATACATTCATAATGTGTTTGGATGAGTTTACTTCAATTCTTATGTTATTTCTTTTTATAAGATGAATACTAGTCTCATTAGAGATATAACAATTTATTTTTAAAGAAGTTATCTGGATTCAAAATATGGTTTAATTTATAATTCACTCTGCATTAAACCATGTATCCAGGTTTCTAACAATCCCAAAGCTGTTTATACAATCTAAAAGCAGCTAGATCAATTCTTAAATGATATTACCCATATTTAGACGCGAATTTATTCAGTTAACAATCGGTCTGCACTAATATATCGCCTTCTTTTTCTTGTAAAGCGAGAATAACAATGTCAAATTAAATTATCATGAATCGAAAAATCAGAATTTTAAGTACCCTATTCTTAATTATTATGAATAGTTCCTTGTTTTCACAAGAGAAATGGTCCTTAGAAGATTGCATATCATATGCTCTTAGTCATAATCTAGAACTTAATGACTTCCAATATAATATTGATACAAACAAAGAAACACATAGACAAGCCATAAGAAGCTTACTGCCTAATGCTAATGGTGCCGTAGATTATGGTATTCGATATGGTAGATCAGCAGATCCGAATACTAATAGCATAGTCGATGCTGATTTTTTTTCTAATAATTATTTGCTAGAATTTGATATGGATTTGTTTAAAGGGTTTCAGAAATTAAACACCATAAAAGCAAGTAAATTAATTTATCAGGCTGCAAAAGAAGAATCTGCACAACAAAAATATTTATTAGGTTTTAGGGTTATGGCGGCTTTTTATGATATTCTTTTTTTTGAAGGAGCTCTAGAAATCTCTAAAGAACAACAATCAGTATCCCAATCTAACTATGATCTGATAAGTAAAAAAGTACAATTAGGAGTAAGTGCCAAGTCTGATCTTTATGACTCAGAATCATTATTGCTTACAGATAAACTAGAGGTCACTAAAAGTGAGAATAATTTAAGGACTGCTAAATTAAAGCTAATTCAAGAGATGAATTTAGAAGGGGGGAATGATATAGAAATTCAATCCGAAATTTTAAAAAACGATAGCATAACTAATCCTTTAGAAGTTCAAACAGATAATGTTTTTAACAAGGCAATGGATTTTCTTCCTATCATCGAAGCTAATCGACTAAAAGTAGAAGCGGCAGAAAAGCAAGTAAAAGTATCTAAATCCAACTACTACCCGTCATTAACTCTATTTGGAGGTGTTGGATCAGGCTATTTCGAAACCAATACAGATGATCTTGGAAATACGATATCCTTCAACCAACAATTTGAGAATAACATGTATAAGTACGTTGGTCTTTCTTTAAAAATCCCAATAAGTAATGGATGGACTACAAGATCAGACGTAAAACAGAAAAAAATAGAGCTTTTAAGAGCTAAAAATGATCTAAAAATACAAGAACAAGAACTTCTTAGAACAATTCAAGACTTGGTTTTAGAGCTACAGTCTTTAGAAGCTGAATATTCGCAAAGTAATTTGAAGGTAAAATCTCAATTTTTAGCATTCAATACCGCACAAAAAAAATATGAAAAAGGAATGATAAGTGCCATAGAATTATTTACGGCTAAAAACACATATGCTCTTTCACAAAATGAAAATTTGCAAATAAAGCTATCGCTCGAAGTAAATAAAAATACACTTGCATTCTATAAAGGATTATCAATTTTTAATATAAAATAATAAAAAGATGGACATACAAATTCAAAAGAAAAAAGGAATTCAAAAAAAGCACATTGGTTACATGGCTCTTGCTGCACTGTTGCTCGTAGCCGGATGGAAAATTGTATACAGTCAATCGTCAGGATCCTTTAAAACCGAAATGGATAGGGTTTCTATTGGAGAGGTCGTTCACGGTAAATTTGACGATTACATAACTATAAACGGAAATGTAGCACCAATTTTAACAATTTACATGGATGCCTATGTGGGGGGACGTGTGCAAGAAAAGTTAATAGAAGAAGGTGCAGCGGTAAAAAAAGGGGACATTATTTTAAAGCTAGAAAACCCAAATCTATATGAACAAATCTTAGCAAGCGAAAGTAATTTGGCATTAAAGCAAAACGATTTACGATCAACAAAATTAACTTTTGATTCAAGAAGAATAGATGGTCAAAAATCATTAGCAACATCAGCTCACGAATTACAACGCAATAAACGAAAGTTCGAACAGAATGAAGAACTGTATAAAGATGAATTGATTTCTAAAGAAACCTATCTAACGTCTAAAGAAGATTATATCCTTTCTAAAAAGCAGTTTGAAATTGTGAAACTGCAAACAGAACAAGATGCGCAACTACGCAAAACATCACTCTCAGGTCTTGATACCGATTTAGTAAGAATGAAACAAGCACTATCCATGGTGTATGAGCGAATAGATCAATTAAATGTTCGCGCTCCAGCCGATGGACAATTAGGATTTTTAGATGCAGAAATAGGACAGAATATAGCCCAGGGAGAACGTATTGGGCAGATCAATGTGCTTACAAACTACAAAATTGAAGCTAGCATAGATGAACATTACATAGATCGTGTTAAAAGAGATTTGACAGCAATATTAGATAGGAATGGAAAAAAATATGAATTACGATTAAGAAAAGTATATCCAGAAGTAAGAAACGGAAACTTTAAGGTTGATCTTGTTTTTGTAAATGAAAAACCAGAAACAATACGTACTGGGCAAAGTTATAACATAAAACTACAATTAGGAGAATCTTCAGACGCTACCCTCTTACCAAAAGGGAGTCACTTTCAAAGTACTGGTGGGCAGTGGGTTTTTGTAGTTAATCATGACAACCAAGAAGCAGAAAAAAGAAACATTCGTATAGGTAAACAAAACTCCCAATATTATGAAGTTTTAGAAGGATTACAAGCTGGAGAAAAAGTGATTACCTCCAACTATAATAGTTTCGAAAAAGCAGATAAAATAGTATTAAAATAAAAACAATCTAGAAATGATAAAAATTCAAAATCTTAAGAAAAGTTTTAGAACTGAAGAGTTAGAAACATATGCATTAAATGGAGTGCAGTTTAATGTAGACGAAGGTGATTTCGTAGCTATTATGGGACCTTCGGGATGCGGAAAGTCAACCTTATTAAATATTATAGGAATGTTGGACAACCCGAATGAAGGAAGTTACCTGTTTGCAGAATACGAAGTCGCAGGATTAACTGAACGACAAAGAACAGAATTACGCAAAGGGGTTATAGGTTTTGTTTTTCAAAGCTTTAATCTCATCGATGAACTTACTGTTTTTGAAAACGTAGAATTACCATTAATTTACCTTAATTACAACAAGAGCGAACGAAGAGAATTAGTACTAAAAGTACTAGAACGAATGGATATTGCTCATAGAGAAAAACACTTTCCTACTCAATTATCAGGAGGTCAACAACAACGTGTAGCGATAGCACGAGCCGTGGTTACAAATCCAAAATTAATTTTAGCAGATGAGCCTACAGGTAATTTAGATTCTAAAAATGGTTTGGAAGTAATGAGTCTTTTAACAGAATTAAATCAAGAAGGGACTACAATTGTAATGGTAACTCACTCAGACCGAGATGCACAATATGCTCATAGAGTAATTAATTTGTTTGACGGACAAGTAGCTACTGAAGTCAATAATGTAAAAATTGACCTAAAAAACAAAACCAAAGAAGAAGTAGCACAGTATTAATCTCTTAATAAAACACAGAAAAATGTTAAAAAATAATTTTAAAATCTTCCTAAGAAGTATTAAAAAACATAAGGGAATCTTTTTGATAAACTTAATCGGTCTTTCTACTGGATTAGCTTGCGTCTTATTAATTACTCTTTGGGTTTTCGACGAATTACAATTTGATAAATTCCATGAAAATGATGACAGATTATACCAGGTATGGAACCAATTTGAAGAGTCTGAAGGTATTTCAGTTCGTTCGTGGACACCGGATCTGTTAGCCGAAACTATGGTAGATAAATTCCCAGAAGTTGAACAAGCCGTAGCTCAAACATTACCCGAATGGTTTAGCAAAACACCTTTATTTGCAGATGGCAAAACAATAAAGGCTCCTGGGATATTTGCAAGTGAAGATTATTTCGAAGTCTTTTCTTATGAAATGGAACAAGGAAATAAAAGCCAAGCCCTGCAAGACGTCAATTCAATCACAATTTCTGAATCTTTAGCTAATCGCCTTTTTGGTAATACCCATGATGTAATTGGTAAAGTTATTGATTGTGATATTATGGGGATTAAAGATAAACATCAAGTAACTGGTGTTTTTAAAGATGTACCTTCTAACTCTACCACACAATTTGATTTTGTTTTGTCTTTTAAATCCTGGAAAAAGAAATCAGCAGCGACCGGACGAGAAATTAGTTGGGTAAACAATGCACCTTCAACATATATTGTTTTAAAAGAGGGTACGAACGTTGATCAATTTGCTGCTAAGATTAAAAACTTTTCAAAAACGCAAAGTAGTAATGTAGAAGCCGATTTAATCCTAACTCAATACTCATCAAATTATTTGTTTGGTAATTTTGAAAATGGAAAACAAACAAGCGGTCGTATGGATTATGTTTACTTGTTTGCTATCATTGCGTTTTTTATTCTATTAATTGCATGTATTAATTACATGAATCTCTCAACTGCTAATGCTTCTAGAAGACTTAAAGAAATAGGAACAAAGAAAGCATTGGGATCTCAACGAGAAAAATTAATTGCACAATTTTTTGGAGAATCTGTATCTACTGCTTTGGTAGCTTTATTAGTATCTATCTTTCTAGTTCTTATTATCATTCCAGAATTTAATCAAATCACAGGAAAAGAATTGAGCCTTAATTTTGGAAACACAATAATAGCGATCATACTATTAGTGGTTGTATTTACTGGATTACTGGCAGGAAGTTATCCGGCTTTGTATTTATCTCGTTTTAGTCCCACAGCTATTCTAAGGGGAAGAATGAAAAACTCATTGAGCGAATTGTGGATTCGTAAAGGATTGGTTGTTTTTCAATTCGCATTGTCAATTATTCTAATCGTAGTAGTATTTGTGGTTTCTCAACAAGTAGATTTTATACAATCTAAGGATTTAGGAATGAACAAAGATAATGTTGTTTATTTCTTAAAAGAAGGAGGGTTACAAGTTAATTCAGAATCGTTTCTTAACGAAATAAAATCTGTTCCTGGGGTTGTAAATGCAGCAACTACTAACCAAAATATAGTGGGAACAGAAATAAGTACAACAAGTGGTCTACTTTGGTCTGGAAATGAAGATGATGCAAACAAGGTGTTTCATAATATCCAAGTTGGTAATGGTTTTATAGAAACTATGAGTATTCAGGTAAAAGAAGGGCGTTCTTTTTCTAAGGACTATTCAACAGATAATACTGCAATAGTATTCAATGAAATGGCAATAAAAACTATGGGGATCGACAATCCTATTGGGAAAACAGTGCAGTATGTAGGGAACTCTTATACGATAATAGGAGTGCTTAAAGATTTTCATTTTCAATCCCTTCAGGAAGAAGTAAAACCTATGTTCTTCAGGCTTAATGATAACCCTAAGATTTCAGAAATTCTAGTAAGAATTGAAAAAGGCAGAGAACGTGAGGTGCTGGATAACCTAGAACGTATTTATCAACGTTTTAACCCTGGTTACTTATTCGAATATACCTTTTTAGATAAAAATTTTCAAGCTCAATACATAGCAGAACAACGAGTAGGGGTTTTGTCCAAATATTTTGCCGGATTAGCAATAATAGTTTCTTGTTTAGGATTATTTGGATTGGCAACCTTTACCGCTGAAAGAAGAAGAAAAGAGATCAGTGTAAGAAAAGTGCTGGGTCAAAGTGCTAAGCAAATTGTCATTATGCTTTCTAGCGAGTTTGCAAAACTTGTTCTTGTGGCTATTCTAATTGCATTACCGATTGCTTATATATTGACCAATAATTGGCTTACAACTTTTGCATATAGGATTCCTCTAAGTCTATTGTATTTTTTAGGCGCTGGTTTGATAGCATTATTGGTAGCATTATTAACAGTAGGAGGACAAGCAATTATTACTGCAAATAATAATCCGATTAAAGCCCTGAGAGAAGAATAACTACATTTTTTCTGATATGAACTGCCAAAGGGTAATACTATAACTATTGAGATAAAAATCATTTAAATTTTTAATAATAATTAATCTATTAAAAACAAACAACATGAAAAATTCACAAAGTAAAAAACAAAAATTAGGCTTAGAAAAATTAAAAGTTACGACCCTAGACAATCCAGAAACTATAAAAGGAGGAAAACATTTGCGAGCATGTACATTTGTTTGGTGTTGTGACGATGAAACAGTGGTTATAAAATAACCCTATGTTAAGTCAATTGCAAACTACCCTCTTGTGTAATCCACAATTAGTAAAAAAAGCAAAAATAGATTACTCTTCTCATACCTAAGTAGTGGTAAGGGTAATCTTTGCTTTTTTAATTTCTACTAAACACATAATATCTTTCAAATAAGATAAATCAAAAACACAACATCATGAGAAAAGAAAATGTAAAAAACGTTTGTGCAATCAAGAAAGCAATTTGTGAAAAAAAGTTGAATCGAATACATGGGACTCATGTTTTATCTGAGTCCCAAAATAATAAATGCCCGTGTTATTCGAATAGTTGTACAAATAACTATTAGTGCACTAAGCAAATTTCTCTTTACTTCCGTATTAACCATAATAAAACCTTTAAGATATGAATAGCGATTTAGAGTTTTTGTCGAACCATGTTTTAGAAAAAAATGTTTCTGAAATATTGAAAATAGAGAAAGATTTAATAAATATACTAGGGGTAGAGTTTCCAGTATTGGTTAATGACAAGGGGAGTTTTGTGAAAATTAAGGGTATCAAATTAGACGAAGCTACGTCTTCAAAATTAACTTGCCACATGTGGAGTTTGAATTTTTTAAACTGGACACTTCAAAAGTCGAACAATTATTTTGGGTTTTCTGATTTAAGAGAAAGAGTCGTAAAGCTACTTGTTACTACAATGGGTAATCTTGAAAATAGCGATACCCTAGATGATGTTGTCTCTCTAACAACGTATTTAGAAAAGGAGGAAAGGAATTTTATAAAAGATGGTGTGATTAATGAATCTAAAGCAACGGCCAGCTAAGATTTCTTCTTTGATAATAGTAGCCTTGTTTTAGCTTTTCTTCCCATTAAAAATATTCTGATTTTATAGTAGCATATAATCCAGATTTCAGGTAAAATATTACAAAGCTAATGATAGTAATTGCTAAGGTAAGTATATACTTCAATACGCTATAATACCTTAGTTAAATTAGAATTAGAAGATAGTGATCAAAGATCAAATTCTAATTGATATATGATTATTTCCTTTAACAGAAATAAGTCAAGAATTCTGCTTTCACAATGATTTTAAAACAGTATAAATGATTATACAAGATACATATATAAAAGCAATCCCTTTTTCAAGGATAGATGAATATCCTCAAATTAGGGTCGAGGATAAAGAATCTTATTTATTCCATTACTCATTTGATAAACAATTAAATAATGACCTTTGGAATCATTATTTAAACTTTTTACCCTATAATTTTCAAAAAGAAGTTTTGCGATTTCGACGATGGCAAGATAGATATAATTGTTTGATTGGTAAACTAATGGTGTACATGGGGTATAAGATGTTTTGTAATTCAGAATTAGAGTTTAAAAACTTCTTGAAAGACTCCTATGGTAAACCATATGTAGAAGGTTGCGGGATGAATTTTAATATTTCTCATAGCGGAAATACTGTAGTGTGTATATTTAGTAAACAACCTATCGGAATCGATGTAGAAGAGGTTAAAGATATTGAATATACCTTATTTGAGAATGTGTTTTCTGATAGGGAAATGGAAGAAATTAGCAAAGTAGGTCTCTCTAAGTTTTATGAGTATTGGACTAAAAAAGAGGCTATTATTAAAGCTATTGGTAAAGGAATGTCGATACCTCTTCTTGATATAAAAGTCGAAGATAACTATAGTATATATGACAATGTTAAGTGGAACATAAAAAGTCTACGATTAAATGACATGCATTGTTCTATTGCGTTTAAATCTAAGGCTACTCAAGTCAAATTAATAGAGATAGAGTTTTAACTATTTTTTGAGGGTTCATGGTTCTTGTATCATGATTATAATATTATTTCTGTTAAGATTAATTTTGTTTTTTTATTATTTTCTGTGAAAAAAGTCTGCACTATATAGTGCAGACTTTTTTGTTTAGGTGCTCTATTGAATTTATTTACTAATTTTAGAGTATGTCAAATTCATTACTTTTTATACCTGATATTTCTGGTTTTACACATTTTGTACAAAATACAGAGGTCGAACATAGTCAGCATGTGATTTCAGAACTATTAGAGGTTCTTATTAATGCAAATACACAGGATCTTAAATTGGCCGAGGTAGAAGGTGATGCGTTATTTTTCTACAAAGAAAATGAGGTGCCATCCCAAGAAAAGCTTCTTGCTCAGATCGAAACCATGTTCACAGCATTTTATAGTCATCTTAAACTTCTTGAAAAAAATCGAATCTGTCCATGTAATGCTTGTGCAAGTGCTCCTAACCTGCAATTAAAGATTATCGCCCATTGTGGAGATTTTCAATTTATTACGGTTCAGGAAAAACGTAAACCTTTTGGACAAACAGTTATTGAAGCCCATAGACTGCTAAAGAATTCTATTGAAAGTGATAATTATGCATTATTAAGTGCAGCGTTGGCAAAAACTATTGGTCTTCCTATTAATTACAAAAGTAAATTGTATTTTTTTAATGATGGAAAGGATACTTATGATGGTAAAGAAATAGCATATTCATTTTCTAAAATTGATAAGAATAAATTAAAACTTAATCCATTTGCAACTCCACAAGTTGTAGATTTCGAATGTCCTGCAAGTATTATCTTGAATAAAGAATTTGACATCTCAGCATCACAATTATTAGAATGTATTACCAATTACGCATATAGGCATTATTGGGTGAAAGGAGTAGATAAATTTGAATATAATCCAGATGAGGTTACAAGATTAGGCACAGAACATGTTTGTGTTATTGATGGAAAACGGTTAAATTTTATTACGGTAACAAAAAAAGCAAGTGAAGACGAAATTGTTTATGGAGAATATACTACGGATTTGCCGATTGATGCTATATATCAGTTTTTTATTATAAAACCAATATCTGAAAAAAAGTGCAGACTTACTGTAGAAGTATATCCGAAAGCAAAATCATTACTAAAAAAAATGATTTTATCTCTATTTATAAAAAGAGGAATTAAAAAATCCATACAAACCTCAATACATAATCTTGAAATGTATACAAAGGAGATTGACCCTAATTAGAGAAAGTCTAAAATTCGCTCAAGTTTCATACCGCGAGATCCTTTAATGAGAATTGTTCCTTTTTTATTCTTTAAATTCCAGTTATTTACAAGTTTGTCAAAGGATTCATATTTTTGGACACGAGAATCATTACAGTTAGTTCCAAAAAAAATAGTACCTATTAAGTATATTTCCTGAACTTGTGTATTGCAAATTCTATCCGTAATTTTTTGATGCTCGATAGCAGCATCATTGCCCAGTTCAAACATATCTCCTAAAAAAGCGATTTTAGCATCGGCATTAGATTGACTAAAATTATCTATAGCTGCATCCATACTTGTAGGATTGGCGTTATAAGCGTCTAGAATTATAGTATAGCCTTCTTTATTAATTATTTGCGAACGGTTATTTGTAGGGGTGTAAGACTCAATTGCAGTTTTTATTTTGTCGGGACTAATGTTAAAATAACTTCCAAAAGCTATAGCCGAAGCTATATTGGTAAAGTTATATGCACCAATTAGATTGCTTTTTATGACTTTATTTTGATAGGATACTGTAACATTAGGATTAGTTTCTAATAATTGGATAGAAACATCGCTAGTGCTGGATTGAGAAAAATTATAGGTAGTAATTCCAGAAGAAGCTTTTAGAAGTTTAGGATCATCTTGATTTAGAATAATCAATTTATTGCGCTTTTTAAGATGCCTATATAACTCAGTCTTCCCTTTTAACACACCTTCAATACCACCAAAACCCTCTAAATGAGCTTTTCCGATATTGGTGATATAACCGTAATCTGGTTGCGCAATAGAACATAGTAAATCTATTTCGTCTAAATGATTTGCACCCATTTCTACAATACCGATTTGGGTATCTTTGGTCATTGATAACAGTGTAAGCGGGACTCCAATGTGATTGTTTAGGTTACCAACAGTGGCTTTAGTTTTAAAGCTGGTAGAAAGAACACAGTTAATTAATTCTTTAGTAGTGGTTTTACCGTTACTCCCTGTTAATGCAATTATCGGAAGTGCAAGATACTTTCTATGGTATGAAGCTAATTCCTGTAATGTTTTTAATACGTCATCAACCAATATATACTTGTCAGACGTCTTAAATTTTGGTTCATCAATTATAGCATGCGAGGCCCCAAGTTCTATGGCTTGTTTTGCGTATGTATTTCCATTAAAGTTCTCTCCTTTCAATGCAAAAAAAAGAGTATTATTAATGATTTTTCGGGTATCTGTACATATACCACCATTATTTTGTAGAAATAATTGATGTAATTGATCGATAGTCATATGTATAATATTAAAAAACCCTGACAGTTAATGTACAGGGTTTTTTTATTTATAACGAACTTAATTTAATATACTTTTACTACTTTAATTTCTAGGCTTTTGGTGTCTAGGTGTTTTTTGCTTTCTAGCTTTGGTACCCACTCGAGACATCGCATTTCTAAATCCAATATAATCAGTAGCCATATCTTGTGGTAAGAACCTTCTTTGTGCTGGATCTAACCAATATGCTCTATCTTTCCAAGAACCACCTTTATATACTCTTACATTATCATCTACAATTGTGGTTCTTTTACTAGACTCATCATATCTTCTGTCTAATTTTGTACTATCCTCTGCATCCGGTCCTACGTAATGGATAGGAGCATTATACATTCTTCTGTTAGGTAAGTTTTCATCCTGATAGCCTTCAAAATATCTTGAAGAACTTTTATCACCATCTCTATAGTTTCTATTATCACTATCAGTAAAGTTTGTTCTCATGTACGTCTCGTTTTCATCGATAGGTACTTGTAGAATTCCACCTGGTAAAACTCTTGCGATAATTTTACCGTTACTCAAAGTATCATATACAATAGAATCTGTCATTACAACTTTCACAGTTCCATCAGGGTTAATGGCATTCTTTGTATATACATTACCTCTGTAGTAATTAAAATCATTGTACTCATCATCAACGATAGGTCTATAAACATCTGCAACCCATTCTGCAACATTTCCAGCCATATCATATAATCCATAGTCGTTAGGATCATAAGTCTTTACAGGAGCAGTAATGTCTGCGCCATCATCACTCCATCCGGCTATACCACCATAATCACCATCACCTTGCTTAAAGTTTGCTAATTGATCTCCACGAGTACTTCTTTTTCCTGAACGTGTGTATTTTCCACTCCAAGGATATTTTTTTCTACCTCTATAAATATTATAACTTCTAACTTCTACTAAACCTAAAGCAGCATATTCCCACTCAGCTTCAGTTGGTAATCTATATTTTGGAAGCAATAATCCATCCTTACGTTGGATATATAATCCTGTAGAATCGTTAGTTTTTGCATATTTTTCAGAAGATCTTCCTCCTCGAATAGCTTCATCATTACCACCATAGGTTTGAGTTGGAGCATTTAAATACGTTTCTGTATCAAAAGTACTTTCAGCTGATACATCTTCAAAAGGTGCATTTTCTTTAATTACTTGTTCTTCTTCAAGAATTCTTTCATTAACTCGATTGGTTCTCCAGTTACTAAATTCTACAGCTTGTATCCAATTTACACCTACAACTGGGTAGTTAGCGTAGGCAGGATGACGTAGGTAATTGTTGGTCATCATTTCGTTAAAACCAAGACGGTTTCTCCAAACTAAAGTATCAGGAAGTGCGCCATAATAAATATTTCTGTATTTTGGTTCGGTAGGAGGATAAACACCTTTCAACCAATCTAAATATTCAAGGTACATAATATTAGTAACTTCAGTCTCATCCATATAAAAGGATTGAACATGTTGCTGTGTAGGAGTATTATTCCAATCATGCATAACATCATCCTGTACACGTCCCATAGTGAACGTTCCTCCTTCAATAAATACTAAACCTGGACCTGTTTCCTGTTCTTTGTAATTTGTGTTTACCTGAAATCCACCGTCCTTGGAGTTGTATTTCCAACCTGTGGCCCTCGAATTATCACCATAGTTGTTCTTTGAACAACTGAACAGTAAAACACTAACGGAAAGTGCCATTAGCGATTTAATAATAAACGCGTTTTTCATAATCTTAAGTTCGTTAAAAGTAGAAATTAGGGCTTGCAATATAATAATAAACGTTAAAAATACCCTAATTTTTTTAAATTATTATCAATTCACGTTTTATAGTGAATTTATAACGACTTTGGTTTAACGCAATATTTCTAAATTTATTATTTATTTCAAAAGAAAAACGATAAAATTTGATTTCTTCGAAAAAATAGTATCCATGGGTTACTTATTGGTAATAATTTAAATAGATGATATAATAAGGAATACAGTTCATGTCTTAACGGTTAAAAAAAGATTTTTGCAGTAATTAAGCATACCATATATAAGATATTGGTAAAATATGCGTTAACAAATCAGCGAGTTGAAAAAAATATTGACTCACTATTTTTTAATCACTAAATAACTATATATTTGTCAAACTCAATTTTTGCAGGTATGAAAAAAACAATTATCCTTGGTCTTGTGTGTATAACACTTATAAATTTTAAAGCAAGAGCCCAGGAACAGAACAGAGCTATAACGACAGCTACACCATTTTTATTAATCGCAGCTGATGCCAGAGCGGCAGGTTTAGCAGACCAGGGGGTTGCTACCTCACCAGATGCGTTTTCACAACAATGGAATCCAGCTAAATATGCGTTTATAAAGAAAAAACAGGCAGTAGGTGTTAATTACACGCCATATCTTAGTAATCTCGTTAATGATATATTCTTAGGTAATGTAAATTACTATAATAGAATTGATGAAAGAAGTGCTGTTGCTGCTAGCTTTAGATATTTTAGCCTTGGGGATATAGAATTTAGACAAGGTCCTAACGATGAGCCAAATGTGCAAAAACCAAATGAGTTTACACTAGATGTTTCTTATGCTTTAAAGCTTAATGACCGTTTTTCTATGGCGGTTGCAGGACGTTATCTTAGATCAGATCTTAGACTACAAGGACTTGGTGCAGATGCTAGTGCGGCAGGTAGTTTTGGTGTAGATATTGCTGGTTTTTATAGAAGTGATGAAATCGCTTTTAGCTCATTTAATGGTAGATGGAGAGCCGGAGCTACAATATCTAATATAGGTCCAAAGATTAAATATGATGATGCAGGACAAGAAAACTTTATACCTACTAACTTTAGAATTGGTGGTGCTTTTGATTTTATCTTTAATGAAGATAACAGAATTTCGCCATCTATAGAGATTAGCAAATTGTTAGTTCCTACTCCAAAAGATTTTGATAATGATGGAGATATTGATGCTGAAGATAATAGAGAGTATCAAGATATTGGTGAGTTTGGTGCTATTTTCTCTTCATGGGGAGATGCTCCTGATGGATTTAGTGAAGAATTAAAGGAAATGACATGGTCACTAGGAGCAGAATATATGTATCGCGATGTATTTGCCTTTAGAGCAGGTTATTTTAATGAAGCCGAAGAAAAAGGAGCACGTAAGTTCTTGTCTCTTGGTGCTGGATTTAGATACAATGTTATAAATCTAGATGTGTCATACTTATTCTCTACATCGGCTGTAAAGAGCCCACTTGAAGGAACACTTCGTTTTGGTCTTACCTTTGGTTTCGGAGACGATTACAACGATTAGAATAAAAATATTAGTATAATATAAAAAAGTATCAAACTCTTGTTTGATACTTTTTTTGTTTGTAGTACATTGTGTGAATATAGCCTATAATGAAGGTGTAAGTAATAATATGATTTGATATGTTGCCACTATCATAATTATACTAACACACAGCAAAATAAAACCAACGCATGAAAGAAATAGAAATAAAATCTGTTTTGCAGGTATATGACTCATTTGATGAACTGCCGGATGATATTAAAAAATTAATGCAAAAATCAATAGAGATAAGAGATAAGGCATATGCACCCTATTCAGAATTTTTAGTTGGGGCGGCCTTGTTGTTAGAAAATGGAGAGGTTGTTTTGGGGAATAATCAGGAAAATGCCTGTTATCCATCGGGTCTTTGCGCAGAACGAACTGCAATCTATTATGCCGGGGCTAACTTTCCTGGGGTGTCGATTCTTAAAATGGCACTTTCTGCAAAATCTTTAAAATATCAATTGCTAACACCTACACCACCTTGTGGTGCTTGTAGACAAGCTATAGCAGAATATGAGCAAAAGCAGGAAGGATCAATAGAGATTTATTTTATGGGAGAAACAGGAAAAGTGGTTAAATCTTCTTCTTTATCTAATTTATTCCCCCTTATTTTTGATAATTCGTATTTATAACGTTTTCGTTGATTTAATTAGAAAACTCCTTTTCCCTTAATTTCGAATATGTTATTTTTGTTTTTAGTTCTCTTTATAAATCGGAGGGAGAATTAAAAGGATGTCAGTTTTTGAAACTGGTTTTTGTAATACAAATCAGCACAATTGTAAATGAAAAAAATAACCAAAGAAGTCTACCTTAATTGGTACGAAGAGATGCTTTTCTGGAGAAAATTTGAAGATAAGCTTGCTCAAGTCTATATTCAACAGAAAGTTAGAGGATTTTTACACTTATATAACGGTCAGGAAGCTATTCTAGCTGGTGCGCTACACGCAATGGATCTTACTAAAGATAAAATGATTACGGCGTATCGTAATCATGTGCAGCCTATTGGTATGGGTGTTGATCCAAGAAGAGTAATGGCAGAACTGTATGGTAAGGCTACGGGAACTTCTCAAGGTTTAGGAGGGTCTATGCATATTTTCTCAAAAGAACATCGGTTTTATGGTGGGCATGGGATTGTAGGGGGTCAAATACCTCTAGGAGCTGGTCTTGCATTTGCAGATAAATATAATAAAAGAGATGCAGTTACACTTACCTTTTTTGGGGATGGTGCCGCTAGACAGGGTTCATTACATGAAACTTTTAACCTTGCAATGCTTTGGAATCTACCTGTTGTATTCTGTGTAGAGAATAATGGGTATGCTATGGGGACTTCGGTAGAGAGAACTGCTAATCATACAGATATATGGAAACTCGGATTAGGGTATGAAATGCCTAGCGGTCCTGTAGATGCTATGAACCCAGTTAAAGTTGCAGAAGCATTTGATGAAGCAATTACTCGAGCAAGAACCGGTGGCGGACCTACTTTCTTAGAATTAAAAACATACAGATATAGAGGGCACTCCATGAGTGATGCCCAAAAATATCGTACCAAAGAAGAAGTAGCAGAATATCAAAAAATAGACCCAATTACTCAAGTTCTTGATATAATTAAGGAGAAAAAATATGCTAACGACGATGAAATAGCCACTATAGGTAAAAGAGTAAAAGATCGGGTTGCCGAATGTCAAAAATTTGCAGAAGATTCACCATTCCCAGAAAAGAATGTGATGTATGATGTAGTATACGAACAAGATGATTATCCATTTTTATCACACAAACCACAATAAATTATGGCTACAGTAATTAATATGCCGCGATTGAGCGACACCATGGAAGAAGGGGTTGTTGCGAAGTGGCTTGTTAAAAAAGGAGATAAAATTAGTGAAGGTGATATCCTCGCAGAAATAGAAACCGATAAGGCAACTATGGAGTTTGAATCTTTTTATGATGGAACATTGCTGCATATAGGTATTCAAGAAGGAGAAACAGCTCCCGTTGATCAGTTGCTTGCGATTATTGGTGATGAAGGAGAAGATATTTCAGACTTATTAAATGGGAATTCTGTTCAAAAAACCGAAACTTCTCCAGAAGAAAAAGTGGAGGAATCAACTCCGACGTCAGAAGAGGTTGCTGATATTCCAGAAGGGGTAGAGGTGATTACAATGCCTCGACTTAGTGATACTATGGAAGAGGGTACTGTAGCTACTTGGCTTAAAAAAGTAGGGGATACAGTAGAGGAAGGAGATATTCTTGCAGAAATCGAAACCGATAAGGCAACCATGGAGTTTGAATCTTTTTATAATGGAACTCTATTGCATATTGGTATAGAAGAAGGACAAACGGCTCCAGTAGATGCTTTGTTGGCGATAATAGGTCCTGCCGGCACAGATGTTTCTAAAATTAAAGATGGAGTAAGTACCTCGACTCCAGCTGCAAAAGCAGAAAAACCTGCTGTGAAAACCGAAACTAAAACTGAAGTTGCTCAAACAACTACGAAAACAGGTGGAAGAATATTTGCTTCACCATTAGCAAAGAAAATAGCAGCAGATAAAGGGATCGATCTTTCTCAGGTAAAAGGTACTGGTGAGAATGGACGTATCACTAAAAAAGATGTTGAGTCATTTACGCCGTCTGCAGTGGTTACCAGCTCTGCATCGGTAAAAGAAGCAAAATCAGCTGCACCAGTACAAACGTTTACTCCTGCGGGAGAAGAAAGTTTTGAGGAGGTAAAGAATTCGCAAATGCGTAAAGCAATTGCTAAAAGCCTTTCAGCCTCTAAATTTAGTGCACCTCATTACTATCTTACTATCGAAGTGAATATGGATAATGCCATTGCTTCTCGAAAAATCATTAATGAGTTGCCAGATACCAAAGTATCTTTTAATGATATGGTGGTTAAAGCTTGTGCAATGGCACTAAGAAGACATCCCCAGGTTAATACACAATGGACAGATAATAATACAGTTTATGCTAAACATATTAATATCGGAGTTGCAGTAGCTGTACCCGATGGATTAGTAGTTCCGGTATTGCCTTTTACTGACCATATGAATATTATGGAGATTGATACTAAAGTTCGTGATTTAGCTACTAGAGCAAGAGATAAAAAACTTACTCCTCAAGAAATGAGTGGTAGTACTTTTACAGTATCTAATTTAGGGATGTTTGGTATTCAGGAATTTACTTCTATTATTAATCAACCTAACTCGGCTATTCTTTCTGTGGGTGCTATTGTGAAAAAACCAGTAGTAAAGAATGATCAGGTCGTAGTAGGAAATACAATGAAAGTAACATTAGCTTGTGATCATAGAACAGTAGACGGTGCAACCGGAGCTCAGTTCTTGCAGACCCTAAGACAGTATCTTGAAAACCCAGTTACCATGCTGGCATAATTCAAGTTATCATCTATTTATACAAAAAATCCCGCTTCGATTGAAGTGGGATTTTTTTATCTTTATCTCGAAACAAAGTTTTTTATGAAAAAATATATAGCAGTAGTATTAATTTCAATATTGTTTATTAATTGTAAACAAGTAACTTCGGCACAAGAACAAGCTCAAGGTAAAGTAATTACTATTTCCGATGGTGCAAAAGCCTCAGAAGTTGAGGGTATTTTGAGTTTTTTGGCAAGTGATGAATTAAAAGGTAGAGATACAGGGAGTAAAGGGTTAGAAAAGGCAGCAAAGTTTATAGAGGGAGAGTTTAAGAAATATGGTATCGAGCCTTATTTTGAAACATATAGAGATGTTTTTGATGTCAATGGAGTAAAAACATTTAATATTGTTGGCTATCTAAAAGGATTAGACGAAACACTAGCAAATGAATTCGTAATTATTGGTGCTCATTTTGATCATATAGGAACAGGAAAAGAAGTTAATGGAGATACTATTGCCAATGGAGCAAATGATAACGCAGCAGGAACTACAGCTGTAATCTCTTTGTCAGAAAAATTTTCGCAATTAAAAAATAATAAGAGAAGTGTTCTTTTTGTGTTGTTTGGAGCCGAAGAAAAAGGATTGCTTGGATCTAAACATTTGGCTAAGGTGTTAAAAGAAAAGAAGGTTGATCTCTATACGATGTTGAATTTTGAGATGATTGGAGTGCCGTTAAAAGATAAATCGTATACAGCATATCTTACAGGATTCGAAAAGTCTAATATGGCGGATAAAATAAATGAATATTCTGATCAAGATGAATTGATAGGGTTTTTACCAAAGGCTAAAGAGTTTCAATTGTTTCAAAGAAGTGATAACTATCCGTTTTATTCTGCGTTTAATGTCCCTTGTCAAACAATTTCTACCTTTGATTTCACAAATTATAAGTACTATCACCATGTAGATGATGAGGCTTCAGAAATGAATTTTGAGTTTATGGCAGAGTTGATTAATAACTGTATTCCTGTGATCACTAAAATTACCACTACATCAAGTAAAGAAATTAAGTTAAACTAATTTTTAGCCTTTATCAAAACATATGAAAAATATAATTATCACCGGAGCAAGCAGAGGTATTGGCTATGAGATGTCTAAACTTTTTGCTGATGCAGGACATCAGGTATTAGCTTTATCCCGAAATGAGGGGCCTATTGCTTCTCTTCAAAATAAAAATATACATACATTTTCTTTTGATATCTGTAAGAAAGAAGATTTGCAGAAGATGGTAGATTTTGTTTCCAAAGAATGGAAACAGGTAGATGTTTTGATCAATAATGCCGGTATGTTGTTAAATAAGCCTTTTAATGAAATTTCTACCCAGGATTTTGAAGAGGTGTATAAGGTAAATGTATTTGGTGTAGCAGAAATTACAAGATTGATATTGCCTTTTATGAAAAGAGGAGGTCATGTAGTTACCATTAGTAGCATGGGGGGTATTCAAGGAAGTATGAAATTCCCTGGATTAGCAGCGTATAGCTCTAGTAAAGGAGCTGTAATAACACTTAGTGAGCTCCTGGCCGAAGAATATAAAGAAAGTGGTATTGCTTTTAATGTACTAGCATTAGGAGCTGTGCAAACCGAAATGTTAGAAGAGGCTTTTCCTGGATATCAGGCTCCCTTAAGTGCCATTGAAATGGCGACCTATATTAAAGATTTTGCTTTAACCGGTAATACGTTTTATAACGGAAAAGTGCTTCAGGTATCCAGTAGTACTCCGTGAAGTAACATTCAATCTAACAGAGGGGTTTAGGTAACTTCTAAAAACCTGCCACATGTACATTTTGCATGCTGAGATACTGGTAAAATTGATTTACAGTAAGTATTTTCTTTAACTCCTGATTCTGAAAGTATACTAAATTACTAATGCTTCTTGACTTTTCTTTTGCAGAGACCTTAGATTGCAGCACTTTATTTGCTTTTAGAGAATAATCAAATATTATTTTTTGAATTACCTTGCTCGAATTAATGGTGAGATTAAGTTCTTTCTGTAATTCGATTCCCTTTTCTATTGCCAATTTTCGCAATATTTTTGTCTCTTTTTCCTGTTGTTTTTGTTGTTCTTGTTGTTGTTCAGTTTGTGCCATACCACAAATACTGATAAAAAGAACGGCTATAGTTATTAATGTTCTCATATAAAACCCTTACGTTTTGTGTTAAAAAAATTTGAGGTTCTAAAAATATTAATAATTGATTAACAACGGGTTAAAAAATAAAGATACTCGATAAATGTTAATTTTTACTCGTCAAAATACTTAAACTCGATGGTTTTTTATTTGTGACAAGGGTGAAAAACCGTAAAAAAAATCATTTTTGTGTTATGACTTGCAATTTACTAGCACCAATTTTTTAACTACTTTTTTCGATGAAGTGTCATTAAGCGTGAAATCAACATAATAGGTGTGTTTTCCTTTAACCTTGGCAGTGGTAGGAGATGCTTTTAATTCAATTTTATATCGATTATTTTGATACGTTTCTCTCCAAAAGCTTCCTGGTTTTCTCTTTGCAGATCTTGGTTTTAGTACCGGAATTAGATATTTCTCAGTATTTTTTCCTTGTTGTATAATTCCATTGGCGTTGTCTTTAAAACGCCCAAAATACAATCTTTTATACGAAGTGTTTTTGGCATTTACCATAAACAAACAATCACAAGCATTAATTTCTTCCCAAGTAAAACTTAGGTCCCTTACAGAGAATCTTTCTACATGAATTGGTTTTTGATCAGGCTGTTTACTAGATGGGGTATCCTTTTTTTTAGGAGAAGAAAACGTGATCATGGTGATTTTTAATTGCTCTCCGTCAATTTCTGTTTTCGAAGTTTTAATATGAGTGATAAGTGTATCGATTCGTGACTCATAAATCACCTTGGTTTTTATTGTTTTAACCGAATCCGAAAGAATTTTAAAAGGAGCAATAAGTGTAACGTCTTTTATAGTTTTTTCTTCTGTTGAAAAGTGTTCTTCCTGCTTATTTTCGATGGTGAAATCTGGGTGTTTTTTGGCTAAAACACTTTTATCAATAGACTCCTGTATTTTTTGTTTAATTAATAAAACATACGCATCTTCTTGAGTAATAGAAATTTCTTCTTCAACAACACTAGAAGCCTTAGAAACTTCATCATCTAGCTCTTTAGATGAGTTCTTTGCACAACCGATAAAGACCAAAACTATGATAATGTAAATGAAGTGCTTCATGATCTCACTCTAAATTTTAATTTAACAATCTGTCCATTTAATCTTCTTGACTCTATAATTTCAATGTTTTTAAGACTTTGTGTGGGTGTGGTTAATGTATTAATAAAATTTTCTTTAGTATACATTTCAATTCCTAATCCGTATGGCAATACCTGAAAAATAGTAACATCATCGGCAATAATTTTGGATAGCTCTTTTCTTCTGTTTTTCCAGTCTTCCACTTTTCCATTAGCATAATAATGAAGCATCAGTGCATAATCGTCGGTTTGTATTTGTAAACGTTCAGGACTTTGAGCAGTGGCGATTCTGTATATGGTATCTGTTTTATGGTAAGGAGATTGTACCACAAAATTAATATAATCGTCGCTAGTTTTCCAGGAGAAACAACCGGTGCTGTCACTTTTGGTATGAAAAGGAGATTCTCTATTGTTAAGGATAATAATGTCAATAGGGATTTTTGTAATGGGTTGATTTCTATCTTGATCTATAAAACAAAAAGTAAAGGTATGTTTTACCGGGATCAAGAAATATAGTATACCCAATAGTAAAGAACCTATAGAGATAAACCATAGCCATTTAGGAATTTCATAACTCTTTTTGGCAAGATCAGCACTAGAGTGTTTTGTTTTAAAGTCATTCCAATTAGTATATCCGCAATATTGTGAGAGTATCGAAAGAATATCTATACGTGGTAATTTTTTTGAAGAATTTTTGAAATAACTATAGAAAGATTTTTCGCTAATACTGGTTTTAGTTCGGTCTTTAAGATCTTCTTGAAATGTAATGATATCTTGCCCCTTCCATTCAGAAATATCATAACTAGAAGCAGTATTATGCTTCAAAAACTGTTGAGCTACAGTTTTTTTAAGGAGATCGAATAGTATTTTTTCTTCAGGTGTGATGATTGTATCGTGTTAAAAGTAAGCCTCTTAGTTTTTGTAAAACAATTTACAATGATTTTACAAGAGTTCTACAATTGATAGAACAGATCTCTCAATATGTTTGTTTTGGATTAACAAGATAAAAAATATAAAAATGAAATCGAACAAATTAAACAGGAGAAAAGTAGTACTATTATTAGGAGTATTGATGTTTGGCTTTTCTTGCTCAAAAGAAGCAAGTAATTATGATGTGGCATCAGAAATAATAGCGCTTGATGAAACAGGAGAAATGCCCAATTTAAATTCTCATGAGTTAGAAGGCAAAGAGATTCAAAAAAAAGAAAATATCAATGCAAATCTAAAGGTAATAAAAAATGCCACCTCAAGGATTAAGGTTAAGAATGTAGAGAAAGCGACCTTACACGCTAAACAAATTGCTCTGCAGTACCAAGGTTATGTTTCTGATGAGCGTTTTACAAATACCAATCATACCAAAGAAAATCGATTTACGATAAGGATCCCCAGGGAACATTTTGATACGGTATTGGATCAGATATGTAAATCTGCAGAATTTGTAGATCATAAAAATATATCCACTATAGATGTCACCGAAGAGTATATTGATTTGAGTTCGCGATTAAAAACAAAGCTCGAAGTAAAACAACGTTATGAAACCATTTTACGCGATAATGCCAAAACGGTTAAAGATATTTTGGCTACAGAAGATAAGCTTAAAGAATTACAAGAGGAGATCGAAGCAACTCAAGGAAGGCTAAATTATATTAGTGCTAGAGTGGTCTACAGTACAATCCAACTAGATATGTATGAAGTTGTTATTCCAAAAGAAGAGCCAGAACAGTATACCCCAAGTTTTCTGGATAAAGCACAGGCCGGATTGTCTTTTGGATGGTCTTTGGTTGAACATGCAGCGCTGGTGTTGTTTTATATCTGGCCATTTATCGTTTTAGGGACGTTAGTTTTAGTGTATTTTAAGTGGATAAGAAAGTGAAAAATAATGAATTAAGCGTGTCAGTCTGGTGCGCTTAATTTTGTATTTTGCGCAAATAACAATGAAGAATAATAATTTTTACGTTTGAAGCAAATACTTGCACGATATATTCCAGAGCGATCTATTGAACCTGCATTCGACTTAATTGTAAAATGCAATGTACACCTCAAAATCGTTAACGAAAGAGTGACACGGCATGGTGATTATAGAAAAATGCCAGATGGGAGACATCAAATTACCGTTAATGCATCACTTAACAAGTATCGTTTTTTGATCACTTTGATTCATGAGATTGCACACCTTGTTGCTTTTGAGAAATATGGTCGTTATATAAAACCTCATGGGATAGAATGGAAAAGAACTTTTCAACAATTAATGCTGCCATACATTAATCCAGAAGTTTTTCCTTCTAAATTATTACCAGTGATCGCGCATCATTTTAAAAACCCAAGAGCTAGTAGTGATACCGATGAAAAATTATCATTAGCTCTTAAACAATACGATCCCGCCAACGATAAAAATTATATCTTTGAGCTGCCTTTTGGAAGTACTTTTAGATTGTATAATGGTAAAGTCTTTAAAAAAGGGAACAAAAAAGTGAAAAGATACGAGTGTGTTGAAGTAAACACGGGTAGAATCTATCTTTTTAACCCCAACGCCGAAGTTGAAATGTTGAATTAATTATGAATAAAAATTATTATGCCATATTAATGGCTGGTGGAGTAGGGTCCAGATTTTGGCCGGTAAGTACTTCTGATTTTCCGAAACAATTTCACGATATGTTAGGAACAGGAGAAACCCTGATTCAACGTACATTTTCGCGTTTAGCAAAAATAATTCCAACAGAAAATATTTTTATTCTTACCAATGAACGGTACAATGATTTGGTTCTTCGGCAATTACCAGAGGTAAAACAAAGACAGGTCGTTACAGAACCGGCAATGCGTAACACGGCTCCGTGTATTTTGTATGCAGCGTTAAAAATTCAAAAAGAAAACCCAGATGCTCTCATGGTGGTGGCGCCCAGTGATCATTGGATCGAGGATGAAGATGCTTTTATTAGTAATTTAGAACAAAGCTTTACCGCCTGTGCTAAAGAGGATATGTTAATGACCTTAGGGATTCAGCCCACATTTGCCAATACCGGATACGGGTATATCCAATATGATAAGGATAACAGTGCTATAAAAAAAGTAGCTCAGTTTACCGAAAAACCAGATTATAATACCGCTAAAGAGTTTTTAAGTGCGGGTAATTATTTATGGAATGCTGGAATCTTTATTTGGAGTGTTAATAGTATCGTTAAAGCATTTGCAAGATTTCAAAAAGACATGACGGCATTGTTTGAAAAGGGTATGGATACATATAATACCGAAGAAGAAAGTACTTTTATACAATCAAATTATGCCTTGGCCGAAAATATATCTATAGATTATGCTATTTTAGAGAAAGCTGATAATGTATACGTGCTTCCGGCAACATTCGATTGGAATGATTTGGGAACTTGGGGGTCATTATATGATAAATTAGATAAAACTGATGCTAATAATGCAGTAGTAAATGCTCGAGTTCTTTCGCAAGAATCTTCAGGTAATATGATCAGAACTTCTAAAGATAAAATTGTAGTAGTGGATGGATTAGAGGATTATATCATAGTCGATAAAGAAGATGTGCTTTTAATTTACCCTAAACAAAAAGAACAAGATATTAAAGAGGTGCTTAAAAAAGTAAAAGAAACATACGGAGAACAATACGGATAAAATCAATGGAAGATAATACTAACCCACCCGTTTCTCAGGAAGAAGTAACTGAGACTGTAAAAAGAGATGCAAAAGGACTATTTGCAAGTCTAAGCAAGTTTCTTAGAGAATTATTGAATATTAGATCAGAAACAGATAAGGATCAGACTATAGAGGATGTTAAAAATGATATTCCATTTAAAGGACATACCGCCTGGATTCTAATTTTTTCGGTATTTGTTGCATCTATTGGTCTTAATGTAAGTTCTACAGCTGTAGTAATAGGAGCGATGTTAATTTCGCCACTAATGGGACCGATTGTTGGGGTTGGATTAGCGATCGCAATTAATGATATTGATACTTTAAGAAGATCTTTGGTCAATCTTGGGGTAATGGTTGGGCTTAGTGTATTGGCGGCTACTTTGTACTTTTGGGTTTCGCCTTTAACCGAATTAACCCCAGAACTAGAGGCCAGAACCGCACCTACCATTCTCGATGTATTGGTGGCTGTTTTTGGGGGTTTGGCACTCATTGTGGCTAAATCTAAAAAAGGAACCATGCCCAATGCTATTGCAGGAGTAGCAATTGCTACGGCATTAATGCCTCCTTTATGTACAGTGGGATATGGTATTGCTGTATGGGAACCAGAGTTTTTTCTAGGAGCATTATATTTATTTAGTATCAACGCCATATTTATTGCATTATCAACCTTTATTGTTGCAAAATTATTGCGTTTTCCAATGTTACGGTATGCAAACTCTGCAAAACGTAAACGTACAGCACAATTAGCTTCATTATTGGCGGTATTGGTAATGATTCCTGCAAGTTATACGTTTTATGTAACCTTGAATGAGAGTAATGCAGAACATGATTACAAGATTTTCTTAGAAAATGATATCAATAGTAATGAAAATCTATATTTAAGAAAGGATTTTTATAATTACAATGAAAAAACTATTAAACTGTTTTTTGATGGTGAAATAGCAGATGCGGTAGTAAGTGATCTTAAAAATGAAGTCAAAAAGTATAGTCATATAGGCGATTTTGAGTTAAGTATAAATGGTAATAAATCAAGAGGACTAGACCAAGTTTCTAAAGCCTATGATCGTGCCATTGTAGAGTTAGATCGTTTACAAAAAGAAAATGATAAATTATTAGATGAGATCGAAGATTTTAAAATTCAGATTGCCGGTTTAGAAACTAATTTACGTGAAGCCAATAAAGTGGTGCCGGTTAAGGTATTGCCTTATTCAAGTATTGCCAAAGATGCAAAAATAAGATTCCCTGATTTAGCAGAATTGGGATATGGAGAAGTGTTACGATCTAATTTCTTAAAAGTGGATACTGTAAAAGTGATTTTCCCAAAATGGAAATTTCAAGTTACCGATAGTGTAAATGCTATTAGAGTGAATTCACTACAAGAATGGATTACCAAAGAAATGAAGGTGGATACTTTATTTGTAGAGTAACAAATAATGAAAAAACGACAATAATAAACAACTTATAAAGAGTTCTAAAAAAACATAGCTACTCCAAGAGGGCTATGTTTTTTGTTTATATTACAGGCTTTTTAGAATAAAACTATACATAATTATCTATGAAAGAATTACAATTTCCGGTCAAATTTGTTTTTAATATTACTACATTATCTAATGATTTTACTGCTAAGGATGCCAGTGGTAATACAGTTGCCTACGTTAAGCAGAAGATGTTTAAGTTAAAAGAGGATATCGCAATTTATGAAGATGAAAAGAAATCAAAAATAAATTTTAAGATCAAAGCTGATAAGTGGATTGATTTTTCTGCGGCATATAGCTTTTCAGATGGTAACGGTCAAGAAACCGGGAAAATTGCACGCAAAGGGTGGGCTTCTCTATGGAAAGCAGAATACGAACTCATCGATCAAAACCAAAAACTTCAGTATCATATTAGAGAAGAAAATGGCTGGATAAAAGTATTAGATTCTGTATTAGGTCAAATCCCAATATTAGGGATGTTAACAGGGTATTTATTTAATCCATCCTATAAAGTTGCCAATTTGAAGGACGAAACTGTAATACGACTTAAAAAAGAACCTTCGTTTTTTGGGAGAAGATTTCAAGTATCTAAACTAAAAGATATTGATGCCGATGATCAAGAGAGAGTACTTCTTGGTTTAATGATGATGATTCTATTAGAAAGAAGAAGAGGGTAGGGTAATGATACAGTATACCTATAGATAATATACACCTGTTGTGCATTTAGATATTTTTTAACCAAACTCCGTCAATTCGAGTGCTTCGACTTTAGGAGAAGTGTATCGAGAATAGGATTATTGGTTAAAAAAAGCTATTCTCGATACATTTTGTCTTCATTTCATTACGCAAAATACTCGAATTGACGCTTTTTTTGTAATGATTTTCCTAAATGCACAATGGATAATACACTTATATTCTATACAACATGTTTATAAAGCAAGCGACCATATTAATATTAGTTTTTAGCGTTACTTTAATTGGTTATAGTCAAAACACAAATACTATGCAATTACCTTATCAACAAATTCCAGAATATCCCGAAAATTATACTACAGGTAATGTTATATCTCGGTTTATAGATGGATTAGGATATCGTTATTATTGGGCCACCGAAGGATTAACAGAAAAGGATTTACAATTTTCTCCTTCAGAAGGAGGGAGAACAACCTTAGAGACTCTGGAACATCTGTATGGATTGGCAGAAGCGATTGTTAATGCGCCCCAGAACATACCTAATATTAGGCCTTATGATATACCAAAAATGACTTTTGATCAGCTCAGAAAAAAAACGTTAGTGAGTCTAAAAAAAGCGAGTGAGTTGTTTTCAGGAAAATCAGCAGAAGAGGTGTCAAATTATGGGGTGATATTTCAAACCAAGGAAAAACAAAGAGAATTCCCATATTGGAATATGATTAACGGACAAATATCTGATGCGATATATCACGTTGGTCAAATTGTGTCCTTTAGAAGGTCGGCAGGGAATCCTATGAGTCCAAAGGTTAATGTGTTTACGGGGCAAACTGCAAACTAGCCGTTTTTCAATATTAAAAGGTGAAATTAATTAGAGAGTAGAGAGTTAAGGGATGGGCTTATAATCGTTAAAGTCCTTTTAACTGTGCATCACGCACTTTTTTGAATAGGTTAGAAGAGTATACAAACTCGGTTACCGCTTGATTATCGGTTTTAAATATTTGAGTTTTATCACCTTCCCATTCTAAATACCCATTTTTAAGAAAAACGATTTTTTCTCCAATTTCCATTACCGAATTCATATCGTGAGTATTGATCACTGTAGTGATATCGTACTCTTCGGTAATTTCCTTGATCAGGTTGTCAATTACAATAGCTGTTCTGGGGTCTAGACCAGAATTGGGTTCATCACAGAACAAGTATTTAGGGCGCGTTACAATGGCGCGAGCAATGGCAACACGTTTTTGCATACCTCCACTAATTTCTGAAGGCAATTTTTTCTCAGCATTTTCTAGGTTTACCCTATTCAATACTTCATGCACACGTTCTTGCATTTCTTCTCTTTTCTGTTTTGTAAACATCATAAGAGGGAACATCACATTTTCTTCTACCGTCATAGAATCAAACAAGGCACTTCCTTGAAAAACCATACCCATTTGTTCTCTAAGATCTCTTTGCTGTTGTTCGTTAAGATCAGAATATGTGCTTCCATCATAACAAATTGTACCTTGCTCTGGTGTAAACAAACCAAGTAAACATTTTAAAAAAACGGTTTTACCACTACCACTGGTCCCAATAATTAAGTTCGTTTTACCACGATCAAAAGTGGTGGTTATCCCTTTTAGGATTTCTTCGCCATTAAAACCTTTATGTAAACCTTTAACTTCTATCATTAGCTTAATAATAATTGGGTGAGTACATAATTGGATATGATAATAACTACAGTAGTCCATACAAAAGCAGACGTACTAGCTTTACCAACTTCTAAAGCTCCTCCTTTCATATAATACCCATGAAAAGATGGTATTGTAGCTAGTAAAAAAGAATATAAAAATGTCTTTATAAAGGCATATACTAAGTGATACGGAATGAACTCTTCCCGCAAACCGGTTAAAAAATCGGTACTGGATACAAACCCTCCATAAACCCCTGCGATATAAGCTCCAAATATCCCTGTAAACATAGCAATGGCAATCACAAATGGATACATAAGCATTGCAATTATTTTAGGAAACACTAAATAGTTAAGAGAATTAATACCCATTACCTCTAATGCATCAATTTGCTCTGTAACTCTCATGGTTCCGATACTGGATGTGATAAAAGAACCAACTTTACCTGCCATAATTACCGAAATAAAAGTAGGAGCAAACTCTAAAATCACCGATTGTCTAGAGGCAAAAGCAATAAGCTTTTTTGGGATAAGGGGATTGGTTAGATTTAATGCTGTTTGTATGGCAACAACTGCCCCTATAAAGAATGCCAGAAATACTGTAATTCCCAGAGATCCAATAATCAAATCATCGATCTCTTTAAATATCAGATTTCTTAAAACCGAACCTTTAGTCATTCGACTAAAAACACCTTTTAACATTAAAAAATAGCGACCAATATCGTCTAGGTAAAACATTCTTTGAAATTAGAAAAGCTAAAATAGAAAAAAAAATAGCTACAGCATTTAACCTTGCATTAAAGTTTTACATTTGTACAAATGCTATTTTTGCTGAATAAATAATAAAAGTAATGATAAAGAAAGTATTCCTGATCGTATTAATATCGATAATTTTTATTCCTTGTAATGCGCAAGAAATGGATAAAATCAATACCTCACCAAAACTTGTTGTAGGTATTGTAGTCGATCAAATGCGGTATGATTATATAACACGATTCTATAATCGGTTTGGAGAAGGTGGTTTTAAACGTATGATTGGTGAGGGGTTTAATTGTAAGAACAATCACTTTAATTATGTTCCTACCTATACAGGCCCAGGTCATGCATCGGTATTTACAGGTACCACACCACAAAATCATGGAGTAATTTCTAACAATTGGTATGATAAATTTAGTAAAGAAACTGTGTATTGTGCAAGTGACTCTTCGGTAAAAGCCGTAGGATCTGATAGTGATTTAGAAAGAATGTCGCCGCATCGAATGAAAACCACTACCGTTACAGATCAAAATAGATTACACACGCAATTAAGAGGAAAAACTATTGGTATTGCTATAAAGGATAGAGGGGCGATACTTCCGGCAGGACATACTGCAAACGGTGCATATTGGTTTAGGGGAAAGGATGAAGGAAAATGGATTACCAGTACCTATTATCGTGAGGAGTTACCAGATTGGGTTCAGCAATTTAATGAATCAGGAAAGGCGAAGTCGTATTTTAAAGTATGGAATACCCTGTATGACATCAATACGTATAAAGAAAGTGGAGCCGACCAGAACAAATTCGAAGGCGGATATAAAGGGAAAGAAACTGCTACATTCCCTTATGATTTTACTAAGCTTAAGGATCAAAATGCCGGGTATGATATTGTTAAATCCTCTGCCTTCGGAAATAGTTTAACTGCAGATTTTGCTATTGCAGCGCTTGAAGGAGAGCAATTAGGATCAGATAAGGTAACAGATTTTTTAACAGTAAGTTTCTCGAGCACCGATTATGTAGGGCATAATTTTGGAGTAAACTCAAAAGAAATTCAGGATACGTATTTACGATTGGATAAAGATTTAGAACGTTTTTTAAATGCTCTTGATCAGAAAGTGGGTAAGGGGCAGTATACTGTTTTCTTAACTGCAGATCATGGAGCGGTTCATGTTCCATCGTATCTAAAATCGGTTAAAATTCCGGCTGGATATTTTGATACCAATGCATTTAAAACTAAAGTGGAGACATTTGTAAAAAATACATTTAAAGTAGAGGGTTTGATAGAAAATATGTCAAACAATCAAGTGTTTTTCAATTATGAAGTTTTGGCTAAAAATACTGTGAATGCTGAAGATTTGCAGAATTCAATAGCACATTTTGTTCTGCAAGAAGATCAAATTGATAAAGTGTTTACCAGAAAACAGTTAGAATCTGTTAATTATACTTCAGGAATTGCGGCATTAATTCAAAAAGGCTTTAATCAAAAGAGAAGTGGGGATGTAATTGTGGTGTTGGATCCGGCTACGATAATGTATTCTCTAACTGGTTCTACCCATGGTAGTGGATTGATATACGATACGCACGCTCCATTATTGTTTTTTGGACAAGGAATTAAAAAAGGAAGTACTACTCAAAAAACACATATTACCGATATAGCACCCACAATTTCTGCTTTGTTAGGGATTACTTTTCCGAATGGAGCCACAGGGGATGTGTTGCCTTTTGTATTAGAGTAATACTTGTTTTAGTTTTTGATATATGGATTGAGCGCTTTTTACAGCTCCTTCCATATATCCACCAAATTGAACCGCAGTTTCTGTTCCGCCAATAAATAAGCTGTTATTGAAAAATCCTTGTTGGTACACAGAATGGCCATTGTTTTGATGTGGAAATATAAAGTGGTCTGTCGGAATTGTGGTGTATTGCTCATTTTTCCATACGAGTTCTTCATATTCTAAATAGTCTAAAGCGCTATCTCCAAATAACTTTTGTAGTTGGTTAAAGACTTTGGTTTTTCTATTTTCTGTGGTTTCTAAATACATTTCGTTTTGTAAAAAACCTTTTAAAGCAAATCGATCATTTTGATAGTTAGAATGATCGTATAACTCGGTAATAGGCCCAACATTGCTAAATACAGTGCCGGAAAAATTATTTTCCCTCCAGAAAGCTTTTGTATAAGAAACTCCAAATTTAATCGATTCTCCCATCCAGGTATGCGTATTATTGGCAATTGTAACAAGATGAGTTGGTAATGCCGGATTACAGGTAATACTATTTACCAAAAGCATAGGAGGTAATGTAGAAACTACTTTGTTTGCTAAATATGCCGTATTGCCTGAATATAAAGTGACTTGATCTTCCGAAAAATCGATATGGTGAATTTTTGAATTTAAAATAATATCATTTTTATTAAAAGATGTAGCCAGTTTATGAATTAAGGTTTCTGATCCTTTTTGTATTCTAAAACTTGGTTCTTGATTATCTGGAATTTCAAATTTCTGTGGAGGAGCAGTAGAAAGAGGCTCAAAAAGCGCTATTCCTTTCATATATTGTTCAAAAACCGGAATATTTAATTCATCTAAAAGCCCTAGTAGATCTTGATGTTGTGTGCCTAGCCATGTAGCTCCCATTTCTATTGTGGTTTCATTACCCGATAACACTGTATTAATTCTTCCGCCAATTTTGTTTCTGGATTCTAAAATCTTAAAAGAAATCCCTTCTTTTTTTAGCCTATATGCAAGTAGTAAGCCCGTTAATCCTGCACCAATAATGATTACTTCTGATTTCATATTCGTATAAATATATAGAGTAAAGCTTCAAGAACAGAAGTTTTACTCTATACTTTTGTTATCATAGTGTTCTTATTGTCCCATAAGGTGAGTGCCGTGTACTACAGCGGCTCCAGCTCGTAAAGCGGCAGCAACAAAAGTTGTTTCTGCTAGTTCTTCTTGAGTGGCACCAGCTTTTATGGCATTCTTCTTATGTATTTCTAAGCAATATGGGCATTGCGTGGTTAGAGCCACTGCAACCGCCATTAATTCTTTATACTTTATCGGTATAGCTCCTTCTTCTAATGCGATACTATCAAAAGCTTGAAATGCTTTCATAGCCTTTTCTGCATTCTTGCCAAGTGTCCCTAATTGTTTTAGGTTATTCATGTCATACATAATTCTTCTTTTTTTAGTTAGTTTCTTCCCGCTGTTACACCGCCATCAGTATCCCAAATAGCTCCTGTAACCCAAGAGGCTTGATCAGATAAAAGAAACGTAATGCTGTTGGCTATATCTTGAGGGGTACCATTTCTTCCTATTGGATGAAAATTATTAAATCCTACTAATGCTTTTTTGGCTTCTTCTGCGCTTCCAAAGACACTATCGTAAACAGGAGTTTCTACTACGGCTGGTGATACAGCGTTAACCCGAATACCATGATCAGCCAACTCCATAGCTAGATGTTGTGTAAGAGAATGTAATCCTGCTTTTTGCATAGAATAAGCAGAAGAAGGAGTAGCTTTTACTGCCTGTTTTGCCCACATAGAGCCTACATTAACGATGGATCCACTGTTGTTTTCTTTCATCTTTTTGGCTGCCGATTGGGTAATAAAAAAGAAACCTCTATTGAGATCCTGGTACGAATCATAATCTTCTACAGTGTGATCTAGGAATGCCTTTGGGCCAAAAATCCCAGATGCATTTACCAAATAATCCAGACGATCCAATCCAGAAATACTAGTAATCAACTCATTTACGCTAGACGTATCTGTAATATCAACCTGATGCTTAATTACATTTTCTGCATCTTCAAGTTTAGATACATTTCTTCCTACTACATGAACGGTAGCGCCTTCTTTAAGTAAAGTTTCAACAGTTGCTTTACCAATCCCACTAGTTCCACCTATTACTAAAGCGGTTTTGTTTTTAAATTGTGTCATTTTTAGATGTATTAAAATTAATAAATGAACAGACAAGTCTGTCTTTTTTAGATTAAATTTTTTTAGCTCAATATATTTTCACAAAGACTCAATCCAGCATGTATTGGCCATTTGTCTTGATGCAATTTGCTTTCAGAAATAGCACTTTCGTATATTAAATAAATTTGTTTCGCCAGTGCTTCGTTTTTCTGATCAGAATTTTGACTGTAGTTTTTTTCTACTATTCCTTTTATGTATACTATAAACTCTTCTTTCTGTTTTTGAATCTCTTTTCTTATTTTTTGATTTTCTTGTGGGATTTCGGCAACAGTATTTAGACACCAACACCCATTAAAGTCTTTTTGATCAAAAAACTCCTGAAGAAAGTAAAATAGCGCATAGAGTTGTTTTTTTCCTTTTTCGGCATTATCGACAAAATTTTTAATGTCGTGTATAAATGTATCGTTACGATATTTAAGGTAGGCCAGGCAGATGTCTTCTTTTGATGCAAAATGATTATATAGGGTAGCCTTGGCAATGCCAGCTTCTTTTATGATTTCATTTATTCCGGTAAGGTTATATCCTTTTCTATAGAATAATTCTGAAGCTGTTTTTATAATATGTTGTCTTACTAAAGAATGTTTCATAGGACAAATCTAATAAATAATTTTCAAAAACAGACAAGTCTGTCTGTTTTTAGATCTATTTTAACAAATGAGCATGATATTCTGCTATTTAATCAATTTTCTTTTTATTTTTTTCCAACGAAGTTTACGGATAAAATCTCCCTCTTCTTTGGAAACAAGAAAGGTTTGTTTTTCTCTTTTAGCCTTAAAGAAACCTGCCAGGTAATCTGTGATGAGTTGAGGTCGTTTTTTTAGTAATGCTAATTTAATTGAAGCAATTAGAGTAATCCAAAATCCGTATCGTATTCTGTAAAAAGCTTCACCTTGTTTATATTTTGCTTTTGGATTATAGGTGTTTCCTGTTGGTTTTAGGTGTTTTACCTGAAGGGATTCGTCGGTTTTAATTTTCCAATTATGATATTGAGCCAGAAGTTCATCTATAGTGTCCCAGCCCATCGCAGGCTTAATGCCATTGATGTCATCAAAACAATCACTACGATATGCTTTTAAAGCACCACGGATGTGGTCTTTATTGGTTAAACTTTCTAAAACCCATGTATTGTTCTTTTCAATATAACAAAATCCACCTGCCATTCCGATACTTTTATCTTCGTTAAAATGCGCTGTAATTTTTTCTAAATAATTAGTTGGAAAAATTAGATCTGCATCAAATTTACAAATGATATCTGCTTTAGAGTCAAGAGTTTTATATCCCTTGTAAAAAGCATTGATTACTTTACTACCGGGCATATGTTCTTCAGAAGAATTTGTATTTACTAGGGATATAAAATCATACTTCTTTATAAATTCATTTACTATATCTTCGGTAGTATCGGTAGAATGATCATTAACCACCACTATTTTTTTTGGTAATTTGGTTTGAGAAACGAGTGATACTAAGGTTTTAGAAATAAAACGTTCTTCGTTATGAGCGGGTATGATTATACAAATGTTCAATAGTAGTTAGATATTAGTAGGTAGTTGGTTGTCATGAATATTAATTTACACAGATTATTATAAACAACATTTTGGATGAATAAATTTAGGATAAAATTTTAAAAATAATGATGATACCCGTTGTGCATTTAGAAAAATCATTACAAAAAAAGCGTCAATTCGAGTATTTTGCGTAATGACCTCTCGACTTCGCTTGAGATGACAGAAGACAAAATGTATCGAGAATAGCTTTTTTTAACCAATAATCCTATTCTCGATAGCTCTGCTGAGCCAGTCGAAGTACACTTCTCCTAAAGTCGAAACACTCGAATTGGCGGATTTTGGTTAAAAAATATCTAAAGGCACAATGGATTGATGATATCTTTTTTAAGATCTAATTTTATACATTATACCAAGAAGTAAGGAGATTGTGTATACTGATCGTAAGATAATCTTCTATCGATACTAACTACTACTCACTAACTACTCGTTTTTCGGCATAAACAATATAGTATCTTGGAGTAAAGAGTCGTAATAAAGGTCTAAATCCAATTTTTTTAATAGGGTGCGTCCATTTTTGACGGTCCTTAATTTCCCATCCGGCTTTTTCGAGCAACCAATCAAATTGCCAATCTTCAAATTCATGGTAATGCCTGTCCCAGGGATCGGTCTTGCTTCTGTAAGCAGGAGAGAACCATAGTTTTAGAGGGATCGAAGCGACTAACTTATCAGCTTTGATATCTTTTAGTGCATTAAAAGGAGCAATAAGGTGTTCAAAAATTTCGAAAGCAGTAACAATTTCAACATCATCATTTTTTACAGCTTCTGTGTTGAGATCCAGATCTTCACCAGAAGTGTTAGATACCGTGTATCCTTCTTTTTCCATAAAGTCTACAAATGGATTTCTTACACCCAGATCAAGCACTTTTGCCGGTGCAGATACATTTTTTCTAAGGAATTCTAATGTGTTTTTATATCTTTTATGAGGAAAAGTTCCTTCGTACATAATGGTAAAGTCAATAATTACGATTGTAAAAATAGACAATTACTAACATTACTATCTGTGCAATGCATAGAATTTTATAAAAGGGTTTAGTTTTGATAAAGAAAGGCATTGATATTCATACCAGCTCCTACACTGGCAAATAATAAAAGATCTCCTTTGTTAATCGATTGATCTTCTATTTTATCATTTAAAATAAGATCATATAGTGTAGGGATAGTGGCAACACTACTGTTTCCTAATTTTTTAATGCTCATGGGCATGATTCCTTTGGGAACTTCTTGGTCGTGTAAGCCATAGAATCGTTTTACTATAGCTTCATCCATTTTTTCATTGGCTTGATGAATCAATATTTTCTTAACATCGGCAATATCAAAATCGGTTTTGTCTAAACACGCTTTCATTGCGAGAGGCACATGGTTTAAAGCGAATTCGTAAATTTTTCGCCCATACATCTTAATGTACTTATTATGGTCTTCAGAGGAGTTGTTGTATGTTTTTCCGAAGAATAGAAAATTACTTTCTTCTAGGGTGTACGATGCGCTTATAGTAGAGATTATACCGCCCGAATCTTTTGTGACTTCAATTATAGAGGCTCCCGCTCCATCAGAATAGATCATAGAATCCCGGTCATGTTTATCTACTACTCGAGAAAGTGTTTCTGCTCCAATAACAAGACACTTTTTGGCCATATCACTTTTAATAAAGGACTGTGCCTGTATTACTCCTTCTATCCACCCAGGGCATCCAAATAGCACATCGTAGGCTACACAATATGGGTTTTTTATTTTGAGTTTGTGTTTTACTCGTGAAGCAAGGCTGGGTACAGTATCTGCTTGTGATGAATTTTTATCTACATCGCCAAAGTTATGGGCTACTATTATATAGTCTAAAGTTTCTGGATCAATTCCTGCATCTTCAATTGCCTTTTCTGCAGAAAGAAATGCTAAATCAGAAGTATTTTGTTGAGTAGAGGCATATCTACGCTCTTCAATACCTGTAATTTTCTTAAACTTCTCTATGATTACATCTGTAGAATGCTGTATTTGGTCCCCGTTTTCGTTAAGAAATAAATGATTTTCAAAATCCTCATTTTTTTCAATCCCTTTGGGAATATAGCTTCCCGTACCTGTTATCTTGATACTCATTACTCTTAATTTTGTTTTCTATAATAAGATACGAAGTAAAAAAGTTACATGTTATGCATGCATAACATAATTTACGATGCCTAACCTGATTTTTAAAGATTAAAAGGTTACTTGATAGTGCTTATTTTATCTTTAATTGCATCACTGTGGCGATAGATAAGGCTCTGGTTTTGATAAGATTTGCTTTTTCTCCTTTAAAATGGGTGTCCACTACATTGTTGAATAGTGATAGCCAAGTCTCGAAATGAACTTTTTCTAACTTTTTTTGATTACTTAAATCTTTATGAATCTGAAGTACATTCTTTTTATAATCTCCTTTTCTGAATAGCTGTTGTTCCCAAAAATCCGTAATCTGCGGAAGATGTTCTTCGAGGTTAATTTTAGCTATTTCTGTAAAGAATATTCCTATCGAAGGATCTGCGAATGCATTACTATAAAAAGTTTTCATGATGAATTCTATATCTTTTCTTGAAGTAATGTCGTTCACGATATATTTGATATTAATAGAAAGAGGTAACACTTATGGTTACCTCTTTTCAATTTTATTGGTAATTCATTTAGGCTTCAGCCTCCATATACTCTTCAATAGGGGCACAGGTGCATATTAAATTTCTATCTCCATATGCATCATCTACACGACGTACAGATGGCCAAAATTTGTTTTCGGCAATATAGGATAGGGGATATGCTGCTTGTTCTCTAGAATACGGAAATTCCCAACTATCGGCTGTAAGCATTGCTAAGGTATGTGGTGCATTTTTCATCACATTATTAGGTTTGTCTGTACTAGCCTCTGCGATTTCCTGCCGTATAGAGAGTAAAGCATCACAAAAACGATCTAATTCTGCCTTACTTTCACTCTCGGTAGGTTCTATCATAATAGTACCAGCGACCGGAAACGAAACCGTAGGAGCATGAAAACCATAATCCATAAGACGTTTTGCGATATCGGTAACTTCAATCCCATTGGCTTTAAAAGGTCTGCAGTCTATAATCATTTCATGGGCTGCTCTTCCTCTTTCTCCTGTATACAGTACGCTATAATGACCATCCAGACGCTCTTTGATATAATTAGCATTAAGAATTGCATATTCGGTAGCTTCTTTTAACCCTTTTGCACCAAGCATAGTAATATACCCATAGGATATCAAACATGCTAAGGCAGATCCCCAGGGAGCAGCAGAAATTGCAGTAATCGCCTGGTCTCCTCCTGTAGGTATAATTGGATTACCCGGTAAAAACGGAACCAATTGTTCTGCAACACAAATAGGACCTACACCAGGTCCACCACCACCATGAGGTATGGCAAAGGTTTTATGAAGATTTAGGTGACAAACATCTGCGCCAATGGCACCTGGATTGGTTAATCCAACCTGGGCATTCATATTGGCTCCATCCATATACACTTGCCCGCCATTCTCATGAATAATTTTGGTAATTTCTTTAATTGCTGATTCGTATACTCCATGGGTAGAAGGGTAGGTCACCATCAAAGCTGCAAGATTGTCTTTATACTTAAGAGCTTTTTCTCTTAAATCATCTACATCAATATTACCTTCTTCGGTGGCTTTAGTAACCACTACTTTCATTCCGGCCATAACTGCCGAGGCTGGGTTGGTTCCATGAGCCGAAGATGGGATCAAACAAATATTACGATGATGATCTCCTCTGGATTCGTGATATGCACGAATCACCATTAGTCCGGCAAACTCTCCCTGAGCACCAGAATTAGGTTGTAATGATGTGGCAGCGAAACCTGTAATTTCGGTTAATTGATCTTCTAGTTTTTTTAATATTTCCTGGTATCCCCGGGCTTGCTCTATAGGCACTAAAGGATGGATATTACCCCATTGCGGATCACTAAGTGGCAACATTTCTGAAGCTGCATTTAGTTTCATAGTACATGATCCCAGAGGAATCATAGAATGGTTTAAAGAAAGATCTTTGCGTTCTAACTTTTTGATATAACGCATCAATTCTGTTTCAGAATGATATGTATTGAATATATCATTTGTTAGAAACTCTGTATTTCGTTTAAGACCTTGATCTAAATTATCTGTGCTTTGGATTTCTTTGATTTGAAGAGTATCTTTTCCTGCAGATTTAGCAAAAATAGAAACAATAACATTTAGATCTTCAATAGTAGTTGCCTCATTAATAGATATAGAAACTGTAGTAGCATCAGGGTAATAAAAATTCACCTCATGCACTTCTGCTATTTCTTTTATTTTAGTGGCATCTGCTTTTATACGAATAGTGTCAAAATATGCAGTATTTAACTGTTCGAAACCTAAGTTTTTCAATACGTTGCTTAGTTCTGCAGCCGATGCATTAACTTTTGATGCAATATATTGTAAACCTTCTGGGCCGTGATATACTCCATACATTCCAGCCATAACCGCCAGAAGCACTTGAGCAGTACAAATATTAGATGTAGCTTTATCACGTTTTATGTGTTGCTCTCTGGTCTGAAGCGCCATTCGTAATGCACGATCTCCATTGGTATCTTGGGTAACCCCAATGATTCTGCCTGGAATATTTCTTTTGTATTGTTCTCTGGTCGCAAAGTAAGCGGCATGAGGACCTCCATATCCTAGCGGGATACCAAATCGTTGTGTAGTTCCAACTACAACATCGGCATCAAAACTCCCTGGTGATTTTAGAGATACTAAGCTCAAAATATCTGCCGCTACGGCTACTTTGATTTCAGCTTGATGTGCTTTTTTAACAAAATCAGCATAGTCATATACTTGGCCTGATTTTCCGGGATATTGAAGAATAGCTCCGTAAAACTCGGTAGAGAAATCAAATTGCTCATGATCTCCAACCACTAATTCAATATGTAAAGGTATTGCTCGTGTTTTTAATAAGGAAAGTGTTTGAGGTAAAATCTCTTCAGAAACAAAGAATTTACTAACATTATTCTTTTTCTGATCTCTAGAGCGTACTGCATAAAGCATAGTCATTGCTTCAGCAGCAGCTGTGCTTTCGTCTAATAAAGAAGCGTTTGCGAGTTCCATACCAGTAAGATCACAGATCATAGTTTGGTAATTCAACAAAGCTTCTAATCTACCCTGAGCAATTTCTGCCTGATAGGGTGTGTAAGCAGTGTACCAACCTGGGTTTTCTAGAATATTACGTTGTATTACTGCTGGTAGACAAGATTCGTGATATCCAAGACCAATATAGGTTTTGAACGCTTTATTCTTGATAGATAATTTTTGAATATGTGCCGAATATTCTTGTTCGCTCATTGCAGAAGCAAGATTGAGAGATTTTTTTAAAAGAATATCATCGGGAACAGTTTCAAAGATGAGTTGATCTATTGAATCTACTTTAATAGTGTTTAACATGCTGTCCAGGTCCTTTTCTGATGGACCTATGTGACGCAGTTTAAATGAGTCAGTTTTCATAGCGAAAAACAGTTGAAATTGAGACCGCAAAAGTACACATTTAATTGTAAAAAATTTCACAATTAATTAACCCAAAGGCATCAAGTTTTTAACCAATTTCGGGTCTTATTAACAGATTACCCTAAATTTGTAGTGTGGAAGCCTTAAAAAGTATATTTAGATTTTATATTAATAGCAGTATTCATGTTGCTTTGGCAATTTGTGCTTTAGTACAAGTTACATTTATTAAATTCGAAATTACTAATGGAAACACATTTCTTCTTTTTAGTTTTTTAGGTTCGATAGCGGCATATAATTTTGTTAAGTATTCTAAGGTTTCTAAACTTCATCATAGAAAGCTCACCAAATCTATGAAAGGGATTCGCGTATTAACTTTATTGTGCAGTGTGTTTTTTGTGTATTTTGCTTTTAAGGTATCTTATAATACTTTACTATATATGATTCCTTTTATCGCCCTAACGGTGTTGTATGCAGTACCAGTTTTTCCGAATAAAAAAAATTTACGGAGTGTAGCTGGGATTAAAATTTTTATTATAGGATTGGTTTGGACTGGAGCTACTGTATTGATCCCGATGATCTATGCCAATGGGGAGTTAAGTTTTGACTTTTTAATTGAAATGATTCAACGATTTTTGTTTGTTGTGGTGTTGATGTTACCTTTCGAAATAAGAGATCTTCAATATGATGCAGAAACATTAGAAACAATTCCACAAAAAATAGGGATAACGAGAACTAAAGTCTTTGGGAGTATTTTGCTAGTGGTTTTTTTGTTGTTGACTGCTATAAAAGATATGCTCTCTTCAATAGAGATTTTAAGTACAATCTTAGTGGCTGTAATTAGCCTTTTGTTTTTGTGGGGTACAGAGAGATCTCAATCTAAATATTATTGCTCTTTTTGGGTAGAAAGTGTTCCTATAATGTGGTTTGCTATACTGCTGACACTTCAAAACTTATTTAGCTAATTCTTCTCTTAATCTTTGTTTCATCGATTCTTTTTGAGGCAAACTAATGATATGAATATCAGATTTTTTTATGGCCTTTGTAAGCTTCGTGTTTCTTTTAGAATAGGCACGCGTAACCTTACAGTAAATCAATCGAATATTGAGCTTTACAATTTCTAGTGCCGAAGCTTCTCCATACTGATTTTTATCACAAATATATTTTGCTTCTTCGCAGGATACAAATAACTTATTAGTGCTGTTCATTACGATTTTAGGTACTTCTTTTTTATTGAGATATTTTTAATTAATCTTTCATTTTTTGTTTTAGTCGTTCTTTCATTGCATTCTTTTCATATTGATTAATACTAATTACTTTCGGGTCTTTAACCAACTTAGTTAATTTTGTATTGTTTGTAGAATATTTTCTACAGGCTTTACAATATATTAGGTGTATGTTCAGCTTTACTTTTTCCCAAAAAGTAGCTTCTTTATACTGATTCTTATCACAGAAGTGATTAGCATCAGAACAACTTACAAATATTCCGTTTTTATTTTCTTCCTTACTCATTATTTCTTAAAACCAATTTTTTTCTAAGCACTCAGCCATTGCCGTACGTGCTCGATGGATAATAACCCATAGGTTAGACGCAGTAATATCGAATTCATTACAAATGGCTTCGGTATCAAAACCTTGAATTGTTTTCATTTGAAAAATCTGCGCTTGTTTTTCTGGTAATTTACCCATGCAATTGTGTATTGCTAATCCAAGCTCTTCATTTTCAATATCGCCTTCGGCATTTTTGTCAAAGGGATCCGCTACTCGTTCTTCTAACCAATCCCCTTCGGTTTCAGAATCTGTGGTGTAATTTATTCTAACTTCAGCTTTGCCTTTATTACTGTTAATTTTGCGATAATGATCAATAATCTTTCTTTTTAGAATAGAAATCAACCAGGTTCGTTCACTGGCTTCGCCTTTAAAATTTTTCATGGATTTAAGGCCGGCAAAAAATGTTTCTTGCACAAGATCCTGAGCGATTTCTCTATCATCAACTCTTACAATAGTGTAGTTAAAAAGATAATCACTGTATTTATCCACCCATGAATTGGGGTCTATGGTGTTTGTTGACATTGTTATTTCTATTGTTGCGTTCACCAAAAATAGGATAAAAAGTTGAATCTTAATATGCTTTGACTATTCAATAATGAATAAGGCTAGTATATAAATCCTTACAAATAGGTGTTTCGATGCTATTTCTCTAGCTTTTTTGCTTCTACATATAATTTTATAGATCTATTTCGCGAGGTAAGAAATGTAGTAAGGTATTTTTTTAGAATTATTTTATCAAAGACTTTGCCGCAGACTCCATAAGGAGTTTCATAATGAAGTATATCTGTCATTTCGGTCCCTGCATCTTTGTTTTGAAAAATATGCTGATGTTTGAAGGATTTGAAATGCCCTTTTATCATTTCATCGGTAAAATGATTTGGTGAATCAAAAGTGGTAATTTTACTTTGGTGAGTAAGGTAGATACCAAAATGTTTACCTCTCCAGGTTACGGTTTCATTTAATCCAATTAATCCGGTAGTAATACCTGCAATGGCTTTTTCTTTAGTCTTTTTTGCAGAATGTAAATGAAAATCGATACTTCGGGATACATCAAAAACTTCTTTGATAGGAGCTTTTATATACGTTTTGAGACGAATAGTGGTCATCATAAATTAACTAGTAAGATTGTGTAAAGCATTTTTTAAATTTGGATATTGAAAAACAAAACCATGATTTTGAAGCTTTTTTGGAACCACATTCCGGCTTTTAAGTATTAATTCGGTTTCGGTTTTAATAAGGCGAGCTCCAAATTCTAATATTGGTTTTGATAATGATACCCCAAACGAAATTTTCATGAGCTTTCTAAGAGTTTTCATAAATACTTGATTTGTTGTAGGTTTTGGCGATACAATATTAACAACACCTGTGATTTCTGGATTATTAATAATGAATTCTAAACTCCTGGCAAAGTCTATTTCATGTATCCAACTTAATTTTTGATTTCCATGGCCTTGTTTTCCGCCAAACCCAATTTTGGTTAAGTTTACTATAGGTTGAAGAGCACCGCCATTGTCTCCTAAGACAATAGAAGTTCTCAACGCTACTTTTCTGGTTTTTGGTGTTTGTTGTTCGAAAAATGTGTTTTCCCAAGATGTTGCCACATGAACAGAAAAGCCAGTTCCGATCTCACCATATATTTCATCCATTTCTTTATCTAACGAATGGCGATAAATGGTTGCTGTAGAAGAATTAAGCCAAACCTTGGGAGGATTGTGACACTCTTTAATAGCTTTTCCTAAAATTGCTGTAGATTCTATTCTAGAATTTAATATTAAGTCTTTATTTTTTTTAGTGTACCTGCAATCCACTGATTTGCCGGTCATGTTGATGAGTACATCAGCGTTTTCCAGTTCATTTTTCCAGTTCCCAATAGTTTTAGCATCCCAATTAATAAACTTAATATTATTTTCTATTCTGCTTTTTCCACGAGTTAGAATGATGATGATTTCCGACTTAGGTTTAAAATATTCTATTAGTATTCTTCCCAAGAAACCAGTTCCGGCTGCAATGATTACTTTTTTCATATGTTCTTTATTTTTCTGCTGTAATTAGATAATACCCGAAACTCCTCATATGTAATCCTGAAAGAAGGGCAAATAAGGAGCCTTTAAGATTCTTCAAGCTTTGGGGTTTTAGATTTTCTCTTTTCAATAATTTTTTAAGAATAAATCCTGTGATGGCAAAAGGCACGTGTAGCACCGATGGAGCTACTCTAAAAGAAATATCTTCGATTTGAATATTTTTAAAACCTATTTTTTCTAAGTTACATTGTACTTCGCTAATACTTCCCAATCCTTCGAGACTCCATCCTTTACATAGTTGTTCGTAACAATAGTTACTTCCAATGCAGAGTTGTTCTTCATTTTTCTTAAGAAAAGCATCTGCGATTACTAATTTAGAGTTAGGTTTCAGTATTCTGTAAGCTTCTTGTAACGCTTGTTTATCATGACCAGAGTGACATAAACTCTCTATGGCGTAGGCTCCATCGATACTGTTAGATTTAAATGAAGTGTTGCAATAATTTTCTTCTAGGATCAATCCATTTTTATGTTTCAATCTTTTATTACCTTCATTTACCTGAAATGTGGATAGTGTAACCCCAATAATATTTAATAGCGGATATTTTCTTAGTCCATATTGCATAGCGCCTCCGATCCCACATCCCAGATCAGCAACCAAAGAGTTTCTTACAGAAACACTAAGTCGATTAAAAACTTGTTGTGTCATCTCATTGAGCATAGAATCTCGTCTAAACAGATTGGTTTTAAAAGGAATATAATATCCGAAATGCATATTAAAATCCTTGCTCCAAAATTCATAATCTTCTGTAGCTTCATCATAGAATTGTATGATATTACGTTTTGTAGCAGATCTTCTTTGTTTTAGTTTTTGTAGTATGGTAAGTGTGCTCATATCTTTAAAGTTTACAAGTTGAAAAACCCGATGCAATTGTGGATTAATAATAGTGTATATACTATTGCAAAGAGTATAAATAAGCAATTCATAAAATAGCTACCTATCTTAAATATTAGCTTTTTAGGAATTTCATACATGGGGTAATAAGCAATTTGGGTTGCAACCTTACCTACCCAATACGCTGCGATTAATCCTGTTATGGCTATGGCAAGAGCAGATTGTTCTTTTAATTGAGAGGTGAGTACGATCGCTATCAACCCAAATGAAAAATTAAGCCCTTGGATATATCTGCCATAGGTTTTTGCTATTTCCTGATTAAGGGGTTTTAATTGTTTTACATCATTGTACCAATCAAAAACCTGATGCCTGATATAAGGATATATTAATGCAGTAAATATTTGGCCGATGCCGCCAATAATAATAAGCCAGTTGGGAATGTTTAATTTCATTTTTTAATGTTTTAAACTTTCAGAAAAAATTGAAAGAATTGTTGAAAATTAAAAGGAGATTTCCTCCTTTCTTATTTAAGGGTTTAAAATTGTTATTTAATTAGTTTAACCAATGCTTTTGTGATCCAGTTATGATCTTGTCCAACAACTTTATTCATTAGAATGTCTAGTGTATCTGCCATTTCGTGCAATGCCTTGGTTTGTTTAATAAGCTCTGTAGTATTGGCTGTCCCATCTTCTTGGATGTTAGAAACATCATTTAAAACTTTGATTGTAGGTTGTAACTCTCGTCTACTTCTTTCTTTAGCAATTTGTCTTGCCAGCTCCTGTACATCTTTTTCGGAAGTAAAATACTCTTTACGCTCACCCATTTTATTTTCTTTAAAAACAATACCCCAATCCATTAATTGACGTAAATTCATACTTGTATTTCCTCTGGATATTTGCAGCTCTTCCATGATATCCTCCATAGAAAGAGGTTCGGGCGATATTAATAAAAGAGCATGAATTTGCGCCATAGCTTTATTAATTCCCCACAAAGTCCCTAGAGCTCCCCATGTTGAAATAAATTTATTTTTTGCCTCATCGTAATTCATCTGCTCTAGTATTAATTTTTAATAGTTAAATGAAACTTGCTAAGATCAATTTGATCGCATTGATTCAAATAATAAGGTCTGTTTTAATAGTACAAATATATAAAAAATATTAAACTTTCAAAAAATATTGAAACTTAATTGCTTTTACCTTGTTTAATAGATGGGGTAATCCAGTTATTATTTTGTGGACTATCCATTTTTGTTAAAACTTGATTTTGCGTAAGTTACGCTACTAACACAAACTCATATAATAATGAAAAAATTAAATTTAATTATTTCAGTAGGATTGCTATGCTTATTCTTTAGCTATAGCTACGCACAAGAACAAAAAAATATGTTTTATGCGACTATGCAAACCAGGGATGCCCAGGGGCTCAAAATTGATCATCCCGAAGACATTAAAATTATAAGCTCCAATAATGGCTATAGTGCGGTAATGCTTAGTCATAATGCGGCTGAAGAATTACATCATAAGGTATTGGTTCACGGACCTGGATTTATCTACGAAACTTCAGAAAAAAATGCGCTTTCTTCGATCGGAAACATTAATAAAAAGTCAGCTAGGGCGCAAAGAGCTGTTTTTTCAATTACACAAGACGCACTGGTAAGACAAAGTCTTGATTTGGTAAACAATTTTAATATAGCCAATCAGATCCAGGAATTAGAAAATTATGGATCACGGTATCATACTACTAATAGTGCAAGACAAGCTGTTTTGGATTTAAAAACGAAATGGGAAGGTTTAGCTGCAGGTCGTAGTGATGTATCGGTAAGAATTGTAAACCATACAAGTACTAACATGCCTTCATTAGTGATGACTATAACAGGGACAGAAGAGCCAGATGAATTTGTAATCATCGGAGGGCATATAGATTCTACCGCCAGAGGTGGAAATAGTAACAATGCCCCTGGAGCCGATGATAATGCATCAGGTATTGCTACGATAACAGAGGCAGCTAGAGTATTGTTTTCAATGAATTTTAAGCCTAAAAGAACAATGGAATTTATGGCTTTTGCTGCAGAAGAAGTTGGACTTAGAGGGTCTAAAGAAATCGCCGAAGATTACAAAAGACGTAATGTAAATGTAGTAAGCTATATGCAATTAGATATGACTAATTATAAAGGCTCTACTAATGATATTTATGTATCAACAGACTCTTATAATGACGACACTCTAAATGATTTTCTTATAGAGTTAATGAATTATTATAATGCATCAGGAACGCATAGACTTACCTATGGGACTTCGCAATGTAACTATGGTTGTTCTGATCATTATAGTTGGGCACAACAAGGTTATGATGTGGCTTTTCCTTTTGAGGCTACATTTAATGAAAGTAATCCTAATATACATACTACCAGAGATACTTTTGATCGCTCACCCACACCTAATGCAACTCATGCAGCTAAATTCGCAAAGCTGGCATTAGAATATTTAATTGAAATCTCAAACGGAGTAACAGGTGGACCTACACCTAGTGAGTGTACAACAGCTATTTCTGCTTTTCCTTATAAGCAAGGGTTCGAGGGATCCATCGGTTCATGGCAACAAGCGACAAACGATGATTTAAACTGGACAATTGATTCTAACGGAACTCCATCAAATGGAACAGGACCAAGTAGTGCTGCAGAAGGATCTTCTTATATCTATGTTGAAGCTTCCGGTAACGGTAATGGGTTTCCTAACAAGAGAGCAATACTTATCTCTCCCTGTTTTAATATAAGCGCATTATCAAACCCAAGTTTAGCTTTTAAATATCATATGCAAGGAGATGCAGTAGGTAATTTATCTGTTGAAGCAAGTACAGATAATGGGGGTACGTGGACTAATGTTTTTAGCAAATCTGGATCTCAAGGCAGTAGTTGGAATACAGCAAGCATTGATCTTTCTTCTTATCAAAGCGCTCCTGTGCAACTTAGATTTAATGCGGTTACAGGAAATAGCTGGCAAGGAGATATTACTATTGATGATGTAAGTGTAGGTGAATCTGTTGTAGATCCGGGGCCAGGGAACTGTGATTCTTTAGATTTTAATAGTCTAACAATTACATCCTTTTCTAATCAAGACAATGCAGGGGATTACACAATTATAGATGGTGGCTCAGGATTATCTTTACAAAATAATACCTGGAAATCTGTCTCCTTAAATTATACAGTAACTGCGTCAACGGTAATAGAATTTGATTTTAGTAGTTCTTCTCAGGGAGAAATCCATGGGATTGGTTTCGAAAATGATAACAACTTAACAGCGAATAGATATTTTAAGGTACATGGTACTCAAAATTATGGAGTAACGAGTTATGATAATTATTCAAGTGGTACTAAAAGATATACTATTCCTGTTGGGGATTTCTATACTGGTACTATGAATCGATTGGTATTTGTTAATGATAATGATGCAGGAAGCGGTAATACCTCTGTTTTCTCCAATATAAAGATTTACGAAGGCTCTTGTGGTAGATCTGTAAAAGCTACTGATTTGGGTGCTGTTACTCCTGTATTTGGAAATACGAAAGAAGGGATTTTATCTACAATAACAGTAGGTCCTAATCCAACAATAAATAATTTTGTAATTAATGTAGCTAATAAAAGCGCTAATACGGTAACTGCTTTTATCTATTCGATTTCAGGAAAAAGAATATCTAAAATTCAATTGAATAATGGAGCCAATAAGGTGTCGGCTAAAAAATTATCTTTGAAATCAGGGATGTATCTTATTGAAGTTGAAACTCAGGGAGAAGAAACTATAACAAAAAGAATAGTGATTCGATAAATTTAAATGATAAAAAACAATAAAGGTGCTTCAATATAACTGAAGCACCTTTTTTTATTCCTTCTTTAGATCTTAAGAATTACTTTATCAACCCAGCACGTTTTAACAAGGCTTCAGGCTTGGGTTCCTGCCCTCTAAAACGTTTATATAGTATCATTGGGTTTTCGGTACCACCTTTAGACAATACATTTTCTTTAAACTTAGTAGCCACTGTTTTATTAAAAATTCCATTTTCCTTAAAATACTCAAAAGCATCTGCATCCAGTACTTCTGCCCATTTGTAAGAGTAATACCCTGCAGAGTATCCACCTTGAAATATATGCGAAAAAGCCGTGCTCATACAGTTTTCTGCTACATCGGGATACAATGAGGTTTTAGTAAATACGTTTTTCTCATGCTCCTTTACATCTTTAATTGCACTAGGATCTTCACTATGCCAAGCCATATCCAATAAGCCAAAACTTAATTGACGTAACGTAGCCATACCTTCCATAAAAGTAGCCGATTCTTTAATCTTTTTTACCAATTCCATAGGGATCACTTCACCGGTTTCATAATGTTTAGCAAATAATTCTAAAGCCTCTTTTTCGTAACACCAGTTTTCTAGTACCTGGCTTGGTAGCTCTACAAAATCCCAATACACACTGGTTCCAGATAGACCAGGGTACGTAGTGTTAGCTAACATGCCGTGTAAAGCATGGCCAAACTCATGAAATAGTGTGGTTACTTCATTAAATGTTAGTAATGAAGGCTTACTAGGGGTTGGTTTTGTAAAATTGCAAACAATAGAAACGTGAGGTCTTACATTTTCGTCACTTTTTTTCATTTGGGATTTATAAGATGTCATCCATGCTCCATTTCGTTTGCCAGATCTGGGATGAAAATCAGCATAGAATAGCGATATAAAGTTTCCTTCTATGTCCGTTACATTATACGTTTTAACTTCATTATGATATTTGTCGATTGTATCAGTTTCTTCAAATTGAAGTCCAAATAATTTAGAAGCGATCGTAAATACCCCATTAATTACATTCTCTAGTTTAAAATAAGGTTTTAACTTCTCATCATCTAAATCAAAAAGTTTCTGCTTTAATTTTTCTGTATAATAGGCACTATCCCATTTTTGAAGCTGATCAATGTTATCAAGATCTTTTGCAAAAACTTCCAGTTCTTTAAATTCTCTTTCGGCTGCAGGTTTTGCTTTTTCCAGAATTTCATTTAGAAATGAAAATACTTTATCTGGGGTTTCTGCCATTCTTTCTTCAAGAATATAATGTGCATGGGATTTGTATCCTAACAACTGGGCACGTTTATGTCTTAGGTTGGCTATTTTAAGAACAATCTCTTGATTATCAAGATCGTCATTATGAAAACCTTTTGATCCAAATGCAAGGGCTAATTTTTTACGCAGCTGTCTATTGTCAGCATAGGTCATAAAAGGAACATAACTCGGGTAATCCAAAGTAATCATCCAGCCATCTTTGCCTTTTGCTTCAGCCATAGCTTTTGCAGCTTCTTTAGCTCCATCAGGAAGACCATCTACATCGGATTCATTAGTAAGTAACATTTCAAATGTATTCGTCTCTGCTAAGACATTTTCACCAAATTTTAATTTAAGCTTAGAAAGTTCTTTATCTATTTCTCTTAAATTTTCTTTTTTCTCTGCTGCTAGATTGGCACCATTTCTTGAAAACGATTTATATTTTTTTTCAAGAAGTGTATATTGCTCGGGTGTAAGGTTTAATTTTTTTCTTTGCTGATAAACGAGCTCGATTCTTTTAAATAACTCCTGGTTAAGATTAATGTCATTTTCATACTCTGCGATGATCGGAGAGATTTCTTGCGCTATTTTCTGAATTTCCTCATTGGTTTCGGCACTATTTAAATTAAAAAACACACTAGTAACCCTATTGAGCAATTCACCTTTATAGTCAAGTGCTTCTATTGTATTTATGAACGATGGTTCGTCTGGATTAGATACTATGGTTTGAACTTCTTTCTTTGCTAGTGAAATAGCGTTTTTTATAGCTGGTAAATAATCTGCTGACTTTATTTTTGAAAATGGCGCGGTATCAAATGGTTCTAGTAATGCATTGTTCATTGTTATAATGATGTTTTGTTAATTATGTGCTTTATATCGAAAAAATCAACCTTTCGTCGTAAATGATGAATATGATTTTATCTATTTTTATCCTAACTACTTTTTATACTAATACATTTGACTTGGTTTATTAGTGATGGTCTAGCAATGAGAAGCGAATCATTATTTTTATCTGGGGTATGGGTACTAATATGTGTTTTCAAAGCATAGACCAAATATATCGAAAGAGCTGCAAACACTGTAGCTCTTTTTTTTTGTTTTTTCCTTGATAAAACAATTTTGTCACTTTTTTTTGATAAAAAAATACTTGTACAAAATAAAACTGTGTATTTCATCGAGTAAATGCATATTTTATCGAAAATTGTTAATAAGTTTTTCTTACTTTTATTGTGTAATTAAAGTAAGGTTTTACCTTTGCTATAGGTTTTAAGAGTATGGTCTTACGATGAATTTTTTGTGTAATATATTTAAGTTGGTTAATAAATATTGTTATATTCTTTTGTAAGACCAGATATTTAAAAGAGTCACTGAGAAGTGGCTCTTTTTTTGTATCTATTATTTCTTTATATTTTTAGCACCTTCGATAACCTTTTGTTTTAACCCTTCTTTATAGATTATCACCTTATCAAGAACACAAGTATCACTAGCACCAATGATTTGTGCTGCTAGTATCCCAGCGTTTAACGCTCCATCAAGAGCCACAGTGGCAACAGGTACTCCTCCGGGCATCTGTAAAATAGATAGTACAGAATCCCAACCATCTATAGAGTTGCTCGATTTTACAGGAACACCAATTACGGGTAAAGGAGACAATGAAGCTACCATACCCGGAAGATGAGCTGCACCACCAGCACCCGCTATGATTACTTTTATCCCTCTGGTATGGGCATGTTTTGCATAATCGAATAATTTTTCTGGAGTACGATGTGCAGAAACTATATCAACTTCTACTTCGATATCAAAACCTTGTAATATTTCTATGGCTTTTTCCATTACCGGCATGTCACTTGTACTGCCCATTATAATTCCCACCTTGCTCATTACGTTATTAATTATTGTTATTTACTTATTACTTTAATGGTTTTCTTTACTTTTTCTGCAATCTTTCTTGCTTCATTAATATCTTCATGAACAATAGTTACATGTCCCATTTTTCTGAAGGGTCTTGTTTGCTTTTTACCATAAATATGAGGAGTCACCCCTTTCATTTTCATGATTTCTTCAATGTTCTTATAGAGCACATCGCCCGAATGACCTTCAATACCAACAAGATTTACCATAATACCGCCTAATTTACTTTCGGTATCACCGAGTGGTAAATCCAAAATCGCTCTGATATGCTGTTCGAATTGATTGGTGTAACTCGCTTCGATACTATAATGGCCACTGTTGTGGGGTCTAGGAGCTACCTCATTAACTAAAATTTTATCGTTTTTGGTTAAAAACATTTCAACAGCTAATATCCCCACATGCTCAAATGCTTTAGATACTTTTTTAGCCACTTTAATTGCCTCATCTGCTATTTTACTATCAATTCGAGCTGGGCAGATAACATATTCAACCTGGTTGGCTTCTGGATGGAATTCCATCTCAACCACCGGGTATGTTTTAATTTCTCCCTGTGGATTACGAGCAACAATTACCGCCAATTCGTTTTTATAATCAACCAATTCTTCAATAATGCATTCTACATCGGGTAGTTTGGCTAAATCGGCTCCGGATTTTACGATAGAAACTCCTTTACCGTCATAACCTCCTTGAGTGCTTTTCCAAACAAAAGGTAGTTTCATTTTATTACTAGTAATACCTTCGGTAAGATGAGCCTTATTAGAAAATCGTATAAATTTTGCTGTAGGGATCCCGTTTTCTTTATAAAAGAGTTTTTGTTTTCCTTTATTTTGTATGTTTTCCAAGGTTTTTGCACTTGGATATACTTTCTTTCCTTCTTTTTCGAGCTGTGCTAAAGCTTTTATATTTACAGTCTCAATCTCAAAAGTGAGGACATCTACTTTTTTTCCAAAATTATAAACGGTTTCATAATCCATAAGATTACCTAGTTGAAAGTAATCGCAACCAATTTTGCACGGAGCATTTGGGTTAGGGTCAAGAACATAGGTTTGGATATCATATTTTCGCGTGTCATACAACATCATCTTACCTAATTGTCCGCCTCCTAAAATTCCTAATTTAAAGTCTGAAGAGAAAAAGTTTGTCATTATTGGGGTTTCAAATTTACCTTAAAAGACAAAAATAATTTTTTCAAAAGGAATAACCATAATAATACAAGGTAAATGCAGTGCTTAAACTTTTATAAGTCTTATTTGTAATCACTATCTTTGCCGCTTTAAACTAAAAGCTAGGACTTGACAAGTAATAAAACAATGATAAAACTACACGATTTACAGTTTGTTCCTTTTATTTCTGAGGATGAAATAACGGCTGCTATTGATGAGGTTTCTGTTAGGTTGAATAATGAACTTGCAGATAAAAATCCACTGTTTATCGGGGTGTTAAACGGGGCTTTTATGTTTGCATCAGAAATAATTAAGCGTTTTAACCATAATTGTGAAGTAAGTTTTGTCAAATTATCATCATATGAAGGAACTGAAACTACACATCAGGTTAAAGAACTCATAGGGTTAGATCAAGAAATTTCGGATAGGACGGTTGTAGTTATTGAAGATATAGTGGATACGGGTAATACTGTTGAAGTTTTATCCGAGTTATTAAGAAATATGGGGTGTCTAGAATTTAAAATAGCTACTCTTTTCTTTAAATCTGAAGCATATACAAAACAAATTAATATTGACTACCACGGGATCGAAATCCCTAATCGATTTATTGTAGGATATGGATTAGACTATAATGGTTTAGGTCGTAATCTTACAGAAGTATACCAATTAAAAACAACTAACATGACAAATTTAGTGTTATTCGGCCCTCCGGGAGCAGGAAAAGGAACACAAGCAGAAGTTTTAAAAAAGAAATACAATCTGGTACATATCTCAACAGGAGATGTGTTTAGATATAATATAAAAAATGCTACAGAACTTGGTACATTGGCTAAGTCCTATATTGATAAAGGACAACTAGTACCCGATGAAGTAACCATTAATATGCTTAATGCCGAAGTGGATAAAAATCCTGATGCTCAAGGTTTTATTTTTGATGGATTTCCGAGAACCGAAGCACAAGCAGATTCATTAGCCGAATTATTATCTTCTAAAGGAACAGAAGTTAGTGCTATGGTAGCTCTAGAAGTAGATGATGAAGTATTGGTACAACGATTACTAGAAAGAGGAAAAACATCTGGAAGACCTGATGATGCAGACGAAGGAGTAATACGTAACCGTATTAAAGTATATTATAACGAAACGGCAATTTTGAAAAACTATTACCAAAAACAAAATAAGTATTTTGGTGTAGACGGAGTAGGAGGAATTGATGAAATTACAGAACGTTTAAGTGAAGTAATAAACAAATTATAGAGTATTAGCCCAGCAAATGCTGGGTTTTTCTAATTAGAATTATAATAATAAGGTCCTAGCCTTTGCCAGGATGACAGAAAGTGAATTATGACAGAAGGAAATTTTGTAGACTATGTAAAATTACATATAACTTCCGGAAACGGAGGTAAGGGATCTGTACATTTACATCGAGAGAAGTATATTACCAAAGGAGGCCCTGATGGAGGAGATGGTGGACGTGGAGGTCATATTATTTTAAAAGGTAATTCTAATATGTGGACACTTCACCACCTTAAGTTTAAACGTCATTTAAGAGCAGAACACGGTGGGCATGGTAGTAAGAGTAGAAGTACCGGGGCCGATGGGGCAGATATTTATGTTGATGTACCTTTAGGAACGGTAATACGAGATACAGAAACTCAAAATATCATTCATGAGATTACTGAAGATGGGCAAGAATATATTGCTGCCGAAGGAGGAATGGGAGGTCGAGGAAATTGGCATTTTAAGAGCCCAACAAACCAAACACCTCGTTATGCTCAACCTGGTATCGAAGGTCAAGAACATGATATTACTCTAGAGCTTAAAATACTAGCAGATGTTGGCTTGGTAGGGTTTCCAAATGCAGGAAAATCTACGTTATTATCTGTTATTACATCTGCAAAACCTAAGATTGCAGATTATGAATTTACCACATTAAAACCAAATTTAGGGATTGTAGAGTACCGTGATTTCCAAACGTTTGTAATGGCTGATATACCGGGTATTATCGAAGGAGCAGCAGAAGGCAAGGGTATTGGTCATCGGTTTTTACGACATATCGAACGTAATTCGACATTACTGTTTTTGGTTCCTGCAGATGCACCTGACATCAACGAACAATATGAAATTTTGTTGGATGAATTACGCCGTTATAATCCTGATCTTTTAGATAAAGAACGACTGATTGCAATCTCCAAATGTGATATGCTTGATGATGAGCTACAAGAAGAATTAAAAATCGAATTAGATCAGCAACTTAATGTGCCTTACTTATTTATTTCATCTGTTGCTCAGCAAGGATTACAAGAGTTAAAAGATAAACTTTGGGGAATGCTAAACGCATAATCATTAATTGATTATACAGAGTATCCTTGTTTTAATAACCCTTCACCGGCTTCGGGATGTCTTTTTAGGTATACGGCCACAAAAGGACATAACGGAACCAATTGATATTTTTTTTCACGAACATACTCTAAAGTCTTTTTAATAATAGCACTACCCAGCCCTTTGCCTTCTAATGACTTTGGGACTTCGGTATGTGTTAAGTATATAGAATTTCCTTTGGCGAGAATATATTCTATAAACGCGATTTCATTTTCAACATGAAATTCAAAACGTTTTTTAGGGCTCTCTGTATTATTGATTAGAGATAATTGTGACCAGTCTTTTTTTTCCATAATAGCAACGATTGAAGTACTAAATTTAAAATTTTTAAGAGCAATAATTACTTAAGGTAAGGTTAAAGTTCGGTCATTGTAATTATCCAATTAATGTAAGTTCGATATTAAATTTGTTTATATCCTTAGATTTAATATCGAACTCAGGTTGATTATTATCTATTATCAAATAAAATATCAATCTCAAGATATTTCTCTTTCATTAAGCTAAGACCAAATGCAGCTGCTGCTGCCGAGAATACAGAGTAATCTAGCGGAGCTTTAATACCTATGGTAAATGTCATTGTTAATGCAAAAATTAGCAATAGATAACCACTTAATTTGGCAACTAATGATGTTTTAAAACCAATAAGCAACAACAAAGCTAAAATAACTTCAGTAAGTGTTGCTATACTACCGAGTACATTGACAAAATTATCGGGAGCCCAGGGGTTGAGTATTTTTGTGTATTCTAAAAAGTTATCCCAGTTTCCCCAGGCAGAGTTTTCTTTTGGCCAAAACCCAAATCGATCTCCTACAGCAGATAAAAATCCAAAGGCAATGCTTACTCTTAAAAAGAGTTTTATGTATACGATTTTCATATGCTTTTAGTTTTGAGATGGTACAGGGGCTAATAATGTTGCTCTTCCTATCCTGTTCCAGACATTGATACAACATATTGCCATGATAATATCTGATACTTTTTCTTTGCCAAAAAGTGTAATGGCATCTTCGTATAATTCCTGGTGTAATCCATCTTCAGAAATATGAGTTATCTGCTCGGTCATTTCGAGAATAATGTGCTCTTCTTTAGTAAAAAAAGGAGATTCTCTCCATGCAAGTAATGCATGTATACGGTATTGCTTCTCTCCCTGTTCTATAGCTTCTTTAATATGAGATTGTATACAATACGCACAACCGTTGATTTGCGAAGCTCTAATCTGAATAAGTGAAAATTCTGTAGTTGTTAATGAACTCTTTTTAATGGTGTTATAAAGTTCAAATATGGGTTTGTAGGCATTAGGATTAATTTCATTAATATTGATTCTTTCTGTATGCATGTCTTTATTTTTAATTGTTTAAGACAAAATTCTACATTAAGAATAATTAAAAAATTAATCTAGATTAAGAAATGTTTATAGCTTCTTTTTTCTTCTAATTTTACTTAGAAATTCTGGAGTGAATCCTAAATAAGAAGCTAGCATGTATTGAGGTACGCGCTGTACAAAATCCGGGTTATATTCACAAAAAACGGTATAAAGTTCTTCTCCCGATAAATTATACATGAATTGAATTCTACGCTGGTCTGCTATTCTAACTTTTTCCAGGATAATTCTGAAGTATCGATTTAATTCTAAAGACTCTTTTAAAATGTTATCCAGTTTTTGCTTACTTATTTTTAATACCTGCGAATCTTCTGCTGCTTGAATATTTAGTTCTGAAGGGGTTTGATTGATAAAACTATCAAAATTAGTAAGCCACCAATCCTCAATTCCAAAATTAACGACCTTTTCTACCCCTTTCTTATTGATAAAAAAAGACCGGAAACATCCTGTAAGAATGAAATATTGAAACTTACAGTATTGTCTTTCTTTTAAGATATATTGTTTGTTTTCAATGTTTTCAAATTCCATTAAATTCAAAAAAGATTGAAGTTCGCCCTCGGGTGGAGCTACAAATTTTAGGATATGATCTTTAAGTTGCTCGGTCATTTTTCTGTAGAAATCTAATCAGACATAAGGAGTAATTTTTTGAAGTTATTTTCCTTTTTTCAAAATTAAAAATTCATCATCCATCACATTACCCGTTAAAATTAAATCTCCGAACGCGGTTGCAGAACTAGAACCAGACATCATTTCACCATCGTTAACATAAATTTTCTCAACCGAGTACTCATTTTTTTCACGATAGGTTACTTTAATTACTTCTGAAGGTGCGGTGTTTTCTTTTCCTTGCGCATATGCTTTAAATCGTAATAAATTTGGATGTGCGCCACTCCAAAGATGGCCTTCGTTATCAATTTCGATATTATCTACTCCTGTACCACAAGGGATGTCCTCTATAAAATCTAGTAATCCGTCTTTGTTTCTAGAGTATACTTTAATTTCAAACCCTCGAGGCGATGCAACGTAAAGCAGGTTACGTTTAGGGTCAAAATTGATTCCGTTAGCATAGGCAATTCCATCAGCAACTTCAATAAATTTTTCACCATCAAAATACACAACATTAGATACCGAGAGTCCTCCATATTCTTCAAAAAATTTCCCTATTCCTTTAGTGTATCCATGATCGTTAGTAACATAAAATCGATTTTCATCAATTAGTACAATGTCATTTGGGCTTTTTAAGGAAGGATCTGTAATGGTTCTCTTATGAATAAGGTTCCCATTATATAGAGAAAAAACTTCTATAGAATGACCTTCTAGAGTATGATTAATAGCCATTATTGTATATGTGCTATCCTTTTTTATCATTGAAATGCCATGAGGAGCAAATGGTTTTTTTAAGGAAGCGGTAAGATTTGTAATATCGAAATTACCACTTTTTAATTCCAAAATGTATAACCCTCCTTGTTCTTCTTTTTTTGGAGGGTACACCAATCTATGGGTAGATGAAACTATGGCAAAACTGTCAACATAACTAATAGTGATATCCTCAGCACCGGGAAGCGCTACTTTTTTAACAACTTTACCGTCAAATTGGTTTTCAACAGTTCTAAAAAATCCAGTAGAAACCAGAGTATGGGTAATAAAAGAAAGGACTAGAACTAAAATAATTAAGGTAATTCTTTTTGTAACTCGCATGAATGATTTTTTGGTAGATGATAAACAAGGATATAAAACTCGTATTACTTCGTAGACTAAGATACCAAATTATATAAGAATTAATAGTGCATATTCTTTTTAAACGCTAGCTTAATTTTAAGACTTCATTAACATTAATTTAACCCAAACTTACCAAAGAAAAAAGAGTATACGACGTTAAAGAAATCTAAAGACTAAAAAATTCTACCAAAATGAAAATTAATAATGTTTTTACCGTTTTAGCCTTATCTGGATTATTGTTAACTACTGCATGTAACAACAGCGAAAAGTATATTGTTACTAAAGATGAAAATGGAAAATTAATAGCGCAAAAGATACCTGCTAATGGAGTGGTAGAGGAGGTTGAGGAAAAGGTTCCAACCATAGCCGAATTTATATCAGTTGATAAAGGATTTTCTACATTTACTAATGCGCTTAAAGCTACAGAACTATACCATACTTTAGACGAAGAAGGTATCTACACTATATTTGCTCCTATTAATTCTGCTTTTGAGAGTTTACCAAAAGGATTACAAGAAAAACAGTTAAAGCCAGAAGATAAAGAACAGCTTATTGATATTTTAAAATATCACATCATTCCTAGTAAAATTACAAAACAAGATATTATTGTGGCCATTAATGACGGAAGAGGAAGTATACCTTTAAGAACTTTAGGAGGAAACCTACTTACAGCTTCTTTAAAAGGCGGTAGCATATTTTTGATTGATGAAATGGGCAATGGAGGTCGATTAATTACTACAGATGTCGAGGCCTCTAATGGATTTATTAACACCATTGATAATGTAATGATGCCGAAGAAGTGAGAAGAAGTTACATATATACTCAAGTCGAAAGCCTTAATAGTTTTCGACTTTTTTCAATTTGGAGAAGTTATTTTTGTGCATATTAAGCAGCCCAAAATCAAATGGTGTCCATAAACAAGCTTTTATATCACTTTCTTTGAGAGCGGTATTTACCCATGTATTACAGGTATTAAAACCTGTATAGTTTCCTATAGCTTCATAAAAATCATCGTTTTTGTAATACCCTAAGCCAGGGAGTAATATTTTTTTACCATCATTATCTAATCTAAATGTATTATCGATATATGTATTAATATTATCGAGCTGAACTTTGCTAATCTTTACTTCTACCCAGTCCTTCTGAATCTTTTCATATCTTGTTACGTGAAGTAAAGTTGAGCTATTAACACATAATGCTCGAAATCCATTAATAAATGTTAGGTCTGCCCATGTAAGGGTTTCTACATAGAAGTTTTTGTCACCCCATCCAAACGAGAAAAACCGGGCTTCATTATTATATATTTGTCCATCCAGTATGGTAGTTTTTAAATCATTTTTATGAGTAATAATTTCTAGATGAACACCATTAGAACTTAAGTAAATACTATGTTTTTTCTCTGCATAATCGTTATTTTTATTTACAGGGATGTATGTTAGAATCAAAGATATAATGAGGTATACAACTGGGATCGCCAAAATGATTGCTGTATATTTTAGTATTTTCTTTGTTTTCCTCATAACCTGGTTTGATACTACTATGCTAAATGTAACAAAAAGTATTTGTTTTTACTGATTATTCAGACCTGTGAGGTTTAAAATATAAAAGCTGTACTACAATTATATAGTACAGCTTTTGTTTATTTATATTATCCATATTCATAGATGATCAACCAATCATACATGCTATAGTATGATCATTTATTTTAATACCCACCCCAAAGTGATGTCACCTATGGGGGTTATTTCACTTTGGATATCGCTAAATGCATATGCTATTCCTATATCAAAAGCTAGATTAAAACGTTTCCAAAATGTACGCTGAAGCCCATATACAGGGCCAACATGAGCGTAGTAAGCGTCGTCAGGAGGGGTATCGCCGATAATTGGATCGGTATGAATATACTTAGCTAATATTCCCACAAAATTAGCAGAATTGTTCAACGTGTTTTTCCCTTTTCTTGTACGCCTTTTAAAGTTATAATAATATCGGTAGTATGCATCTGCGTTTAGATAAAGTCCCCATCTTGTTTTACCTGTTAATCCATTTTCTATAGCCCAAAGTTCTGTTCCCAATTGTAAAGCCAGGCTAGTGTTTTTGGTTAACCTCATTTCGTACTCTATACTAGGAGTAATCAAAAGATTGAATTTGAATTGATGATTTTCTACACCAGAAATACTGTCTTGAGCGTAGTTGAAAATTGAACTTAGTAAAAACGTAATTAAAATCACTTTTTTAATCATATCATTTATTTGTTTAGTGTTCATATAAAACACCATTACGAGGTGTTTATTTTATCTAAATACTATTAATACTATTTTATATGTCGATGGCGCATTAAACTTTTTAAAAGAAAAAGACCCCACAGGTTTATCAAGCCTGTGAGGTCAAGGTGCTTATTTTACTTGTACTCGTATTCCTTCAGAATGACTAGAAAACTCAGGAGCATACATACTTTGTATGGTAGTTATCCCATTAGAGAAATCTCCTTTATTATTAACACGAAGATCATATTCAAAAACATAAACTCCTTTTGGTAAATAGTCAAAGAAAAAGTTTGTCGACGCATCTTTAGTACTTTCATAATACCCTAAACCATCTTGCCATTTGTATTGTGATAATACATTAATTGGTTCTGGTCCAGCAGCACGCATATCTTTCATATGTACAAACTCCATAGCACGATCGGATCTTAATTCGATATGTACTCTTACCAAGTCACCAAGTTGTACATCGGTTTTTTCTGTAATTTCTTTGATTTCTTCACCAGTATCAGTGTTCTTTTTTTAGGAATAATTTTTTCTTAAGCGATAAGGGTGTAATCTTATCTTTTCTATAAGCCTATCTGTATTGGTAACGAGTGAAACGCTATCATCAGCTTATGGTACTTTCTAATTTAAAAATTATTCTTCTTTACCAGATATACTAAACATTCTGCTATTGCCAGATTTGGTATCCAACAGAGCCATGCCACAGTTCTGTAAGCATCCAGAAATTCTGTACCCCAAATTTGCAGACCAGCTAACCACAGGCGTAGTGTAATAGCGGCAAATGTCAGCGAATAACACCTAATCATCCAGAACCGATGTTTTAGGATTTTCTTCTTTCTAATATTGGTATAGCCAAAATATCCACTAAGAATCCAAAATATGGCTAGTGTTGCAAATCCAACTTTTGAGATAGGACCTCCATAAGCTAGTGTCGACATATACAAGCCACTAATTCCGCCAAATAAAACACCAAATAGATAAATTCGACCAAGCCACCTATGTACATTTATGTATTTATGTGTGACTGTTTTTGGTAAGAATAAAAAAGGGCCAATAACAACAGCTATCATCGCACAAGCAACATGTGTTATAATCCCTGTTGTATGGGCAATATAAATCAACTTCTGTTGTGGAAAATAGAACTCTGAATTTAAGGCTAGATAAGGACTAGCTATAAGGAACATTAGTATGGCCAGGAATGTCATTACACCCCAGCTTACTTTTTTTATTACATTTTTAATTGTGTTTATCGCTATCATTTTTTTGAATGGTCTTGATGGTGATTAATCAATTTTCTAAAGTAAATGCCCTCCGATTTTTCGAGTGATCATGTCTAATTGATCAACACTTTCCTTTAACATGGTGATGATGGATTTAAAACAAGTTGAATCCTTTTCATAGCTATCTATTATACTTATAAGCCCAAGAATGTTAACCACAGGTTTTCGAACCTCATGACTATTTATAAACCGGATTTTGTCAATAATTGCCTGTTTATTCTTTGCCTCTTTTTGCAATTCACAAATTCGGCTTATCAATGTCTTGTATTCGATCGAATCCTTAAATGCACTCATATCATAATTTGGTTGATGACCAACAGATGTATGTTAGTCTTATTAAAAGTCAGATAGAACATTACTGTGAAAGAGGGTGGATTGCTACTATCAACAGGGGGCACAACTAATTAGTAGTATTATTGATAGCAGCTTTTCCACAATTTTATTCACCTATGCTTTGATTAAAATTTCTTGATTAAACCAAGTTGACCATAGAATGGCATCTGCGCATTCTCATCCTTCTTTTCAGCATTGGTCATCCCCAATCGCATAGAAATATCAAAACTTTTACCGAGCGTTTTACTGGCTTGGATACCATAGAAATAATGACCTCCTGTGGGAATATACCATCCATCAGTTACTTCAGAGTATATATCCCTCATGGTATCTGAGTGCTTCAAATTTGAAATAATTGATTTATCATAACCTATTTCAGCGGCAATATGCCAGCTCGTTTTGTAATAACCTGCTACAGTAGAAAATTCTGACCCGAAACTTGTGATCCTTACAAGACTGTTTTCAAACCTCCTGAAATTACCGAGAACTTTTGCAGTCAGTGAGAAACCGTTCCTTTCTATTACTTCAATTTGAGCACCATACCTTATCTTGAAATCATCTGTCAGCTTTTTTCCCATAGGTGAGGAATAGTCCATACCAAGCAAAATGGGTCTAAAGACTTTTATCAACCGACCATAGCCTAGCTGTGCAGTGGTGCCAAAGTCGTATCCAAAATTGAAATATGCCAGGTTTTTCTGATCTTTGTCAATCGATCTCCAGTTCAATGTTTGAGCCTGTCCTTCACCAGTACTGGCCACGACTATTATTATGAGTATGAATATTTTTTTCATTTTCTTAAGTTTTATGAATTGAGCCGTGCGCTATCATGTTCAGCGTCTTTCTCGTTCATGTTTATTTATTAAAATTATTGGTTTGTTTTACTCAGGTAGTTCAACACTAGAGGCTCTACATTGTTCCATTTGAAATAGATCATTTCATGGCCAGTACCAGCTACTTCTGCAATTTCAGAATTAGGAAAAAAGGCGGCTTCTCTCTTTGCGAAATCCAATCCGTATGAATTGTTTAATTCACCATATAAAAATAGAACAGGAGTAGTGTACTGGTTTAAGTTGTTAGTGAAATCATAACCTTCGTTAGCGGCAATGTCTGCGAGACTATATAGTGCCACTGCACCATATCTCCATAATGGAGAGTAGCCTTCTATACCTTCGTCATTTCCTCTGGCATAGCTAAATGGTGAAGAAAGAATGAATTTATAATCCAGTACTTCATGTTTATCACTGGTTAAAAACTGGTCGTAATACAATACGTCATTGGTAGCTTCTGAGAACAAGGAGAATCTGCGACTTGATTCAGCGTAAGCTTCCAGATCATCTGATGTAAAGCCGCCACCCTCAGCAAAGATAGCCCCATCAATATGCTCAGGATATTTGTTGATGTAGCCTGCTGCTAATATAGCCCCCCAGGAGTGTCCAAATAAAAATACCTTCTGATCTGCCGATGTGCGATAATACTCAATTACTCCAGAGAGATCATCAAGTAGTAAATCCATATCATAACTACCTCTGTCATGTCTTTGGGATAATCCGGATCCTCGCTGATCGAAGAATACCACATAAAACCCCTCAGTTTCCAATTGACTTACGTTAAGACCATTGCGGTAATCTGCACCGGGACCTCCGTGTAGAAAGACAACCATCGTATTATTTGGGTCTCCAAAAGTTTCTGAGTGTAGTTGGGTACCATTGACAGAAATAGAAGACAAAGAAGGGTCTTGATCTACTGTAAGCGGAACGAGCAAGCCTGGTTCTTCAAATTCATGTGTTTCGCATGAACTAGCCATGATACTGTAAATGGCCAAAGCAATAAGTGATAAGAATTGATTTTTCATGTTTGTTTTTTTTGATTAAAAATTATGGTGCAAACATGGGACAATACTCGATGCCAATCGCTCCGCCTTGCAAGGTGGCACCATTTAGTGGTACACCCTTACAAAGTGGGACTTATTCAATTTTAGCTAGTTCTTTTTGATAGAAGCGAAATATTCAGAAGGTGTTTGCCCTAGAGCCTTTTTAAAATAACGGTTAAATGCAGATTTAGAGTTAAAACCGCAATCATAGGCTAAGGACAGCAAAGTGAGGTGATGATTTTTTGGATTACTTATTAGCAGTTTAAACTCCTGTAGACGATAGTTATTTACAAAATCATAAAAATTTCTTCCTTCTTTTTCATTAATTACCTGTGATAGATGATTGGGGTGAACATTAAGCCTTGAAGCCAAATCGCCAATAGAAATTTCTGTATTTTTAAATAGTGATTCCTCCTGCATTAGCTTAGTCAGATTCTTGTATAATTCGGATGCAGCGTCTTCTTTAAGGCTTGATTTAGCATATTTCTCCCTTTGCTCTGTTTTCTGCTCAACTGTTCCTTTAGTATCAAAAACACGCACTTGTTTAATGCCGAAAAATGCAATGAGAAAAATAAATAGGGTAACCCCACCAAAAGTGAATACATTACCCTCTTCGAAAATGACGATTAACCAAATCACTCCCATACCTGCCGTTAGGAATTGTAGCCAACGTAAGTCTATTTTTTCAACGTCTGAGAATTTGTCTAAAATATTATTTCTATACTTTCTTAACAATAAAAGCGACCAGATGACATAAGTTACACCAGACATCATTGTTGCATAGTTTAACACAATCATGAAAATTTTATAACCAGCTCCATTATTTTTAAACACCCAAATCTTCTGGTCAGGAGAGAGTATGAAAAATTGTATTAAGTATATATACATGAAAATTGCTGGTAAAAAATGAAGCCATAACATCAATTTTCTTTTGGGAAGCAGATTGGTGAGTGAGGCTACATAGAGATAGAGAAAAACACTTTGTAGCAGGGGTAATGGAAATGCGACACCCAATAAAAAAGGGTATTCAAAAATCAGGTTGGTGTATTCCAGATAAAATAAAATGAGATGGACAATAATCAAAAACATCCACAAAGTCAAAATCTGATCAGATTCAGTTTTCTGTTTTTTACTGAAAAGTAAAAATTCGATAAGTATGGCGATTGCGATCCCTGCGATAAAAACCATTTTTCATTCTTTGCTAGTAAATATATGACCTATAACGTTAAGTATAACAAACGTAGCCGCCGATAAGTGGCTATAATTTATTATATAGTGACTTACTTTACGCTAACTCTAACTCCTTCAGAGTGACTGGAGAATTCTGGAGCATACATACTTTGTATGGTGGTTATCCCATTAGAGAAATCTCCTTTATTATTAACACGAAGATCATATTCAAAAACATAAACTCCTTTTGGTAAATAGTCAAAGAAAAAGTTTGTCGACGCATCTTTAGTACTTTCATAATACCCTAAACCATCTTGCCATTTATATTGTGATAATACATTAATTGGTTCTAGTCCAGCAGCACGCATATCTTTCATATGTACAAACTCCATAGCACGATCGGATCTTAATTCTATACGTACTCTCACCAGGTCACCAAGTTGTACATCGGTTTTTTCTGTGATTTCTGTGATTTCTTCACCAGTATCTGTATTCTTTTTTACAAATAACTTTTTCTTCAATTTTAGCGGTGTTTCGGCAGAAGTGATTTTATCTAAATCTTCAAAATATTGCCAGTATAATGCACCCCAGGCGATACCTTTTCCTTTTTTGGTGATTTTGGCAGTCGCCATATCGGGTTTTACTTCGTTACCATTCCAGGAAGTTTTAAAATATCCTGTTCCGGCTTCAACTTTTACATCTTCCATTGTAGATGGATCAATCTTTTGATCACCCAATACGATTTCGACCATATCGGTTACAGATAACCAGTCACTTCCTTGCAATAATAATGCATATACCGCATCTGATGTTGCTTTGGTGGTTTTCCAGCGGTTTGTTTGTTTGTTTTTTAGTAACCAGATTTTAAGATTATCTACAATTTCGGTTCGTTTTGGTTCTTGCTCAATTTCAGAAAAGACTTCAATCATTAAAGATTGTGTTTCAATGGGTGCTTGGTACCAAAACCAACTGGCCGTATTTGATTTCCAATACATACCTAATTCTTCGCTGGTAACGCTTTTTTCATCTAAGGATCTGATAATTTTGGTTGCGGTTGTACTATCATCATTTCTATGTGAAATTAATGCAAGTAATCCTTGAGCATATAAACTTTGATCTAACCAGTATTTTTTAGATTGCCCTAAATAATAACTCCATGCTTCATTGGTGTTTTTTGGTCTTTTGATATCATCAAAGAAACTGCGCATATAGAGGTAATGTATCTGAGTGTAACTCAAATGATTTTTGTTTAAATCTATCTTATTTCTCTTGCAATATTTTTTTAATTCGTCGTACTCTCGCACAAACTCTTTATCCAGGAAACGAACGGCATTTTGTAACATGCTTGATGTATTGTTGTCAAATTTGGTCACGCCCAATTTTTTTAGATGACCAAAACCTGTGGTAATGTGCTGTGTAATGTATCGGTTTTCACGACCTCCTTTAAACCAAGGGAATCCACCAGAGCCATATTGCATTTGCCTTAATTTGTTTAGAGCAGATTGTAACTCATTATTCATTTTATTAAGGTCAAAAAGTAAGGCAATTCTCTTTTTTTGTTCCGTTTCACTTTGTGCATCTCTAAGCCAGGGTGTTTCCTGAATGATTAGTGATTTTAATTCTTGATTTTTTTCCAGATTACTAAGCAAAGCATCGGTTGATTTCCATTGATTGAAAACCTCTTGAATCCTTGGGTTAGAATTTGCGATATGACTAGCCAATGCATTTGCATAATACCTTGAGAAGGTCTGTTCAGAACATTCATAAGGATACTCCATAAGATAGGGTAGTGCTTGTACGGCATACCAGGCAGGATTGGAGGTCATCTCTAGCGTTAGCTTATGGTGTTTTAAGGAGTTAGAATTAGTATTCTTTAACTTATCTAGCGTAAACGTTTTGGTTTGATCAGAACGAATCCACATAGGTAGCGTTTCGGTGACTAACATTCGGTTGCTAAGTACCGGAAGCACATTTTGTTCGCCATCAGAAAATTCTCCCGCTTTTGCAACAATTTTGTATTGTACGGTTTGTACATTATCGGGTATTTGCAATTCCCAGGACACATTTGTATTTCCTTTGGCCTTTATTTCAAAATTCTGACGAGCATTATTGTTTTGTAGCTCGGTATCAATTTTTGAATTGGAGAGCGCATCAAATAACTGAAGTTCTACAATCCCACTAAGGTCTTTGGTCGCAAGATTTGATAGTTTAGAGCTTATCACTATTTTATCCCCTTGTCTCAAGAATCTTGGCGGATTAGGTAGCACCATCAGTTCTTTTTGAGTTACCGCCTCAAGCGTTTTTGTGCCAGAGTGCAACTCTTTAGTATGTGCCAACAGTTGCAGTTTCCATCTTGTAAGTGCTTCGGGTGCGGTAAAATTAAAACTTACATTACCTTCGGCATCTGTACTTAATTTTGGAAAGAAAAAAGCAGTTTCCTGAAGGTTCTTCCGAATTTTTACACCTTCTAGTGAGGTTTCTTTTTGAGTATCTATTGACTTATCTTCTTCACGTCCATTTTGTTCAGTAAACCCATCAGAAATTTCATCATCTTCTAACTCTGATTTAGCTTCTTCCATTTCAACTTGATCTTTAGCCATTGAACTTTGCATCATAGGGGCAGCCATCTCTGCAGATTTCATCAGTCGGTTTCTTCCGCCAAAGAATTGCTGTCCAAAATACAAGTCAAACCAATTGAGCTGATCGTACCCTTGATGATCATAATAGTGACTTACACTACTGTGATTATTTAATTTAAAAACGTGTATGCCAAAACTTTGAGTAGCTTGTCTTCTGCTTTGAGTATAGTATGATGGACGAGAAATAGGGTTAAAATACCATTGATGATCTTTAAATTGATCCAAAGAAGCATCATACATGCTGGCAAGTACTTCTGCTGTTGCTTTATCTCCTTTTGGTCCTTTTATTGTAAAGCTCCAGGTTTCTTCCTGTCCCGGTGATAGTTTGTCTCTAAAAGTTTTAGTCTCTATGCTAAGTTCTGTTGGTTCATAAGGTACTGGGATCAGCAAAGTACCATTTTGATATCCATTATAGTTTACAAAACTATAACTTACCGAAAATCCCCCAAGATCCTCTTTTTGAACAGGAATTTTAATGGTTTTATTATTCTTAGAAAGTTTGATCAATCGGGTTTCTATGATCTTATGATTCTTTTCTATGTCTAAAGTAATCGTAATATCCTCTGAAGCAGAACTAAGCTTTATTATAGCTTCATCACCAATTTGGTAATCTGTTTTATTAGTGGTGATTTCGAATAGTTGTTGATCGCTAATGAGAGTGTCACTTTGACTGTATAGCGTAATATATTCTATATCTTTTACTGCTTGTCCAAATCGATCTTTGGTGTTAAGTTCTATAATATATTTGCCTGATTCCCATTTTTTAATAGCACCTAGAGCTAACTTTTGAGTTCCTTTTTCATTTTTGTTTGATGCTTTTGTATCATAAGTAGTATTGAATACTAATTTTCCTTTTTCCCATGATCGATAGTCATGCTCATTCTCGAAGGCATCGTGCGGAAATAATTTTTTAAATTCTTCTTCTTTGAATCCTTCATAATCAGGAGCTTTCCAAGGGCGAAGACGTATAGGTTTTGAAGGCGCTTTTAATTTAAAAATTTTGATTGACCCTGTATTGGCAATCGCTTCGTTATTAAGATTTAGAGTGGTTATAGTAAGCGAATGGTCTTTTTGAGTTTTGTTAATCTTATTACTAATAGTAAGATCTGCTATCATTGCGTGATACCCTACATTAACAATCGTAGTTGTGCTTCGGGTTTCGCCGTTGATATCGGTAACATCTGCGCTAACCTCATAGTTAAAAATTGGCTGATTGTCTTTAGATACATTAAGATCGGGTAGTGCAGTAAAGTCTATTTTGTACTCTCCTTTGTCATCGGTTTTGGTTTCGCCATGAGTAATCTCTTGGGATTCTGATGTAAAATGTGGATACCAATAACACCATTTTGGGTATTGAACCTTGCGATGTACACGATAAACCACTTTAGCATCAGTAATAGTACTTCCTGCATACGCAGTGGCTGTCCCGGTAAGTTTTATGATATCATTAATTTTATACGTTTCGGTTACTGGGTTAAATTTGGTCTCAAACTTGGGGCGTTTATATTCTTCTACAGAGAAAGATATGCTTTGGAAATTAAAAGTATGTATAGTATAAATACCCGTTAAACCGGCAGAAGGAAGTATAAACTCACCGCTAAACGATCCATAATCATTGGTTTTAAAATTTAAAGTTTTTACCTCTTGTCCGTTCACATCTTTTAATGTAGCAAAAGTAGAGTGATTGGGTAGCACTTTAAAATCTTCATTACCTGTAGAAGACATCATAATGCCTTTAAAATAAACGGTTTGCCCGGGTCTATAAATACTTCGGTCTGTAAAAAGGAAGGTATTGTAGTGGTTTTGATTAGTATTTGGATTAGGGGTATAAGATGCGTTGAGATAATATCCATCAAAATGTGCTACATCTTTTTCATGAGTCACCGTAATAGTAACATCGTAGTAGGAGGTGTTAAGCGTTAAATATCCTTGGCCTTTTTGATCTGTTATTAAGGTTTTATCTAGTTTTTTCCCATATCCTCTATTGTTATTTGTTTTCAAATGTATTTTGGCATTAGCAATAGGGGCACCATTGTTTCTGTCTACCACCTGAAAAATAGATGAAGAAGGAGTTCTGTTTTCGATGAGTGTTAGGTTGCTTATTTGTACATCCCCATAAGAGAATGCAGATTCTTCCGAAAGCTCTTTAGAATAGGTTGCCATGACCAAATACGAACCTTGTTCTAGTTCTGGTAATAGTACTTCGGTGGTATGGGTTTGATAATCATGTTCATCGCAAATTTCGGCCTCCCAAGTTTTACTTGTTTTTAGAGCGTTTAAAAATTTTATTTGATCTTCTGTCTGATATAACTTTTTTAAGCTGTTTAACTGCTTACGATTAACTTTTAAAGCTTTAAAATATAGTTTGTTTATGTTTTTATATGAAATAAGTAGCCGTCCCGGTTTTTGTATTGGGACATATTTTTCGGTTTTAATATTGAGTTCCTTATGTAGTATTTGTTCCTTTAGTGTTAAGCATTTGTTAGCACCTCTAGACTTGGGGAATTTTTTAATAGTAGCATTACATATTTCTAATGCGTCTTTTAATTTCCACCGCTGTGTTTCGTTTTCTTTGGGTATATATGACGAGGCTTGCTCATGATATAGATTTGCGATTTCAAAATCATATAATGCAGAGGCTTTGTTGGTAGCAAATTTTTCCTTTTCAGAAAGTAATGTTTTTAACAGTAGAGCCTGTTTGTCGTTAAATGTAGCATTCTCATAAACAAATTTTATGCGCTCAATATTTACTTCGATTAAGGCATCGGGTTGCTTATCTCTGGCATGAAATTTTAATAAATTTTGATATAGTTGTAAAGCATTAAACTGTAGTGATAATGAATCTTTGGTTTCTATTTTTAAAGATGAAAAAATGGTATGTTCTTTTAAATATTGATCATCATCTATCGTAAAGGCATAAGAAGGCTTGGAGATGTTGGTTTCTGAAGTTTTGTAGAACTCTAAAGCATTATGAATTAAAAAGTCATAAAGTGTAGGTCGATATTTTTTGGAATCTTCTGCGGTAGTCAAAATTTCATCGAACTTACTTAGATCAGTTTGTTGTGCTAAAACTCCATTTTGAAGTGATTTTTGATAATACTGATGTATTTCGATAAATAATGTTTCTAGATCCCAAGTTCTAAAATCTTCCTGGTCCACTTTTTCTGAAGTTTGGGTCCTATTATAAAATTTCCACCTATTTTGTTGAAAATACTGCCAATATAGGTTGGCAAGAATACTTTCTAAAATGTTCTTTTTAGGAAATTTGCTTTGATCAACTTCGGTTTTAAAATCTTTTATGATCGTAAGTTGTGCGTTTTCCTCAAGAGTAAGCATATATTTTGCCTTATGTAATAAGGTTTTTATGACTTGATTGTCATTATTCTCTCCTTTAGCTTTACTATATATGATATTAACTACCTCTAGAGCAGATTTTGGTAATCCCTGTTGGTCAAAAGCTTCAACTTTTTTCCAATCGGCCTGATACTCATTTTGACCTTTCATAATATATGAGTTTGATAAACAGATTATAATAAGGATGATATACTTCTTCATCATAAAGATTTTAAAACGTTAAATAAATATAAACAAGTCTTATACCAAATTCTTAGGTTAGGTTTATAATTTGTAAATAACAATATAAAGCTACGCAATACATATGATAAATGAGTGAAATAGGAGTTTTGTTTAGTCTGTTTAGTAAATCACTGAGTTTGTGAATCACATAGTCTTAAAAAACTTAAGCTGCTAGTTGCTTTTTAATGAACATTTTGAGTTTCTTCTCCATAGGGAGAAGGTTAGAGCCTGTGCTGAACTTGTTTCAGTAATGAGGGGATTTTTACATCAAGAACCCTCACCTTAGTCCTCTCCAAGAGGGAGAGGAAACAAGTATTTTAATAATAAGGAATAACTAGCCACTTAAGTTATTCAGTTTTTCGTTCTCACATTCTTTCATTTTTAATTGTAGATTGTATCTTTACTTTCGATTTAAGAACGAACTATGCGAGTACATTTTATAGCAATTGGGGGTAGTGCGATGCATAACCTTGCGATTGCACTACATCAAAAAGGATATCAGGTAACTGGAAGCGATGATACGATTTTTGAACCTTCGAAATCTAGATTAGATGCATACGGACTACTACCCACGGATTTTGGTTGGTTTTCAGATAAAATTACCCAAGATCTTGATGCTATTATTTTAGGAATGCATGCTAAAGAGGATAATCAAGAACTCCTAAAAGCCCAGGAATTAGGTCTAAAAATATATTCGTATCCTGAGTTTTTGTATGAACAATCTAAAAATAAAACACGTGTAGTAATAGGTGGTTCACATGGTAAAACGACAATAACCTCTATGATTTTGCATGTACTGCATTATCACGATAAAAAAGTGGATTATATGGTAGGAGCCCAGTTAGAGGGGTTTGATACTATGGTACATCTTACAGAGGAAAACGATTTTATGGTATTAGAAGGAGACGAATATCTATCTTCACCGATTGATCGTAGACCAAAATTTCATCTATATCAACCCAATATAGCGCTGGTTAGTGGCATTGCATGGGATCATATTAATGTATTCCCAACGTATGATAACTATGTAGATCAATTTAGGATTTTTATGAGCTCTATAATTAATGGTGGAGCATTGGTTTATAATGAAGAGGATAAGGACGTTAAAGAATTAGCAGAAGCTACAGAAAACCCTATTCGTAAATTTCCATATACAACTCCGGTGTATAGAGTAGAGGATGGGAAAACGCTACTAGACACGCCAGAAGGAGAAATGCCAATAGAAATTTTTGGAGCCCATAACTTAAGCAATCTGGCAGGCGCCAAGTGGATTTGCCAACATATGGGGGTTGATGAAGATGAATTCTACGAAGCTATCGCTTCTTTTAAAGGGGCTTCTAAACGACTAGAAAAGATTGCCGAGGCAAATACTGCTGTCGCATATAAGGACTTTGCCCATAGCCCTTCTAAAGTAAGTGCTACCACTACAGCGGTAAAAGAACAGTATAGTGATAGAAAAGTGATCGCTTGTCTCGAATTGCATACTTATAGTAGTCTTAATGCAGAGTTTTTAAAAGAATATGAAGGAGCTTTGAACGCCGCCGATGAAGCTGTTGTTTTCTACTCTCCTCATGCTGTAAAGATTAAAAAACTAGAAGAAGTTTCGACTTCTCAGATAGAAAAAGCTTTCAATCGTAATGATTTGATTATTTATACAAACCCAGAAGAATTTCAGAAATATCTAAAACAAAAGAATTTTTCTAACTCGGTGTTACTTCTAATGAGTAGTGGTAATTATGGTGGATTAAACTTTGATGAGGTAAAAGAGTGGATCGAAAACTAAAAATGTAACCTTAATGATGTTTTGAGAGATACCTAGAGAATCAGACATTAAATTGTTTAAGGTGGTGATCAAGATGTTTATACTGCATCTTTCCCCATTGCTCTGGAGTAAATGTACCAAACATAGGATGAGGAGACCATTCTTTTTTATCCTTTTGGTTAGAAAATTCGGATACAAGACCTAATAAACCTTCTTTTTCTTTCTCAAACTCTTTTTGATCTACCACTTTTAATTTAGAATGGGTGGGTAAGTTTTTCTTCCATGGTTTATCATTATACATTGCTTTTTTGAAGAACAATTTAGCCAAAAAACTAGGTTTAAGTTCTGGATGTTCTTTTTGGAGAGCAATTTTTAATGGAAACTGGCAATGAAACAACATTTGTGACACATCCATTTTTCCCCATTCTGGAATGCTGTTATTAGAAAGACTTTTAATACGATCTTCTATTTCATTTTGAGTCGTCTGTTCAAATAAAGATTTCATAACCTCAGATTTATGTAGTGAGCACTACTCAAAAATAAGATATAAAATTTAAAAAATAAAGGCTAATCCTACGATTAGCCTTTATAAATATATATTGTTATGTTTGATTAACCTACTTCATCAAAGAATAAGCTTAAGAATCCATCAAGGTCATCACTTTTATTAATGTCTTTAGGAGTTCCTAAATTGATCATTAATGGTTGATCTTTAATTGTACCCATCAAAAAATATTGAAAAGTAGTTCCCATCTTAAATTTAAATCCTTTCAATTGCCCACCAAAAGAAGTAAAAGTAACTTCAGTTTTGGCGCTATTACTTTCTGCAAATGCACTTATGGTCGCATTAAAAACTTCATTTAACATGTCACTGCTATAGTAGTCCCACTTTATAGAAGTTCCATTGCAAGCTTGTAGTTCGTATACAGACTGAGCTTCACATCCTCTAGGCACTTGTATGTTATTTCCTACTAAATCTAAAAAGGAAATTTTCTTGTCCTGCCCATAAAAGCTTAGCGTTGAAAAAAGTAAAACGATAGTAAAAATATTCTTCATAAATAGGTTAATTTGAAGTTGTTAAATTATTCATTTTAGAAATAAGGGTGGCCAAATATAGTAAAACTTTCATTTTCAAACAAATATATACAATGAATATTAAGTAATGTTTGAAAAAAAGAGCATAGGTTTTATAGATTAAAAGCATAATAATTCGTTGTAATTGAGATAAATAGTTTATACTTACAGATAGAAATATTCATATTTTTTTAATTGTAAAATGATTATATGAGTGAACTAAATTCCTCATTCTCGATCAAAAAATGGAGCGAAAATGATCGTCCAAGAGAGAGATTAATCGCTAAAGGGAAAAATACCTTAACAGATGCCGAATTAATAGCAATACTTATTGGTTCTGGAAATCGAAATGAAAGCGCTGTGGCATTAAGTAAACGTATACTTGCCAGTGTGGATCATAATATCAATGCATTAAGTAAACTATCTATAAAACAGTTGATGAACTTTAAAGGTATAGGCGAAGCTAAGGCTATTGCTATTGTTGCTGGTTTAGAGTTGGGTAGGAGAAGAAGAGAAGAAGAAGTTTCGAAGATACCAAAAATTACCTGTAGTAGAGATGCGTTCAATATTTTTCAACCTATAATAGGAGACCTTGATCACGAAGAGTTTTGGGTGTTGTTCTTAAATAATGCGAACAAAGTAATTCAAAAAAAACAAATTAGCCTTGGAGGCAAGACAGGTACTATAGTAGACCCTCGTATTGTTTTTAGATCGGCATTAGAATATGGTGCTACCGGAGTTATATTAGGACATAATCACCCAAGCGGAACACTCAGTCCCAGCCAATCTGACCAAAATATTACTCAAAAATTAAAACAAGCTGGTCTTAGCTTAGATATAAATGTGTTGGATCACCTTATTATTACCGAAAAGAATTATTTTAGCTTTGCAGATGAATCTATTTTATAAATTATAGTTTTCTGTAAATAAAAGTTTGGATAAAATAGTAATGGTATATCACTTGTAATCCAAAAAAAATAATTCGTAATTAGAACTATGTTACTAATTCATGTACAAAAAGTTACACCAAGAGTTTCCTATACTTTCAAACAAATTTGTAAGAGAATCTTAGGACTTGATGTAGATTTAACTTCTAAAATCGAAACGTTCATTGCTCATGATGGACCTAAATTTTCTTACGGAAAGCAACCATTGAGTAAAGAACTTTATTTTCAGAGTGTAGATTTACTTTTTGAACACGGGTTAAATGATGTAGATATCCAAGTATTTGATTGGGAAGATACAAAGTGTTTTTTTGAAGTAAAGCACGCTAACTCGGCATTACCCTATGATATTTTTGCTGCAACCTTTTATTTGTTAACACGCTATGAGGAGTATTTGCCTCATGTAAAGGATGCGATGGGGCGTTTCCCTGCCACCGAGAGTATTGCGTATTCTAGTACTTTTTTGCAGGATCCGGTTGTCGATATATGGGCATATAAATTCAAGGATGTTCTTTTAGAAAAATATCCCGACTTAAGATTTGGAGATAAAAAATTTAAACTCATACCTGTTATTTCTGTTGATCAGACCTTTGCATATAAGAATAAGGGAATTTTAAGGTCAGTGGGGGGTGGTATTCGAGATTTGTGGAAATTAAAATTTGATGAATTTACCGATAGAATAAAAGTAGGAATTGGGGTGAAGAAGGACCCTTATGATACATTTGATTTACTAATCGATTTGCAAAAACGAAAAAAAAGAAAAGCAAAGGTATTGTTTGGAGTAGGTGATTATTCTAATTATGAAAAAAATATCGGCTACAATCATCCCAAACATCAATCTACAATTAAACATATTGCAGATTATATAGATGTTGGATTAAAAGCCTCATACGATGCTGTGTGTAATTTGTCGATTTTGAAAAAAGAAAAACAACGAATAGAAAGTATTCTAAATAGAAGGTTGTTATATTCACTTTGTTCCTTCTTTAAAATTAAGTTACCTGAGGCATATAGAAATTTTATCGAATTAGAAATTCAGGAAGATTATTCTATGGGATATTCTGGGTATTCTGGTTTTAGGGCTGGAACTTGTACTCCATTTATGTTTTATGATTTGGATTATGAAGTACAAACCCCTTTGATTGTACATTCTTTTTGTTTTTCTGCCCTTGAAAATAGTGAAGTAGTACGTGATGAAGAATCTGTGAGAAAGGAAATTACGTCCTATATCGAAAAAATTAAAAAAGTTAGAGGTACTTTTATTCCTGTATTTAGCAATACTACTTTTAGTGACTTAGACAGTCAAGAATTTTGGAAACCAATACTAGAATATATCTGGAATTTAGAAGATGAATAATATAATCAAGCACATTTTTTTTGACCTGGATCATACGCTTTGGGATTTTGATAAAAACTCTTCATTGGCATTTGAGATGCTTTTTGAAAAATTCAGCGTACATCTAAATATAAATGATTTTATAAATGCGTACCAACCCATTAACATGAAGTATTGGAAGCTTTATAGGGAGGAAAAAGTAAGTAAAGAGAATCTAAGAAGAAACAGACTTATTGAGGCTTTTACTTCTTTTGGAATTGAATTTCATCTGGATATTATCGATACTATGTCTGATGATTATATTAAATTTCTGCCACTTAATAATCATCTCATAGAAGGTACAGAAGAATTGCTAGAATATCTTAATCCAAAATATGATTTGCATATCATAACCAATGGTTTTAAAGAGGTACAAAATCAAAAGTTATCTAGTTCTGGAATAAGACATTATTTTAAAACAATTACAGATAGTGAAGAAGTTGGGGTAAAAAAGCCGAACCCATTTATTTTTGAGCACGCAATAAAAGTATCTGGTGCACATACCACCAATAGCATTATGATCGGAGATAATTATGAAGCAGATATTTTGGGCGCCGAAGCTTTGGGTTTAAAAACGATATGTTTTAATTATCATAAAGAAAAACTTCCAGTACAGAACATACAAGTTTCAGAGCTGAAGCAGATAAAAAAACACCTCTAGTTAATTTATCGATCTCTATTCGTGATTTGACGCAGATCTTAACTAGAAATATTAAATTAATTCATTGTAGAGTGTAATAATTATCTGGATTATTATAATCTTGCAACTGAGTTTAAAAATGTATACTTATAATTTTAAAATGTAAAGCATATGCAGAGGTTTTTGTATTTCATAATTTTTATAATGTTTAGTGCGAATATATATGCACAGAAAAGTGTAAACGATTATAAATATGTAGTGGTTCCAGCGGGTTATAGTTTTTTTAATGATAAAGATGCCTATCAATTAAATTCGCTAACTAAATTTTTATTTAACAAATATGGGTTTAATGCATTCAAAGTGGGGGATGATTTTCCAGAGGATCTCAAAAATAATGGATGTAAAAAGTTATTAGCAGATATTAAAAAGGGTAATGGGCTTTTTGTAACCAAATTAATTATTGAGTTAACAGATTGTAATGGGGTCGTTGTTTATAGTTCTTCCGAAGGAACAAGTAGAGAAAAAGAATATAGAAAAGCATACCAAGAAGCACTTAGAGGTGCGTTTAAAGATGTAGAGAAGCTCGGTTATAAGTATAATGGGTCACAAGAGGTAAGAACTGCCGCGGCCGCTGTACCTTTGGAGAAAAAAGATAAACCTTCTGATAGGGTAGAAGCCACTAAAGAAGAACAACCAGTTAGTACTGCGCCATCAGAAAATACACTGAGTTATACATTAAATGATCAAAGTTTTGTGTTAGAAAAACAGGAGTATGGTTATGAACTCCTCCAAAAACAGAATGATAAATTGATTTCATTAGGAAAAATTTACAAAATGACCAGAGATAATAGTTATTTGGTGAGTGCTAAAGATTTAAGTGGGGGAGGACATTTTGATGGATTTGGGAATTTTATACTTGAAAGAATAAATCCTGCAACTAATAAATTAATTACAGATACTCTTGCCAGGCAATAGCCAAAAATTTTTAAGGTTTACTCCACTGCAGAGGGTGTAATTTGACGTGTAACGAAGTGTAATGGATACTGTAATAAAAATATAATTAATAGTTGTATTTATCTCCCCATAGTGATTTTAGAAAAGTCCTAAACGAATTTTCGCGTTGATTATCACCGGGGTCGTATAGTTTAGTATCTTTAATCTCATCTGGAAGAAATTCTTGATTAGCAAAATTGTTTTTGTAATCATGCGAATATTTATAATCTTCTCCATACCCCAATTCCTTCATCAGTTTTGTAGGAGCATTTCTAATGGGTAACGGTACAGATAAATCACCAGTTTGTTTTACCAATTGCTGAGCTTTATTGATAGCCATATAGGATGCATTGCTTTTTGAAGAGGTGGCAAGATATACCGCACATTGGCTCAATATTATTCTAGCTTCGGGGTATCCAATGGTAGTAACCGCCTGGAATGTATTATTGGCCATTATTAATGCTGTAGGATTGGCATTTCCAATATCTTCTGAAGCCAATATAATCATTCTTCGAGCAATAAATTTAAGATCCTCACCACCTTCTACCATACGAGCCAACCAATAGACCGCCGCGTTGGGGTCACTACCACGAACAGATTTTATAAACGCAGAAATAATATCGTAATGTTGCTCCCCGGTTTTGTCGTATCTAACCGTATTTTGTTGTACAAGTTTAAGAACAAGGTCATTGGTAATTACAATAGGTTCTTGTTCTTGACTCATTACAATCAACTCAAAAATATTAAGCAATTTTCGTGCATCTCCACCACTAAGTCTTAATAACGATTCAGTTTCTTTAAGTTCTATTTCTTTTGCTTTTAAATACTCGTCCTCTTGCATTGCTCTCTTTAACAATGCTTCTAATTCTTTTTTACCAAAGGGGTTGAGTACATACACCTGACAACGAGATAAGAGTGCGGGGATTACCTCAAAACTTGGGTTTTCTGTTGTAGCTCCGATAAGAGTAATCCAACCCTTTTCAACAGCGCCTAACAACGAGTCTTGTTGAGATTTACTAAATCGATGGATCTCATCTATAAATAAGATAGGGTTCTTAGTGGTAAATAAACCACCGCTATTCTTAGCTTTATCGATTACATCTCTCACTTCCTTAACACCACTGTTTATAGCACTAAGTGTGTAATAAGGTCTTTGAGATTCGGTGGCAATAATATTAGCCAGGGTTGTTTTTCCTACTCCTGGTGGGCCCCACAGAATCAATGAGGGTATAATGCCTTTTGTAATCTGTTGTGTTAGAGAGCCATCATCACCAATCAAATGCTCCTGACTAAGATATGTTGACAGGGATTTTGGACGTATCCGCTCTGCTAAGGGTTGATTCGTGTTCATAACAACAAAGTTACAAAGCTTTGTAAGATTTAAATCAGAAAATGAATTAATAAAAAAGGTAATGCTCTTGATATCCAATAAAAACCTGCCAATTTATCTGAACTTAGTATTTTGGACTTTTTTTTGATATATTCAATTTGTCATGAAAGAAAGAAGTGATCATTTTAAATTTAGTACTGGAGTAGTGGGATATCCTTTGTTATTCGTGCTACTTATTTGGATAGTTTTTTGGTTTGAGGTTCGTTTTGGATTCGATTTTAATCATTTTGGGGTATATCCAAGAACATTTATAGGGTTAAGAGGAGTGTTGTTCTCACCTTTTATTCATTCTGATATAACTCATCTTTGGCATAATACGTTGCCATTACTCATCCTATCTGCAGCGCTTTTCTATTTTTATAAACCCAATGCATGGAAAGTGTTATGTATAGGAATTCTTTGTACTGGTATTTTGACATGGTTGTTTGGTAGGCCAGCTAATCATATAGGAGCTAGCGGAGTAGTATATATGCTTTTTGGTTTCTTGTTTTTGAAAGGTATTATCGCAAAACATTTTAGATTAACCGCCTTGTCTTTTGTTGTGGTTTTTATTTACGGAAGTATGATCTGGTACATTCTACCTATAGATCCTAAAATCTCTTGGGAAGGACATTTATCTGGATTAATAACCGGAACATTACTTGCCATCTTAATTAAAAATGGAGTAGCCAAACCCGTATTGTACAAATGGGAATCCCCAGATTATAATCCTGAACAAGATGAGTTTTTAAAACACTTTGATGAGGATGGTAATTTTATAGAACAATTACCTGAAGAAGAAATAACAAGTGATGAAATGAAAATAGTGTATGAGTATAAAACTGATACTGATAAGTCTGAAGAATAGAATTAAAAGATTATAATCGTTGCCTAATTACTTCATATAAGAAGACACCACAGGCAACAGATACATTTAAAGAACCAATTTCACCCCGCATAGGTAGTTTAGCTTGTTTGTCTACCAGTTTAAGAACCGAACTTGAGATCCCTTTACCTTCACTACCCATAATGATAGCACTTGGAGTCGTCATATTAATATCATAAATAGGATGAGGAGCTTTTTCTGTGGCGGCTATAACTTGTATACCCGAACCTTGCAAATAAAACATGGCATCTTTGATATGATCTACTTTACATATTGGGATTTTAAATACTGCACCGGCAGAAGTTTTAACAGTATCTGCACTTACCGGAGCACCGCCTTTTTTTTGTATAATAATACCATGTACGCCTGTACATTCTGCAGTTCTGATAATTGCACCAAAATTACGAACGTCTGATAATTGATCTAATATCAAGAATAATGGAGTTTCGCCAGATTCTATAACTTGCATCACAAGATTTTCGAGATCATAAAATTCGATAGGGGAGACATAGGCAACTACACCTTGGTGATTTTTGCGAGTAAGTCTATTTAGTTTTTCTGCAGGAACGTATGAGAACGATATATTTTGTCTTTTCAATGCACTCATGAGCTCTTTGGCAAGCTCACCTTGTAACCCTTTTTGAACAAACAGCTTATCTATAGTTTTACCGGAAGATATAGCCTCAATTACAGCTCTAATGCCAAATATTTGTGATTCATTTTTCATAATGTTCCTTTAATAAAAAATCACCTCTGTAAAGAGGTGATTTTTAAACTATTTAGTAATCAATATAATTATTGAGATAGTACCATTGTAAATGTTCCACCACAACATGTAAGTGTCACTGGTAATGTTATCGTTTTAGGAGTTACACAAGGAACAGATAGACCACCTGCACCTGCTAGGTCACCAAAATCAGAAGCAAATCCTATAATAGAAGCTGGAAATGCTAAACCTTCTCCACCAGTAAGACCACCGAAAGAAGGATCGATATCTACAGTTAAATCACCTCCACCGGCAAATCCAACAGAACCACCAACAATAGTGATTTGGTTTTCACCAGGACCAGCGATAACTTCTCTTGTTGGATCAGGATCAGTTAATCCTAATGCAGTTGCAAGACCATTAGATACAACATTATACGTACCTAATGCATCGTCGATTGGGAATGAAGGACATGCTATTGTAAATTGAAATAAGTATGCTTGTCTATATCCCGCTTCATTTCGAAGTTCGTCAATAAAACTACCTGTCAATTCATAAGTTTGTGGATCATCATCGTCAAGATCATCAAATCCTATAGCTACGTTTTGATCATAAGTAATACCATCATCACCAGTCACCGAAGCAACGAAGAAGAACGTATCTCCAAAAGTAACATCGGCAGCGGTAAGACCTAGTGGTGTAAAAAGATCCGTAGATGAGAAACTTACATCAGCTGGAAAAGCAGTAATCGTTGTTAATGCAACTGTGTCAGTCTGAGTGCCACCAAGATTGGCCGCAATTCTTAGGTCGTATGATGCAATATTGTTATTTGCATCCAATACTCTAAAACTAAAGGATACATCATTGATATCGTCAACCCCTACAATTGGTATTGGAGTTTCATCAAATCTAGCAAATGGAGCACTTTTTGTCAAAGAGTTATTTATGAAATCTTTATCTTCATCTTCGCAGGAAACTACCAGGACAATAGATAATAATAGCATAAAAAAGGCTATATATTTATTTGTTATTTTCATCTTTATTATTTTTTTATTAATCTAAATTATCAGGGTTTGTATCCCAGAATGTTCTAACATCAATTGTTTTTTGATCGATACTAGAATTTGCATTAACCTCTGCAGCAGGATACATAAAAGTTCTAGCGAAAGGTCCAGGAACCTGTACATGAGTCTCTAGATCACTTGGGAAGCTTGTTCTTCTATAGTTGTTCCAGGCTTCATATCCATTACCCCATAAGGCTAAGTAATACTCCTTAATAATAACGTCTAGTCGTTCGTCATCTGTAGTAGCAGCATCATATAAAGCTAATACTTCAGTTACATATGCATCTACATCAGCAGTTGTAGCGGCAAAAGCAGCGTTAACCTGAGCGGGAGCAAAGTTTAATACTTTGTCCATAGATCCTCTAACACCTTCTTCTAGCAAAGTTCTTGGATCACCTGTAGTACTACTTATCAAGGCAGATTCTGCCATCATAAATTTAGTATAAAAAGATAGCATGAACGGGTAGATTCCTGCTCCACCTGCTCCAGCACCTGCCGCAACCGATGTAAAGTCATCTGCATCAAACTTACCACCAATAGGGTATAAGCCATAAGTGGCTCTTTCTATACCATCATTTGGTACACCTAGGGCATCACCATGATCTCTACCGATATAGCCATCACCTATATAACAAAAATTGAATCCAGGTAAACCTTCACATGGTAAATCATCTCCTGTTGGATCCTCATCTGTTTGTCTGTAAAAATAGTAACGTAGTCTTGGATCAGGATTTCCTCCTTTACCGTCTTTAAACTGAGTCATATAGTAGTTGTTCATATAATCCCCTGCGCCATCATTATCATAGGTAACCGCATAATAAGGGTGTCTACTATCTGTTGGACTTAGTACCGAGAATACGAGAACTGAAAATCTTCTGAAGGATCATCAATTATACCTTGAGCAAGAAGAGCATTGATCTCACTAGAGAAATCTCCAATCAATCTCATTTGTAAGTACATTTTGAACTTTAATGTCCTAGCTAATGTAAGCCATTTTGCTCTATCACCACCATAGAAAAGATCATCATTTGGCATGATTGATTCTGGAGTGCTAATGTTTGCAATAGCTTCATCAAGAAGAACTAACATAGCATTATAGATGTCCTGACCACTATCAACTCTTGGGCTAGGAAAATCAGTTGCATTTAATGCTTCAGAAAATGGAACATCTCCCCAAGTATCTACAAGAGTTACATAGGTATAGGCTTTTAGTATTTTTGCCACTCCGGCAGTACCTAATATCCCTCTTTCTTCGGCAACTGGTAATAAAGTCTCTATGTCCTTTAATGTCTCTCTATAAAAAGATTGCCATATATTTCTGTTAATATTACCAGAAGTTAATGAGAAAGGACCTGCATAAGGGCCAAATAAATGTTGCATCCTCATAGTTTCCGAAGCTCTAACATTAAGTCCGTCTTCGTTTCCTTCATTAAATGCATAGGCATTTGCAAAAAACAATGCGGCATTGTTTAAGAGTAAACTTGGATCGGCACTTTCTGGCACTTCTCTACTTGGGTCGTTTAATTGTTCGAGATCGGTTGTCTCACAACTTGTGACAATTGTAATAAGTAGCAGTGAAGCTAATATTACATTGAGTCTATTTTTTACTGTTTTCATTTCTAATTTTTTAGTATTTTAAAAAGAAGCTTTTAAGCTAAACCCATATTTCTTAGACGATGGTGCAGTTTGGAAATCTAAACCTAAACCATTACCTACCCCAGTACTAATTACTTCTGGATCGAAGTTTGTACCATCAGGTACATTAGGAGCCCAATACCATAAATTCTGACCTAAAACACTGAAAGAAAGTGAGCCAAACGGTGTGTTGTCTAAGAATTTCTTTGGTAAACTGTATGTCAAAGAAACCTCTCTCAATCTCCATAATGAACCATCATATATTCCTTGTTCAGCAGGGTCAATTAAATTTAAGAAATATACTTCATTTGCTCCTAATTGAATATTGTTTGGAATTTTATTACCGGAAGCATCTAATAATGGTGTTCCTGTACCAGGATCTGCCAAGACTCCAGGAATAACAAATGTTCCTTCTCTGTCTTCAGTATCTGTTGTTACCCCTCTTCTTAGTAAGTTGTTTATCGTATTAGAAGAGAAATCACCACCATGTGTATACTCTACCTGAGCAGCAAGACTGAACCCTTTGTAAGAGAATGTATTGATAGAACTCGCTCTCCAGTCTGGGTTTGGATCACCTATGATTTTATCATCTAATCCTAAATCACCACTTGCAATAACAGTTCCATCATTTGGGTCGATAATTAAGTTACCTTCGTTATCTCTTACTGCAAAACTACCTCTAAGTACACCAAGAGGCTCACCTTCTATAGCGTAGTTACCTAAGTTAGAAAAACCAGCGATAAATACATCGTCACCTCCAGGTAAATCTACTACAGTACTTTCTGCAGCTGTAAAGTTGAAGTTAGAAACCCACTGGAATCCATCATCAGAACTTTTGAAAGGTGTAACTTCTAAATCAATCTCAATACCTTCGGTTTCAATTTTACCAGCATTAATAGTTTGAAAAGTGTTACCCGTAGATGGCCCTAAGGTTTTAGATAGGATCTGATCTTTAGAATCTCTTTGGTATACACTTAATTCAAGACTTATTCTGTTATTTAAGAAATTGGTTTCAATACCAGCTTCAAGTTCTCTATGTAATTCTGCTTTCAAATCAGGATTCGGAGCAGTATTTAAGTTAGAGTTGGTATTGATAATACCACCAGCTCCTGTTGTAAATTGAGAAGTTGCGATATTAATTGCAGCTCTCGTGTTATATGCTCCAGGGAAACCTGCTGAAGTACCATATCCAAATCGTACTTTCATGAAGTTTAAGAAATCAGATTTTAATCCAGGAATCGCTGTTGTTGGTACAAATGCAACCGATGCACTTGGGTAAAACAGAGAACGATTATCTTGTTCTATAGTAGAAGTCCAGTCATTACGAGCGGCAAGTGTTAAGTAAAGTGCACTGTCATAATCAAATTCTAATTGTCCATATAAACCAACAGTGTTCTCTTTTACTACTTGACTTAATCTACTTCCGAAAGGATCTATATTACTTTGAGTCTGATAATTTGTATGATCTATAAAATCAAATACTAATTGACCTGTACTAAACACACCAAACTTTTCAAAAGTTTCTGCATTAGAGTTAAATCCTAAAGTACCATTTAATCCAAGTTTTTCAGTTAGAGATACACTTTTGATGTTAAATAATAAACTGTGATCCCAGATTGTATTGGTTGCAGATGTTGTTTTTAAGAAACCATTTTGAGCTTCTAAACGACCGACACCACCTTTATTTACATAAAATTCTTGTTCTTCAACATAAGTATCCAAACCAACTCTGTAGGTTAATGAATAGTTATCGTTAAAATCATAGGTAGTACTTATGTTATTATAAAAACGATTAACGTTAATCGTTTCTTTTGCATTTTCTGCTAACCAACGAGGGTTGTTTTGGTCAGTTCTATAATATACATTTGCTCCAGTAACCGGATCCTGAAATGGTAATCCATTTAGATCTAAGTTTCTTGGAATAAATAATGTTCTTGTAAATAGAGAAAAGTTTCCTGTACCATTGTTAGCAGAAACCGGTGGAGTAGTAAACTCACTAGTTGCAAAGTTGAAAGCACCAGCTACCGTAAATTTGTTACTTAATTTGGCAGAACCACCAAGACCAAAATTAGTTCTTGTGATATTGTTGCCTGGTACATAACCATCTTCATCAGTGTGTCCGAAATTGATGTTATAAGAAACATCTTCTGAACTTTTAGATGCGTTTAAAGAAGTTGTGTAACCAAAACCTTGTCTAAAGAAATCTTTAACATTATCTTCAAATGGTCGGTATTGCACAGTTTGTCCTTGAAACTGAGGGAATACATTTGCAAAACGTCCTTGATTGTAATGAGCAGGAACTGTAATGTTTCTATCGAACCTGTCTCCCCAGTTACCAACGAAAGCAACATTTGCTGATTGGTTAGCTCCTTGCCCGTATGTATTTTGATAGTCTGGTAAACCAGCAATTTCATTTACAAACACAGATTGGTTGAAGGTAACTTCAAATCCTTTATTAACTAGTGCTGTTGATCCAGTTTTAGTGGTAATTAAGATTACCCCATTCCTACCTGCATCTCCATATAGTACAGTTGCACTTAAACCTTTAAGTACACTTACATTGGTAATACTGTTAGGGTCGATATCCAAAAATCTACTTGAAGCAGATACAGAACCATTACCCGTAGTAACATTACTTTCAGCATTGGTGCTGGTGTTAAAAGGAATACCATTTACCACAAACAATGGTTGGTTATCACCTGTAATAGATACATTACCTCTAATACGGATATTAGTACCACTACCTGCAACACCACCTGATTGTACAACATTTACACCAGAAACTTTACCAGTAAGTACCCTACCAATATCTGCTTCGGGTCTACTTTCTATAGCATCATTTTTAAGTGTACTAACAGCATATCCAAGAGACTTCTTTTGTCTTGATATCCCCTGTGCAGTTACTACAACTTCTTCTAGCTCAGAAGCAGAAGCTTCTAGTTGAATGTTGATATTATCATTGTCTGCGACAACAACTTCTTTTGTTGTAAAACCTACATAACTATAAGTAAGCACAGCACCTCTATTAGTATTAATGGTATAGTTACCATCAAAATCGGTCTGTGTACCTGTAGCAGTACCTTTTACAACGATATTTACTCCAGGCAATGGTAGTCCGCTATTGTCGGATACATTACCTGAGATCGTTTTTTCTTGTGCAAACGATAGTTGCACTACAAACGCCAGAATTAGCGTTAGAATTCCACTAAACTTTGTTCTCATTTTATAGATTTATTTGAATTAGCCAATGCCAAAAATGATAATAATATCTTAATAAAGCAATTTTTTAGTATTAAAATTTAAATTATGCTTTTTGGTGTATGCTTTATAAATAGAAGCCGTGGTGACGCTACAATAATAATTTATGTTATATTTTTGATAACCTATCTTCTTTTAATTTTTGATAGATGTAGAAGTTACTTTGGTATTGATATTTAGATAGAACATTTTGAAGAGTTATATTTTTTGTTTCTGAAATTCAAAGTATTAAATAAAAGTAATGTTATTTATTATTCTTCTTTTATATATAGAATTTATGGTAATCCGAAGTACTTATATTTAGGTTTGAGGCTCAATTTTTTGAAAAAAGACTTCTTATAGAGAAGCCGTTAAATTCGTTTAAAGTATTAAAATATTTTGTTGTTAACCTGTGATAGCTTCCAAAATAACCGACTATGATGTACTTCCTACTTTGAGGAAGTTTTCTGTGATTAAGCAATCAATAGTAGTTTTAAATATATAAAGGGGAGGAAAATAAGATCCTCTTGTTATATTATCCCTGGCATCATCTTTTAAGAAAGACCTTCCATGGGTAAGCTTAAGTGTAAATCCTAATGCAAAATCATCTTTCTACTGAATTTTATTTTTATCAACTCTTACTAAAAGATATTAATTTTACTTGTAACAAAAATATAAGATACTTTAATGTATTATGATTTGGTTATTTTGTTTTATAACTATAATTAAATATCTTTTTTAAATCATTTTCATTTCTATAAGAGAGATTGTTGGATTTAACATAGACATCTAATACGGGAATAGTAATGTTTTTTTCAACTAATTCGGTTATAAATTTCTTTTTTAATTTAAAAGGGGTAAACGTAGTGCCCTTCATTATATAATAGGTTTCAATTTTTATGATCTTATTTTTGCTTCGATTTAGCATGGGGTCTGGTGAGCTTTCAATGATTTTCAAAGAATACTTTTTTAAAATTGAAAAATCGGTATTTTCATAAATTACTTCAAATACTTTTTCTTTACCTTCTAAGGGACTGAAAAACGATTTAAATTCTTTTCCATTTACAATAACTTTATCAATACTTCTAAAATCAAAAATATAAATAGAGTCTCCTTCAATTTGAGACATGAATTCTCCCTTACTAATATTGAAATTAAAATTACCGAATGTGTAGTTTTTCTTATTGACTTTTATAATAGTTGTATTGTTCCAGCTATCAAACAAGTATACAGAACCATCTGTAGCGGTAGTAGTTTCTTTAAGAGAAGAAAAGCTTCCGCTTAAGATAGCAGCCTGTCTTTTAAAATTGTTAAATTTTATTGGTTGCCCCGCCGCATTACTGTTAAAGTCTGTCGATGTTAGGTTTTGAGCATATGTACAACTAATTGTAAAAAATAATGCTATGGCAATAATGTGTAAATTCTTCATGACATAATGATTTATAGTTGTTTTTAAATATGCTTTCATCCGAAAGCAAAGAAAAAATGTTGATTAACAATAAAATTATGAAACTTTATTTTTGTTGTTAAAAACTCATGGTATTTTCTTACAGTTGGGTATGCCGTTTAAGTTGAAAGGTTTCAATATCTGCATTATTAAGACCAATAAGTAAGAATTGTTTATTGTTTTGTAATATGCATTCCATAGATTTTGCATTACCATTAATATACAATCCTGTTTTATCTGGTCCGAGTACACTGTATCCATTTTTTTTATTTGAAAGCATTACCAATCCAAATGCGTTATCTAGACGAGGGGTTTCCACTTCAGTATTATAAATAGTTCCAACAATAATTATATCTTCATAGCCATCTCCATTGAAATCAAGCGATTCGCTATCTAAAATTGGTATTGTTTGAGCCATTTTAGGAAGGATTATTTTTTCAAAACTATCATTGCCCTTGTTTAAAAGAAGAACAGAATTAAATTCGTTTGCTTCACGTTGGTATGCGGTATTAATTTTGTCTCCGTAAATTTTCTCTAAATCTGCATTGGCAAACTCTTGATATGTTGGGATTTTTTTTGCGATAAATGGCATTTGTTGCGACGAGCATTCACGCCCTCTGGCGGGAACAAAATTTCCATTGTATTTATAGCTTAATACGACATCATGAGTCCCGTTTGAGTCAAAATCATCTGCGTAAACTCGTAATGGTTTTTGCTTGGTTGCCTTAAACTTTAAATTTAAACCAACGTTTCCAATGATATAATCTTTATTACCATCATTATTAATATCAGTTTCAGTAATAGAAAACCACCATCCTTTTTCCTTATCCAAATTACTTTTATTTGAAATATCTTTAAAAACTCCTTGTTCATTTTTAAACAACCCAATAGAAGTCCATTCGCCAACAGCGATAAAATCTTGCCACCCATCATTGTTGAAATCGGTAGCAATTACTTTATTTACAATCCCAAAATTTTCAAATGAAGGGGCAATTTGTTTGGTTACATTTTTAAATGTCCCATTGACATTTTCATAAATTATGGATGATTCTGGGATAGGGTATTTTTGAGATACGATCCTATTTCCAATAATTAGGTCAAAATCACCATCGTTATCAAAATCAATTTTTGCTATAGTTTTTCCGCTAAAACTTGGATTGTTATCAGAGAATTGATGTTTTGTAAAGTTTGCATTCCCGTCATTTATATATAATCTATCTTTTAGGTATTTTGAATTTTCTTTAAATTCATTTCCTCCACTTACCACATATATGTCAGTATCGCCATCAGAATCAAAATCAAAAAATAAGGTTTCCATGTCTTCAAATTGAGCATCCCTAAGAAATAGATCAGTATTACTTTTTTTAAACCCTTGTTTAGTTTGTATAAATAACTGCCCTGCTTGTCCAGAGGCACCACCAATATATACATCCTCTTTTTTATCCCCATTTACATCTCCTTTTGCAATACAAGGGCCTAATGTTGATTGTTTATAGGGTAACAATATTTCATTTTCAAAATCATTGTAATCGTTTTCTGTATGTTTAAAACGTATAAGATTCTTTGTTTTATTAAATGAGATGGGTTGTTTTAGGGATTCTGATCTTTTTTTGAAAACAGCATTTTTTTCAGATACATTTAGAGTTGTATTTACTTTTACATTATATAATCTTTCGTGTTTTCCGGATAGCCATGTAATTTTTACAGTATCTATAGATGTCGTTTTGCCTAAACCAAAATGGATAGTTTTGTCAACAGAAGATAAATAACCACGTACCCTTTTTGACTCTTTAGTTTTTATGATGCCACTATGATATAAAGTTACCTTTGCAAAATCCTCAGATGTCTTACCTGCGGTATTGATTTTCAAAAAGTTTCCATGGTTATTTTCTATACTCAAGTTTTTGTATAAAAACGATTCTCCGTCTATATTGTTTACTACAATTTCTAAATCACCGTCATTATCTAAGTCTGAATATGCTGCGCCATTAGAAAATGAAGGTTCATTGAGTTGCGTAGTAGAAGTTATATCTTCAAAATTTAAATCTCCATTGTTTTTAAAAAGGATATTAGATAATTTTTCTGAGGGTAGGCGATTATATATTTCTTTTTTTACATCCAAAGGGACATTTCCTTTATAAAATTTTTTTGCCTTATAAATTAATGTCCGTATATCATTGTCCAGAGCGTATTTTCTATAGCCATTGGTTACATAGATATCATCATTTTGATCGTTGTTAAAATCAAAAACAAGTCCAGCCCAACTCCAATCTGTTTTAGATAGCCCTGTATGTTGAGCGATATTATGAAAGGTGTTATTGCCAGTATTCAGCTGTAATGAATTAAACATGTATTGATTGTGTAAATTAAGTTTGTTAATTAATAAATCAAACTTTTTTACATTCATAGATGCCATTAAAGTTTTAGATCTTACATGATCGCTTGATGCCATGTCTAAAACAAAAATATCTTTTAAATTGTCATTATTTATATCTGCAATATCGACGCCCATCCCATAAAACGATACATGTTTGGTATATTCTTTAATTTGGTCTGTAAAAGTGTTGTTCTTATTGTTGATGTATAATGCATCTGGGACATAATAATCGTTAGCTATGTAGATATCTGGCCATCCATCATTATTAATATCACTAACGCATAATCCCAAGCCAAAACTTGGTTGAAGTAGCCCTGCTTTTTTTGTGATATTTATAAATTTTCCACCTATGTTTTGGTATAAATGACTCGAACTTTTAATTCGTTTTGACTCTTCCTTAAGAGTATTATAAAAGGTGGTTGGGTCGACGCCATAATACTCGTTTTCGTTCATTACAATACAATCCAAGTCTCCATCTTTGTCAAAATCAAAAAAAGCAGATTGGGTGCTTAAACCATGATCATCTAATCCGTATTCTGAAGCTTTTTCTTTAAAAGTTAAATCTTTTTGATTGATAAGGAGCAGGTTCTTTCTGGAACTCCCCGCTTTGGGTCCTCCTTGAGAGATATAGATGTCCATCCACCCATCATTATTTACATCTGCAAAGGTGATCCCATTGGACCAGTTTTTATCGATGTTGATATTTGCCGTTGCCGATATATCTTCAAAAACAAGGTTTCCCTTATTTATATAGAGTTTGTTTGGTACTTGGTTGCCACAGAAAAATATATCTTTTAAACCATCATTATTGAGATCTTCAATGCCAACTCCGGCACCATTATAAAAGAAATCGAAATCGAATAAATTAGATTTTGTGGAAATAGTATCTACAATTGTATTTTTAAAATACAAATTACTAGTTGAGGCAGGGACTTTTATAAAATATGGTCGTGAAGATTCTTTTCTTACTTTTTCTTCTGTTTTTTTGTTCTGTACCTTTTTTGCGCTTAAGTCCTCTTTGCAAGAATAAAGCATAAGAAGTATAGATGGGAATATAAAAAATAATTTGCTCATATTATTAAATGATTCTATAACTGGTTAAAGATACAAGACCACTTCGCTTTTAAAAATAAAACACAGGACTTTTTTTAAACTAAAAACCAGCAGGTCATGTTTTTTATATTTAGGATTACATGGTTACAATCAATCAAAAAGTGACTTTTTGCTGGATAACAGTGGTGTATAAAATAAAAAAAGGTTTCTACATGTAGAAACCTTTTTTTTGTTTTATAAGTTATAAGCTATAAACAAATATTTAAAAATATTTCTCCAGCTGCTGGGCCAGGCCCATCTGCTGCTGCTTCAAGTGGGTCAGAGCCATCAAGAGCATCGTAATTTATTTTGTAACTATGTTCATCCTCAAAACTACCTGCCGTATATGTAAACACCAATTCTGTAGTTCCGCCAGGAACTGGTATCACAAAATTGGCTCCTCCACCATCGTCTATAGTGTAGTCGGTAGATGTGCCATCTATGGTTACGGTAATGAATGCGCCATCCCAGCCATCTCCAAAACTATCAACTAAGTTCAAAGTGTATTCTCCAGCAAAAGGTACTACAGGAATACATTTTAGGCCGACATTGTATATAAAAGGAGAGGAAAAAAAGGAACCTCCAGAAACTGTTCCTCCTAAATTCTGGTTACTAAACACCCTTCCATTGGTTAGTTCTAACTCAAAGCGAAAACTAAATACATCCCCTCCGTTATATTCACCAATATTCAACCCATTAACAGCTAAAGCTTCGGCCAATGTAGATGAAAAATCTAATCGCGGGAGATCAAAATCTGAAACTGTTAAGCCAGCACCTGTTTCGGTCAAAATTAGTACTTCATCTTTGCTATTGTCAACTCCATCATCTTTGTTGTCTGTAAAACTTTGATATAGTCTAATTTCAGAGATCAAGCCACCATTTTGAGCATCTTGTTCTTCAACGGCTACATCAAATACAAATCGAGCATCGTTGGGGTCAAAAAAATTAAATGTATTAGTAGCACTAATAGTTCTTAAAACAGCTCCATTAGTAACTCCTTCAAAAACATTGTCTACGGTTTTATCATCTGTACTGCATGATTGCATCACAGAAAATGCAAAGAGGAGTACAAAAAATTTATTTATATATTTTTTCATGAAGAATATTTTTAAATTATTAATTTGCTATTGGAGCACTAGGGTTAGTATCCCAAAATACAGGTTGTGCCTGATCTGGTTTTTGACTAATACTAGAGTTTGTGTTCACCTCATTTGCAGGGTAAAACAAAGATCTAATAAATGTACCGGGATTAGGATCTAAACTTGGCTGTAAGGTAGTTGGATACCCTGTTCTTCTATAAAAATTATAAGATTCAATTCCGTTACCAAATACAGCAATAAAGTATTGTTCTCCTAAAACATCCCATTTCCCTGCCATGTCTGCTGCATCAAAATCTGATTCAACACTTGCAATATAATTACTAACATCGGTACTTGAAGGTTCAAAAGAAGTATCTGCAGAAGTATCAAGGCTAACAAAACTTTGTACTTTGGCAATAGATTTTGTTATACCGGCAGACATAAAAGTTCTGGCTGTTCCGGGATCTCCATTTACCATGGCTATTTCTGCTTGCATAAAATCTACCCATGCAGCTGTTAAAATAGGTGTGATTCCTGCACCACCACCACCTGCTCCTGCAGCAACATTTTTATTGTCTGGGTCTGTGTCAAATCGATCATCGTCAAAATTTCCACCAACAGGGTAAACACCAAATGTAGTACGTAAAAAACCGTCTGGTGGGATACCAGCATCATCATGGTGATCTCTTCCCCAGTATCCATTATCTAAATAGCAAAATGTAAATCCGCCTGTAACATAATGTGCAGGGGCGCTTTGTAAAGAGCATTGTAAGGTTTCTTCATCAGGAGGTACTCCGGTAGCACCAGGAACAGCACCAATTTGTCTATAAAAGTAGTAGCGAATTCTTGGATCCATAGAAGTATCCATTTTGTTCATTAACCAGTTAGACATGTAATCACCAGCTCCGGTAGCCGTATAATTTAAGCCATATCTGGGATGTCTGGTATCAGGTTGAGAAGGGCTTGTGGCAGGCCAATTAAATTGAAAATCATCTGCCGTAGCACTAATATAGTCTCCAGAACTTAATATATCTGCAATACTCGTTAATGCAGTAGGATCTACTAAACGTCTTTGATTGTATAAACGCATTTTAAGCGTGTTTGTAGCTTTAACCCATTTTTCATAGTCGTTTCCGTAAAAGAAAATTGTTGAAGGTTCAAGCTGAGCAATTATGTCACTTTCGAAATTTACAATAGCATTGTCTAAAAGAACCAATGCAGCATCGTAAATAGAGGCTCCACTATCTGGAGTTGGGTTTAAATTATCTATTCCTGAAATTGCTTCTGTATAGGGTATGTCTCCATAAAAATCGACCATGGCTGTCATTACATAGGCTTCTATAAATTGAGCAATGGCGATATGTCTGGTTTGTTGATTTGCTTCTGCAATAGGAACCATAGCTCTAATATCTGCTAAAATACCTTGATAGGCATTTACCCACTCATCATCAGAATCACTACCCAAATAATTGGTGCTATATTGTTTGCTCGAAGTTGATGCTGTAAGCCTTGTTAATTCTGTTCCAAAGAGGGATAAACCATCTCCATTGGTGTTCCCTCCGGTTACCCAATTATCATTTGGATCAAAATCTGCATCCCCTTCTATTTGTCTAACAAAGTCTTCTTGTATAGATGCTAAAAATAAATCTACACTTGCTTGCTCTGGAGTTAAAAAATTAGGATCCTCCGTAAGATCTAATTCCTTAGTTTCACATGACAAAACCAGAAAGAGACTTGTTGCTATTAATATATATCTATTTATATTTTTCATTTTTTATAAATTATAAAATTAAAATGTTGCCTTTACGCTAAATCCATATCTTCTAGCACTAGGGCCATTAATGAAATCAAAACCAAAGCCGTTTCCTACACCGGTTCCAGAAGTATTTGGATCAAAACGTGCACCATCTGGAGTATTTACAGCATCATACCATAGGTTGTTGCCGGATGCAGTTATTGATAAAGATCCAAAAGGTGTTTTGTTTAAGAATTTTTTTGGAAAAGTATAAGCAAGTGAAACTTCTTGTAGCCTGATTAATGTGGCATCGTATACTTGGTTTTCGTTAGGGCCAAATAGGATATTACTAAAATAATAATCAGAATTATTTATTTGTATTGTATTTGGGTTCCCATTAGCGTCAACTCCTGGTAAAATAAAAGTATTTTCTCTATCTAAAGTTTCTACAATTAGACCTCTACCTAATAAAGTAGAAACGGTACTTGAATAAATATCCCCACCTTGAGTGTAGTTTAACTGTACCCCTAATGAGAAATTTTTATATGAAAAAGTATTTTTAACGTTCATGACATAGTCTGGATTTGGGTCTCCAATAATCCCATCTTCAGGATCTTGGATATAAAATCCATCTGAACCAACTACTTTATTACCATTGTCATCTCTTAATATTCTGGTGCCAAAAAGAACACCAAGTGGTTCTCCTTTAATAGCTGCGTTTCCAAGATTAGAAAAACCAGAGTATACCACTAAATCTGTATCTAATCCTAAATCAGTAACTTCAGACTTATAGGTAGTAAAATTTAAGTTAGCATCCCAGTTAAACCCATCCTCTTCTATACTTTGAACAATGTTAACCCCCAAGTCCAATTCGAGACCATTATTTTTAATCTCACCAATATTTGTTCGTATAGTAGTGTTACCTGAAGTTGGTCCTAAAGGCCTATTGATAATTAAGTCTTCGGTGATTCTTGAGTATAGAGATAAGTCTACAGAAATCCTGCTTTTCCATAGTCGAGCTTCCAAACCTACTTCGTATTCTGTTAATAATTCTGGTTTTAGATCTGGATTTCCTAAAATATTACTTGTAGTATTGGATACTACATTAGAGCCTCCATTTTGAAAATCTTGTGTGTCTAAAAATAATGTATTAGCAACAGGGAATCCAGGATCTCCAAAACTTGCAGAAGTTCCATATCCTGCTCTAATTTTTAAATAGTTGATTGCATCCGATTTTATACCACTAAAAGCGGCAGTGGGTAAAAAGGAAACGCTGGCACTTGGGTAAAAAATAGATCTGTTCTCACTTTCAAAATTGGATACCCAATCGTTTCTTCCTGCAAGGGTTACAAATAAGAAATTATCATAATCAAATTCTGCTTGCCCATATACACCTACAATGTTTCTTTCAAAGAAAGATTGGATTTCGTTGTTTTTTGCGAAGTTAAAATGCCTTAAAACACCAAATGATTGTTGACCGTCACTAGCAGTACCATTTTGATCAAAAATTAAATTTCTTGTAGTAGCACCCACACTAAAATTGGTGCCTATTTTTTCAGTAATTTGAGAATTTCCTGTCAAAGATATATTATGATCGTAAATAGAGTTTAGGTTATTCCATGTTTCATAAAAACCACTAGCCAACCTTACATCACCACTATTACTGTTTACTCCTCCTTTATTTTGAAAGTTTGTATTGCTCTCATTATAAACATCAATACCTGCACGATAAAAAATGTTTAAGTTATCATTAAAATTATATTGTACGGTAGCGTTACCAAAAACACGATTCGTTAATTGTGAAGTTTGTGCATTGTTTAAGGTCCATAACGGATGCTGGATACTATTGTTTTGTCTATAATATACACTACCACCTGTTACGGGATCTTGAAAAGGTAAACCTTGGACGTCAATACTCCTAGGTGTAAACCATAAATCCCCAAAAATAGAGGAACCAGTACCTTCAGCTCCATTACCCTGACTTAAGGCAACTGGAGGAGAAACGAAATTTGTTCTGGCAAAATTTAAAGTCCCACTGACGGTAAACTTATTGCTAAGTTTTGCATTACCCCCTATACCTAAAGTATTACGTCCTAATTTATTTCCAGGAGTAAAGCCTTCATCGTCCAGATGACCATAATTTACATTATATGATATATCTCCATTATCTGAAACTCCTCTTAAGTTTACAGATACAGAAGCAGCTCCTCCTATTCTAAAAAACTTTTCTACACTATCATAGGGTCTCCAGTCATAACGTGCTCCTTGAAATTCAGGGAAAGCTGCTTGGATTGCTGGAGTAGAGGTAGAATATGGATGTGGAAGTGTAGCATTTTCATCAATAGCAGAACTGTTTCCATAACCAGAAACTCCTTCTTCTCTAAAGCTAGGTCCCCAGTTACTAAAAAACCATCCAAAAGATTGATCAAAACCATTACCATATTCATCCTGATAATCTGGTAGCGAGGCTATTTGGGTGAAAAAATAGGAAGAAGAAACAGTTATTTCCATTTTCTTTTGAGCATTACCGGCAGCTCCTGCCTTAGTAGTGATCAATACAACACCGTTCCTACCGTCACTTCCGTATAAGGTTGCGGCAGCTAAGCCTTTTAATACACTTACACTTTCAATACTATTAGGATCCAAATCTAAAAATCTACTAGATCCATTATTACCATTTACAAAGTCATTTCGAGCTCCTTGTCGGCCCGAAGCATTAGTGTCTGTGCTAAATGGCACACCGTCTACAATAAATAATGCCTGGTTGCTTGAACTGAACGAGTTTTGCCCTCTAATAACAATATTAGTACCAGATCCGGTAAGACCACTCTGTTGTGTGATCTGTACCCCGGCAGCTTTACCAAATAATACTCTTCCAATATCTCCTTCAGAGCGTTGCTCAATTTCTTGACTTTGAATTTCGCTCACCGCATACCCCAGAGATTTCTTTTCTCGTTTTATACCTTGAGCAGTAACAATCACTTCTTCTAATTCTGAAGTCGATGCGATTAATTGAATATTAATTGTGTTATTGGGTCCCACAATGGTCTCTTGATTAGAGAAGCCTAAAAAGCTATACATTAGGGTGCTTCCTTCTGAAGCTTCGATGGAATAATTTCCGTCAAAATCTGATTGAGTTCCCGTATTTGTTCCTTTAATGATAATGTTTACCCCGGGAAGTGGGAGTCCGCCATTATCTGTTATTTTACCAGTTACGGTTTTTTCTTGCGCAAACGAAATGTGCGCAACTAATGCCATGAAAAGCATTAGAATTTGCTTAGTTAGTGATCTCATGTATTTTAATTATTAGAATTAGCCAACTATAAAAGTGTGGAAAAGAATTAACTATTTTATGGGTTTTTAGTTTTTTTTAACTAAAACCAAGGTGTTAATTAGTTAAATTAACATAATTTAACAAACGAAACTAAATTACTTTTTAAGTGCAATTTGCAGGGTCTTCGAAAAAGAAATCACATCTAATTTCTGCAACGATTAGGCATGATTACGCTGTTTTTTTTGCATTTTTAATTCTGGCTTCAGATAACATTTGTACCTAAACTAGTATGAAGTTTAGTGTGCCATATTTTATTCAAGTACTTCTATTGTTTCTTGTGGTTTTACAATATGAAACTAATAGTGGAACTATATTATTTTAACTTATTTGAAAATTAATCTCTTAGGATTTGATTTGCTAAAAAATATTTCTACCTTTGCAGCCCTTTAAAAAGGGAGATTATAAATATTTTTAAAATAGTGTAAAGCAAATTATGCCAACAATTTCACAATTAGTAAGAAAAGGTAGAGCCAAAATAACTAAGAAGAGTAAATCGGCTGCTTTGGATTCGTGCCCGCAACGCCGCGGTGTTTGTACGCGTGTTTATACCACTACACCAAAAAAACCAAATTCAGCTATGCGTAAAGTAGCTCGTGTTAGGTTAACAAATGGTAAAGAGGTAAACGCATACATCGGTGGTGAAGGTCACAATCTCCAGGAGCACTCGATAGTATTAGTTAGAGGTGGAAGGGTAAAAGATTTACCAGGAGTTAGATATCACATTGTTCGTGGAGCCTTAGACACCGCAGGTGTAGAAGGAAGAACACAACGTAGATCTAAGTATGGTGCTAAACGCCCTAAGAAGTAATTAAAAAACTTTAAGAAGAAGACATGAGAAAAAGAAAGGCTAAAAAAAGACCTATTTTACCAGATCCTCGTTTTAACGATCAATTAGTGACTCGTTTTGTAAACATGATGATGTGGGATGGTAAAAAGTCAACTGCTTTTAAGATTTTCTATGATGCGATGGATATCGTAGAAGAGAAAAAACAAAACGAAGAAAAAACTGCATTAGAGATTTGGAAAGATGCATTGTCTAATGTAATGCCACACGTAGAGGTACGAAGCCGTAGAGTTGGTGGAGCTACTTTTCAGATTCCTAATCCAATCAGACCAGACCGTAAGATATCTACCGCTATGAAGTGGTTGATTCAGTTTTCTCGTAAAAGAAACGAGAAATCTATGGCTCAAAAACTTGCTGCAGAAGTTATAGCTGCAGAAAAAGAAGAAGGAGCTGCGGTTAAGAAAAGAGTAGATACTCATAAAATGGCTGAAGCAAATAAAGCATTCTCACACTTTAGATTTTAATCATTAAGAAATGGCTAGAGATTTAAAATATACAAGAAATATAGGTATTGCTGCGCATATTGACGCAGGAAAAACTACGACAACAGAACGTATTCTTTATTATACGGGTGTAAGTCACAAAATTGGTGAGGTGCATGATGGTGCGGCTACAATGGACTGGATGGAGCAAGAGCAAGAACGTGGTATCACGATTACTTCTGCTGCAACAACGTGTGAGTGGAAATTTCCAACTGAAAACGGACAGGCTGTGGCTGATACTAAAGGATATCATTTTAATATTATTGATACTCCGGGTCACGTTGATTTTACGGTTGAAGTTAACCGTTCTCTTCGTGTTCTTGATGGGTTAGTGTTCTTATTTAGTGCGGTTGATGGTGTTGAGCCACAATCAGAAACTAACTGGAGACTTGCTGATAACTATAAAGTTCCAAGAATTGGATTTGTAAATAAAATGGACCGTCAAGGGTCTAACTTTATGGCAGTTTGTCAACAGGTGAAGGATATGTTAGGGTCTAATGCTGTGCCAATTGTAATGAATATTGGTGACGAGGCAGACTTTAAAGGTATTGTAGATTTAGTGAAAAACCGTGCAATTGTTTGGCATGATGAAACACAAGGTGCTACATTTGATGTCATAGATATTCCTGAAGAATTGAAAGCTGAGGCTGCAGAGTTAAGAGGTAAACTTATCGAAGAAGTTGCTGCTTATGATGAAAATCTTTTGGAGAAATTCATGGAGGATGAAGATTCAATTACAGAGGATGAAGTGCATGCTGCTCTTCGTGCTGCTGTGATGGATATGTCAATCATTCCTATGATTTGCGGTTCTGCATTTAAAAATAAAGGAGTTCAGTTTCTTTTAGATGCTGTTTGTCGTTACTTGCCATCTCCAACAGATAAAGAAGGTATTGTAGGGGTGAACCCAAATACAGAAAAAGAAGAAATGCGTAAGCCAGATGTAAAGGAGCCTTTTGCTGCTTTAGCATTTAAAATTGCTACTGATCCTTTCGTAGGTCGTTTAGCATTCTTTAGAGCATACTCTGGTCGTTTAGATGCAGGTTCATATATTTTGAATAACCGTTCTGGTAAAAAAGAGCGTATTTCTCGTATTTATCAGATGCACTCTAATAAGCAAAATGCTATCGATTATATAGAAGCAGGAGATATTGGAGCTGCTGTAGGGTTTAAAGATATCAAGACTGGTGATACTATGTCTGATGAGAAAAATCCTATTGTTTTAGAATCAATGGACTTCCCTGATCCGGTAATTGGTATTGCGGTTGAGCCTAAGACTAAAGCAGATGTTGATAAATTGGGTATGTCTTTAGCTAAATTGGCTGAAGAGGATCCAACATTTACGGTGAGAACCGATGAGGCTTCAGGACAGACTATTATTTCTGGAATGGGAGAGCTTCACTTAGATATTATTGTTGATCGTCTAAGACGTGAATTCAAAGTTGAGGTAAATCAAGGTCAACCTCAGGTAGAATATAAAGAGGCTATTACTCAAGCTGCAGATCATAGAGAGGTTTATAAAAAACAATCTGGTGGTCGTGGTAAATTTGCAGATATTGTATTTACAATTGAGCCAGCAGATGAAGGTCAAGTAGGACTTCAGTTTGAATCTACAATTAAAGGTGGTAACGTTCCTAAAGAATTTATCCCTTCTATTGAAAAAGGATTTAAAATGGCTATGGTAAATGGTCCATTAGCTGGATATGAAGTTGATGCTATGAAAGTAACATTAAAAGATGGATCTTATCATGATGTGGATTCGGATCAGTTATCTTTCGAATTAGCTGCTAAATTAGGTTTTAAAAATTCAGCAAAAGCTGCTAAAGCCGTGATTATGGAGCCAATTATGAAGCTAGAAGTTATTACTCCAGAAGAAAATATGGGTGATATCGTAGGTGATCTTAACCGTCGTAGAGGACAAGTTAGTGATATGGGAGATCGTGCAGGTGCAAAAACTGTGAAAGCTACCGTTCCGCTTTCTGAAATGTTTGGATATGTAACAACATTAAGAACATTGTCATCTGGTAGAGCAACGTCTACAATGGAATTTTCTCACTATGCAGAAACTCCTTCTAATATTTCAGAAGAAGTAATTGCAGCTGCTAAAGGAGTTAACGCTTAATTATTACAGAAATGAGTCAAAAAATTAGAATAAAACTAAAATCTTACGATCATAACTTAGTGGATAAGTCTGCTGAGAAAATCGTAAAGACGGTAAAGAGTACGGGAGCTGTAGTAACAGGGCCAATTCCATTACCAACACATAAGAAGATTTTTACAGTGCTTCGTTCTCCGCACGTAAATAAAAAATCCAGAGAGCAATTTCAATTAAGTTCTTATAAAAGACTATTGGATATTTATAGCTCTTCTTCAAAAACGATTGATGCGTTGATGAAGCTGGAATTACCAAGTGGAGTTGAAGTTGAGATCAAAGTGTGATAAAACTTTAAGTAAGTAATCTTACGATAAAATGTCCCAAGCTTCGTGCAAGGGAAAAACGGCAAAAAAATACATTCAGGGTTGAAGTATTTTGACCCTGTTTTTTTGCAAAACTAAATTATAGAATACTAATTAATAATTAATAAATATGTCTGGGTTAATAGGAAAAAAGATCGGTATGACCAGCATTTTCGACGAGAATGGAAAAAATATTCCATGTACTGTGATCGAAGCTGGGCCATGCGTGGTTACCCAAGTCAGAACTGAAGAGGTTGACGGTTATCAGGCTGTTCAATTAGGTTTCGATGACAAAGCGGACAAAAATGCTACCAAAGCGGCCTTAGGTCACTTTAAAAAAGCAGGAACTGTTGCTAAACGTAAAGTTGTCGAATTCAAAGGTTTTGAGGAGGAGTACAAATTAGGAGATACGGTAACAGTTGAACACTTTACTGAAGGAGAATTTGTTGATGTTGCAGCAACTTCAAAAGGTAAAGGTTTTCAAGGAGTTGTAAAAAGACACAACTTTGGTGGTGTTGGACAAGCAACTCACGGTCAACATAACCGTTTAAGAGCTCCTGGTTCGATAGGTGCTGCATCTTATCCTGCAAGAGTTTTCAAAGGAATGAAAATGGCAGGAAGAATGGGTGGAGAAAAAGTAAAAGTTCAAAACTTAAGAGTGTTAAAAGTAGTTGCTGAAAAGAACTTACTTGTTGTTAAAGGATGTGTTCCTGGACATAAAAACGCTTATGTAACGATTCAGAAGTAATGAAAGTAGCGGTAATTGATATAAACGGAAAAGAAACAGGAAGAAAGGCAGACCTTTCAGACACTGTTTTCGGTATAGAGCCAAACGATCATGCTGTATATTTAGATGTGAAACAATACTTGGCAAATCAACGTCAAGGTACACACAAGGCTAAAGAGAGAGCAGAGATTGTTGGTAGTACTAGAAAGATCAAGAAGCAAAAAGGAACGGGTACTGCTAGAGCTGGTAGTATTAAGTCTCCTATATTTAAAGGTGGTGGTAGAGTTTTTGGTCCAAGACCAAGAAATTACTCTTTTAAATTGAATAAGAATTTAAAGAGATTAGCACGTAAATCGGCGTTAAGTATTAAGGCAAATGACAAAGCAATCACGGTTGTAGAAGACTTTACTTTTGACACTATAAAAACTAAGAATTTTACTGCAATTTTGAAGTCTTTAGGACTTGAAAACAAAAAATCTTTGTTTGTGTTGTCTGAGTCAAATAAAAATGTATATTTGTCGTCACGCAATTTGAAAGGTTCAGAAGTTGTAACTGCTTCAGAATTAAGTACTTACAAAATACTTAATGCGAATAGTGTTATACTTTTGGAAGGTTCTTTGAAAGGAATTGAAACGAATTTAAGTAAATAGAAGCCATGAGTATCTTAATAAAACCTATTATTACGGAAAAGGCTACTGCTGATAGTGAGGTGTTTAACCGCTATGGATTTGTAGTAGATAAAAAAGCGAATAAGGTAGAGATCAAAAAAGCGGTTGAGGCTGCTTATGGAGTATCTGTTACTAAGGTTCGTACATTAAATGTCCGTCCAGATCGTAAAACTCGTTATACAAAAACGGGAATGGTCTCTGGTAAAACAAGTGCTTATAAAAAAGCAATTGTACAGGTGGCGGAAGGTGAAGTAATTGATTTATATAGTAATCTTTAAGACTAGAAAATGTCAGTAAGAAAATTAAAACCAATTACCCCAGGTCAGCGTTTTAGAGTAGTAAATGGGTTTGACGCCATTACTACTGATAAGCCGGAGAAAAGTTTATTAGCTCCGAAGAAAAGATCTGGTGGTAGAAACAGTCAAGGAAAAATGACTATGCGCTACAAAGGTGGTGGTCATAAAAGAAGGTATCGTATTATAGACTTTAAGCGAGATAAGCAGGGAATACCTGCTACTGTAGCTACAATAGAATATGATCCAAACAGAACTGCATTTATAGCGCTTGTAAATTACCAAGATGGTGAAAAGCGTTATGTTATCGCTCAAAATGGTTTACAGGTAGGACAGAATATCGTTTCTGGTGCTAATGTTGCTCCAGAAATTGGTAATGCAATGCCGCTTAGTGAAATTCCATTAGGTACAATCATTTCTTGTATAGAATTACGACCTGGACAAGGTGCTGTTATGGCGCGTAGTGCTGGTTCATTTGCTCAGCTTATGGCTAGAGATGGTAAATTTGCTACTGTAAAATTACCTTCTGGTGAAGTGAGAATGATACTAGTTAACTGTGTTGCGACTATCGGAGCTATCTCTAACAGTGATCATCAGTTGATCGTTGGAGGTAAGGCAGGTAGAACAAGATGGTTAGGTCGTCGTCCACGTACAAGACCAGTAGCGATGAACCCTGTCGATCACCCAATGGGTGGTGGTGAAGGACGTTCTTCTGGAGGTCACCCACGTTCTAGAAAAGGTCTTCCTGCTAAAGGATATAGAACCCGTTCTAAGACGAAAGCGAGTAATAAGTATATTGTAGAACGTAGAAAGAAATAATAAGATATGGCACGTTCATTAAAAAAAGGACCTTACGTTCACTATAAGTTAGAGAAAAAAGTAGCTGCAAATGTAGAAGCTAATAAAAAGTCTGTTATTAAGACTTGGTCAAGAGCATCTATGATTACTCCTGACTTTGTAGGGCAAACAATTGCAGTTCATAATGGTCGCCAATTCGTACCGGTGTATGTTACCGAGAATATGGTGGGTCATAAATTAGGAGAATTTTCGCCAACACGTTCTTTTAGAGGACACGCTGGTGCTAAAAATAAAGGTAAAAAATAATTTAAGTCATGGGAGTTCGTAAAAGAGAAATGGCAGAAAGAATTAAGGAAGAGAAAAAGCAAATTGCTTTTGCTAAGCTTAATAACTGCCCTACGTCACCTCGTAAAATGCGTTTAGTTGCGGATTTAGTTCGTGGTGAGAAAGTTGAAAAAGCGCTTCAGATTCTTAGATTTAACCCTAAAGAAGCATCACGTCGTTTAGAAAAGTTATTGCTTTCTGCAATAGCTAACTGGCAGGCGAAAAATGAAGACGCTAGCATCGAAGATGCAGATCTTTTTGTAAAAGAGATTCGTGTAGACGGAGGAAGTATGTTAAAAAGACTTCGTCCTGCTCCACAAGGTCGCGCACACAGAATAAGAAAACGCTCTAATCACGTAACAATCGTGGTTGCAGCAAACAATAATACACAAAGCTAATATAAACTATGGGACAGAAGACAAATCCAATCGGAAATCGCCTTGGTATCATTAGAGGTTGGGAATCCAACTGGTACGGAGGTAATGACTACGGTGATAAACTTGCCGAAGACGATAAGATTAGAAAGTATGTACACGCACGTTTATCAAAAGCTAGTGTATCTAGGGTAATTATTGAGCGTACGCTTAAACTTGTAACCGTTACTATCACTACTGCTAGACCTGGTATTATTATCGGAAAAGGTGGACAAGAGGTAGACAAGTTGAAAGAAGAGCTTAAGAAAATTACCGAAAAGGAAGTTCAGATCAATATTTTTGAAATCAAGAGACCAGAACTAGATGCATTCTTGGTAGGTTCTAGTGTAGCAAGACAAATTGAAAGTCGTATTTCATATCGTCGTGCTATCAAGATGGCTATCGCGGCTGCGATGAGAATGAATGCTGAAGGTATCAAAATTCAGATTTCAGGACGATTGAATGGTGCAGAGATGGCGCGTTCAGAGTCTTACAAAGAAGGTCGTATTCCTTTATCAACATTTAGAGCTGACATAGATTATGCTTTGGTAGAAGCTCATACTACTTATGGTAGATTGGGTGTGAAAGTATGGATCATGAAAGGCGAAGTATATGGTAAAAGAGAACTTTCTCCTTTAGTTGGTTTATCCAAAAAACAAGGAAAAGGTGACAGAGGTGGACGAAGTGGTGGAAACAACAAATCACGTCGTAGAAAGTAATTTTTTAAAGTAAATTAACAATGTTACAGCCTAAAAGAACAAAATTCCGTAAGCAACAAAAAGGACGTATGAAAGGTCTTTCTCAAAGAGGACATACACTTTCTAACGGGACTTTCGGAATCAAATCATTAGATTCAAGTTTTGTTACTGCTAGACAGATAGAAGCAGCTCGTATTTCTGCAACTCGTTATATGAAAAGAGAAGGTTCTCTGTGGATTAAAATTTTCCCAGACAAGCCTATTACAAAGAAACCTCTTGAAGTACGTATGGGTAAAGGAAAAGGTGCTGTTGAGTATTGGGCAGCAGTAGTGAAACCAGGAAGAATATTATTTGAAATAAGTGGTGTGCCATATGATGTAGCTAAAGAGGCATTGCGTCTTGCTGCTCAGAAGCTGCCAGTGAAAACTAAGTTTATTGTATCAAGAACCTATCAAGGTTAAATTCGAAAGAGACTATGAAACAATCACAAGTAAAAGAATCGTCTACAGCTGAATTACAAGAGGAACTTAGTAAAACTCAAAAAGAGTATTCAGATTTAAGAATGGCTCACGCTATGTCTCCATTAGAGAACCCTTTGCAATTACGTAAAGTGAGAAGATCTATTGCAAGAATGGCAACAGAGCTAACAAAAAGAGAATTAAACGGTTAATTCTGCTGAAAGATGGAAAAAAGAAACTTAAGAAAAGAACGTATAGGAGTTGTTACTAGTAACAAAATGCAGAAATCAATCGTGGTTGCTGAAGTTAAAAAAGTAAAACACCCAATGTACGGAAAGTTCGTGTTAAAAACGAAAAAATACGTTGCACACGATGAGAAAAACGACTGCAATATTGGTGATACTGTAAAGATCATGGAAACAAGACCTATGAGTAAAACCAAGTGCTGGAGATTAGTAGAAGTAATTGAAAGAGCGAAGTAATTATGGTACAACAAGAGTCTAGATTAAAAGTAGCCGATAACACAGGTGGTAAAGAAGTTTTAGTTATCCGTGTTTTAGGTGGTACAGGAAGAAGATACGCTTCTGTAGGAGACAAGATCGTTGTCAGTGTAAAAGAAGCAACTCCAAATGGAAACATTAAAAAAGGAGCGGTTTCAACTGCAGTTGTAGTTCGTACTAAAAAAGAAGTGCGCAGACCAGATGGTTCTTATATTCGTTTCGATGATAATGCATGTGTGTTATTAAATCCTTCGGGAGAAATGAGAGGAACTCGTGTTTTTGGTCCTGTTGCAAGAGAACTTCGTGATAAGCAATTCATGAAGATTGTTTCACTAGCGCCAGAAGTGCTTTAAAACATTTGAAAAGATGACAAAGCTAAAAATTAAATCAGGAGATACAGTACGCGTTATCGCTGGAGACAATAAAGGTCAAGAGGGTACGGTGCAAAAAGTATTGAAAGATAAGAACAAGGCGATTGTAGAAGGTGTTAACTTAGTGTCTAAACACCAGAAGCCTAGTGCTACTAATCCACAAGGTGGAATTGTAAAGCAAGAAGCACCTATTCATATATCTAATTTATCATTGTTAACTTCGAAAGGAGAAACTACAAGAGTTGGGTATAGAGTAGAAGGAGATAAGAAAGTGAGATTTTCTAAAAAATCTAATGAAGTAATATAATTATGGCTTATATCCCAAGATTAAAACAAGAGTATAAAGACAGAGTAGTGTCTGCTCTTACAGAAGAATTTAGCTATGATAATGTAATGCAAGTACCAAAGCTTAAAAAAATTGTTTTAAGTAGAGGTGTTGGTGCAGCTGTAGCTGATAAGAAGTTAATCGACTATGCAGTAGACGAATTAACAACAATCACTGGTCAGAAAGCAATATCAACGATTTCTAAAAAAGACGTTGCATCTTTCAAATTACGTAAAGGAATGCCAATTGGTGCTAAAGTTACGTTAAGAGGAGAAAGAATGTATGAGTTTTTAGATCGTTTGATTACTTCAGCGTTACCACGTGTAAGAGATTTTAGCGGAATTAAAGCAACAGGTTTTGATGGTAGAGGTAATTATTCCTTAGGAATTTTAGAACAGATCATCTTCCCAGAAATTGATATCGATAAGGTAAATAAGATTTCAGGAATGAACATCACGTTCGAAACTTCTGCTAAGACCGATAAAGAAGCAAAATCATTGTTAACCGAACTAGGATTACCTTTTAAAAAGAATTAATTATGGCTAAAGAATCAATGAAAGCCCGTGAGGTGAAGAGAGCTAAAACTGTAGCTAAATATGCTGAAAAACGTAAAGCTTTAAAAGAAGCTGGAGATTATGAAGCATTACAAAAGTTACCGAAAAATGCTTCTCCAATCCGTAAGCACAATCGTTGTAAATTAACAGGAAGACCAAAAGGATATATGCGTCAGTTTGGAATTTCTCGTGTTACATTTAGAGAGATGGCTAATAAAGGGTTAATTCCAGGAGTAACTAAAGCTAGTTGGTAATAATAAAAGTAAATTAATTGGTGTAAGGTTCGGCTAAGTGTAGTTGAAAACCAATACCAGAAATTAAATATAATGAATACAGATCCTATAGCAGATTATTTAACCAGAATTCGTAATGCAAATAGTGCTCAACACAGAGTGGTTGAGATCCCTGCATCAAAGGTTAAAAAAGAGATCACTAAAATATTATTCGACCAAGGATATATTTTAAGTTATAAGTTTGAAGATACTACTGTACAAGGTACTATCAAGATAGCACTTAAGTACGATAAGATTACAAAAGAACCTGTAATAAAAGAATTACAAAGAATCAGTAAGCCTGGTTTACGTAAATATGCAGGATCTAGTGATATTCCTAGAATCCTTAATGGATTAGGTGTTGCAATAGTGTCTACATCACATGGCGTTATGACTGGTAAACAGGCAAGACAAGATAATGTTGGTGGAGAAGTACTTTGCTACGTATATTAACAGTATAAAAGACAAAAGAAATGTCAAGAATAGGAAAAAATCCAGTAACTATTCCGTCTGGTGTCACGGTAGAAGTGACAGGTAATGTTGTTACTGTTAAAGGAAAATTAGGAGAGCTTTCTCAAGAGATCGATAGTATCCAGGTGAAAGTAGAAGAAGGCCAGGTAGTTCTAGAAAGACCTAGCGATGCCAAAGATCATAAAGCGAAGCACGGTTTGTATAGAGCCTTGATTCAGAATATGGTAGTTGGAGTTTCTGAAGGTTTTACCAAAGAGTTAGAATTGGTGGGAGTTGGATATAGAGCTTCTAACCAAGGTCAAAAATTAGATTTGGCTTTAGGATTCTCTCATAATATAGTGTTAGACTTGGCTCCAGAAGTTAAAGTTGAGACTATTTCAGAAAAAGGTAAAAACCCTATCGTAAAATTAACTTCTTATGATAAGCAATTGGTAGGACAGATAGCAGCTAAAATTAGAGGCTTCCGTAAACCAGAACCTTACAAAGGGAAGGGAATTAAATTCGTAGGAGAACAATTAAGAAGAAAAGCAGGTAAATCTGCATAATATCGTAGTTATGGCATTCTCAAAAGATTTAAGAAGATTAAAGATAAGAAAGCGTATCCGTGGAAATGTAAACGGAACAGAACAACGTCCTAGATTATCTGTATATAGAAGTAATAAAGAAATCTATGCGCAAATCATAGATGACGTTACTGGTAAGACTATCAGTGCTGCTTCTTCAAGAGATAAAGACATTGCTTCGGCATCTGGTAATAAGATTGAAAAAGCAGGTTTGGTAGGAAAAGCTCTTGCCGAAAAAGCTAAAAAAGCAGGTGTAGAAACAGTAGCCTTTGATAGAGGAGGATATTTATATCACGGAAGAGTAAAATCATTAGCAGACGGTGCTAGAGAAGCAGGACTTAAATTCTAAGAAATTATGTATCAGAAATATAAAAACGCAGAATTAGTAAAACCAAGTGGACTAGAACTTAAAGATCGTTTAGTTGGTGTGCAACGTGTTACTAAAGTAACAAAAGGTGGTAGAGCATTTGGTTTCTCTGCAATCGTAGTTGTAGGTGATGAAAATGGTGTTGTAGGTCACGGTTTAGGTAAGTCTAAAGAGGTAGCAGAGGCTATCGCTAAGGCAGTAGAAGATGCAAAAAAGAATTTGGTTCGTATTCCATTACATAAAGGTACTTTACCACATGAACAAAAAGGTAAGTACGGTGGAGCAAGAGTGTTACTTTTACCTGCTGCAACGGGTACTGGAGTAATTGCTGGTGGAGCTATCCGTGCAGTATTAGAATCTGTAGGAGTACATGATGTACTTTCTAAGAACCAAGGATCGTCTAACCCACACAATGTGGTGAAAGCAACGTTTGATGCTTTATTGCAAATGCGTAGTGCACAGCAAGTGGCAAAACAACGTGGAGTTTCACTTGAAAAAGTGTTTAAAGGATAAATAGGAAACGATGGCAAAGATTAAAATTACTAAAGTAAAAAGTGCAATAAACCGCACTCAAAGACAAAAGAGAACCTTAGAGGCTCTAGGTCTTAAGAAGATCGGCCAGGTTGTGGAGCACGATGATACTCCTAATATCCTTGGGATGGTAAATAAAGTTAAACATTTAGTTTCTGTAGAAACAAAATAATATAAGCACATGGATTTAAGTAACTTAAAACCTGCTGCAGGTTCGGTAAAAAATAACAGCAAGCGAGTAGGTCGTGGACAAGGTTCTGGAAAAGGCGGAACTGCTACTCGAGGTCATAAAGGAGCGAAATCACGTTCTGGGTATTCTAAAAAGATCGGTTTTGAAGGTGGTCAAATGCCTCTTCAAAGACGTGTGCCTAAGTTTGGTTTCAAAAATATTAATAGAAAAGAGTATCAAGGAATCAACCTAGATACACTACAGAAATTAGTAGACGAAGGTAAGATTAAAGATACCGTAGATGTTGATGTGATTTTAGCTACACGCCTTGCTGGAAAAAATGATTTGATTAAGATACTGGGAAGAGGTGAATTGAAGGCGAAGTTGAAAGTCTCGGCTCACAAATTTACGGCCACAGCAAAAGCTGCTATAGAAGCAGCAGGTGGTGAAGCAGTAACCTTATAATAGACAATTCATGAAATTTATTGATACAATAAAAAACATTTGGAAAATCGAAGAACTAAAAAATAGGATCTTAGTTACACTAGGATTACTTTTAGTATATCGTTTTGGAGCGCAAGTTGTACTTCCTGGGGTAGATGCAGCACAATTAGCCGAATTGGGTACTCAAACCCAAGACGGTATTTTAGGATTGCTTAATGCATTTACAGGAGGAGCGTTTGCTAATGCTTCAGTATTTGCTTTAGGTATTATGCCTTATATATCTGCTTCAATTGTAGTGCAATTGATGGGAATCGCAATTCCTTATCTTCAAAAACTACAAAAAGAAGGAGAAAGTGGTAGAAAAAAGATTAATCAAATTACACGTTGGTTAACTATTGCTATTACTTTGGTTCAAGGACCTGGTTATATCTATAATTTGTTTGCAACATTACCGGCAGAAGCATTTGTTATTCCAAATCAAACCATTTTTGTTGTATCATCTGTAATTATCATATCAACAGGTTGTATTTTTGCAATGTGGTTAGGTGAGAAAATTACTGATAAAGGTATTGGTAACGGTATTTCATTACTAATTATGGTGGGTATTATTGCTACACTACCACAATCATTTGTGCAAAACTTCATTTCGAGAACATCGGGTGAAGGTGGTGATATCATTATGGTATTAATCGAGTTAGTAATTTGGTTTGTAATTATCCTGGCTTCAGTGTTGTTGGTGATGGCTGTACGCCAGATACCAGTGCAATATGCCAGAAGAACTGCAGGCGGAGGTTATGAGAAAAATGTTTTTGGATCTCGACAGTATATTCCATTAAAACTTAATGCTTCAGGTGTAATGCCTATTATCTTTGCGCAGGCAATTATGTTTGTTCCTGGTTTTGTGGCAGCGAGCATGTCAGAATCTGAGGCAGCTCAAGGAGTTACGGCAGCATTTAGTGATATTTTTGGATTATGGTATAATCTGGTATTTGCACTATTGATTATAGTGTTTACCTACTTTTATACCGCGATTACTGTTCCAACTAATAAAATGGCTGATGATTTAAAACGTAGTGGTGGTTTTATTCCTGGAATTCGTCCAGGTACAGAAACTGCAGATTACCTTGATAAAATCATGTCGCAAATAACTTTACCAGGATCAATTTTTCTTGCCTTGATAGCAATTTTCCCTGCAATTGCAGTGAAATTGTTAGATGTACAACAAGGTTGGGCATTGTTTTTCGGAGGAACATCACTACTTATTATGGTGGGTGTTGCAATAGATACAATGCAACAGGTTAATTCATATCTATTGAATAGACATTATGATGGATTAATGAAAACTGGTAAAAATCGTAAAGCAGTAGCATAATGGCAAAGCAACCAGCAATAGAACAAGACGGAAGTATTATCGAAGCATTATCAAATGCAATGTTTCGTGTAGAACTTGAAAACGGTCATGTTGTAACAGCACATATATCTGGTAAGATGCGTATGCATTATATTAAATTACTACCAGGAGATAAGGTAAAGTTAGAAATGAGTCCTTATGATTTATCAAAGGCTCGAATAACATATAGATACTAATAGTTTTATAATATTGTTAATTAAGATTTTTTGTGTAATTTTGCAGGCTGAAAAATCTTATTAATGATACTTTCTGAAAATCATATATTATGTTTTTTCAGTAATTAAATAAAAAGAGATGAAAGTAAGAGCATCAATAAAAAAGAGAAGTGCCGAGTGCAAGATTGTGCGTAGAAAAGGCCGACTTTACGTGATTAATAAAAAGAATCCTAGATTTAAACAAAGACAAGGGTAATTATGGCAAGAATTGCAGGGGTAGATATACCTAAACAAAAGCGAGGAGTTATAGCATTAACCTATATCTTCGGAATTGGTAGAAGTAGAGCTAAAGAGATTTTAGGTGCTGCCAAAGTAGATGAGAGTATAAAAGTTTCTGACTGGGATGATGATCAAATTGGTCGTATTCGTGAGGCTGTAGGGACATATACCATAGAAGGAGAACTACGTTCTGAAGTTCAGTTGAACATCAAACGTCTTATGGATATAGGATGTTATAGAGGAATACGCCATAGAGCAGGATTACCTCTTAGAGGACAACGTACTAAGAACAACTCTAGAACACGTAAAGGAAGAAGAAAAACAGTTGCTAACAAGAAAAAAGCAACTAAATAATAAGTAGTATGGCAAAGTCAACTTCAAAAAAACGTAAAGTAATTGTTGAGTCTGTAGGAGAAGCTCATGTAACTGCTTCTTTTAACAACATTATTATTTCGTTAACAAATAAAAAGGGAGACGTTATTTCTTGGTCTTCAGCAGGTAAAATGGGATTTAGAGGTTCTAAAAAGAATACTCCTTATGCTGCCCAACTTGCTGCCGAAGATGCTTCTAAAGTAGCTATCGAAGCTGGTCTGAAGAAAGTAAAGGTATACGTTAAAGGACCTGGTAATGGTAGAGAATCGGCAATTCGTTCTCTTCACAACTCAGGAATTGAGGTTTCAGAGATTATCGATGTAACACCAATGCCACATAACGGTTGTCGTCCTCCTAAAAGACGTAGAGTATAATTTTTATCCCGAAACTTGTTTTCGGGATCTTTTATATATTTAAAAATAGGTAAATCTAAAAGAGGAATACTGATTATCGAAGGACAGTGACCTTAATTCATAATCACCTCAATAACTAAATTATTAATAATGGCAAGATATACTGGTCCAAAAACTAAAATCGCTCGTAAATTTGGTGAAGCGATCTTCGGGGAAGATAAGTCCTTCGAAAAAAGAAATTACCCTCCTGGGCAACACGGTAACAACAGACGTAGAGGTAAGAAAAGTGAATATGCTATCCAGTTAATGGAAAAGCAAAAAGCAAAATATACGTACGGAGTTCTTGAACGTCAATTCCGTAACATGTTCGAAAAAGCAACACGTGCACAAGGAATTACAGGTGAGGTTTTACTTCAATTATGTGAGTCTCGTTTGGATAATGTAGTTTTTAGAATGGGATTATCGAACTCTCGTAGAGGAGCAAGACAACTAGTTTCTCATAGACACATTACAGTTAATGGGCAACAAGTAAATATTCCATCTTACCAGCTAAAAGCGGGAGACGTTGTTGGCGTAAGAGAAAAATCAAAATCATTAGAAGTAATTCAAAATTCACTTGCTAATAATAGTAAAGTGTATGAGTGGATTACGTTTAATAACGATACTAAAGAAGGCACTTATGTATCTGTTCCGGCTAGAATTCAAATTCCGGAAAATATTAACGAACAATTCATTGTCGAATTATACTCTAAGTAATAACGCTAAAGAAGAAACAAAAATATGGCAATATTAAATTTTCAGAAGCCCGATAAAGTTATCATGATCGACTCAACTGAGTTCGATGGTAAATTTGAATTTAGACCATTAGAACCGGGATATGGATTGACAGTTGGTAACGCTTTGAGAAGAGTTTTGCTATCTTCTTTAGAGGGATTCGCTATAACTTCTCTTAGAATAGAAGGTGTAGATCACGAGTTTTCTACAATCTCTGGAGTAGTAGAAGATGTTACAGAAATTATTCTAAATCTTAAACAAGTTCGCTTTAAGCGTCAGATAGAAGATATAGATAATGAATCTGTTACTATATCTATCTCTGGTCAGGAGCAATTAACAGCTGGTGATTTTCAGAAATTTATTTCTGGATTTCAGGTGCTAAATCCTGATTTAGTAATCTGTAATATGGATAAGAAAGTAGCACTTAACCTAGAAATTACTATCGAAAAGGGTAGAGGTTATGTTCCTGCTGAAGAGAATAAGAAAGCTAACGCTCCTATCGGAACGATCTTTACTGATTCTATATACACTCCTATTAAAAATGTTAAGTATAGCATTGAGAACTATCGTGTAGAGCAAAAAACAGATTACGAAAAATTAGTTTTCGAAATTGTAACAGATGGATCTATTCATCCTAAAGATGCATTAACAGAAGCTGCTAAAATATTAATCCATCACTTTATGTTATTCTCTGATGAGCGTATTACATTAGAAGCTGATGAGATAGCACAAACAGAAACTTATGATGAAGAGTCACTTCACATGAGACAGTTGTTAAAAACTAAATTGATCGATATGGATCTTTCTGTACGTGCACTTAATTGTTTAAAAGCTGCAGAAGTAGACACTTTAGGAGATCTTGTATCTTACAATAAAAATGACTTGATGAAGTTCCGTAACTTTGGTAAGAAGTCTTTAACAGAGCTAGAAGAACTAGTAAATGTTAAAGGACTTAACTTTGGTATGGATCTTTCTAAATATAAATTGGATAAAGACTAATCCATCATAATTTGCTCCCCAAAGAGGGTTGTAGCAAGATGATGATTAAAATTAAATGTCATGAGACACGGAAAAAAAGTAAATCACTTAGGAAGAAAGACAGCCCATCGTAAAGCTATGCTTGCAAATATGGCTTGTTCCCTAATTGAGCATAAAAGAATCAATACTACTGTTGCAAAAGCTAAAGCGCTTAAACAGTTTGTTGAGCCATTAGTAACTAAATCTAAAGATGATAGTACTCATAATCGTCGTATTGTATTTAGTAAACTGCGTAATAAGTATGCGGTTACTGAATTATTTAGAGATGTAGCTACAAAGGTTGGTGATAGACCTGGAGGATATACAAGAATTATAAAACTTGGAAATCGTCTTGGGGATAATGCTGATATGGCAATGATAGAATTAGTAGACTACAATGAGCTATATAATGCTGGTAAGCCTGCTAAGAAGAAATCAAGAAGAAGAGGAGGAAAAGGAAAGAAAGCTGAAACTGCTCCTGTAGCGCCAGCTCCTGAAACTGCTAATTCTGAAGAAGAATAAATGAAAAGTGTGAATAACACATAATATAAAAGGATAAACGTTTTACGTTTATCCTTTTTTTTTGAATAATTTTGAAAAGGTTTTCCGCCTAAAATTGAAATAGAATATCAATTAAAATTTAAAGATGAAATATCAATCTCGAAAAAAAGCGATTCTTTTATTAGCAGACGGTACAATTTTTCACGGTAAAGCAGTAGGTAAAGAAGGTAGTGCTTTTGGTGAAGTATGTTTTAATACGGGTATGACAGGATATCAGGAGATTTTCACAGATCCGTCGTATTATGGACAACTTATGGTAACTACCAATGCACATATTGGTAATTACGGTACTAATGAAGAAGAAATAGAATCAGATTCAATAAAGATAGCTGGGCTTATTGTGAAAAATTTCAGTTACGAATATTCTCGTGACCTAGCGGATAGCTCTTTACAAGAGTTTTTAGAAAAACACAACCTCCTTGCAATATCAGATGTTGATACCCGTGCTTTGGTAAGTTATATAAGAGATAATGGAGCAATGAATGCCGTAATCTCTACAGAAGTTGAAGATATTGATGCATTAAAAAAACAGCTCTCCGAAGTACCGGATATGAAAGGATTAGAGCTAGCGTCTAAAGTATCAACTACCAAACCATATTTCTTTGGAGATCCTAATGCCACATATAAGATTTCGGCTTTAGACATAGGAATAAAGAAAAATATACTGCGAAACTTAGCCAAAAGAGATGCGTATATTAAAGTATTCCCTTATGATACCACATTTGAAGAAATGAGTGAATGGGAACCAGACGGGTATTTCTTGTCTAATGGCCCAGGAGATCCAGAACCTCTTACTCAGGCTATTGATACTGCAAAAGAGATTATTAAAAGAGACTTGCCATTATTCGGAATATGTCTTGGGCATCAGGTGATTGCATTGGCAAATGGAATTAGAACCTATAAAATGCATCACGGACATAGAGGAATAAATCACCCTGTAAAAAATATAGTTACGGGTAAAGGAGAAATTACCTCTCAGAATCACGGTTTTGCAATCAATAGAGAAGAGACAGAAAAACATACTGATATCGAAATCACTCATGTGCATCTTAATGATCATACCGTAGCCGGAATCAAAATGAAAAACAAGAACTGTTTTTCGGTACAATATCATCCCGAAGCTAGTCCTGGGCCAAATGATTCAATATATTTATTTGATCAATTTATTGAGAATATCAAAAACGCAAAAATTACAGTATAAAACTTCAATTCTTTGCATAGAACTTTAAGCGGTTTGATAACATCTTAATCTATAACGTTATAGTTGATAACTTAGCAGTTTTATTGCTGTTTTCGCAGTAAATTAAGGGTTTTTCGAAGGTGTTAAAGTTTACTGGTTTCGTATATTGCAAAGAATTAAAATTATCCAACAAAAATTAAAATAAACATGAGTATAATTATTAATATTCACGCAAGACAAATCTTAGATTCACGTGGTAACCCAACTGTAGAAGTAGACGTGATTACAGAAAATGGTGTTTTAGGAAGAGCGGCTGTCCCATCGGGAGCCTCTACAGGAGAACATGAAGCAGTAGAGCTAAGAGATGGAGGGAAAAGTTACATGGGCAAAGGAGTGCTAAAGGCTGTTGAGAATGTAAACACCATTATTGCTGAAGAATTGTTAGGCTATTCTGTATTCGATCAGAATTTACTAGATAAAACCATGATCGAAATTGATGGTACACCAAATAAATCAAAACTAGGAGCGAATGCTATATTAGGTGTTTCATTAGCAGTTGCAAAAGCAGCGGCAAATGAACTTAATATGCCATTATATCGTTATGTGGGTGGGGTAAGTGCTAATACACTGCCAGTGCCGATGATGAATATTATTAATGGAGGTTCACATAGTGATGCGCCAATTGCATTTCAGGAGTTTATGGTAATGCCGGTAAAGGCTAAAAATTTTACTCATGCTATGCAAATGGGTACAGAGATTTTTCATAATCTGAAAAAAGTACTACATGATCGTGGATTAAGTACAGCTGTTGGAGATGAAGGTGGTTTTGCTCCAACTCTCGACGGAACTGAAGATGCTTTAGACTCTATTGCTATCGCTGTAGAAAAAGCTGGGTATAAGTTTGGAGATGAAGTAATGGTTGCTTTAGATTGTGCTGCGGCAGAATTTTATGTAGATGGAAAATACGACTATGCAAAATTCGAAGGAGATACTGGTAAAGTACGTACTAGTGAAGAACAAGCAGATTATCTTGCAGAATTAGCATCGAAATATCCAATTATTTCTATCGAAGATGGAATGGATGAAAATGATTGGGATGGATGGAAGTATCTTACAGATAAGATCGGAGATAAAGTGCAGTTGGTAGGTGATGATTTATTTGTTACCAATGTAGAAAGACTTTCAAGAGGGATCGAAAACGGAATAGCAAATTCTATTTTGATAAAAGTAAATCAGATAGGTACACTTACCGAAACTATTGCAGCAGTAAATATGGCTCACAACGCGGGGTATACTTCTGTAATGTCTCATAGATCAGGAGAAACAGAAGATAATACTATTGCAGATCTTGCCGTAGCTTTAAATACTGGTCAGATCAAAACAGGTTCTGCATCTCGTAGTGATAGAATGGCAAAATACAATCAGTTATTACGTATAGAGGAAGAATTAGGAAGTGTAGCGTATTATCCAAAAGAGAACGCTTTTAAAGTGAAATAACATACTTATTTTATAATGTAAAATAGGCCGTCTAGAAAGACGGCCTATTTTTTTTGCGAATAATTTTGAAATAGCTTCATAAGGCTAAAAATCATGCAATGATTAATACTATATTAACACTATATTTCGTATTTTAGCAGCCCTTACAATAACAGCAAAATTCTAAATAATCATATGTCAAAAATAGCTACGTTAGAAATCGACGGTAATAAATATGAGTTTCCAATCATAGAAGGAACAGAGAACGAATTAGGAATTGATATTAAGACACTTAGAGGGGTAACTGGCGGGGTTACTACAATAGATCCTGGTTATAAAAACACAGGTAGTTGTCAAAGTGCGATCACTTTTCTTGATGGAGAAAAAGGAATCCTGAGATATTGTGGATATTCTATTGAAGAACTAGCAGAGAAAGCAGACTTTCTCGAGGTTTGTTATTTGTTGATTTTTGGAGAATTACCAACAGCAGAACAATTAGAAAAATTTGATAAGGATATTAAAGAAGAATCTCAGGTAGATGAGGATATGAAGAAAATCTTAGATGGTTTTCCTAAAAGTGCTCACCCGATGGGGGTATTATCTTCTTTAACAAGTGCATTGATTGCTTTTAATCCTGCATCTGTAGATGTAGATTCTGAAGAAGAAATGTATGGTGCTATTGTTAAAATATTAGCGAAATTCCCTGTGCTAGCAGCATGGACAATGAGAAAAAGAAAAAGCCTTCCACTTGATTATGGAGACAATTCTCTTGGTTATGTAGAGAACCTGCACAAAATGATGTTTGCAAAGCCTAATCAGACCTATAAGGCAAATAAAATTGTAAATGATGCACTTGATAAACTATTAATTCTTCATGCTGATCATGAGCAAAATTGCTCTACCTCTACAGTAAGAATAGTTGGTTCTTCGCATGCTGGATTATTTGCGTCATTGTCTGCAGGAATATCTGCATTATGGGGTCCTTTACATGGTGGAGCAAATCAAGCCGTAATAGAAATGCTTGAAGCTATAAAAGAAGATGGAGGCGATACAGCTAAGTATATAAATAAAGCTAAAGATAAGAATGATCCTTTCCGTTTAATGGGATTTGGTCATAGAGTATATAAGAATTTTGACCCCAGAGCAAAAATCATCAAGAAATCTGCCGAAGAAGTATTGGGAGATCTTGGGATAGAAGATCCGGTACTTGATATAGCAAAGGGATTGGCAGAGGTTGCATTAAAGGATGAGTATTTTGTACAAAGAAAATTATATCCTAATGTAGATTTTTATTCAGGTATTATATATAGAGCTTTGGGGATTCCTACAGAAATGTTTACAGTAATGTTTGCATTAGGAAGATTACCAGGTTGGATTGCTCAATGGAGAGAGATGCGTCTTCGCAAAGAACCAATAGGTAGACCAAGACAAATATATATCGGCGAAAATTATAGAGCGTTTAAGTCTATAGCAGACCGCTAAGATATCACAATAAATATGCAAAGGCGTTGAAAGTTTTCAACGCCTTTTTTTATTGAATCTTTAAAATACGAGCTTTAATCAAACTGATTTTAGAGTTTTGATAAAAAACAGGTTATTTTTTTAAAGAAATCCTTATGTTAAAAATGTCACTTTCATATATTTGCGTAACTACTCAAACTAACGTTTAAAACTTATTTTTTTGAACTTAAATATACAGAACGAAACATCAAGACTTAGAGCGGTTGTATTAGGAACGGCTACTAGTAATGGTCCGGTTCCAAAACTAGAAGAGGCATATGATCCTAAGTCTATAGAGCATATTAAAGCGGGTACATACCCTAAAGAAAACGATATGGTTGCAGAGATGGATGCCGTAGCCAAAGTTTTTAAAAAATACGATGTAAAAGTATATCGACCAGAAATTATACAGGAGTATAATCAGATTTTTGCAAGAGACATTGCCTTGGTTATAGAAGATAAATTTATAAAGGCAAATATACTACCAGATCGTGAAAAAGAAATCAAGGCAATTCAGCATGTAATTGATGAGATAGACTCTGATAAAGTATATAAGGCTCCTTCTGATGATATTCATTTTGAAGGAGGGGATATTATGATTCATAATGATCATATTTTTATAGGTACCTATAAAGGTGAAGATTATCCCGATTGTATTGTAGCTCGAACTAACATGAAGGGAGTAGCATATATTAAGTCACTATTTCCAAACAAAACAGTAAAGGAGTTTGATCTTAATAAATCTATGAAAGATCCAAGGGATAACGCTTTGCATTTGGATTGTTGTTTTCAACCAGTAGGAAAGGATAAAGCAATTATTCATAAAGAAGGCTTTAGAGATCCCTTAGATTATGAATACTTGGTTGATTTTTTTGGAAAAGAAAACCTATTCCATATTGATAAAAATGAAATGTATCATATGAATTCTAACATCTTCTCTATTGCAGAAGATGTGGTGATTTCAGAAAGAAATTTTACTCGATTAAATGCGTGGCTTCGAAGCTTTAATATTACTGTCGAAGAAGTACCTTATGCAGAAATTGCAAAACAAGAAGGTTTATTGCGTTGTTCAACAATGCCATTAATACGAGATTAGATCATGAAATGAGCCAAATTGATTCGGTCAAAACCAACCGGTACGATTATTGGCGAATTCCATCTGTCGGATAATAAAAAATAAAATAAACAGATGAAACAGGTAACAGATACTATTGTAATGATTCGTCCGGTGAAATTTAGGATGAATGAAGAAACGGCAGTTAATAATTACTACCAAGAAGATGCAGGCATTATAGATGCTAACACAAAAGCACAACATGAATTTGATGAATTTGTTATCGTATTGAAGAGTGTTGGAGTCAATGTTATTGTAATCGATGATAATCCAGAAAATGATACTCCGGATTCTATTTTTCCAAATAATTGGATTTCTTTTCATGAGAATGGAGATATAGGGTTGTATCCTATGTTTGCTGTTAATCGTCGCAGAGAACGTAGACCTGAAGTTTTAAACCGTATTGAGTCCTCTGGGTTTAAGATAAAGAATGTTATAGATTATACCGAAGCAGAAGATGAAGGAGTATTTCTTGAAGGCACAGGTAGTCTTGTTTTAGATCGTGTACATAGAAAAGCATATTGTGCGCTTTCTCCCCGTGCTGATGAAGAACTGTTAATCGAATTTTGTGAAGATTTTGAGTATACTCCGGTAATATTTACAGCCTATCAGACTGTAGACGAAGATAGACTTCCTATTTATCATACTAATGTAATGATGGGCGTGGGTGAAACGTTTGCCGTTGTATGTCTCGATTGCATAGACGATAAAAAAGAACGAAAAAACCTGGTTAGTCATTTAAAGAATGATGGTAAAGAGATTATTGCAATTTCTGAGGATCAAGTAAACCAGTTTGCTGGTAATATGTTGCAAGTTGCAGGTTCAGAAGATAAGCGCTATCTTGTAATGTCATCGGCAGCATTTAATAGTTTAACCAAAGATCAAATAACCAAGATAGAAAAGCATTGTGATATTTCACATAGTGATCTTAATATAATAGAAACATTGGGTGGTGGTAGTGCAAGATGCATGATGGCAGAAGTGTTTCTTCCTAAGGAATAAAATAGATATGCTTTCAAAGAAAACAAAATACGGGCTTAAAGCGCTTACTTATATTGCCAGAAAAAGGTGTGATCATCCTGTTCAGATATCTGAGATAGCACAAAACGAAAACATATCCCAAAAATTCTTAGAAAGTATATTATTAACCTTAAGAAAAAATGGTTTTTTAGGATCAAAAAAAGGAAAAGGAGGAGGGTATTATCTCATAAAAGAACCTAAAGATATTGTTATGGCTTCGATAATTAGAGTTTTAGAAGGGCCTATAGCGATGTTGCCTTGTGTTAGTCTTAATTTTTATGAAAAATGCGATGATTGCCCAGATGAAGAACGTTGTGCAGTACATAGCCTAATGATTGAAGTAAGGGATAGTACTTTAAAAGTGTTGGAAAACAAAACTTTGGCAGACTTTACAGATTGATTATTGTTTCCTTTTTCTTTTGTATATATAAGGACCTTTAATCTTTCCCCATATTTGTTTTCCCTTTTTGTTGTAACCCTTATTCCAAATAGATATTTTATCACTACTAACTACAAAATTACTAGAAATATACTCGATATGACCTGTAGTGCTAGAGCAAGATTTTTTCTTGGTTTTTCCTGAATATATTGTTGATGTATTTTTTTCGAAGTACACTTGGCAGCCCTCTCTTATCTCTAAACTATCTAAGGTTAATTGGTTAAAAACATGTTTATCCTTTTGTCCAATTTTATAGTCTTTGGCATTACGTATACTATAGCTTGTATTTTTAAAAATAAAAGAATCTAATCTTTCATAATTTAATATTCTTTGACTATAAATGTAGTTTTTCTCTTTTGCATCAGATACTTCAGAGTATAACCAATACCCGGGTTTATCTTTCCAGATTTCGATATTTGTCAAATTAAGATGGGCAAATCCCGCATCATTTTTAGCTTGTTCTTCATTAGAGAATTCTCCGGCTAATAACGATACCAAGTCGTGTAATTCGGGATCTGTTACATCCTTAGAGTTGCAACTAAAAAGTAAGGGTAGTATAAAAACAATGCATAAAAATTGCTTCATCTAGAGGTTTTATTAAATATACGAAAAAATGAAAAAATAAGCAATTTATCGATAAAACTAAACGTTTTGTCCTAGTAAAATTAATTTTTTGAGGCAATTCTTCGAATCATCCCTCCAAAAATAAAGTAGTGAAAAGGGACCATAAGATACCAATACATTCTCCCCGAAATCCCTTTTGGTCTAAAAGTAGCGGTTTGGTGTAGAACATTTTTCTCATCAATATCAAACTCTAACCAAGCTTCACCGGGAACTTTCATTTCTGCAAAAAGTAATAAACGTTTGTTGCTTTTGTCTGCGACTAATACCCTCCAAAAATCTAATGCGTCGCCAGAGAAAATTTTATCGGGATGAGTTCTTCCTCGTCTAAGACCTACTCCTCCAAAAAATTTATCCAAATACCCTCTTATTTTCCACATCCAATCTCCATAATACCATCCTGTTTTACCTCCGATGGCCCAAATGCGATCCATTACTTTTTCGGGATTTGTAACTTTTATTTTTTTCTTATCTGTAAGACAACCACGTTTTGGTACGGTTACATAACGTTGAATATCCTTTTTGAATCGTCCGCTGATCATCGAATCTTTCCAGCTTGAAACCACTTGATTTTGCTCGATTTTAATAAATGCCAATTCTAAAGCTTTAGTATAAGACATAGGTGAAAACCTTAGTATTTCTTGTAATCGAGTGTCATTTGCAATTACAGGAATCTTCATACTATCTACCAGATTTAAAGCTAGTTTGTATGATGTTGAGGTAACAAAATAGAGCCAGTATGAAGATAATTTTGGGGTCATTACCGGAACCGTAATGATGAATGTTTTGATTCCCCTAACTTTTGCATATAATTTAAGCATTTGCTTGTATGTCAAAATATCAGGTCCACTAATATCAAAGGATTCATTATAACAGTCGATAGTACCCAAAACTCCGGTCATGAAGCTTAATACATCTCTAATCGCAATAGGTTGCGTTTTGGTATTTACCCATTTTGGAGTGATCATTAAAGGTAGTTTTTCACATAAATCGCGAATAATTTCGAATGAAGAACTCCCAGATCCAACAATAATTCCTGATCTTAATACGGTAAGGTTATAATTTCCTTTATATAGGGTTTCTTCAACATTTTTTCTTGACCACAAATGTTTCGACAAGTTTTTTTCATTTACAATACCACTTAGATAAATAACCTGTTTAATGTTCGTGTTTTCTACATATGTATTGAAGTTTTTGGCAGATACTTCTTCTTTTTCATCAAAATCATGTGTAGAAGAACTCATTGAATGAATAAGGTAATAAGCTGCATTGATATTTTTTGGGAGCTTATTTGGGTTTGGTTTTTCAAGAAAATCAATCTCTATGATATCAACTTTATGTCTCAATTCTAAATCAATAGAAAGTCGATTCTTATCTCTAACACAGCAAATAACTTCATGACCAGCTTCTATTAGTAAAGGTAATAACCGTAGTCCTATATATCCATTGGCTCCAGTAAGAAGAATACGCATGTTTTTAGGTATAAGTTACAAAGAAATTAATTGTCTTTAAACACATCTATTGCAGGTAATGCATTTAAATCAAAATCAAAAAGGCATTGATTTTCCCAGGATGATCCTTTAGTAGAGGTGTTTTGGTTACCGCTGAAGGCAACCCAGTCTGGTGCCCAATAGCAAAAACCAAGACCGTGATCATTAGGGATGTTTTTAATAATGTGTACGATCCAGGCTAAGTATTCTTTTTGCCCAGTAGGTGTAGCCGGAAATCGAGATAGAATCTGATCACTTTGCCCTATAAAATTAGTTTGATTGTCATTCCAATTTAAAGTGAAGGGATATGATATTTCGGCAAGAAAAATATCTTTATCAAAAGTAGTGGCAAGATCATTAATACTATTTTGGAAATCTGTCAAGTTTTTGCCATGAAATTGTGGATAATAGGAGAGTCCTATAATGTCATAATTACCATTGTTTTCTTCAAATTTGTTGAAAAACAACTTGGCATTAGAAAAACCTGCTATATGGATCATCGTTTTTATAGTACTATCTACTTCTTTTATTGCTCGATACCCTTGATTTGAAAGCTCGACATAAAAAGGCCAATTATCTACAAATTCATCCCATACTTTACCATAGTTCCATAAAAAACCCGAATTGGTTTCGTTTCCAATCTGAACAATATCTGGTGGTGTCCCCTGGTCTTTTAATTCTTGAATTACCTTTTTCGTATAGGTATAAACAGCAGTTTTGATTTCTTGATTAGTCATCGTATTCCAGGATGCAGGAGGCTTTTGATTAGCCGGATCTGCCCAGGTATCAGAATAATGAATGTCTAGCAAAAAATCGGCACCTTTTGATTTAATCTTTAGAGCATAACTCTTTACTTTTTCTAAAGAATTTAAATCGTTCTCTGGGGTATGCCATAAACGTAAACGGATAAGATTGGTTCCATTAGAGGTTACATAGTCTAATAGATTGACTGGATTTCTGTTTTGATCACGATACTCCAGGGTATAGGATTCTAGTTCTGATTGAAAAGATAAGTCCATTCCGGTATACAATATTTTGCTCTCTACAGAATCCGGAATTGCCTCTTCATTTTTATCATCTTCAGAACACCCGATAATCATTAGAACCAACAAGAATAATAGTGTTTTTTTTATCATAAGTCTTCAATATTTGTAGGTTGATTATCTGCTTTATACGCCAGTACTTTTTTTATAAATGCGTGTATTGCTTTATCACTTTTTGAAGCTCTAAATTTTATAAAATAATGATCTTTATGTATTGAATATTCTTCAGCTTTTCCTTTATAAAGATTTAATTTATAAAACGGAATAATTAAAAGATAGGTTTCTAATCGTACTCCAAAACCAACCAAAATCCCTTGTGGGCGTAGTTCTATATTACAGGTTTTAATGCTGCTGTCTAGTATTAGTAAATTATGTATTTCTATACTGCTAGTTGTAATATGAAGTTTGGGTGATCCAATACCTCCTAGTTTTATGCGCTCTAACAGAGTAAAAGGAGGACCAACTTCATTATTGATTCTCCGAATTAACTCGGGATCCTTATAGGAGTTATTGACTAGCATTCTTTTTTATACCAAGATAACGAAATCATACCAAAACGCGTAGTGAGACACTATTATTTCTATTATCTTTGCAGCTTAATTAAGTGAAACGTATCCCGCTGTAGAGCGGGATCTTATTTTAATGATCTTTTATTTATAAAGTATGAGTTTACAACATACCATTTCAGAAAATGTAAAAACGGCAATACACAAGTTGTATAATGCTACTCTGGAATCTGTAGAATTACAAGCTACACGTAAGGAGTTTGAGGGGGATATAACTGTGGTGATTTTTCCTATGCTTCGTGTGGTTAAGGGAAACCCGGTTCAAATAGGCGAAGCTGTTGGTAAACTTCTTGTGGATACAGTAGAAGAAATTAAAAGTTATAATGTTGTTAAGGGGTTTTTAAATCTTGTAATTTCAGATTCCTACTATCTTGATTTTTTTGCAAATATAAAAGATGATGATCATTTTGGATTTGGGACTCCGGTAGAAGGTGATAAGGCAGTTATGGTAGAATATTCTTCCCCCAATACAAACAAGCCATTACATCTTGGACATATTAGAAATATTCTTTTAGGATATGCCGTTGCTGAGATTATTAAAGCAAGTGGTAAAAAAGTATATAAAACCCAGATTATTAACGATAGGGGGATACACATTTGTAAAAGTATGCTTGCCTGGAAAATGTTTGGAAAAGGGGAAACTCCAGAATCAACAGGCCTTAAAGGAGATAAACTGGTAGGGAACTATTATGTAAAATTTGATCAGATCTATAAAGATCAGATTGCAGAATTAGAAACTCAGGGAAAATCTAAAGAAGAGGCGAAAAAAGAAGCTCCAATTTTGATTGAAGCCCAGGAAATGCTTCGAAAATGGGAAACGGGAGATCCAGAAGTTGTGAAACTCTGGAAAATGATGAATGAATGGGTATATGCAGGTTTTGATCAAACATATAAAACGGTTGGAGTAGATTTTGATAGCTATTATTATGAAAGTAATACCTATCTGCTGGGTAAAGATAATATCGAGGAAGGTCTGGCAAAAGGAGTCTTCTTTAAAAAAGAAGACGGATCCGTTTGGTGCGATTTAACCGATGAAGGGCTTGATGAAAAATTAGTATTACGTAGTGATGGGACTTCGGTATACATGACACAAGATATTGGTACCGCTATACAACGTGTTAAAGATAACCCCGACGTTGGCGGAATGATCTATACCGTAGGTAACGAACAGGATTATCATTTTAAAGTATTGTTTCTGATTTTAAAGAAACTAGGATACGACTGGGCTAAGAATTTACACCACCTAAGTTACGGAATGGTAGATTTGCCAAGCGGAAAGATGAAGAGTAGAGAGGGTACCGTAGTTGACGCCGATGACCTGATTGTAGAAATGGTTAAAACTGCGAGTGAAATATCTAAGGAACTCGGTAAACTAGATGGATATACAGAAGAAGAAAGAACAGATATATACGATACCATTGGTCTAGGTGCACTAAAATATTTTATTCTAAAAGTAGATCCTAAAAAACGTATTCTTTTTAATCCAGAAGAATCTGTCGATTTTCAGGGTAATACAGGGCCGTTTATTCAATATACCTATGCTAGGGTTCAGGCAATTCTTCGTAAAGCAGAAGATTTTGAGTATACCAAAACGATTAATGATATTGCTTTGCATCCAAAAGAAAAAGAACTTATTAAACAACTCGAACTGTATCCAGAAATTATACAGAATGCAGCAAAAGACCTTAGTCCGGCTATAATTGCAAATTACACCTATGATCTAGTAAAAAGTTATAATTCTTTCTTTCAGAATGTATCTATATTTGGAGCAGATTCTGATCAAGAAAAACTGTTTAGAGTACAACTTTCAAAGTCGGTAGGAAATACAATTAAATCGGCATTTAAACTTTTAGGGATTAATGTCCCTAATAGAATGTAGTAAAAACCAGTAATTTACTTGGAAAATTCGATAATTATTGGTATTTATTGCAACACAACGAATTTTTAATCATTTTATCCGAAGAGAAGAGGAAAAAATAGGGGCTGACTGTTATTAAAGTAACCAGTTTTATATTTTAGTACTATGAAGCATCAAATAAGTAGAGCAACCGATATTGATTTACCATTAATGCAACGTTTATTTTATCAAACGGTAACGACCTATGGTGCCATGTTATTTACTAAATCCGAAATCAAAATATATTCTCGATTAGCTACTAATAAATTGTATTGGCAAAAAAAGTTTAAAAAAGACTTTATTTATAATGCAAAGCTTAATGGAGAAATTGTAGGTTCATTCTCTATGGATACATTTGGTAATATAGAGTATGTTTTTGTACATCAGAATTATCAAGGACATGGTATCGCTAAAGATTTGTATAAAACTATAGAAGAAGTAGCAAAACAATCCAACATTCAAACCCTTACGACTCAAATCAATATGCTTACGAAACCTTTTTTTGAGAGAAATGGATTTAAGATTATCAAAAATGAAGTAGAGGTTGTTGGCGGTGAAAAAATTGTAAGCTACAGCGGAGTTAAACACCTTTAAAAGTTAATCCTTATTACTGCATTGGGCGTAAATCCCAGGCCAAACTCTTTAATTTCTTCTACATTATCTTCAGGAGTTATTTTGTAGTAATTATTAACAATATTTTCCTGACTTAATATATTCCATATAGAAACTCCTGCCAGGCCCTTAATTTTATTGTTGATTTTAAAGTTATAGGTAGCGGAAGCATCCCATCGAATATAATCGTTTAGTGTACCTCGATTTGGATCTTGATAATTGATATTGCCATTTTCTATTTCATTACCAGCAATAGGCAGTGTAGTTGGTTTGCCACTATGCCAGTTTATACCACTAGAGAATTTAAAATTTTCTAAAGTATACGTAAGGGCAAAATTAATATTATGTGTGATGTCGATATTATTCGGAAAATCAATCTCGAAGAGTCTATTAAAAGTATAGTCATTTTTGGCATATGAGTAGCTAAACCAAGTGCTGAAGTTTTTAAACCTTTTGTTTATCAAAAAATCGACTCCTCTAACAGTATAACTACCATGGTCTTGTATAAATTCGAATTGGTTTTGAAACCCCTGGCTTTGACTTATAATGCCATCCACATTTTTATAATATATATCAGTGCTGATTAACCAATTATTGTGGTTGTAACTTAGCCCTAAAGAAATTTGTTTACTTTTAAGTATTGGAATGTTTTCATCATTAGAGAGTATCCATTTTCTGTTTTCCACTCCTAAAAAATCATTTTGTGATTCGATAATTTGACTAGTCACCTGGCTTTTTAATTCACCAAGAGCTTCAACAGTAAAATGGTTGTAAAACCTATGATTAAAACTAATACGGGGTTCGAGAAAATAATCATTAAATTTATCAAAATGATTAAGACGAGCACCTAAGTTAAGATGGGTGTTATTATCTTTTGATTTATATTCAACCTCAGAAAAAAGACTATTGGTACGAATAACCTCTTTGGTAAAATCCCTAAAAGTGGGATTGCTAACATCTCTTAGATTAGATATTCCGGTTTCATTAAATTGATATCCGGTTTTTAAATTAAAACTAGTACTTAGCTTAAGTAAGTTATTTAATTTAAAGCCACCTTCCTTTACCTCATTGTCTTGTAATAAACGTTGGTTGTTTAGGATGTCAGAATTAATCGCTTCTAGATTGTAGTTTGTGCCGTAAATAAGTAATTCACTTTTAAAAATTTCATTCCAATTTCTTTGATACGAGATGCTTCCGGCACTATTGTTTTGTTTTATACTACTTTCTCTGGCTATATTTATTTGATTGATTAACGTGTTTTCTTCAAAAATGAGATCATTTCTTATGAGTAAAGCGTTTACTTTGAGTAAATCTTTAGAGCTTAATTGGTATAGCCACCGTAGACTTGTGTCATAAAACGAAAATTCATCCTCTGTATTAAAAACATTTTCGGCCGTGTTTATCACTTCAGAATCCTGAAAAACCTTATCGAAAAATTGTGTATATGTTGGGGTTTCTACTAATTCACTTATTGATTTTCGCACAGATAGCTGCAAAGACGATTTCTTGCCTAACGGAGTATCAATATAAGCATCTGCACTTATCATATTGATGCCTAAACTGGCATCCAGGTTTTGATTAATTTCATTTGTTGTATTCATGGCTATAACGCTAGAAATACCATCTCCATAACTAGCACTAGTCCCATTTTTGATGAGCTGAACATTTTTTGTTAGATATGGATTAAATGCCGAGATAAGACCAAAAAAATGACCAGATTGATACATCTTAATTCCATCCCAGAGAATAAGATTTTGATCATTAGTCCCCCCTCTTACGTTAATATCGGAAACCGTTTCCTCTACACTTAGTATACCCGGTAAGGCTTGTATAGTTTGTAATAAATCAGGTTCTATAAGCCCTGGTAGTATACCAAAATCAGTATAGTCAATAATAACTGATCCATCTGATTTCTTATCAATCCCTTTGACTAAATAATCATTAAGTATTACTTCGGTCAAGTATTGAACTTCTGGGGTAAGGTAAATTGTAGTACAGGGTGTGTTTAAAAGATCTTTAGCAGAAATCACCAGGGTTTTGTAGCCTATAAAATTAATTTTTATAAGCTCTTCAGGATTTTCAACAGTAAATCTAAATTCTCCATTTTCATTGCTAATTGTGGCACCAGCCTTGTTTTGTACTGTTGCGTTTGCCAATTCTTTGTTGTCCGTAATGGATTTTAAAACTCCACACACTTCATTTTTTTTGTTTTTACGACTAATGGCAATATTCTTATCATCTAAAAAAGTGTAGTCAAGTGGGGTACTGCGTTTTAAATATTCAATAGTTTTTTTAAGCGTAAATGTGTCCGAAGGTTTTTCAATTTGTATTCCCTCGATATCATCATCTACATAGGAAAAGCTACAATTAAATTTTTCCTGGGTCTGGTTTAATATTGAAAAAAGTGATAAAGAATCCTGATCTGACTGTGAATAGGTCTGATATGAAGCAAAAAAAAACGTAATAAGTAAAGCTGTGATTTTGGTTTTGATCACTCTTTATACAGGGTTATGTTGTTGTCATTCATCTTATATTTCAAACGCATCGGTATGGTTATAGATTGTAATGCAGTTTGAATATTTGAATGTACAAAATTACCTGTAAAAAGTTTATCTTGATCTATGTTTTTTGCAATAATGGTTACATTATATTGCCTTTCTAATTCTTTAAGAATATAGCGGTATGGTGTGCTCGAAAAAGTACTTCGGCCCTTAATCCAATCCGGTTCAACAAGAGTTGTTGTAGTAGTATGGATTTTATTGTCTATCACTTTAAATGCCTTGCCTCCCGGAAGCTTAACGTTGCTTTTATTATAGGTAACACTTACTAGGCCCTCATAACACGTAACCTCAAAGTAATTGTCTCTTTGTTTTACATTAAATTCTGTGCCTAATACACTAATACTACCAGATGAAGTGTATATGTCAAATTTTTTCCCTTTGGCAACCTTAAAATAGGCCTCACCATCCAGTTTGATTTTACGATTATTTTCCCAGTCTTTTTCTTGGTATTTAATTGTAGAAAGCGCATTAATCTTAACTATAGTATGATCAGGAAGTTCAACAGAGTTTTTCTCACTTGCTATCGTATTAACAGAGGTGTCAGTAGTATAAAAAAATGTAAAATAGGTGCCAATGCCTAAAACAAATAGAGCAGCTATTTTTAATAATATAGTCGATATTTTTTGGGATTTGGTGTTACTTTTGCGATTTGATAACGTAGCATTTAAATTCTGTAAATTTTGGTCAACATCATATTCCGGAGATTTAAATCTTTTTGCCGTTTCAGATATTTTAGCATACGAACCATAGGCGTCTAAGTTCTTAAACGCCTCTGATTCTGTATGAGTGAGTTGTTCATTGTCCAACCACTTTTTTATGAGATCTTTCTTTTTCATAACAAGATTTCTATATATATAACAATCTTCCTTTAAAAATTCCTACCCTATCTATTTGACGTTTAATCGTTTTATATACCATCAATATCTTTTCTTAGCTTTTCTAATGCTCCATAAATTCTTTTTTCAACGGCTTTTCTAGAGATTCCCAAATAATCTGCAATTTCTTTGTGTTTTTTCCCTTCAACTCGATTAAGAAGAAATGCTACACGTTGTGCTTCAGTAAGGTTGGAAAGTGCTTTTTGGTATTTTAGTAGATATTCTTTTTCTTGTAAAATAAATTCAGGATTTTCGTTAGTTCTATCCTTGTGATCTACTTGTTGATATTTTAGCTTTACCTTATTGTGTTTTATTTGATTTAGTGATAAATTATTGGCAACGGTGAATAGAAAACTTTTTGCCTTTTGAAGTGGAGTTTTCTTACAGTTGTCCCATAGTTTTATAAACGCCTCTTGTACTTTGTCTTTTGCATCTATATGTTCTCCATATTTATAATATATGAAGTCATGTAGTTCTTTTGAATGTTTCTGAAAAAGTACTGTGAATATGTTTTCTTCACAAACATTGTCAAATAAGTCTTTAGGCATTATTAATATTTTTGTTAAAATTAAAAAAAATAGCATTGATACGTAGGAATTTATGGAAGTATGTTGTTATACCTTAAATTAGAGTGTTTGAAACAAATGATTAGAAAATGAAGAATTGGAATTTATATTTTTTTGTAAGTATTATGATTTTATTGGCATCCTGCCAGGAAGAAGAAAGAGAATTCATAGATCCTAACGTAGATAATACAGTTCCTAGGAATTCGCAGCTAGCGAGTCTGATGAAGAATGTAGTAACACATGACGGTTCATTTGATGATATTGTGGATAGAGGGAATTGTTTTAGTATTAATCTTCCCTATACTATCTTATTAAATGGAGATGAGTTCGTAATTAATGACGTAGTTGATTATCAAGGTTTTTTGAATACAGATGTTATAGAAATTTCATTCCCCGTTACAATCACTCAATCTGATCATGTAGAAAAAATTGTAGAAAACAACGCCGAACTAGAGGTTTTTAGGGGTCTTTGTAAAACAGAGGACGATGATATAGAATGTATAGATTTTGTGTACCCCATGTCTATCTCAACCTTTGATAGTAATTCAAATCAATTAAATACCATAGAAATAGGTCATGATTCTCAGATGTTTAATTTTATGTCTAATGTTAGAGATAATATTTCTGTAAGTATTAATTACCCTATAAATTTAGTACTTCATAATGGAGAAAATGTGGGCGCTCAACATAATAGTGAGTTGTTAAGTAAAATCTTAGATGCAGCACCCGAATGTGATGAAAACGATGGTTAATGATTGTAAATCAATAGAATAGGCTACCTGTTTGGTGGCTTTTTTTGTTTAACTTATTGTGTAAATTGTTAAACAAAAAGTTAAAATAATGCTAAAATCATTTTTGAGGGTTCGAGTTTTGTTTGATGAGTTGTTTAATCATCAAACAATAAATTTAGAAACCATGCAAATGAAACATTTTTTTAAAATCGTATTTCTTACCATTTTTATAGTAACTACGTATTCGTGTAGTGATGATGATGATACAACTTTTCCTCCGACGGATGTAGATACTATTGCAGCTTTTGTGGCAGCCAACCCCGATTATAGTTCTCTTTTAGCGGCTCTAGAAAGAGCAGATTTAGTTACAACACTATCCGGTCAGGGAAGTTTTACTGTTTTTGCACCAGATAATGATGCATTCACTGAGTTTTTAGATGGGGCAGCTTTAACAGATGTACCTGTAGAAGATTTAAGAAAAGTATTATTGAACCATGTATTGGGGGTAGAAGTGACATCAAGTCAAATTACAACGGGATATCAAACCAATCTCGCCGAAGTAAGTTCTTATATAGAAAAGTCTGGAAGTGACGTAACAATTAACGGAGGTGTCATGGTTACTACAGCAGATATCGATCGATCTAATGGCGTGATTCATGCTGTTGATAAGGTTATTGCTATACCGACATTATTAGATTTTGTAACAACAGATCCAAGTTTATCTTCTTTGGCATCAACAGCTTCAGTGAACAGTGCCGCTGTGATTAGTGCTTTAGGAAATGAAGAGGGCGATTTAACATTATTAGCTCCAGATAATGATGCGTTTACAGCTTTAGGTGATATCTCAGGAGTGCCTGCCGTTGCAGTAGAACAGATTTTGTTAAATCATGCAATATCAGGAGGCCTTCTTTCTTCTGCATTATCGACTTCTTACGCTAGTACATTAGCATCTTATGGCACACCTTCAGACGGTATTAATTTAAGTATTTATATCAATACTGCAGATGGAGTTGTTTTTAACGGTGGATCTACGGTAACTACTGCAGATATTGTTGCAGGTAATGGAGTACTTCATATCGTAGATGCTGTGATTACGCTACCCGATGTAACGACTTTTGCTACGGCAGATCCAACTTTTTCTACTTTAGCCACTGCTTTAGGAGATGCTAATTTGGTTCTAGCCTTACAGGCCGCTAACGGAACAGGAACACCAGAGGCACCATTTACAGTCTTTGCGCCGACTAATGATGCTTTTGCAGCCCTTGCATCTGTACCAACTGGCCAGGCGTTGGTGGATGTGTTGACATATCACGTAATTCAGATGAATAATGTACGATCTTCAGATTTAGCTAGTGTAGCAGGTGCTGTTGGAACCGTTAACGGAAGTAATGTAACGATATCGGCAGATCCTGCAACTGTAACCGGAGGCGGAAATACAAGTGCAAGCAACATTATTGTTGCCGATGTGCAAGCTGCCAATGGTGTAATCCATGTTTTAGATCAGGTGTTATTACCAGCACCTTAATTAATATCCTTTAAGAATTTAAGGCTGTTCAATAACTGTTCCTTCTATGGGCAGCCTTAGATTTCTTACACACACATCTTAACATACTAACTTTAAAATTTATAACCATGAAAACACTAATCAAAAGATTAATGGTACCCTTCTTGTGCCTAATTTTAACCCACCTATTTGTAGCTTGTCAAAGTGATGATAGCTTTGAAGCCCAACCAGAACAGGAGCTAATCGAATTTGAAGAATCTAAGATCATCGGTTTTGATGCCATCGAAGAAATGACCCAAAATATAATTGAAGGAGAACTAGCCGTAGAAGAAGACAAAGTTTCTGTAGCCAAGAGTAAAACATTTGGTATTAGCAGAGAGAAAAGAGTGTATGATTTCTCAGCAACGGTAAACAGCGGAGCCGGAACAGGGGCAGTAATAGCCGGAGAATTAAAACTCAATTTTACACTTTATCATGCTAGTTTTACCATTGTTCGTGGTAATTTAACACTACCAGATGGTACTAAAGCAAGAGCGCGGGGTGCTATAGTAAGTGATGGTAAAGTATATTTGATCATAAACCCACCAGGTAGAGATTTAATATTTGGTATTGGTAGAGTAGGTGATAATGGAGATTTAGAAGGAAGCTTCAGATTGTTTACGTCTGGTGGTTTAGGCAGAGGAGCTTGGAATGCAGCACTAACCGAGGTTACTTTCCCCGATAAAACAATAGTCGAGCTAGCTGTAGAAGATGGTAGATTTACTTCTTTAGTAGGAGCACTACAAGCTGCAGAACTGGTAGATGCACTATCCGGAGATGGGCCGTTTACTGTGTTTGCTCCCACAGATGAAGCTTTCGCTGCTCTAGATGAAGTGCCTAGTGGTGATGCACTTAGAGATATTCTATTATACCATGTAGCCAGTGGTCGATTAAATACTTCGGCATTACTTGCTCAGGAATTTATTACTACATTACAGGGTGAAGATGTAAAAGTAAGCCTTAATAGCGATAATGAGATCGTGATTAATGATACCGTAAAATTACTTTCTGCTAACATTGGTGGATCCAATGGAATAATCCAGGTCATAGATGTAGTATTAATACCACCATCATTTCAACCCTTACAATCCATAGTAGAGATAGCGGTAAACACTCCAGAACTATCTACTCTTGTTGGAGCATTGCAGGCAGCAGATTTAGTTGATGCACTTAGCGGCGATGGACCTTTCACAGTTTTCGCACCAACTAATGCTGCCTTCGATGCTTTGGATGCTATCCCAAGTGGAGATGTGTTAAAAGAAGTATTACTATATCACGTAGCTTCAGGTAAATTTACTGCAGAAGATCTGTTAGAAAAGCAAACCGTTACCACCTTACAAGGAGACGAGGTAACTATTGAAGTAGATAGCGATGGAAATGTAGTACTTAACGGAAACATAAAAGTAGCACTAGCCGATGTCGAAGCTTCTAATGGTATCGTGCATGTGATCGAAGGAGTTTTATTACCTCCGGCAGATTTGCAAAGTATAGTAGAGATTGCGGTAAATACCCCAGAACTATCTACTCTTGTTGGAGCATTGCAGGCAGCAGATTTGGTAGATGCACTTAGTGGCGATGGCCCTTTTACAGTTTTTGCCCCCACCAATGCTGCCTTCGATGCTTTAGATGCAATCCCAAGTGGAGATGCATTAAAAGAAGTATTGCTATATCATGTAGCTTCGGGTAAATTTGATGCAGAAGATTTGCTAACCAAAGAAACGGTGACTACACTGCAAGGTGAACAAGTAACTATCGAAATGTTTGATGGCGAAGTAATTCTAAACGAAAGTATAAGAGTGGCACTAGCCAATGTAGAAGCTTCTAATGGTATTGTGCATGTGATTGAAGGGGTATTAATTCCACCATCTTTGCTACATTAGAAAGTAATTTTTAGTGTTGATGAGTAGCAACTGAAAAGGGTTAAATTTGGATTCTTTTCAGTTGCTTTTTTTATAATAACGTCAAATCATAAGCGTATCTATTAATTCTGTAATTCCATCCTTCATTTATACATTTCAAATCCTTAAATTTGCACTTGTCTATCAAAAAAAGATAGCATTTTCAAAATAGAAGAAAATATATGTTTGATAATTTAAGTGATAAGTTAGATAAGGCCTTACATATTTTAAAAGGGCATGGTCAGATTACCGAAATAAATGTTGCCGAAACACTTAAGGAAGTACGAAGAGCATTAGTAGATGCCGATGTTAACTATAAAATAGCGAAAGAATTTACTGCAACAGTAAAAGAAAAAGCATTAGGTCAGAATGTATTAAAGAGCCTTAAGCCTGGTCAGTTAATGGTAAAACTGGTTAAGGATGAGTTAACAGAATTAATGGGTGGCGAAGTAGCCGGAGTTAATTTAGCGGGAAATCCTTCGGTTATCTTAATGTCGGGCCTGCAAGGTTCTGGTAAAACAACTTTCTCTGGTAAGCTGGCTAATTTTCTTGCTACAAAAAAAACAAAGAAGCCGCTACTTGTAGCATGTGATGTATATAGACCAGCAGCAATTGATCAGTTGCACGTAGTTGGTGAGCAGATCAATATCGAAGTGTTTAGTGATAGAGGTAATGATGATCCTGTTGCTATTGCCAAAGCCGGTGTTGCCCATGCTAAAGCTAATGGATTTAATGTGGTAATTATTGATACCGCAGGTCGTTTGGCTGTTGATGAGGTAATGATGACCGAGATTGCTAATATCCATAAAGCCGTTACTCCCGATGAAACCTTGTTTGTAGTAGACTCTATGACAGGTCAGGATGCTGTAAATACTGCAAAAGCATTTAATGATGTGCTTAATTTTGATGGAGTAATTCTTACAAAATTAGATGGTGATACCAGGGGTGGAGCCGCAATATCTATTAAATCTGTTGTTAATAAACCGATTAAGTTTATTGGTACCGGTGAAAAAATGGAAGCCATTGATGTATTCTACCCTTCTCGTATGGCAGATCGTATTTTGGGAATGGGAGATGTTGTTTCTCTTGTTGAAAGAGCCCAAGAGCAATTTGATGAAGAGGAAGCCAGAAAACTTCAGAAAAAAATAGCCAAAAATCAATTCGGATTTGATGATTTCCTGAAACAAATTCAGCAGATTAAGAAGATGGGTAACATGAAAGACCTTGTCGGAATGATCCCTGGAGCAGGAAAAATGATGAAGAATATGGATATCGATGATGATGCCTTCAAACATATTGAAGCCATAATACATTCTATGACTCCGGCAGAGAGATCAAAGCCACAAATTATTAATGCCAGTAGAAAGAAGCGTATAGGTAAAGGTTCGGGAACATCTATCCAACAAGTGAATCAATTGCTTAAACAATTCGATCAAATGAGTAAAATGATGAAGATGATGCAAGGTGGTGGTGGCAAGAGAATGATGCAAATGATGGGTAAAATGCGATAGCAAACACATAAATTTTTAAACTTTTATAAAAGTACAATTAGGGGGAATGGAAATATTAGACGGAAAAAAAGTAAGCAACGATATTAAAGATGAAATTGCTGCCGAGGTTCAGAAAATGAAAGAACGTGGTGAGAAAGTACCACATCTGGCTGCAGTATTAGTAGGTAATGACGGGGCTAGCTTAACTTATGTTGGTAGTAAAGTAAGGGCTTGCGAGCGTATAGGTTTTGAATCTACTTTGGTTAAAATGCCAAGTACGACCAGTGAGATTGAATTGTTGGCTAAGATCAAAGAGCTAAATGAAGACGATGATATCGATGGTTTTATAGTTCAGTTACCATTACCACCACAAATTGACACCCAAAAAGTATTGTTAGCTGTAGATCCCGATAAGGATGTGGATGGTTTTCATCCTATGAATTTTGGTAAAATGGCATTAGATATGTCTACTTTTATTCCTGCTACTCCTTTTGGTATTTTAGAGCTACTAGAGCGCTATAATGTAGATACCAAAGGAAAACATACGGTGGTAATAGGTAGAAGTCATATTGTGGGTAGACCCATGAGTATATTAATGGGGCGAAAAGGTTGGCCTGGTAATTCTACGGTAACCTTAACACATAGTCATACCAAAAATATTACCCAGATTATTTCTCAGGCCGATATTGTTATTTCTGCATTGGGTGTTCCCAATTTTCTAAAAGCAGAAATGGTTAAAGATGATGCTGTGGTGATCGATGTTGGTATAACCAGGGTAACAGATGAATCCAGACCTAAGGGATATAAAATTGTAGGGGATGTAGATTTTGATAATGTAAGTAAAAAAGCTTCGTTTATCACACCAGTACCAGGTGGAGTAGGGCCAATGACAATTGCGATGTTGCTTAAGAATACCTTATTAGCTAGAGAAAGACACCGTAACATAAAATAATTAATACCTATAACGTACAAAAAATAAACCCTATGAAAGTTTAACTTTCATAGGGTTTATTTTTTGTGCTTGTAGAAAGACTTTTTTAATTACTATCCAAAAAATGTCATTACATATACAAACCAAAAATGCTAGGGCATTTGCCCTAGCGTTTTTGTTACATTTATATTTTGGTGATTATAAATTGTATGTATTTCGTATTTATTTTAGTTCTCGTTAAATTGAGTAGCATTAATATCATCCTGACCACCAGTACTGTATCCACCACTACTTGGTTGTAGATCTAATGTTAAGTTGTACGATGGTACATTAATACCCTTAGAAGTTTTAACCGTGTTAAAATCTAGGACCTGAGGTGCTTTTTCATACAAAGCATTTTGAGTAAATGTCCCGAACTTCTTCCCGTTTTTAACAGTTTCTCTCCAGTCCTTACCGTAAGCGATTTTTAAGTAGTACTCACCTTCGGGTACGTTTCTGATAAATTGAGTTGTACTACTATTGATATATGTTACACGAACTAACTCGTCGTCAGCAGTAGTTTTACCCATTTTGTACATCTTTACAACAACCTCGGTATTTTTACCTACTTTGATTTTAAGGTAATTGTCTAATTTGTAATCAAACTTACCTTTAAAGTTGAAAGATTTTGGTGTAGCACCAGACTTATATGTCTTTTTCTCCCAGCTAGAGTACTTATCTTCTCTAGTAACTGATATTGCAGTTGATGCAGGAGAACTAGTGTTTGATGAACTAGAACCATAAGAAGGAGTAGTAGACTCTATAGGAGTAGAAGCATAGCTACCACCTTGAGCGGCTCTTCTGTTTGCTTCTTCTACAGCTCTTCTTGTTTCTTCAGCTTCTGCAGAAGCTCTTCTTGCAGTCGCATCTTGAGATCTTTTTGCAGCTTCAGCATCTGCAATAGCTTTTGCAGCACTTGCTTCAGCTTCTCGTTGTAAACGCTCTGCATCAGCAATAGCTTTCCTTGCTGCTTCTTCAGCAGCTCTCTTTGCAGCTTGTGCTTGAGCAATCGCTGCTGCTGCTGCTGCCTTGGCAGCTTCTCTTTTTGCAGCTGCTTGCCTTGCAACGGCTGCTGCATCGGCAATTCTACTATCTGTAGTTAAAAGTTTTGTTGGAACAAAACCATTCATTTTTTTAAACTGGATTGCACTCCAGTCTCCGTAACCAGAATTGATTACATAAACTTGTGTTCCCTGAGGAACTTCAGCAATTGTGTTAAAGTTTAGACCTGGACCACTTCGAACTTCTAATTTCTGTGCAGACATTAGATACTCCTCTTTTTGAGCATGAGCAGTCGAGAACGTAATCACCAAAAGCAGAATAAATGTAAAAATAGACTTCATATCTCTTGTTTTTAAGTAGATTGGGTTATAATTTAAATTCAATATTATTATTTTCTTTAATCAAAATTTTTAAACAAAATTTCTAATTTACCGTCAATAATTGCATTTCAAAAAGGATGCCAAAAACGTTTTAACGTCAATTTTATCTTTAATTATGATCCTTTAATTTTAAGTAAAAAACCATATTCTTTGAAAGAACAACTAAGATGTTAACGGCTTGTTTTTCAGTGCTTTAACAAGAGTTTTCTTTACTAAAACTTCAATATTTATGATTAAAATACTGAAAAGAAAACCATTAAATCAGATTCAAAAGTAATGTTTTAATATTAAAAACACAACATGTTTTCATTTTATTTGCATAAAAATATCAATTTTTTTTCGATGATTTGTGTTTTTCACCGATTTTTTTAAGTATTACAACCGATTTACGTCTTATTTTTTCTTCGTCCTGTCGGTTTTGTGATTTTGGTGTAATTGCCCAGTGTATATGAGCATATTGTGGATATGAAGGGTAGAAGTTAAACTACATATAATAATAAGGAGTAAAATTAAATTTTCTTAATGCTTTTCCTTAATTAATTCTGGAAATTTTAATTGAAATCTTTTTAACCTTGGAATAGATATATTTCGAATGTATCCACTATTAGGGTTTCTTCTTTCATAGTCTTGGTGATATGCTTCTCCTTTCCAGAATTTTTGAAAAGGAACAACCTCTGCAGCGATCCTTCTGTTTAGTTTTTTACCTAACGCCTCTTTCTTTTTATCAATGATTTTTTTCTGCTCATCGTTTTGATAAAAAATAATTGACCTATACTGTGAGCCATGATCTGGTCCTTGACCATTTATTTGAGTTGGATTTTGAGAGCCAAAATATATATCAACCAAGGTCGAAAAAGATACTACTTCGGGATCGTAGTATATTTCTACAGCTTCTGCATGACCGGTTCTTCCTGTATTACTGCTTTCGTAAGTCGGATTTTCTGTATGTCCACCTGAGTAACCTGAGATGGATTCTTTTACTCCTTTTACACTTTCATAGATTGCTTCGACACACCAAAAGCAACCACTTGCAAAATATGCTCTTTCTAATCCATTAATTGCTTCAGTCTGAATTGGTGTTATGTTTTGAGTATTTTCTTTTTTAGTGGATTGACTATTACTTTGACAGCTTGTAAATAAGAAGGTAAGTGTCAATACTATATAAGGTATCTTTTTCATAAGTGTTTTTTGTTTATTTCTGCTTTAGTCATTTTTTTATTTAAAACCTTTCAATTGTTACATGTTAAGAAGGGTAAAATTAAAAATATAAAAATTTGCTTTTTTAAAGAGAGTTGAAATATGGGGTATGTTAAATAATATGGCTTTCGAAATATTGAAAAACCCTGTTTTCAGGGTGTGCAATAACAAGAGTGATTACTAAATTTGAGCTAAGTATACTTAGACCAGGACCTTAATGTCTATAAACTTTTAGGGATCATTTTAATTTTAAAACTTGAAACCATGTTAAGCAAAATTTTGAATTGTAAAGAAATAGTACTTACCAAAGCTCAGCAAAAAACTGTTATTGGAGGAAGAAGAAGTGGCGGGGTAGATCCTGTAAACGAATATGAGATCGATTTAGATTTGGATGCTGTTCCTTCTTTTTTGTAAAATGGTAATAAAAATCTTAAGATATTAGGTGGTACGTTGATTTTAAATAAGTAATGAAGCTACTGTTTGAAATGTCTGAGAAAACTTGAAAGATTTTTTAATTATAAAACTTGAACTTATGGTAAGTAAAATTCTAAAAATAAAAGATATTCAGCAATTAAGTAAAAATCAAAAAATTAGTATTAACGCAGGAACGTCTCTGCCATTTCCGGGAGAAGAAGATTGTGGATGTGCGGTAATGGGGTCTGGTGGATTTTTACAGATTATCGCTATGCCATGTGCTGGCACTTGTCCCGATGGAACTTCGCCTATTCGTGGTTTACATCACTAAGCTTGTATGATTAGGGTGTTGTAGATGATGGATATCTCTCATTTGATTAGGAATCTATACAATACATTGCTCAAATCTATATAAACAAATAAGAGGCCGAATTCTTTGTTTCTCAACTTAGAATTCGGCCTCATTTAAATTTATTTATAGATGTTATCCGTTCATCGAGATCAGGAATTCATCATTGTTTCTTGTTTGCTTAAAACGTTCGTTAATAAATTCCATAGCTTCTACAGGGTTCATATCTGCAAGATATTTTCGCATTACCCACATTCTTTGAATTGTTGTTTCGTCAAGCAGTATGTCATCACGACGTGTACTCGAAGAAGTAAGATCGATAGCTGGGAAAATACGACGATTAGATATTTTACGATCTAATTGAAGTTCCATATTACCAGTACCTTTAAATTCTTCGAAAATTACTTCGTCCATTTTTGATCCAGTCTCTGTTAACGCCGTCGCAATTATGGTAAGCGACCCTCCGTTTTCGATGTTACGAGCAGCTCCAAAGAAACGTTTTGGTTTGTGCAATGCATTTGCATCAACACCACCACTTAATATTTTACCACTGGCCGGTTGCACAGTATTGTATGCTCTGGCTAAACGGGTAATTGAGTCTAGTAAGATAACCACATCATGGCCACACTCTACTAATCTCTTTGCTTTTTCTAATACAATATTAGCAACTTTTACATGTTCATTAGCTTCTTTATCAAAAGTAGAAGCAATTACTTCTCCTTTTACATTACGTTGCATATCGGTAACTTCTTCAGGTCTTTCGTCAATAAGAAGAATCATTTGATATACTTCCGGATGATTTGCTGCAATTGCATTGGCAACATCCTTTAGTAACATGGTTTTACCAGTTTTGGGTTGAGATACAATCATACCTCGTTGCCCTTTTCCTATTGGGGCAAATAAATCCATTATCCTGGTGGATATAGTACTTTGTCTTTCTGCTATATTGAATTTTTCTTGCGGAAATAAAGGAGTTAAGTGTTCAAAAGAAACACGATCCCTCACCACTTGTGGATCAAGTCCATTTATTTTATTTACCTTAATAAGAGGGAAATATTTTTCTCCTTCTTTAGGTGGTCTTACTTGTCCTAAAACTGTATCTCCTGTTTTAAGGCCAAAAAGTCTTATTTGAGATTGAGATACATATATATCATCTGGAGAAGAAAGGTAGTTGTAGTCACTAGATCGCAAGAATCCATATCCATCTTGCATAATATCAAGAACTCCTTCGCTTTGGATTATTGCGTCAAATTCAAAATCGGGTTCCTTGTAGCGATTTCTGTTATCTCTGTTTCCGTGATCTCTATTCCCGTTGTCCCGATTTCCACCTTCTTTCTTGGCGTTTCTATTTTTATTCTGAGGTTTTTCTCCGCCTCTATTTCGGTTATCTTTTTTGTCTTCTCTTTTATCCTCTCTCTTGTCTTCTCTAGCTTGTTGAGGTTTGTTGCTTTCGCCACTTTCTTTGCTTTTAGGACTAGTTTTGTCTTGAGTAAACAAAGTCGCCTCTTTTTTGTTTTCTTGAGGTGCTTTTGTGTCCTTGTTTGCAGGAGATGATTCGTCTGTTTTTCGAGTTCTAGGACGTCTTTGGCGAGGATTGGTATTTTGCTTTTCAGATACCTTCTTTTCTGAAGAATCTTCTTTTATTACTTCTTTTGCCTTAGCAGGGTTTGCTGCCTGATGATCCAATATTTGGTATACCAAATCCAATTTCTTCAAGGTGCGAAATTTTGGTACATTGAGGGTTTTTGCAATCTCCTGTAATTCAGGAAGCTTTTTTGCTTTTAATTCAGAAATCTCTAACATTTAAATTTGTTGTATAATTTATGTTTTTGGTATAAATTTTCTAAAGAAGAATTCCAGGAAAATTTTATTTCGAAGGTAAATAACCTTAGTTGAGAAGGTTACATATTTGTGGTGCAAGTATACGAATTTATTTTTAATTTTTTACGCATATTTATAAAAAGAAACTCTTATTTTTGCTTTTCCGTAAGAAAAAGTTGTAATGTTACAAAGAATCCAAACCTTATACTTAATATTGGCCGCTGTGATTTCGGGTGTGCTTTGCATATATTTACCCTATGGATTGGATGAAAACGGAGCTGCTCTTTATGCTTTAGGAGATGTTTTTCTTTTAAGTATGTTTATGGGATCGGCAGTCTTATCGTTGATTGCTATTTTTTTATTTAAAAACAGGAAGCTTCAATTTGTATTGGGGCGTGTTAATATAATATTGAACTTTATTTTACTAGGAGTATTTGTTTATTGGTCGCTAACGATATCTGGAGAAACTAAAATTTCTGAGAAAGGTATTGGGATGTTGATTCCTATTATTTCTATCGTTTTATTAGTGATGGCTAACAAAGCCATTAAAAAGGATGAAAATCTCGTAAAATCTGTTGACCGATTACGATAAACCTAACATCTTAGTAGTATTAGTGCGTTAAAACCCGGAGCATGCCAACTCCGGGTTTTATTTATACTATACTTTTGATTATTTCTTGCCCAATTCAATCACCTCTAGATTTTCAATTTTACCGATATCCAAAGTGAATCTAAGCATGGTTCTTACTTTATGAAAACCATGAGTACCAGCCGCACCGGGATTCATATGCAGCAAATCATTCTTATGATCAGGGATTACCTTTAGTATATGCGAATGTCCACAGATAAATAGCTTAGGTGGATTAGATCTGATCTCTTCTCTGGTGTTTACATTATATTTTGGGGGGTATCCACCAATATGGGTTATCCATACAGAAACACCTTCGCAGATAAATCGTTGATGTAACGGAAATGTGGCTCTGGCTTTATCATTATCAATGTTGCCATAAACAGCTCTAAGAGGTTTTAATGCTTCAATAGCATCTGTGACTTTTAGATCTCCTATGTCTCCAGCATGCCAAACTTCATCTGTTTCTTTAACATAATGTAGTATGCGGTCATCAATGTAGCTATGGGTGTCACTTAGTAAAAGGATTTTTTTCACAATTGAGGTATAAAAATGATTTATAGGGTTATAAAAAAACAGAAACAACGCTGTGCTACTTATCTGTATTTTTAAAAGTATATTTGCGCTCTGCTTTATTACAAAAATAGAATACTTTGAGATATTTTTTAGAACTTTCTTATAATGGAACACCTTATCATGGATGGCAACGCCAACCCAATGCTTTATCTGTTCAAGAGGTTTTAGAAGATTCGCTGTCTACCGTGTTAAGAGTAAAAACTGAGGTTGCTGGGGCAGGAAGAACAGATACGGGAGTACATGCAAAGCAGATAATGGTACATTTTGATCATAATCATGAATTAGTGCCAGATCAATTAAAATACAAGCTTAATTCTATTTTGCCATTAGAAATAGCGGTTAAGGATATTCATTTGGTTAAAGAAGATGCTCATGCACGGTTTGATGCCGTTAGTAGATCTTATGAGTATTATATTACGTTTGCAAAAGACCCTTTTCAGATTAATAAGTCATATTATTTGAAAAAACCATTAGATTTGGATTTGATGAATGAAGCTGCTAAATTACTGTTAAACTATACTAATTTTAAATGCTTTAGTAAGTCCAAAACCGATGTAAAAACGTATAATTGTACGATAACAGAAGCAGTTTGGGTTAAAGGTAATGATCAATTGATCTTTAAAATTTCGGCTAATCGTTTTCTAAGAAATATGGTAAGAGCTATCGTAGGAACTCTTATCGAGATTGGTGAACATAAACTCAATATAGAAGATTTAATACGTATTATTAAAAACGAAGACCGTAGTCAGGCAGGATATTCGGTTCCGGCACACGGATTATATTTAACAGCGGTACATTACCCAAAAACTATATACATTTCATAGATGGCAGAAAAGAGTGGCAAAGCATTTGATTTTAAATTGTTCAGGAGATTGATTAGGCATACTAATCCTTATCGTCTGACTTTTTATTTTGTGGCATTTTCGGCTATTCTTTTGTCTATATTTGCGGTATTACGACCTTATTTATTGCAGCAAACTATTGATAGAACTATTATCCCAAAGGATAGTGAACTGCTAGTCTATTTTATTAGCATGATGTTAGGAGTTTTGTTCCTAGAGGTCATCTCACAATTCTTATTCATTTATTTCGCAAATTGGCTTGGTCAAGAAGTGATTCGTGATATCAGGGTAGCCCTTTTTAAGCATATGCTTGGGTTTAAAAAACAGTATTATGATCAATCTGCGGTTGGGAGATTGGTGACCCGGGCGGTAAGTGATATTGAGACGATTGCAAGTATTTTTAGCCAGGGATTGTTCATGATCATAAGTGATTTGTTAAAGATGCTGGTGATTTTAGGATATATGTTTTATCAAAGTTGGCAACTTACAGTGCTTGTTTTGGTTGTACTTCCTCTTATACTATATGCAACCCGAGTATTTCAGAAAAAAATGAAAGCTGCTTTCGAAGAAGTAAGGACTCAGGTTTCTAATCTTAATTCTTTTGTGCAGGAGCGCATCACTGGGATGAAAATTGTTCAATTATTTACAAGAGAAGAAACAGAATATTCTAATTTCAAAGAAATCAACGAAAAACATAAAAAAGGTTGGATAAAAACGGTTTGGTATAACTCTATATTCTTTCCGATTGCAGAAATGTCAAGCTCTGTTACCATTGGATTAATAGTTTGGTTTGGAGGATTAAGAGCGGCACAAGGTGATGTGATTACATTAGGTGTTGTTATTGCTTTTATAGAGCTTTCTCAAATGCTTTTTAGACCATTGAGACAGATTGCAGATAAGTTTAATACCTTACAAATGGGTATGGTGGCAGCTAATAGGGTATTCGCCATATTGGATACAGATTCTAAAATTGAAAATAATGGAGCGTTGCTTTTAGAACATGTAAAAGGTAAAATTTCGTTTAATAATGTTCGTTTTAGCTATGTAGAAGGAGAAGAGGTTTTAAGAGGGGTCTCATTAGATGTTAATGCTGGAGAAACTGTTGCAATTGTTGGAGCGACAGGGGCGGGTAAATCTACAATCATTAATTTATTAAGCAGATTTTATGAGATCGATAGTGGTGTTATTTCAATTGATGGTGCTCCTATTAAAAATGTGAAATTAGAATCTTTAAGGAGTCATATTGCGGTCGTATTACAGGATGTATTTTTATTTGCAGATACAATTCTTAATAATATTACTCTTAATAACCCGGATATCTCTGAAGAACAGGTTCAGCAAGCAGCCAAAGAGATAGGGATCCATGATTTTATTATGAGTCTTCCCGAGGGATATCATTATAATGTAAAAGAAAGAGGGGTAATGTTGTCCTCTGGCCAACGGCAGTTGATCTCTTTTCTAAGAGCCTATGTTACGAATCCGGGTATTTTGGTTTTGGATGAAGCTACATCCTCTGTTGATTCTCATAGCGAAGAGTTGATCCAGGATGCTACCAACAAAATTACCAAAGGGAGAACGTCTATCGTAATTGCACATCGATTGGCAACTATTAAAAATGCTGATAAGATTATTGTTATGGATCAAGGTGAAATTGTAGAGCAAGGTAATCATAATGAACTCCTTGAAATCACCGATGGCTATTATCGAAATCTTTACGAAGTTCAGTTTGCTGAAGTGTAATCATTATTTCACAGTAAAAGTGTCATAAATTTCTGTTGTTTATATGCTATGAAATAGTAAAGAAACAATAATTAGTAATAAATAACTTCCTAAAAGAATCATTAAAAATAGTAGGGTTTTGAGTAAAATTTTCTTCAAATCAATACCGTACAATCTTTTTAAAACATAGCCTATATAAAAGAAATAAACAATAAAAGGCGAAAATGACATTATAAAGTAACTGTCGATAAGAAATGTGATAGGTATTTGTAATAATGCAGTTATTCCTACAATATGCGAATATGCATATAAGTAAATCACAAAATGTTCTGTTAGATTGTATTTTTTATAATTAAGAAAAACTAATCGAGATAATAATGCAAGTATAGGAATTAAGATAAAACTTAAAACTGACTGATATTGAAAAGCCATGTCAAGACCAGTCATTTGTGATTCTAATGCCTCTTCAGAAAGAAGAGAACTCATAGTAGCAGATGTAAGTTCAAATATCCGATCTTTAACTATAAAACCATAAAGCCCAGTAATGGTAACCGATATAGCGAAATACCCAAAAGCATTCACGTACCTTTTTCTAAGCCCATGAATGTAGCCATCAATTACCACTTCGGGTTTGGTAAATAAGTGTATGAATGTTTTAAAAAAAGAATTATCAAGATTAAGAAAACGATCAATAAATTCAGCAATTAGATTTTTGAAGGTTATTCTTTTCGTTATTTTCCTGGCTCCACAATCAGGGCAAAAATTATAAACCTCTATCTGTTGCCCACAATTTTTACAGTTTGTAATAGTAATTAATTCACTCATTTAAACTAAATCGCGTTTTATGATCTCAATTAATTCTTCCTCGGTTTTAAATATTTTAAACTCACCATTTTTAATATAGGATAGTTTGCCGGTTTCTTCACTCACAACAAGTGCTAAAGCATCCGTTTTTTCTGTGATCCCTACGGCAGCCCGATGACGCAAACCAAATCGCAATGGCATCGAATTGCTGTTGGTAACGGGTAAAATAACTCGGGTGGCAACAATATGGTTATCTTCTATAATCATCGCACCATCATGAAGCGGACTATTTTTATAAAAAACACTTTCTAAAATTGGGGTATTGATAAGCATATCCATAGAATCTCCTGTGGTTTTTACAAAATCAAGAGACGTATTTCTTTTAATCACAATCAAGGCTCCGGTATTGGTTTCTCCCATACTTTTACAGGCTTCTACAATTGCTTTTACATTGGTAACACTATCTTCTGGGGTGTCTCTTATAAACTTTAATTGACGTAAAAATTTACGTCGTCTTCCAAAATTTGTAGAGCCTATCATCAGTAGAAACTTTCTGATTTCTTGCTGAAATACGACAATAAGCGCAAACATTCCTACACCTATAAACTCTCCTAATACGCTACTTAGCATTTCCATAGCTAGAAATTGAGTAAGTTTCCAAACCAGGTAAATCATTACTATTCCTATAAAAATGTTTATCGCTGCAGTACCTTTGACTAACTTGTAGATATAGTACAATAAAAAAGCTACCAGAACAATATCTAGTACATCAAGTATTCTAAGGTTGATTAAATCCAAAGTGTTAGGAGTTTTTGTAAAAATAGAAAAATTAGTGAAACCTTGTTTTGAAAAGCTAGAAAAGCGTATTCAAAATAAAGGGTAGAGCTAATTCCTTAGCAGAGTAGGTATTAAAAAAAAGCTAAACCATGTTAAGAGAGTCTATTAATGTAATACATTCGATAGCTTCTTTTACATCGTGTACCCTTATGATAGAAGCTCCGTTTTGCACAGCAATTGTGTTTAATACTGTGGTTCCATTTAATGCTTCGGCGGGAGTATTATTTAGAGTTTTGTATATCATTGATTTTCTTGAAACCCCTGTTAGAATTGGGAGGTCATGTATTTGTAAAAGAGAAAGGTTTTTCAAAAGCTCAAAATTCTGACTTGTGTTTTTTGCAAAGCCAAATCCGGGATCTATTATAATATCATGCACTCCGTTCTTTCTTGCCTCTGCAACTTTTTCTGCAAAGTAGCTATTTATTTCATGAATCATATCGGTATAGCGATCTTCTGATTTCATAGTTTGAGGTGTTCCTTTCATATGCATCATGATATAAGGTACATTTAGTTTTCCAACACAACTAATCATATCTTCATCCATGTTTCCGGCAGAAATATCATTAATTATTGCAGCACCAGCTTCGATACATTCTTTTGCAATTACACTTCTAAAGGTGTCAATTGATAATAGGATTTCGGGAAATGTGTTTGTTAATAGCTCAACAATAGGCACTATTCTTTTTCTTTCTTCTTCTATAGTAATATGATCTGCACCAGGTCTTGATGAATATGCCCCCAAGTCTACAAATGTTGCACCAGCAGTAAGCATTTTTTCTACCTGAGCCAAAATCTGAGATTCATCCTTGTAGTTACCTCCATCGTAAAACGAATCTGGAGTAAGATTTAGAATCCCCATTACTTTTGGAGTAGATAAATCAATTAAAGAACCTTTGCAGTTGATTGTCATTAGGCAGTATTTAGTTTTTTTAGTTTTTTATTTGGTATAATTCCCATATTAAAGCGAAATTTACGCAAAATTCAATAGTTATATGCAAGATACATCTACACAATATGATGCAGTTATTCATACATGTCGTGATTTATTTATTAAAAAGATGAAAGATTACGGAAGCGCATGGAGAATTCTTAGACTCCCTTCGTTGACCGATCAGATTTTTATCAAAGCACAACGCATTCGAAGCTTACAAGAAAATGAAGTAAGAAAAGTAGATGAAGGAGAAGTTTCTGAGTTTATAGGGATCATTAATTATAGTATAATGGCTTTGGTACAGATCGAAAAGGGTATTGCAGAGCAACCCGATTTATCTGTTGATGAAGCAATAAAACTATATGATAAACACGTTGATATTACAAAGAAATTAATGATAGATAAGAATCATGATTATGGAGAGGCCTGGAGAGACTTGCGTATAAGCTCGTTAACAGATTTGATTCTTCAAAAATTACTTCGTGTTAAGCAAATTGAAGATAACAAAGGAAAAACTTTGGTGAGTGAAGGTATAGATGCTAATTATCAGGACATGATTAATTATGCTGTATTTGCAATGATCCATTTAGAAGAATCGAACTTGTAAATATTTAAAATACTGTTAAATCTGGTCGTATAAGATTCGAACTGTTGTTATCTTGTCCAAAATAAATTTTAATCCATTATTGTAGTATGAAAATACTGGTTACTATCTCAAGAATATTCGTAGCAGCACTCTTTCTGTTTTCGGGATTTATAAAACTAAACGATCCATTAGGGTTCTCATATAAACTTCAGGAATACTTCGGAGAAGGAGTTCTTAATTTAGAGTTTTTAATTCCGTTTGCTTTATTAATAGCAGTTTTTTTAGTGATTTTTGAAATTATATTGGGGATCACATTAATATTGGGATATCTGCCTAAGTTTACTATATGGTCATTATTGGGGATGATCGTGTTTTTTACGTTTCTCACCTTCTATTCAGCATATTTTAATAAAGTTACCGATTGTGGGTGTTTTGGTGATGCATTACCATTAACTCCATGGGAATCATTTACCAAAGATGTTATTTTACTCATATTGATATTAGTGTTGTTTTTTGGAAGAAAATATATTACTCCTATTCATCCCGTTGCTACACATAAGTGGATTGTTTTTGCTGGTTTCACAGCTTGTTTGGCATTTGCATATTATGTTTTGATGCATTTACCCGTATTTGACTTTAGAGCGTATAAAATAGGAACCAATATTGAAGAAGGGATGCAAATCCCCGAAGGAGCGCAAGAAGCAGAATTTGCTTACCATTGGAAATTTACTGTTAATGGAGAAGAAAAAATAATTACTACGAGTGGCGAATATCCGCAGGTTGAAGGAGATTTTATTAATGTTGAAACCGAGACTGTAAATGAAGGATATGAACCTCCTATTCATGATTTTGCAATCACAAAGAATGATGTTGATTATACTGCAGAATTTTTGCAAAAAGAGAACCTGGTGTTAATAGTGGCCTATAATTTATCAAAAAGTGAAGCCGAAGGGTTTAATAAAGTTAAAGAAATAACCGATAAAGCAATTTCTTCAGGTTATGAGGTGATTGGACTTACAGCTTCTGGGCCCAAAGATATATCACAAACTAAATCTAGATATGATTTGAGTTTTGATTTTTATACGACCGATGAAACTGCGTTAAAAACAATTTTGAGGTCAAATCCAGGGATCGTAAAATTAAAGAAAGGAACTATAGTTGAAAAATATCATTGGAATGATGCTCATAAAGTACCTTTAGAAAAAGTAAAACGACCAGAACCTCAGATTAATAAAAGGCTTAAAGCTCAATTAGATAGTGTGATGATCCTAGATCAGGATGCAAGAAATCAGCGAGTGCCACTAGATGAGTTAAAAATTTTGGATAGTACAAATACCGTATTTGTTGAAGAAATATTCAAAACATATGGATATCCAGGAAAGTCTCTTGTGGGAGAACAAACAAGTATGGCGGCCTGGCTGATAATACATCATTCAGAGAAGATAGATACACATTTACCATTGATTAAAGAAGCTTCTAAAAAGGGAGAACTTGATTTTACATTTGTAGCAATGATGGAAGATAGACATCTAATGAAACAAAATTTGGAGCAAATCTATGGAACACAAAGCACCTTTAGCAGTGATAAGGGCTTTATATGGCCCATTAAAGATCCAGAAACTGTTAATGAAAGAAGAAAAAATGCTGGTTTTAAAGAAACGATAGAAGAGTATAGTCAACGAATAGTTGGCGTTCCTTATAAAATATATACTATTGATGAAGTTGAAGCTCTTAAAAAAGCAGATAAACTTAAAGAAAAATCTAACAAATAATGTTGTTGTGGTACTTCAATAAATTAGGGTATGCTATACTAACTTTATTGGGTGTAGTGACAGTAATTTTTTTACTTTTTACATTGTTACCTGGTGATCCGGCACAAATGATGCTCGGACAGAACGAAAGTGAAGAACAGCTAGAAAATGTTCGAAGAAAGTATGGTTTCGATAAGCCTATAACAACTCAATACAGGTATTATTTAAATGACCTTTCTCCCATTTCGTTTCATAGTCTTGATACTAAAGATTTCTCTTATTTAGATGAGAAGAAATATTCAGCAATTAGATTGTTTAGTATTGGTAATATAGTTACCGTGATTAAGTTTCCTTATTTAAGGGAGTCTTTTCAGAAAAATGGAAAAAAAGTAAGTGATGTTATAAAAGAAACATTACCCAATACTGCTGTATTGGCGGTGTCTGCAATTTTTATCGCAATAGTTGTAGGGATTTTGCTAGGGATTTTAAGTGCGATAACAAAAGATCAATGGGTAGATAAACTAATCCAATTATTGAGTACGCTTGGTATGAGTGTTCCGTCTTTTTTTAGTGCAATCATTTTTGCCTGGTTATTTGGTTATGTTTTACATGAGTTAACAAATCTAAATATGACAGGTAGCTTATATGAAGTTGATGATTTTGGAGAAGGAAGTTATATACAGTGGAAAAATTTATTGCTTCCGGCAATAGTTTTAGGGATTAGGCCATTGGCCGTAGTAACCCAATTGATGCGTAACTCTTTACTCGAGGTACTAAGTCAGGATTATATTCGTACTGCCAAAGCAAAAGGGCTTTCGATGTTTCAAATCATTAGAAAACATGCTCTCAAGAACGCATTAAATCCAGTGGTTACTGCAATTTCGGGCTGGTTTGCCTCTATGTTAGCGGGTGCAGTTTTTGTAGAATATATTTTTGGATGGAACGGATTAGGTAAAGAGATTGTAGATGCTTTAAATACATTGGATCTTCCTATAATAATGGGTTCTGTTTTAGTTATAGCAACAATGTTTATACTAATCAATATATTTGTCGACATTATATACGGATGGTTAGATCCAAGAATTAGACTATAACCATGCACTATTAATTAATAACCACACTTTTTAACCAAAAACATAAATTTAAATTAATGAGAAAAAAAATTGTAGCAGGAAACTGGAAAATGAATAAAAACCTCTCAGAAACTGAGGTTTTACTTTCAGAATTAAAGACAAAGTTAGGAGATACAAAGAATGCAAAAATTATTGTAGCTCCTACATTTACAAATTTGTATAAAGCCACCCAGGAGTTAAAGCAATCCGGTATTACCGTGGCAGCACAAAATATGCATCAGGCAGAAAATGGTGCATTTACTGGAGAAATTTCTGCCGATATGCTTAAAAACATAGAGGTAGATACGGTTATATTGGGTCATAGTGAGAGAAGAGCATATTTTGGAGAAACCGATGCTTTATTAGCAGATAAGGTAAATACAGCCTTAAAACATGATATGACTATTATCTTTTGTTTCGGAGAAGAATTGCAGGATCGAAAAAGTGATAATCACTTTGCTGTGGTAGAAAGTCAATTAAAAAATGGTCTTTTTCATATCAAAGCAGATAACTGGAAAAATGTAATCCTTGCTTATGAACCTGTTTGGGCAATTGGTACGGGAGAAACTGCATCACCTGATCAAGCACAAGAAATGCATGCTTTTATTCGTGCTACGGTAGCAAAAACCTTTAACCAATCTATAGCTGATGAGGTTTCTATATTGTACGGAGGAAGTGTTAAACCAAATAATGCCGAAGAAATTTTTGCAAAACCAGATGTTGATGGTGGATTAATCGGTGGAGCTGCTCTGGATGCAGATAGCTTTGAAGCAATAGCAAAGGCTATTTAATTGAATAGTATAATTTTTAAAAAGCATCCCATTATCGGGATGCTTTTTTATTGGTAAACGCCTAACTTTGGGCACAATAAAAAATGAATATGTCAAATACAAAATATCTAGGGTATTATTTTAAAGTATCCCCATTACAACCCACTACAGAAATCTTAATTGCAGAGCTAGGAGAGGCAGGGTTCGAAAGTTTTGTTGAAACAGAAACAGGAGTTAATGCATTTATTCAAAAAGGAGATTGGCACCAAAACATTTTTGACGATATTTTTGTGCTAAAATCTGATGAGTTTGATATTCAATATACTTCTGAAGAAATAGAACAAATCAATTGGAATAAAGAATGGGAAAAGAATTTTACCCCCATACTTGTAGATGATATTTGTAGTGTAAGAGCTCCATTTCATGACAAACCTAATACAGAATTTGATATTGTTATAGAGCCGAAAATGTCATTTGGGACGGGGCATCATGAAACTACTCATATGATGATTCAGCATTTATTGAAAACAGATTTGAAAGATAAAAAAGTGCTTGATATGGGTTGTGGTACTGGGGTTTTAGCAATTTTATCAGAAATGAAAGGAGCGGCCCCTGTAGATGCAATTGATATAGATAATTGGTGCTACCTTAATACTATTGAAAATGTAGAACGAAATGACTGTCATCATATATCTGCGTTCGAAGGGGATGTTTCACTCTTGACAGGAAGAAATTACGATGTTATTATTGCTAATATTAATCGTAATATCTTACTTAATGATATCAAGGAGTATGCTAAGTCTCTAAATCCCGGTGGGAGCTTATTTCTAAGTGGATTTTATAAAGAAGATTTAGATATGATTACAGAAGAATGTTCAAAAAACAATTTGTTCTTTGTTGATAATTTTGTTAGAAACAACTGGATTGCAGTATCTTATCATCTAAAATAATAGACTTCTTACAGATTTAAATATGTTAAAGTTATTATATTTGTATAAAAGAGTTTTGCTATGAGTACCCAAGAAAAAGTTTTAGAAGAAGTTCTTGAGAAAACTGTAGATCAAAGTAATAATGAGATTGTCTTGTATAATGATGATGTTAATACTTTTGATCACGTTATAGAAACATTGATGTATAGCTGTGAACATACGGCTTTGCAAGCCGAGCAATGCGCTTTATTAGTGCATTATAAAGGAAAATGTACCGTTAAAACAGGTACATACAATGAACTAGAACCAAGATGTTCTAAATTGCTCGATGCAGGACTTAGTGCAGAGATAATTTAGTTTTTGTATTATATATTTTTTTATATGTAAGCCCTTTTGGGGCTTTTTTTTATGCTTTAACCCTATTTATTTAACTTTGATTTTGTGTTATATCTGGAGATAAATAATGTATTTGTGTTAAATATTTAAAATGTACTATTTTTTTAACATAGTTAAAATCAAACTTTATGATTTGTAAGAAAAAACGCTCTTTTTACTTATTTAAAGGATGTTTTTTCTTTGTATTATTATTGATCGGTTTTCTAGTATTCTAGAAGTTTTATAAAAGAATTTTCTGACAAATTAATAGTGCATTTAGTCGATTTTATGAGTTATTGAAAATTGGAATTTTCTTACTTTTTTTGATAAAATCTTACGGTTTTACCGTATTTTTAATAAATAGCATAAAAAATTAACGTATTTTAAAGAAAAAATATCATATCTTCAAACCGCAATTTTAAAAAAGTTCAAAGCTTTTAACATAATTGTAGTCGGGGTAGAACTTAAAAATTTTACCTTGATTTAATAACTACACAAACTCAACTTATTAAAATGAAAAAAATCAAAGTATTAGCGCTTTGCGCTATCGTGGCAGGTTTTGCCACGTCTTGTCAAAAAGAAGATGTTGCTACTGAAACACAAGAAGTAGTAAAAGAAGAATTATCCAAATCACAAATTGATGCATTAGCTAAGGCGGGAATTAACTCAGGTGGTGCTTCTATTGGTATTTATGAGAGTAAGTTGCCAGGAGATGATTATCTTAGAAATCAAAGGGTAATAACTATTGGAGATCTTGCTATACCGGAAGCAGAACTAGAAGGAGGAAAATTATCATTGGCTACAGCATCAGATGGTATAAACAAGCAATATAGAACTAATAATCTGGTTACTGGATCTAATCGTAGCTTTAGAGTAGTAGGATATACAGGTTCTTGTTGTGCACTTACTTCTAAAATGAGAACTGCATTACAGTGGGCTGTTAACAACTATAACAGATTAAACACTGCGCTTAATTTAAATCTTGTTTTCCAGAGTAACTTTAACAATAGTGATATGGTTGTTTATAACAACGGCCGTGGAGGCGGAGGTGGATCTGCTGGTTTCCCATCTGGAGGTCAGGTGTTTAAGCGTGTTCAAATTAATGCTGGTACAGATTCTTTTAGTACTAACGTTGTAGAGCATGTTATGACGCATGAGATTGGTCACTCTGTAGGTTTTAGACATACTGATTATGCTAGAAGAAAGTGTGATGGTTCTAATGAAGGAACTGCAGGTATAGGGGCTATATTAATCCCGGGAACACAAAGTGGTAACCAATGGGGCGGTAGTAATATCGATTCTAACTCTATCATGATCTCTTGTTTTGATGGAAATGAAGATGGAGAATTTAGTCAAGGAGATATTACCGCATTAAATGCTCTTTACTAAGAGATAAATAACTAAAATAGGCTTTGAACTTTTATACTAACCATCCCGGTAACTTGGGATGGTTTTTTACTTTTCTACTTTTGCAGGAGAATTTCGTTTTCTTGTACAGCTTTTTCGAAATTAGCTCTTACTATAGCTAAGCTATTAAAGAACTTACCTCCACTCTCTTGTTTAAATGAGATCTTAGTATGTTCATTTTTCTTATTTACTTCAGTAACAATGACACGATTTCCAATTAGTGCTTTGTAATTGGGAATACCCCCCTTTTTGATAATAAAGTTCGCCTTAGGGAAAAAAATGTGCTGATAATACTTAGCAGATGGTGTACCTAATGTTAATACATCACCCACTTCTACATTAATAGTTTTTTCTTGACCTTGAGCGCTAAAAAATGACAATAATGTAATAAATACTAACTTTTTCATGACTGTATTGTTGTATTATTGGTTTATGACTGTAACTGTTATAAAATTATCAATTTTGAATGGAATTTTAAAATCGAGATGGTTAAATAAAAGTTAATCTATTAGAATATGATAGTATTACTTTTATTTTTGCAATAAGTTATTTTAGAAAATAAGTACAGCAAGAATAAAAAGTAAGCAGATGAAATATTTACTCCAGAATTTGAAAGTTACTATTAACGATAAAATCTATTTAAAGGATCCAGAGTCCTCATCTCTTGGCAAGAGAATCATAGAAAACAGTATTATGATGATTAATCAAATGGGTTTCGAGAGTTTTACATTTAAGAAACTTGGCGAGAAAATTGGATCTAACGAAAGTTCGATTTATCGTTACTTTGAAAATAAACATAAGCTTTTATTATATCTAACATCTTGGTATTGGGGTTGGTTAGAATATCAGCTGGTGTTTTCAACAAATAGTATTTCTAATCCCAAGAAGAAGCTTAAAAAAGCTATAGAGATTATTACAAGAACCATCGAAGAAGATTCTTCATTTTCGCACATCAATGAAGTCCTCTTGAGTAAAATTGTAGTGAATGAAAACTCCAAATCGTATTTAACAAAAGAAGTAGATAAAGAAAATAAAGAAGGGTATTTCTCCATATTTAAAAGGTTAGTAAGTAGGATCAAGGATATGATCATAGAAGTTGATCAGAAGTATAAATACCCATCCAGTCTGGCTAGTACCATTATTGAAGGAGCATTATATCAACATTTTTTAAAAGAACATTTCTCATCATTAACAGATTGTAATGAAGAAAATACACCTACTGAGTATTTTACAGAACTAGTCTTTAACTCTTTTAATGAAACTGCAAATGACTAAAAATTTGTTGACTGCCTGGCAAAGGTTGATGGGACTTTTACAATTAGACAAAAAAGACATTTTACAAACATTTTACTATGCAATATTTGCAGGATTGGTTAACCTTTCACTTCCATTAGGAATACAGGCTATTATTAATCTTATTCAGGGTGCGCAGATTAGTACTTCCTGGATTGTATTAGTTGTTCTAGTAACTGTTGGTGTTGCATTTGTAGGAGTATTGCAATTAATGCAAATTCGAATTATAGAAAACGTTCAACAAAAGATATTTACCAGAGCTTCTTTTGAGTTTTCCTATCGTTTTCCCAAAATTAAAATGAGCGAACTACGTAATTATTACCCACCCGAATTGGCTAATCGTTTTTTTGATACATTAACTACCCAAAAAGGTTTGGCTAAAATATTAATTGATTTCCCTGCGGCCTTGATACAAATAGTTTTCGGGTTAATGTTACTTTCATTTTACCACCCATTCTTTATTATATACGGGTTATTATTGATAGTACTGATTTATATAGTATTTAAGTACACTGCTCAGCGTGGTTTAGAGACGAGTCTAAAAGAATCGAAGAGTAAGTATAAAGTCGCACATTGGATTCAGGAGGTAGCCAGAACTATTGTAAGTTTCAAGCTTTCAGGAAAGACAAATCATGCATTGCATAAGAATGATAACTTGGTAAGTGAATATCTAGATGCTCGAGAGAGTCATTTTAAAATATTGGTAATTCAATTCATTCAGATGATTGGATTTAAAGTTCTAGTTACCGCAGGATTATTAATTATTGGAGGGATATTAGTGATCAATCAAGAGATGAATATTGGTCAATTTGTAGCTGCAGAGATTATCATTGTATTAGTAATTGGTTCTGTCGAAAAATTAATTGTTGGGCTTGAGTCTTTTTATGATGTACTTACGTCTATGGAAAAACTGGGGCAAGTGGTTGATAAGGATTTAGAGCCTCAGGATGGAGAAAAACCATTTCACGAAGATGAAGGTTATACCTTAGAATTATCCAATATAATGTACAAAGCTCCTGATTATAATAAAAAAATATTGGATGGTGTTTCCCTAACAATAAGTCCGAGTTGTACGATATTAATTCAAGGCTCAAACGGATCCGGAAAAACTACATTACTTCGTTTAATTGCTGGTTTAATCGAACCCACCGAGGGAAATGTTTATGTAAACGATGTAGAGCTAAGGGGCGTAAATCTTAATTATTACAGGGCTCATTTAGGACAATCCTTAACAGAAGAATCTCCTTTTGAAGGAACTCTATTAGAAAATATAACTTTTGGAGATGATACTATTACATATGAGGATGTGTATTGGGCATTAGAAAAAGTAGGGCTGACACAATTTGTAAAAGAACAACCCAAAGGGTTAAAAACAATAATATACCCAGAGGGAAAGCAAATATCGTACAGTGTGTCTAAAAAAATAGTTTTAGCCAGAAGTATAGTTCGAAAACCTAAGCTTTTGATTTTAAAAGATCCGTTAGATCAGTTTGATGAGGGTGAAGTAACAAGAATTATGAATTTCCTTACCGAACCATCAAGTCCATGGGCTCTGGTTGTAGTAAGTCAAAACCAAAAATGGATACAAAGGTGTGGTAGGATTATTAATGTTGAGAACGGTAAAATAGTAAGTGAAAAATAAAAAGCTATGTTGAATATTTCACATAATAAACTTAATAAGCAGGTTAATCTTTCTGAGTATAATGCGATCCAGAAAGTTTTTCATAAAAGACACTATAAATACTTTAACCGCTTTCTAATTACGTTTACTGGCATGGCATGTATCGTGTTATTTCTACCCTGGACACAAAATATTTCTGGAAAAGGGTTTTTAACGACTTTAAAACCAGATCAACGCCCGCAAACTATACAATCTCCAATCCCTGGTAGAATAGAAAAATGGTATGTACAAGAAGGTGATTTTGTAAAAAAGGGAGATACAATACTCTTTATTTCCGAAGTGAAAAATGAATATTTTGACCCCAACTTGATTGCACGTACTGATCAGCAAATTCAGGCTAAATCAATGTCTGTAACATCATATGAAGGCAAAGTAAAAGCGCTAGAAAATCAAGCAAAGGCCTTACTTAATGAACGAAGTTTAAAACTACAGCAGGCAACCAATAAACTACTTCAGTCAAGGTTGAAGGTGCAGAGTGATAGTATTAATTTTGAAGCCGCAAAAACTAATATACGAATTGCTGAGCGTCAGTATGATCGTATCCTTCAATTAGAAAAAGAAGGACTAAAGGCCTTAAGTGATGTAGAAGAAAAACGATTAAAACTTCAAGAAACACAAGCTAAATTAATTTCGCAGGAGAATAAACTATTAGCTAGTAAAAATGAGGTGATTAATGCACAAGTAGAAATCAATAGAGTAGGGGCAGAATATGCAGATAAAATTGCAAAATCTAGAAGTGATAAGTTTACTGCACAGTCTAACCAGTTTGATGCTGAAGCCCAGGTGACAAAACTTGAAAATGAATATACTAATTACGAAATGCGGAGCGAGATGCATTATATCAAAGCACCACAAAGTGGGTTCATCAATAAAACATTAATGTCTGGAGTAGGTGAGACGTTCAAAGAAGGAGATCAATTAGTAAATATTATGCCAACAGATTATGATTTGGCAGTAGAAACATATGTGAAACCTATTGATCTTCCTTTGATTCATATAGGAGAAAAAATAAGAATACAATTTGATGGTTGGCCAGCTATTATATTTAGCGGTTGGCCGAATATTTCTTACGGAACTTATGGAGGAAAGATTGTAGCTATAGAAACGTTTATAAGTGATAATGGAAAATATAGAGTACTCATTGCACCTGATTCCAACGATTATGATTGGCCTAAGGATATACGCGTAGGGTCTGGAGCAAATTCTATGGCTTTGCTTGAAGATGTACCCATCTGGTTCGAATTATGGCGTAAACTTAATGGTTTCCCTCCTAACTATTATCAACCCAGTAGCGTAAGAGCTAAACCTGAAAAGAAATAAGATGAAGAAAAACCTTTTGTATGGCTTTTTGTTCTTAGCTATGCCAATTTCTGCCCAGGAAATGGATACAACGATTCTCAATTTTAAAGAATATTTAGGGTATGTAAAGAAATATCACCCTGTTGCTAAGCAGGCAGAATTAAATATAGATATCGGTCAAGCTAATTTAATGAAAGCCCGAGGAGGGTTTGATCCAAAGATTGAGGTAGACTATGATAGAAAAAAATTCAAAGGGACAGAATATTATGATCTACTGAATACTACATTTAAAATTCCTACCTGGTATGGTATCGAGTTTAAAGGTGGTTTCGAGCAAAATGATGGGGAGTTTTTAAATCCTCAAAATTCAGTGCCCGAAGACGGACTTTTCAATGCTGGGATTTCAGTTGCTGTTGCACAGGGATTATTAATTAATGATCGTATGGCGACTTTGCGTAAAGCCAAGTTTTTCAGAGAACAAACTAAAGCAGACCGGGATCTGTTAGTTAATCAAATTTTGTATAATGCTTCGTTGGCATATTTTGATTGGTTGAAAGCCTATAATGAAAAAGAAATTTACGGTAACTTTTTAGATAATGCTAAAGTACGATTAGAAGGGATAAAGAAGAGTGCATTTGTTGGTGATAGAGCGGCTATTGATACCGTAGAAGCTAAAATAGCCTACAAGAACAGGGCTCTAAGCCTGGAGCAAGCAAAAGTGAAGTTGATGAAATCGGCTTTAGAACTCTCCAATTTTTTATGGTTAGAGAATAATATACCTATAGAATTACAATCTGATGTAACCCCAGATACTAATGTCGAACGGGATATAGATAGCACATTAGAGATTCAGGGAAATCCATTAGACAGCTTTACCATAGAAAGCCACCCAAAGTTAAGATCGTTGCAATATAAAATAGATGGTTTAGAAGTCGATAGAAAGCTTAAAGCAAATAAATTGCTTCCAAGAATTGATTTAGAATATAACTTCCTGACCGAAACACCAGATGTAGGGAATTCTTTTAATACTGCTGAGTATAAAGGAGGGGTTTCGTTTAAATTTCCACTTTTCTTAAGAAAAGAAAGAGGGGATCTTAAATTAGCCAAATTTAAAGTACAAGATGCACAATTTGAACAAGAAACAACCCAATTGCAAATCAAGAATAAGGTGATGGCCATCTATATAGAATTGGAATCTTTTATCAACCAAAATGAGCTTATATCCAATATTGTAAGTGATTATAGTACATTACTTACCGCAGAAGAGCGTAAGTTTAGTTTTGGCGAAAGCTCACTTTTTCTAATTAACTCAAGGGAGCGAAGCCTTATTGATGCTAAACTTAAAGAGATCGAAGTGCAAAATAAGTTCTTTGAGGCAAAAGCCAAACTGTTTAATAGTTTGGCCGTAAACCCAGAGAGCCTTTAATGTATAGGTGTTTTTTTAATCAAAAATACTTCGAAATTGAAAGCCTAAAGAAACTATCTTCCTTAAAATTTGATAAAATCAATTCATTTGTGTCAATAGTATTGAAAATCCGTGCTTCTATTTCTGCGGTCCAGCTGCTTCCAAAACGTCTTGAAGCCTCTAAACTAAAGATTGTGCTACTGGATTCGAGATCGGCAATTCCTCCGATTAAAATCGAGGTGTCTTGTGTATCATTAAAAGCGATACGGCTTCCAAAAAATACATCATTTTGTAAGGCATTTAACGCCAGTTCATCACGATCATCAAATAGGTATTCACCAAGAATACCAATGTCTAATCCATTTCTGTCAATATTAGAAAAAGTATATTCCAGTCCTGCTACCAAGGCAAAAAAATCTTGTGCTTCTGCGGTACGATAAATAGATTCTAATTTCCATAGAAAAGCATCATGTGTGACTTGTAGCTCTAAACCCGTTTGATTGATTACAGGGTAAAAAGCATTTATGTTTCCCGAAGTATCAAATGTAAAAAGTGGTTCTCTGCCTGTTCCATAAAAATGAGATAATCCAATGTCAAAAATATCAAAGTAATGTTTCCAACGAAAAGCAAGATCCTGCCTCCATTCTTTGGCGCCGCTTTCATAGGCCAAATCATCTTTATCAATAACCGTTGGAAAACGTAATCTTCCTTTCTTTCCTGCAAAAGTACGTTTACGATGATAGGGGAGGTAAAAGAAATCAAAGGTTCCGAATTTTTGAGTTATCCAGGTAAACTGTGCCATGGGTTGCCCTAATTTTTCTTCACCATCAAAGGTTTCCACAGCATCAGTTTGATTAATAATATCCACCAAATGATTGCTTTCTGCTACACCCCAATATACTTTTTTAAGCCCCAAGCTAAGTTCCCAGTTGTTTTTGGCTTTTTGGTAATACAATTCACGTATATCCCAATGTGTACGTTCATCATCCACATCCAAACGAAAAAAACCTTTGAAATTAATGCTTTCGTAACCTTTATTCCAGTCAATAGCATATTCTGGTCGTATAGCCAAAGAAGGAAAATGATCTTCTTGATCTTGGAAAAGTGCATTGTCATAGAAATAGCGATACTCTGACTCTAATTTTAATTCAAAATCATGATTCACTTTTTTGGGTGTTTCATTTTGAGAATGAATACTTTGTAAGCTATATAGCAGTAGTATTATAAAATAGATATATTTAACTTTCATGTACTAAATTTTAATGCTTTGATCTTTTACAAATCCAAGGGTAGTGAGCATTATTCCAATTAGAATAATGAATAATAGAGCAATAAAGAATGGGTTTTGATATAGAAAAAATAATCCTAGAGTGCATAGACAGAAAAATACTCGTATTGCTATAGTCCATTTGTATATTTTTTCGACTTGATATTTAAAAATCAGCAGGACCAAAAATCCTAATCCTAAGAACATCATACCCAATAAATTTCCTAAATCTGATGGATATATTGTATTGCTCTGTAAAATGGAAAACACAAGGCCGGGTCGTAACAATAGTAACAATCCACTAACCAAAAGAACCGTTATGGGGTATAATAGACTTAGCCTTGTGTATTTCATTGTCTTTTATTTATTGTCCGGCTCTCTGCAGCGCAACCTGAGTGAAATCTTCCTCGACTAGGTTAGCCTCAAAGTTATATTCACTAAATTTTAGTAATGTCTCTTTATTACTTTGGTGATTAACCATATTGAAAGTCAAAGCTCTCCAGTATTTTCCTTTGTATAATTTGTAATCACTATAATTTAGTGTCTTTAAAAGAGAGTTTTTACGATCGTAGAATTCCACTTTTTCAATACGATACCCTTTATCTTTATTATACGTTACAATACGTCTTGTATACCCTGATTTTGGATCAACTGGATCTTGTTCGACAATCAAAAGACTTCCCTTTTCTTCTAGAAATTTATAAGAATATTTCTCTACTTCTTGTGAAGAAAGATCTTCATAAGCAAACTCGCTGCCCACAAAAGGACCAGACTTATTATTAGATGATATTCTTTTTACTCTTTTGATTGAGGGCAAGAATAGCCACTGATCATCTGATCCAACTTTATGAGTAAAAGTTAAGGTAGAGGTTCCTTTTACATCTTTGGGACTATTAAAAACAATCATGGATTTATCCCCATCTTCTGTTTGTTCCAACGTTCTGGTCACTAGTAAACGTTCACTGGTTTGGCCATTTTTGTTTTTCAGAGTCATTTTCAGGTTTACTATCGAGCTGTTAAACCCTTGATCTGCTTTGTCTGCCGCTATGGCAATTTGTAACCCTCGTTCTTCTGCACTTTGTGCAGATAAAGTTGTTATTCCGAATATTGCGACTACCGCAAAAACTATTTTTTTCATTTTTAATATGTTTTTATTATTTATAACTTGATTTACTATATATAAATAACAGCAAGATTTGAGCGATTCGTCTCGGGCCAATCAAACTCAAACCCTACTGTTACATCCTTTTTTATTATAAAGCTATTTGTCTAATTGTATTTGAGGTTTTAGTTCTTCTACAGGAGCTTCTACTTCACTCTTTTTACTAACAAGAATTAGTAATGATGGTAGTAGAATGAAATCTATAATTAGTGCAGAAAGTATGATTATAACGGTTATCCTTGCCATGTAACTATTTAGAGCAAATGATGAAGTAGAAAGTACAGCGAATCCTGCTAAGAGTACTATTGTTGTGGTTACTAATGCTTTACCAACCGTTTCAAAAGCGTAAACAACTGCTTGTCTAGAATCATAACCTAATTCACGTCGAGCTCTAAGGAACTTACTCATAAAATGCACTGTGTCGTCTACTATGATCCCTAGTGTCATCCCAAAAACAATCACCATCCCCGTATTGATCTGTGCCTTGTACATTGCCCAAAAACCAAAACCTACCAGAACCGGAGTTACATTGGGAATAATACTAAGTAATCCTAGTTTGAAGTTTCTTAAAGCAAACATTAAGACCAATGAAATTAGGAGTAATGCAATTATATTTCCCTTAAACATGCTGTCTGCCTGTCGAAATCCAAGTGTAGAGAACATCAAGGTTGGACTTACGCCTATGGCATGCATAGATTCTGGGGTGTTTTTCTGTAACCAGTTTTCGGCTCTTTTAGAAAAAGCGATCATTTCTGCGCTTGAGATATTTTCGATCGTTACGGTAACTCGTGTCTCTGATTTATCTACGTTTATTTGATTGTTTAAGTCTAAACCAAAGGGTAGTGACAGTTCATATAACAGTAAGTATTGAGCTGCTTCTTCACGATTATCAGGAGTACGGTAATAACTTTCGTTATCCCCATGCATAGATCGATTTACTCTACGAGCAACCTCACTAAAGGCATTTACATGTACCACCTCTGGTTGTTCGTTTAACCAGTTTTCAAAGGCATTTAATTTTTGAAGGTATTCGGGATTGTTTATTCCTCCACTTTCTCCACTTCCTACCGAGAATTCAACATTATAAATTCCGGTTAGATTTTCACTAATGTAGTCTGTATCACTTCTAAATTCTACAGTTTCATCGAAATAATTAATAAACTCATCATTAAACTGATTTTTTGTAGCTAGATAGGTAAGTCCACCAATAACAGCTAATGAAATCAGGGATAATCTTACAGGTTGCTTAGCTACAAAACGACCAAGATTAGTGTATAAACTAGTTTTCTCTATTGTAGCTTCTTTTTTAGCTTTTACTTTTATAGGTAAAATAGCCATAAGAGCTGGTAAAGCCGTTGTAGAATATAAGAAGGCCATTGTCATCCCAAAAGCCGTAATATTACCTAAGTCCCAAAACGGCGGTACATCACCAAAATTCATGGTTAAAAATCCAATAACTGTTGTTAAGCTGGTAATAAATACAGGCATAAAATTAAGCCGCATGGATTCAGCCAATGCATCTTTTTTGGTATATCCATCTTTCCGCATTTTTTGCAACATGGTGATGAGAATATGAATACTGTCGGCCACTGCCAGTGTTAAGATCATGGTTGGAAATACTGATGAAGGAGGAGTAAGTTTTATACCCAAGATTCCTACAAACCCAATAGCACTCATAATTGAAAATAGCACAACTACCAGAGTGGCTACGGTGCTAAAAAAACTTCTGGTGAGAATTAACGTCGTAATGATTACGATGACTAACATGATCATGGTAAGCATTAAATCTCTCATAGAGGATTCAAAGAAAGCCGTGTTTAAAGGAACCAAACCAGATGAATGTACTTGAAAATCAGGATGCTTCTCTTTAAAGTCTGAAATAGCTCCGCGCACAAAGGCCGTCACCTCAGGTATTTCTTTAGCACTGTCTTCTCCTGGTAGTCGAACAGTAACATTGATAGCCGTTACACTCCCTTTTTCGTTTAATAAACGATTTACCAAAAGCGGTTCTTTTAATGCCTTTTCTTTAATGCTTTTAATCTCTGCATCCGTTTTAGATGCAGATTCATAAGATAAATCATCAACATACAAATCATCTCCCTGGGCACTAGTATGCTGAAAATTGGTAATGGCATCAACTCTTGAAGAATAAGGGGTATTCCATGCCTCTGCTGTTAACTCTTCTATGGCGATTAAGTTTTCTTTTGTGAAAACATCTCCGTTAGAAGGGGAGAGTACGATTACAATGTTGTCATCTTTGGTATATTTTTCTTGTAGTGCATCAAAAGCTTCCAATTCTGGATTAGATTCACTGAAAAATACGTGATAATCACCATCAAACTCCATATTACCTTGCGAACCAAGCCCCATAGCGATAATCAAAGTTGTAATTAATACAGGCCATTTGAATTTGATTGTAAATTCTGCCCATTTTTTTGCAAACGCATTCGTGGCGTTACTTGCTTTTTTAAGTGCATTCATATTATTTGTTGTTAGTTGACCAGTCGACTATGTACTTAAACGAAAGCCTTCCTGATACAGATTGTTATGAGTTTTATATTTAGACGATTTAATTCTGGATAATAGGACAGATCATAAAAAGAAATTGAACTAAAATTGTTAAATAATTGACCGGTCGGCTATTTTTTATATGTTTTTATTTGAGCGTTAAGTTATAGTTTATAAGTTATTCGAATAGTATTTAAAAGTTAATAACTGACCAGTCGTCTATTAAATATTTAAAAAAAATTATTTTAGTAGAATCATTCTGACCATTTTAGTAAAATTATCAATAGGATAGGCACTATTCATTGCTTTCATTGTGATCATTGCCCCTTTGCCAGCGTCTTCCATAAAAGCAACAAGATCTGAAGCTTCAATGTTAGAGTCGACTTCACCAAGTTTTTGTGCTTCTTTTATTACTTGTGTTATATGTGCCTTGATCATTTCGGTCTTGGTGTTAATAGCATTCCGAATCGCTTCATTATGTTCTGCCATCTCGTTCGCTAGGTTACAACCCATACAACCCATTTTACAATCAAATTCTTCCTTCAAAACCTTTGAATGAAACTCATAAAAATCGATAACTCGTTGTCTTGGTGATACCGACTTATTTTGCAAAATCTCTAATGCGGGCGGAAATTGCATATCAAAGTACTTTTCGATAGATTTAACCGCAAAATCTTCTTTACTATCAAAATAGAAATAAAAAGAACCTTTAGGTACACCAGCTTCTTTTACAATATCATTTACACTTGTAGCATTATAACCTTTTGACCATAGTAGCATCATACCCTTTTCGATAAGGGCATCGGCTTTTATTTCATGTTTTAGGGTCTTTGACATTGTTTGTTACAATTCTGAGGCAAAAATATGACCACTCGTCTAGTAAAACAAAATTTTAAGTGTTAAAGTTTTGTTTATAGCTAGATAACTCTTTAAAAATAAAAAATTTTGGTCCGAATTTGTGGATACTAATAATTATTCTATATTTGCTATTAGATGGATCAGTCTAATTGATTATGAATATTAAACATAGCAAAGAAGATATTATTAAAACCGGAATGAATTTATTCCGGTTAAAAGGGTATCATCATACAGGAACCAAAGAGATTATTGGTGAAGCTGGAATATCCAGGGGATCATTTTATAACTTTTTTAAAGACAAAGATGATTTTGGTGTACAAGTTTTAGATTATTATACTAAATGGACTTCGGATTATTTAGAGGAATTATTATCAGATACGGACAAATCACCTATGCAAAGGATTATACATTTGTTTACCGAATTTGTAAATACTTATAAAGAGGTAAACTATAAATGGGGATGTCTTTTGGTAGGAATGACCCAAGAATTGGCTGGTATTAATGAGGTTTTTACGAAGGCTTCACGCAAAAATTTTGAGACACTTATTGATCCTCTTTCCGATTGCATTGAGGAAGGACAAAAAAAGGGTGAAATATTGAACCTATGGACTCCACGACAATTAGCAATGAATGTCCTTGCAGGGTATAATGGAAGCTTAATTCTTATGAAATCCGGCCTGAATAGTGAGCCGCTTGATGCTTTTCTTGCACAATTAGAACATTCACTTAAATCCTAGAAATAGTATGACTACAAAGGAATTGGTAAAAAAATGGAAAGGGAACAAAAGGTATACGTTAAAATTTATTGAGATGATGCCCGAAGAACATTTTGATTTTAAACCAGTAGATGGAATGAAGACTTTTCAATCTCAGATTAGTCATATTACCTCCTGGCTAAGAACACACAGCCGGTTTGTGACAGGCATAGAGTTCCCAAAGGTAAGAACAAGTTCTAAAGAAATGGTTTTTGATGCCCTGGAGAATTTTTTTAACACCTTTATTGCCAGCTTGGAAACCTTGACCACAGAACAACTTACTGAGGTAGTGGATGTATGGTATGGAAAAACCACTAGGTATCAAATTGCCAATGTCATGGATAATCACCTTTCGCACCATCGTGGTCAGATGGTGGTATACCTGAGACTAGCAGGACACAAACCACCTTCCTATATTGGATGGTAGTTTTTTTATTTTTTAATTAGACAGACTGATCTATATAATTAATTTTAACCTTTAATCCATAAAAATGAAAACGAAAAAAAATCTTTTTAGTATGCTTCTCACAATTGTGGTTACATTACCATTATTGGCCTGTAAGAACCCTGCTAAGTCTGCATCTTTTACTATTAAAGCGGGTGCCTTAGTAGAAGTGATGTATATTGATGCATCATCTCAAGTAACCAATAAAGTAGAGGGACTGCTCCCTGCTTTTTCGAAAAATGTATCCTCAATAGGAGGTGAAGTATTAGCCAAGTTTAAGGTAAGCAACTTGGCCAATACAAAACGTAAAATGACGCACATTGTTTTGTTACAATGGAGTGATATCTCAAAAAGAACAAATCTACAGGGGCAAGATACTTTTAAAAAACTACTGGAGGCCGTCGGTAAAGAAAACATCCAATTCGGTTTCTTTGGAGCTCAACAGGATACACCAGTAACTTTACAAGCTGATAAAATTTATGACTTTACGAGTGCTTGGTTTATAACTGATGATCCCTGCGCATTTCCACCATTATTCCAGGTGTTAGGAGGTTATTTTCAAAAAATAAACCCCATAACTAAGGCATACGGAATTTCGCAAACAGCTTTTTTCGGGCCGCATCCTGCTATGCCAAAAGAACCAAATGCGTTCATACCACATATGTTCGGAATCTTTGAATGGCAAAAATACGAGGATCGGGAGGTGTTTAACAATGATCCGAAATATACGGCGCATGTAGACGTACGAAATGCTGTGCTTAAGGAGATGGATGTAATTTTTGCCAAACTAATGCTATAATTTTTTTATCAATCACATAAATAGATTGGTCTGTTTATTTAATGTTTAACTTTTATTATTTCTTACAATGAAAAAAACAATCAAAACAACAAATTTTGTAAATGCGCCTTTGGATAAGGTATGGGCCAAAGTAGGCCCCGGTACTAATATGGATAAATGGATGCCTATCGTTGCCAGTTGTACCGTAGACGGGAACAAGCGAGTATGTGGGACTCACGAAAACGGAACTTTATATGAAACAATTTTGCAGTCTGATGAGGAGAACAAAATATTTCAATATCGTATTGATGAGCAATCCATGCTTCCTGTATCCGGAATTATAGGTACTATGAAGCTCTCAGAGAAAAATGGAGGGACTCAATTGGATTGGGATGTTGAATTTGATATCTCAGAAGAACACGAAGGCGCTTTTTCAGAAATAAAAGCAAACACTGAAGGGCTGTATCAGATGGCTGCAGCCAGTCTTGAAGAATATACCAATAGTTAGTTTTAGAGATGCTAAATCGGTCCTTTTTAAAAGGACCGATTGGCTTTTTAGATACTATAGGATTTATAACATTAACATGTTTACGGTTAAAAACTTAAAACAATAACATAACAAATAGGCTATGTATAAAAATGTGAAATTTAATAATGCTGAAGGCCCTAAGGCGCTAGAAATCATAAAAGAAGCTATTCCTATACCTGGAGATAATGAGGTTGTAGTACAAATGAAAGCAGCTGGATTAAATCGTTCAGAACATATGTACATGAACGGTGTTTATGTAATCGATCCAGTTTTTCCTTCATTAATAGGAACTGAAGGCTCCGGAGTTATTCATACCAGAGGTAAAAATGTAACCGATTTTAGTATAGGGGATGCTGTATGTATTACGCCTAATATTCTGCCGAACGAATATGGAGTTATCGGTGAATACGTTTTAATTCCTAAAGAAGCTTTGGTTCCAAAACCTCAAAATCTTTCATTCGAGGAATCCGCATCAGTATGGATGTCGTTAACAACTGCTTATTGCGGTTTAATAATGAATGGTGGACTCAAAAATCAATCCGGACAAACTGTAGTTGTAACAGCCGCAAGTGCTCCCATAGGCGTTGCAGCCATGCAAATGGCTAAAAAATATGGAGCTACTGTTATTGCTACATCTCGCACTTCACAAAAAGATGCTTTTTTACTTGAAAATGGAGCAGATTATATCATTCATAGTGATCAAGAAGATATTTCAGAAAGGATACTCGCGATAACCAACAGCAATGGGTTTGATATTGCATTAGATTTAGTGTTAGGTTCTTTTACAGGAAAACTTGCATTGGCTGCATCACAGCATGCCACTATTGTTGCAGGAGGTATTTTATCTATGGAAATACCACAACTACCCTTTTTTCCTGTGGTAATGAAGAATTTAAAGATAGTAAGTTTTCATGTAGTATTTCATTTACTACGAAATCCCGAAGCATTCAAAAAAGCAGAAAAGGAGATTTTTGAAGGTTTACAATCCAATACGTACCGACCGGTAATAGATAAGATATTTTCATTAGACCAGGTAGCAGAGGCGTATGAGTATTTTGGGACCGGCAATCAAAGAGGGAAAGTAGTAATTACTATTTAGGCTAAACAAGATTACTCATATCAATTTTATTCATTTACCACGAGACTTACGAACTGGAGGGATATTGCCGATCAAAGGGCTATTGCTCTTTATTAGCTCCACAATTTTTTCAGCACTTTCTTCAAAATCGTCAGCATCTTCAGGAAGCAGGAGCCAGGTTTTAATCTTATACGTTTCCAGATTTCTAAAAGAAGGAAACATGGATTTTAAAGCTTCATGATGTTCAATTTTGGTGGCAATCCAAATACCATTGTCAATGGGGTTATCATCTTTTTGTCTCGTAGCCAAAATGATCTTTTCACCATAGTATATAGCAACATTGCCGAACATCCTTTTTGTTCTTACGGGTAGTGAGTATATTAGATCAAGTATAAATTCATACGGAATCATAATTCAAAAGTATATGTTTTGATAACCTTAACCTTCCCATTCCCTACAAATTTCTAAAAGAGTTTTAATTACTTTTATCTTTATCATATGTCAAGACGAATAGTCATATTGCCTTTTGATACCAAAAATGTTCACCTTCAATATTTTGTAGAGAGCATACAGGATTTGTTGATCGAAGAGTTGAACCGTTCCAGAACTTTCACAGTAATCTCTAAAGAATCTGCAAAAATAGCTTTTGAATCATCAAAAAATATCCAAGGTATCCCTAAGCAACTAGATGTTTTTGAACTGATCCACGGATCTATTGAAGAAGAAGATACTATTAATATTAAGATATGTCATTACCAATTGAATCCTGAACATGTTGAAACAAGGGGATTTTCGATATCCCATACTAATATTTTTGCCATAGGAGAAAAATGTAAGGAGATGATGCTTGGGTTTTTAGGTATACAAAATGAGGTTTCGGCTTCCTTAGGACATTATCGCTCAATACAACCGAATTCTTACCAAAAACTGATATTAGGCAATTATCATTTTAATCGTTGGACACAGGACAATGTTGCTGAGGCTATAGACCTGTACCAAAATGTTATCGAACATGAACCTGATTACGCATCGGCATATCTAAAATTGGCTAAATGTTTTATTTTTCAGGCAGGAAGAGGATATGCAAAGCCTAATAATGTGTATCCCAGGGCACGAGAGGCCGTAGAAAAAGCATGGGATCTACAACCTCATTCGGGCGAAGCAATCATTTATAAAAATCTGATAGACTTCTTTTATGATTTGGATTGGAGAAATGTGTATAAAAGTATTGAAAAAGGACTTGCAAATCATGTTGATGCAAGTGAAGCCTATCAACAACTTTCGTTTTTTTGGTATGGCTTAAAAGAATATGATGCCGCTTTGGACGCATTGTATTCGGCTCTTGAGTATGACCCTATTTCCACAGGAATTCTTAATATGATTGGAGATGTGCAGTTAAGTGCTAAGCGATATGATAGTTCGGAAAAAACCTTCCTGTCTATTCTTAAGATGGTACCCAATGATGCAGCTTCTCTAGAGAACCTTCTATATATTGCCGCACTACGGGGTAATCGATCAAAATGCTTGTTCTACTTGGGTAAATTAAGAAAAATACTTCCCAGAGAAGAGCGTTTTGTCCCTAGAATGGCCTATGCCTTCGGTAAATTCGGAATGGAAGAAGAGGCGAGAGCATATCTTGATTATTATGATACCTTAGAAAAATTAAAACCGTATCGAGTTTTACATAATTTTAAAGCTCAGGTATATTCTGGCTTGGGAGATTGGGAAAAAGTTATGGATTGTATCGAAAAAGGCTGGAAAGCAAGAACAGGAATTCTTTATATCCTCACCGATCCTCAGTTCGAACCTATACGAAAATGGAAACGCTATCGAAACTTGATTTCAGAAATTCAGCTTCCGAAAAAGGCTGAAGATATTCATTATATAAGTTTAACAACCGATATCAAAAAAAGTATTCGTGTCAATCTGAAAGCATTATTATTTATAAAAGCAGAAGATAATTATACAAGACTGTATTTTTTTCAAAATTTCAGGGTTGAAGAAAAGTTGGTACGAGCAACTTTAAAGACTATAGGAAGACAACTACCACAAAATTTCATTCGAGTTCATAAAACATATATACTGAATATTGATGTACCGTTTCAAGTATTTGGAAATTCTAAGACCAGATTTATTACTCATACCCAGCACGATTTTGAGATAACTGTAAGTCGCGGCTTGGATAAAACTATTTTGAAGTTTCTTTTAGAAAAATCCCAATAACTACCCTTTTACTACAAATCCGCCTTATTTTTCCTAATAACCTACCCATTGATAACATAAAAATTAAAGAAAACCGGTTTCTTCAGATTTTTGAGGTGTTCATGATAATTTAAAAATGGAATAATGAAAACACTTCAAACATTTACAATGGCAGTACTTATTGTCGCAACGACTACAATGTCTGCCCAAAAATGCGATCCAACGGCTTGCAAAACAACAAAAGAAAAGAAAATAGTTATGGTATCAGGAAAAATGTCCTCTTCAACAAGTAATGCAGGAATAGCTGCAGATGGTAATCAAAAAAGTATAAACGATAGTGATTATGTGTTAATTGATCTAGTGGTGCTTAATATGGGTTATGGAGAAAAAGACAGGGCCGCGTATAGTAAGAAAACAGCTAAAATTGCATCAAAATACCAATTGAAGAAAGCACAAAGTTATGGTATTCAGTCTCATCTGGCCGGTATGGGGCCAAAGAATGCTTTCGAATTTAATTTATGGACCATGCCTTCACCTACCTCAATGGCAGCATTAGGGCAAGATCCAGCATATCAGGCCAATGTTCCTAACCGGGATAAAATACATGATATGAAAGCATTAACCTTATTTTTGGCTCGACCAAAAACAGGATTTGGTGGTTTTACACCAAAAGACGGGAAATCATATTTACTTGATTTTGTAATTATGAATGAAGGAGCAGGTGCATTACAACGATCGATTTATAATTCGAAGGTTCGCAAGATTGCCAAAAAACATAATGTGGATATGGTTGCCTCTTTTGATGTTTTACAAGAATTGGGAGGAGCAATTCATAATGTATTAGAAGTAAATATATGGGAGATGGATAGCCCAGCTAGTATGAAAGCTTTGGGAGTTGATGCAGAGTATCAGGCCAATATAGAATTTAGAAATCAGATTCATAATATGCAGGATCTTACCTTATATATGGCCAATGCAAAGCGGTAGGAACTAAAACGTTAAAATCCCTAGCTGTTCAAAGTTCGAATAAATGAAAAATAAAAAGAAAGAATGGTTTAAATCTCTCTTTGTATGTGATTGTAAAGGCTGCAAAAATAGAAATGATAATGCTATAGATGATAAGAACCCAAAGCGCAGTTTTTATTACACTCTTTTTAAAGGAGGACAATAACGAAATGATGGGTCTACATGAATTTGTATGAATGATGAATGGTGAACAACAGGGAGAGGCCAACCTTTGGTTTCTCCCTGTTTCCCTATATAGATAAGGTTTTGGGGGTAAAGTAAAAATTAAACCAATTGGTCTAAATTAAAAATATTTTATATATTTGTCCCGCTATGGGATACAAGCATAACAAAGAAGATATATTAGAAACTGGATACCAGGTGCTTCGTAAGAATGGGTATCATGATGTAGGGATTAATCAAATTTTAAAAGAAGCAGGTATTCCTAAAGGCTCTTTTTATAACTTTTTTGAATCCAAAGAAGATTTTGCCAGACAAGTAGTGGAGTACTATGGCTGTAATAACAGTAACTGGATAAAAACGCTTTTCGACGAATCCACGGAAACTCCAATTAATAAACTGAAATCCTTTTATAAATTATTGGTATCCTACAATGAGCAAGATAATTATAATGGCGGTTGTTTGGTAAATTCTATGAGCAATGAGGTTGGACGAAATAGTGATACGCTTGCGGCAGAGTTGGATAAGCAATTTAAACAGTGGTTGGTTATTATTAAGGATGTTGTAAAAGAAGGGCAGGAGTTAGAAGAGATCACCACCAAGTATTCATCCATGGAGATAGCAGAATACCTACATTCAGGTTTTTTCGGTACATTTTCCAGGATGAAGGTTACAAGAAGTAGGACATATATGGATGTTTGGATCGAAATGACTTTTAACTTCATAAAGGCTTAAATTTTTTTGATTATAAAATAAGTAGAACGGTCTAATTATATAATATAAATATGAAATCACTTAACGTAAAATCCTTTACTAATGCTCCTGAGCAAATACAGGTCAGTCGGCTGGTTGAAGCCTCTATCGATAATGTTTGGAAAGTAGTTGCCGATCATCAAGGTATGACTCAATGGATGCCCATGATCAAACATGTACATCTTGTGAAACCAGATGCCAAGGGCACCTGGGGAGAAGGCTGTGAACGACACTGCCAGTTTGGTAATGATCTGCTCCAGGAAAAAATTGTGCATTGGGATCCACCGTATGGGTACGCCTATAGTATTGCCGATATGCATATTGTAAAAAATCATGTCGGGCATATTGAGCTCATGGAAAAAATGGATGGAACCCTGATAACATGGACTCAATATTTTGAACCTCAAGGCAATTTCGTAAAGAAATGGATGGCTAAAAATATAATGTTGCCACAGGTAATGAAAAAAGCCCTTAAAAATCTAGAAAAGAAAACCGCTGCATAAACTTTAAATCATAAATGATGAAATCAATTCTTAAAATTTTAGTGATTACCTTGATCACTGTTGGAATACAATCCTGTAAATCGGTTGATCTTCGAACCGAGGTAGTACTTAATAACCCAAATAGTGATGAACAAAAAGGAAAACAACTTCTTGAAAAAGCTGTGAAAGCTATGGGATATGATAAATTAACAGATGCCCAAGTATATGAAGTAACTGCACAATTTAACTGGAAAGGAATTTGGCTTACCATGCCCATGAATGCCTTACCTGGGAATAATAAAAAGGATATTAAATTCCGTTTTGTTACGAATTCTTTTGATGGACAAGTAGAGTATTTAGAAGGCCGCAAGAAAGGAACGATTCAAGGATTACAGTCCTGGGAAGGGTATAAAACCGAGGTAAAAAGTGATTACCTGAAACAACATGAGCATGATCGTTATATCTGGGGATTGGCGACCTATCACTATTTATTAGAAGCTCCTTACAGAATTCTCAACGAATGCGATGTGATGAGGTATGCAGGTGAAACTAAATTTCAAGGAAAAGCGTTTGATCTGGTATATGCCACCTGGGGAACTGAAGCACCCAATAAAAAGTATGATCGATGGCTTATTTATATCAACAAAGAAACTGGATTTATTGATATGCTCCAAGTAACGATCAATGATTTCTTTTTACCCATGCCAAAGGGAATGCAACATGCCACGGTACATATAGAAAGAGAAAAAACGAGTATAGGAACTCATATGCCTAACAATGTGATCATTCAGTTAAAATCGCCCAAAAAAAAGGAAAGCAAAGTATATTCTTTTGCGCTTCGGGATTATAGATTTGACACTTTTTCAAAGGAAACACTATATCCCATTGATGATTTGAAATTCTATGGCAACTCAAAACCCGAAGCAGAATAAATATTGTAGACCAATGAAAGAAAACAAGAAAAAATGGGTGATGTCTTTGTTTAAAGAAGATATCGAAGATATGCCACCTACACCTAAAAAGAATAAAAACAACCTAAAAAAGGATTATTTCTTAAAACTTTTTAGGCAATAATACTCAAGACTCCTCTGCAGGAGTCTTTTTTGTTACAAAATTACCATTATTTGAGCTTATTCTCCAGATGATTTGTGCGCTGTAAATCGATCTTTGAACAAAAATACTTCTAAGATGAAAACAGCAAAATTAATTACAGTAAGTATGCTTCTTTTAATCTCTACAACGTATATAAAAGCACAAGATATGGATAGAAAAAAATCGAACATTCAAGCAACTTATAAAATTGAGATAAATGCTCCTATAGATAAAGTTTGGGAAGTACTTGCAGTGGATTATGCCGGTATTGGTAAATGGGCCTCGGGAGTAAATCATGTTGTAGAATCCAGTGGAGAAGGGATTACCGCCAAACGATTTTGTTCAATAAGCGCATCAGGATTTAATGATACCCGAGAACGTGTGATCAAGTTTGAGCCAGAGAACCATTATTTTGAGTATGAACTGTATGAGGGATTACCGGGTTTTGTAAAATATTCAATTAATAAAGATAAGCTTGTAGCAAAGGGAAACAAGACCATTTGGATATCTACAAATGATATGCGAGTTGGAGGATTTATGGGGCTCACCATGAAATGGATGATGCGAAAACAACTTACCAAAGTTCTTGAGAACAAAGCGCAAGAGCTTAAGTACTTTGTTGAAACAGGAAAACCACACTCCAGAAAGGTGAATATTATGAAAAATAAAGCTATTAAGGATACAAAGATGAGAGAAAAGGTCATGTCTGTTGTCGTAGAGCGGGATATTGATGCACCAATAGATAGAGTATGGGAAGTATATGGGAAAGGTTTTGCCGATATTTCTAAAAGTCATCCAGATTGTCCACACTCAGAATGGTCACCTGGTCATGATACTGCTCAAGAAGGAGCAATGCGTGTGATGTATATGACCGATAGTCGTAAGAAGAAATATTTTGTGGATAAGATTGCAAAATATAATCCCGAAAAATACCATATCACCATTGAGATTGTAGATAAAAAAGGTTATGCCAATATGAATAAAGAATATACTTGGGTGAATATGGATGCAGAAGAAATAACCGAAAAGAAGACTCGATTAAAAATTCGTTTTAATTATCTTACTAAACCTAAGTTTTTTAAGGGTTTGGCTAAAGGACCTTTACGAAAAGCTTTTGAACGTTATGCTTATGGGATTGATTATTATGCCAAAACGGGAGAGCCTGTAACCAAGAAAAAATGGAAAGAGATTAAGCATTTGTATCGATAAAATATGATATTGAAACAACGACATATGGAACTTGGAGGCAAGGCGGTAATTAGTCACTTTACCTTTCGTCCTCCTTTGGTCGCTGCAGCTGATATGACCAATGAAGCCTGTTTTATATTTCCTATTCAGACTCAAGGGAACTTGTATAGAGTAGACGGGAAAACACAGGTTGGAAAAAATCAGGCGGTATTAATGAAATGCGGTACTTATGTTAACAAATGGCATGGTATAACCCAAGATCAAGTAGCCGAAGTAGTAATTCTTAGGTTATTTCCTGAGATCATTCAGTCTGCTATTAACGCAGATATTGGGAGTAAGATACAGGAGCGTTTGAATAAAGAAAGAACAACGGCAGTGATACAGCTTGATGTGCTGCTAAAGAAGTTTTTAGAGGGGCTTTTCTTTTATTTTGATAACCCTACTTTGGTAACTGATGAATTGGTAATGCTGAAGATCAAAGAACTTACCTTGTTACTGCTTAATGCAAAGGACTCTGACCCAATAATTGAGCTATTGAACAACTTATTTAACAAAGAGTTGTATACTTTAAAAGAAATAGTAGATGCCAATCTATTCGAAAACTTAACATTGGTAGAATTGGCTTCCCTTGCCAAAATGAGTATTTCAACCTTCAAAAGAAAATTCAAGGAACTGATAGGTGACACTCCAGGAAGGTATATCAAGAACAAACGCATGCAACAAGCAACTTACTTGTTAGCCAATACCTCAAAAAGAGTTTCGACAATTGCCTATGAATGTGGATATAGTGATCCTGGATATTTTGCTAAGACTTTCAGGAAAGAGTACGAGCTGTCACCCAAAGATTATAGAAATATCAGAGCATAAGAGTGTTATATTTAAGCTAAAAGATCAATTATTTGAAGACCATAATTAATGACCCAAATAAAATAATGTTCAACTTCCACAAAGAAGCAATGCCAGTTTATCAATCATTTAACCATCATACTTAAAAAGATAAAGTGGTAACTGGCATTGCATTTTAAAAAGATAAGTTTCAGGGATTAGCGTCTTAATTGTAAAAAGGAACCTCTACAATGGTATCATCCCATCCTAAGAACATATGATATCCTTGGTCTGCGGCTTCAAAAACAATACTAAACACTTCTATGGCGTTCTTACTTTTTTTAACAGGCACTTTTATACGAGCTACATCTTTACTTTCTTCATATGAAAATGCTCCCCAACTATTCAAATCTGAATTAAGGATAACAGTCCATTCCTTTTCTCCAGGGATAGTAAATAGAGAGTATGTACCTGCTTTTATGGTATTACTTCCAAATTTGTAATCTTGGAATAGTTCAATTTCAGTAGATTCATCGGCTCCGGTGCGCCATACCTTTCCATATTTCTCTAAGCTACCAAAGATGACCCTTCCATTTTTTTGTGGACGGCTATAGATTACTTTGATAGTGGGTTTATCTTTCCATCCTTTTTTGGCATATGCAATATCAGTAGGACTTTTTTGAAGTCCTGTAAACTTTTGAGCTATTACAGGTGGCGCTGTTAAAAATGCCACTACGATAAGTGAAAGTATTACTAATTTTTTCATGGTAAGATCGTGTTTAAATTATTTAATTAGATTCTGTTTTTTTCCTTTTTATATTTTGCAAGAGTTGCTTTCTTTCTAGGGTGTGTATCACCAGTTTCGGCATATACTTTTAATTCTTCAAGAGCTTCTGTTAAAATTTTATTCATATTCTTTTTCATCATTCCTTTCATTAATAAACCCATAACTCCTTTTGTTACCATCTCTACCTCCATTGCTATTTCTGTACCTTTATTCTTTACTTCGTGTGTCCAGGTATTAGTAGCTCTTATAACCATTTTAGGCATACCCTTTACTATTTGATACTTAAAGCGGTAATTTTCAGGGTCAAATTCAATGAGTTGTTCACTAGTTTTACTAAAGCCTTTATAACTAGGTTGACAGACTCTTTCATTGCAAGGTGCCCCATTAATACCTTTTCCTTTTCCTTCGGAAGCATTAACACCTGAGATCCATTTATGCACATTGCCAAAATCTAGTGCAGTTATCCTCCATAGTTCTTTCCTAGGGATATTAATTTGAATCGATTTTTTTAATGAAATTTGTTGCATAGTTGTTTTTTTATAGAGTTAGTTGCTTGGAGGTCCAGGAAGAGATACATCTACTGGATAAGCTTCTGGATTGCCTTTTAAAAGTACTTCACCACCCAAATTTGCTATGCCAAAATCTACTCCGGCATTCATTTGTATTGTAAAAAATTTCTCGAATCCAATTTCTCCTCCGGGGAAAGGTTTTGCATTATCAAAATCAAAATAGCTATTCATTATATGTAGGGTTTTTCCACCTGAATCTTTTTTGAAGAAGTGAACTACTTCGAAGTTTTTTACTGGAAATGGCACCGTTGTTTTTTCCGTGTCTACCTCAATAATTATAAAATTAGGATAATTTACTGCTACTATTCTTTGAACTAGCACTACGGGTTGTTTGAACGTACAAGTCATTACAGAACCCACACCAAATTCACCCCGTTTGTCAGACTTACTATGGTCCCATATCCGTGTTTCAAACCCAGGAGAGAGTGCTCCATCAAAGACCAAAGCGTTAAATATATTTTTTGGTTTTGTGTTGTAAATGGTTAGGTTAGAAGTTCTGATTTCCTCTTCAGAATGAATTCCTACCGTATTACTTGATGATTGACCAAAACCAAGACGTATTTGCAATAATAGAGCTAAGCACAATAAAGTTTTAAATATATTTTTCATTTTGTTAGAATTAATTGCTTGTAAAAGCCTTGATTGAGTTTTATTTTTTTGCTTGCTCTGCTTTATACTTTTTATTAGCAGCTATTTTTCTGGGATGCGGTTTACCAGTTTCTGCAAATACTTTTAGTTCTTCTAAAGCTTCTCCAAGTCTGGTGCTTACCGCTTCTTCCATTGTTTCTTTCATAATTATTCCCATTAAGCCTTGGAGTTCCATATTTACTACCATCGTCATTTGCGTTCCATTACCTTTGGTCTTGTGTATCCATTCGTTTGTTCCAGACTTCAACATATCTGGCATTCCTTCCGTACCAGTATATTTAAACCTATAATTATCGGCATCATACTCCACAAATTGTTCAACAATCTTGTCAATACCCGCTACCGCCACATAACAGGCCCTTTCGCCAACAACAGACCCATTGAGCCCATTTCCTCTTCCTTCAGAAACATTTACTCCTGCATCCCATTTTGAGTTGCCCCCAAAGTCTAAAGCTGTGATTTTCCAGAGTTCTTCTTTTGGCACTTCGATATAGATGGTTTTACTTAGTTGGACTTTACTCACTTTTCCAGATGTAAAAAGAAAAGCCAATAAGACTATTCCTATTAGTCCACCAAAGACAAGTCCTATTCTTTTTAAAATTAGCTTCATTGATACTTTTAATATTTGTTTATACTGTTTAGACAACACTAAGAAGCAAGTGTGAAAACTTTGAATAAAAAAAGCGAGACATTAACTGCCTCGCTTTTTGTTTTGGATCTAATTACTATTAATTAAGGTTCAATTTTGATTTCCAATTAGAATTCTCAATGACTTTGGTTATAAAGGATTTACGATCAAAATCTTCTTTGAAGGTTAAATTTTGATACAATTCGGCATATCGTTTGTCCATTTCATCAATCATAAAATCGGCATCTTCTTTTATGAAGTTTTGAAATCGCACATATTCTTTCTTGTTGAAAAGCAAATCTTTAGCATTTATTACTTCCATATCTACTGCAACCTTTACTTTTTTATGACACCGACAGGGGTTGGATTTGTTCACTAATCCACATTTATTTTGCATAAAGGTGTAAAGGTCTTTGCGAGCCTTACTTAGTTTAGCTCGAAAATTATCCTTGCTAATTTGCATAATTTCTGAACCTATAATATGATCACCACCCATCATTTCACCAATAATAAAGATAAGCCGTTGTTCACGTGTAAGACATAGGAGCATTCCCGAAATACAACTATAATTCATTTCCTTCACCAATTCTCGAGATTCCTTTTGCTCTACCTCACTCATATCATGATTTGGTATAGAATCCAGAGCGTAGGCCATATCATCAAAGCCGGTTAGTCTTTCTTCACAATGTTTCTTTTTTTCATTGAGGAAGTGATTTACCACTATGCGGTATGCCCAAGTTCTAAAGGTGCTATTGAATTTAAACTTACTTAGATGCGTAACAATTTTAAGCATTGCCTCCTGGGTCAAATCTGCAGCGTCATTGGGGTCTTGAACCATTTTCCATGCAACATTATAAATATATGGTTGATGTTTACGCAGTAATTCATCCAATGCGTTGCCATCACCTTTTAAGGAATTTTTGATTAGCTCTTCGTCGCTACTATCCGATACGTATGATTTTGAGAATGGATTCATATGGTTGTTTATCTATTTGGACAACAAAGATTAGTAGGTGTGAAAGATTAATTTATAAAAATTTATATTACAAATAACGTTCTTTTATCACTTCAAAATGATGTTTTTGATGCCCCGAGATACACATACCAATCATACGTACAGAAGTTTTAAAACCATCAAGAGTACCAAGGACGATCAATTCTTGTTGACTGAAATTTTCAAATAGTTCCTGGGTTTTGGTTCTCACATTACGAAATTCTTCTAGCAATTCTATTTTTGTTTTGTCTTTGGCAGGAGCTACTGTAGTAGATTGATTGTAATAAATCGTGTGTTTTTGCTCAATATTGCGGCCTGCCACAATCTGGGCACGTTCACTCATAATTTGTTCATAAGAAATGATGTGCTGTATTACTTCACGAATCGTCCATTTACCAGAACCGTATCTGTACCCAAATTTATCTTTTGGTATGTTTTTAATAAAGGATATCATCTCTTGTGTTGTGTTTTCAAAAACTTCGGTGAGTGTCTCTCCTTTATACGATTTATTTGAATAATAAGAAATGGCTTGGCTGTACTCATTGTCAGGTATGGTGTTCAAGTATATTTGATTTTTCATTTCAGATGTTTTTTTTGGTGTTTGTCCCTGGCAGAAGGCCAAAGTAAGACAAATGCACACTAATGTGATAGTTTTCATTGGTGTTGTTTTAAGAGAAAACCTAACATTACTTCTAACTGCCCGTTCCAATTTTTAAAATCATGTCCTCCCTTTGTTTCAAGAGTTTTGATAGTATACTTTTTAGAAGTATATATGGCTTTCAAATCTTTAAAATAACTTTCGGCATCATTAATACCTGTAGAAAGAAAAATGTTGAGGTTTTTATTTTTAGAAAAGGTAATATCTTTCATTAACTCCTCTTTTTTGGGATAGATAACCGGAGAAAGCAATCCAAAGTTCTTAAAAGCAGCAGACTTTGCAGAAAAATAAGCTCCATTCAGCCCGCCAAAGGAAATCCCTATCAACGATCGATCTTCGGGATTAAAAGTTTGACCCATGGATTTTTCGATAGTTGGAAGCAGCTCCTCTTCAAAAAAGGCCAAATATTTTGGGTTATTAAAAAAGTAATTATTGCGATTGTCTTTCCCTGTTTTTGGATCAATAGTACTTACAAACACATAAAATGCTTTTGGGATTTTTTCTTCCTTAGACAGCTTTTTAATAATGTTTAAGCTTCCATTCTTTATAAACTTTTTACCATCTGTAACATATACAATAGGCTTGTTTTTATTCCTAGAATCGGTGTCATAAGAGATGACAGTTATGTTTTTTGATAATCGTTTACTGGTAATCACTGTAGATTGCTCCTGCGATAGAGAAGTAAAACAAATAAAAAATGGACATAATAGCACAAAAAAGCATTTCATTGTAGTATAGTTTTGATTAAAGATGCTTGAAAATATACTTTTCAAGCATCTCTCTAAATGTACTAAGTAACACGTTATTTCGACGCTGCAACAGCAATATTGCTAATCATCTCACCTGCTGATTGGTTCAAGAATCCTAAAAACTGCTCTTCAGTCATCTGGGGGTTTTTCATAAACTGCTCGTAGCTACTGGTCCAAACAATCATAGATTTTTTGTACCCCAGATCGACTACTTTGAAATTGTTGACCATTCCTTTTACCGGAACACCTTCCAGAAGTGCATAGGTATACGTTCTACCAAGATCATCAAATCCTACTATACTTTCTTTAAAATACCCTTTTCCGTCGGGAGTTGTACAAACACGCTGTCCACCAATCCCATGATTCCCTGTCCATTTTACATTGGCAACAGCAGACGAATATTTGTCAATATCATCCATTTGTCTTAGTTTCCCCCATACGTTATCGGCAGAAGTTTCTACTACTCTGGTCAACGTTACCTTGGCATTTGCTTTTTGTGCATTGATTTGTGTAAAACCAAACATGGCCACAGCCGCAAAGCTTATTAATTTTACTAATTTCATGATCTATGTTTTTAAAAGTTACTAATTACTCTTTTAGATTCAGAAATAAGTAAGGTGTGACAACCAAATAATATTTTTCAATGTTAAACATTAGTATTCTGCTCCCATGTACACCAAACTGTTTTTAAAGTGATGTTTAGGCATTTCAGGAGAAATCATACAACAGGTAGAACCCAAATAAAATAGCGCAATTTCATCTAGCATCGAAACTTTAGCATCGAGTTTTATATTTTTTGGTAGTTCAATTGTACCCACTGCTGGACCGCCAACAATAGATAAGTGCCATATCCTATCGTTATTGTCTTTGATGTCAATATTAATTCGCTCATTCCTAAATGCAGGGATAGAAGGGTTATTTTTATAAAACCATGGACGTAAAATGACTAAGTCTCCCTGAATATATTGCACCCGAGTAATCACTCCGTCAACTGGGGCGTGTATTCTGTGGTAATTCTTATTGTGCAAGAACACATTAGTAAAAACATGATCCTTATTAATTACCTGCTCGTCTATTCCGAAGATTTGATGAACCGATCTTATATCTCCTTTTACATTTGTTTTCCGGATCTTATGTACATGATCGATATCGCATAACACCCCCTCGCAGGGCCAAATGTGTTTAGAACTTACCGTAGGAAGTTCTTTGAATTTTCGTATAAAAAAATCTTGAAACGTATGGTATTCGGTTTTACCAAACGGAGGTGTAAATTGATCTAGATAATTATCCTCGTCGTAGTGAAATTTGCAATATGGATTAATTAGATGTCTAGATATTTTAAGGTTGAAAATTGTAGCATATACTTTTGAGATGAAGCGTTGAAATTGACTTGGTAAACTACCCCATATTTTTAGAGAAAAGAACTCGTATAATGAAACGTGTTTAATTTTTGGGGGATCTGAAACATCAATTTGATAATCAAATTGTGAAGAAATTTGAATCTGTTTGGACATGATTTTTTGATTAATGAATGAAATAAATTTCAATGTATGGACTTTTCTATACTAAGTCAATAGGGTATTCCCCAAAATCTTCTTAAATAAGCTAAAATATGTTAAAATTAAGCGACTGTTTGTATTTCAGTTTCTTATGATATGAAATAGAGAAGAATAAGATAAAATGACTAAAAAAGATTAAGAAAATTAGGTAAGCTGAAATATAATTTTGGCCTATTGTTTTAAAATTTATCATGTCGAAGATTGACAAGGATTCCCCAAAACTTCGACATGTTTAGTGTATGATTTAACTTATATTTTGAAACGGATTATATTTTCAAATCTTCTGGTTTAAATCCGTTATTAAATTTGACATCGGTAGAAATTTCAGATAATGAAGGTTCTTCAGGAAATTGGCCTTTATCATCAGGGATATAAGCGTATCGATGTGTAGGTACTTGTATACCATCAATCTCGGTGTACTTTACTTTCATTAATAGCACAGTTTCATTAATCCCCCAGGCAGGTAGAGAGAAATAGAACTGATCGATAAGTTTGGTTTCTGGATTAACAAATAAAATATAGGCATCATTGGCTTCTTTACCTGTTTTTTGAGGATCGTAAGTAACGGTAACTTTATCATAAGCTTTTCCACCTACAGTTTCTTGTCCTACATATTCATACGTGGTTCCCGGATCACCGATTTTAAAGTTCATCGTAAACCAATAATAATTTACTTGTCTTAAGAAATCTGCACTGCCAATTACTTTTTCATCTGTAACTTCTTTACCATCCATGCTTACCGAAGCTTTACCTTTTGCATAGTTTTGGATAATTGGTTGATCACCTTCTGGTAGAACATTAACCTGATGGGTGGTATATTTACCCCAGGAATATTCTCCATCAAAAATATAACGTTCTACAGATACATCTTTTTTACCGTCAGCTTGTTCATACGTATAGGTGTATTCTACATCTTTGAGATTCCAGAGATTGTTCCACTTTCCAGATGCATCTGCTACAGCCTGGATAATGGTCTCAGGTTTATTTATATCATAAGTAATTTCTTTCTCTTGAGAAGGAGGTGCTGTTTCTTCTGTTTTTTCGGTTTCAGTCTCCGTATCGCTTTCTTTTTTCTGATTACAGCTTATCAATACTAAATATAAACTTAGTACTGTTGTTTTGATAATTTGAGTGATTTTCATGATGTTGGTGTTTAAGAGGTTATATTGTTTTATTAATATTCTTTTTTATTACAGGAAATTGTAAAAAAGACCTTATTAAAGGTATCAAAATCAATGCAATAATTAAAGTTCTTAACATAAGAATAATGAGGCCTAATTTCGTTTCCAAATTCAAAAATCAATAAGCAATATTATATGTCTAAAAATAAGTACCTTTAAACTTGTCACACATTCAAAAATATCGCATCTAAGTAAAAAAAGGTGTATCATGGAAAACCCATTTTTAAAACAATATAAAGGCGATATTACGGACCTGCAACTAGTGAATGAAGTTAAATCGGGCAATAAAAAGTCATTAGAAACATTAATTTTAAAACATCAACCATACATATATAATATTGCATGGAAGATGGTGCGAAATCCAACCGATGCCGAAGATCTCACACAAGAAGTAAATATCAAGATCATTACCAAACTTTCTCAATTTGAAGGAAAAAGTTCTTTCAGGACTTGGTTATATAGAATCGTTGCAAATCATTTTTTAATGACCAAACGTAAGACTTCGGGTACTGTTCTTAGTAGTTTTGATGCTATGGAGCAGGCCTTGGATAATACTCCAGAGGTACCGCTTACAGAATTAGAACAGAAAGAAAACAAACAAGTAATACGGGAAATGAACTATATGTGTATGAGTGGGATGCTATTGTGCTTAACCAAAGAACAACGATTGACATTTATTCTTGGAGAGATGTTTAACGCAGATCATACGATCGGTTCTGAAATTTTAGGAATATCTAAGGATAATTTTAGAAAAAGATTATCTCGTGCAAGGGCAGATATATTTAACTTTATGAATGATAAGTGTGGTTTGGTGAATAAGAGTAATCCATGCCGTTGTCACAAAAAAGTAACCTATGCTATCAAAGGTAAGGCTATAGATAGTAAAAACCTGCTTTTTAACCGTTTAGAGTATTCAAAGTTTAGAAATATATTGAGGCCCAAAGCAGATAAAATGCTGGATTACGTTGACGAAAAATACAGCGAACTCTACCAAGAACTTCCTTATAGAAAGAATTTTGATAAAAAAACCTTTTTGGAGGATATTGTTAATGACGAGCATATCAAAAATCTAATGAATCTTAATTGAAAGTATTATATTAGATAGATTCTCAAAACAAGAGGAAATAGATGATACTTGTATACAATAAAATATTCCTTCTGGACAAAGTGGTTTTCGGACAGGTAATAGCTAAACCTACAACTAGAACTGCTGCTACCACGCTAGAGGAGGCATATCTATTACATGTTAAAGAAGGAGAATGTTGGGTGTTTTCTGAAAGTGATAAGCTATTTATTGGTAAAGGCGAATCTGTTGTGCTTCAGGGAATGTATGTGGGGAATATGATACCCGATATGAAAACGGGAATGTTTGAAGCATTATCGGTTCGGTTTCATCCAGAAATACTTAAATATGTTTCTCAAAATGATCTATCCTTATTTTCCTGGAACAAGAATCAAAAGATGCTTCAAACCACTGCAAAACTGGAGGGATCATTTCTTATTGATAGTTATTTTGAACAGATACAATATTATTTTAAGAATAGACATTTGATAACCGAAGAAATACTAGGTTTGAAAATTAAAGAAATGGTATTACTCTTGCTGCAAACAAAACAAGCGGACAAGGTAAAACAGATTTTACAGCAACTTTTTGACCCAGGAACTAAAAGTTTTAGAGAAGTAATTGAAACACATATATATTCTGACCTTACTTTAAGAGAGTTATCTCACCTTACCAATTTGAGTCTGTCTTCTTTCAAACGACATTTTGAAAAAGAATACCACACCACACCAGCCTCTCATTTATGGAAGAAGAGACTTAATAAAGCGAAACATTTGCTAGAAAACTCTAATGACTCGATTTCGGAAATTGCATTTAAGTGTGGTTTTAAAACTACAAGCCATTTTTCCAAAAAGTTTAAGAAAAGCTTTGGGGAGACACCTACCTCTTTCAAATTGAACCTCACAGAACACAAATTGAACACTACAGAATAAGCTTTATTAAGGCTGTATTTTAATTTTACACATGTTGATTTTGATAAAAAATCGAAGTGTATAAACTAAAACAGTATGAACAATTATTTAAAAATGATGTTACAATGTTTTTTCATTGCAACACTATGTATTTCTTGTATGACAACAAAAGCACAAACAGCAGATGAGCCAAAACTAGCTTTGATTTTAAAATTTTACCCTACTGCAGGTAAAAAAGAAGCCTTCAAAAAGGAGTTGCATACCCTTTTGAATAAATTAGCAAAACAGTCTAATTTTGTCTCCGTAGCATTTCACGAAGATGTAGATGATCCTAATATTATTATACTCTATGAGGTTTGGAAAGAAGAAAATCCAGGAGTCTTTATGCAAAAAACGAATGCGAATCCCGATTTTCAAGCTTATCAAAAAAACATAAATGGGATGCTTTCTAAACCTCCTGAGGTGCAGTTTTTAAAACCTTATAATTCTTTGTGAATTGATTATTGACATTATATAAAGCCCGAACAGATAGTTCGGGTTTTTTTATACCAAGTCGTCACAGTTCTTTCTTTCCTACATCTAAGTTGTAAACATAAAGTATAGTATTATGAAAATTCAACAAACCATTAGTGTAGAAGCACCTGACCAGAAGATATGGGAAGTGCTTTGGGATCAATATGATCGAGCCTGTGATTGGGCCAGTACCGTAAACCATTCTGAAAAAAGGAAGGTGCCCGATTCTGAATATAATGGGCGTAGCTGCCATTCGACCTGGGGAGAAATTAGTGAAATAGTGGATAATGTAGATGAGAAAAATATGACCTACACTTATCATGCAGATGGACTCCCATCAATGATGAGAAAAGCGAAAAATACCTGGAAAGTTTACCCTAAAAGTGTGAATACCTCAGAAGTTTCCATTGATTTGGAGATAGAGCTAGCCCCGGTTCCAAAAGCACTAATGAGCTGGATGATAGTACCAAAGATGAAAAAAGATATCATTCAAACATTGGTTGATCTCAGATATTTTGTTGAAACGGGTAAACAAACTGTTGCCAAGATCAAATCTGATATAAGATACTTTAAAAAACATCCAGCCAAAGCTTTCTAAAACTCTAAAATGTATAAATAATGAAGTCAATTCAAATTAAACTATTGTTACTGGTAATAATGAGTACTATATCGTGCAATACACAAACAAAAGAACCGAAAATTGTTGAAAAAGAAGTAATCAAAGAAATCTATAAACCCATGGATATACAAGTTTTAAAATCTCAATATGATCTGCATGCAGGTTTGTTTTCAAAAAATCTAGACGGCATAACCGATACCGAAGCAAATAAACGAATTAATAATGCAAATAGTTTGGCTTGGATAGCAGGACATACGCTCGACATTCAATATAACCTTTCTATGTTATTAGGGTTGGAGACTCAAAATCCATATGCAGAACAATTTGCATTTGGAAGCAAATTTGACCCTAAGGCTAAGTATCCATCATTATCAAAAATGAAATCAGACTGGGATGCTTTATCTCCCAAAATTTCTGAAGCACTTGGTAAATTGACTCAAGAACAGTTGGAGGCAAAGGCCCCATTTCCAATCCCTTTTCCCGAGCAAACCATGAGAGGTTTGTATGCTTTCCAAATGCATCATCTGGGATATGAATTCGGGCAAATTGGGTTATACCGAAAGTTCTTAGGAAAATCATCATTTAGTTATCAATAAAAACAAAGTGTGACACTAAGCTTGTCGAAGTGCACATTTTAGAAAAGAAATATCAAATAATAAATAACGGAATTATGAAAACAACAATAAAAATGTTGGTTGCAGGTATTGTATTGGCAATATTTAGCACCTCAGGATTCTCTCAGAGCATGTCAAAAAAGTACAGAACACTAAAAGTAGAGACCAAAATTAATGCGCCCGCAGAAAAAGTATGGGAAGCCATGGTTTTAGATTATGGAGAAATAGCCAATTTCTCACCTTATATCTATGCCTCAAATTATATAAGCGGTTCAATAAAAGGAGAAAAGGGAGCACAACGCAAATGTAGTTTTAATGAAAAGGGATCTCGTTGGACTCATGAGCGTATTGTGGATATTGATAATTCAGCCATGGTGATGCGTAATATTGTAATAGATGCAGAAAAATTTCCTTTAGATATGGATAACTCTCAGGCTTTCTATCGTGTAAAAGATAATGGAGATGGAACTTCTACAGCGTCTTATGAATTTCAGTTCAGGACCAAACCAGCTTTTATGGGGGCAATTGCAAAAGGCAGTTTTCGTAAAACTCTAGCCGGTACTTTAGTAGGTCTAAAACATTATGTAGAAACCGGTGAAAAGGTAAATGCTGAAAATGGGAAATACAAAGAAGTTAAAAAGAAATACCCGAAAGCAACCGTAGTAAAAACCAGATAGTATACCAAAAATCTAAAGATTTAATTAAAAAATGACTCGCATGTATTTGCGAGTTTTTTTTGTTTGAGTGACGACAATGATAATGATTACCAATTATATCCTTTCCCTTTTTTTTGAACTAGTCCTGTTTATGAACTTTCGGTGTTTTATAAAGACTATTATTTACTTAAACGTTTGCGAAAAAAAGAATAATTTTTCTTTTTTGGAATATAAAGATCTATTAAACAGTTGTTTATGATTTTTATTTGAAGAAAATAAATTTTCTTAATCGTGTTTTTGAAAGCCTTCTATTTATGTGTAAACCGTACTTTTTTTGAATGAAATCTCATAAAAAATTAATTTAGAACCATTAAAATTCACAAGAACAAACAAAAACAATCAATTAATAATTTAAAACAGTCAGTATGAAAAATAACTTACTAAAGATTCTTTTTATTGGGATCGTTTTGATGGTAAGTAACACTTATTCACAAAGTGTTTCGGGAATAGTTACTGGAGAAGATGGGATTCCGGTTCCAGGAGTAAATGTAATTGTTAAAGGAACGACTAATGGAGCATCTACAGATTTTGATGGAAATTATTCGGTCAATGATGTATCAAAAGATGCAATTTTGGTATTTAGTTACTTAGGCTTTCAAACCCAGGAAATTCCAGTTTCTGGGAAAACAACGATAAATGTTTCATTACTTTCTGATTCTCAGGCTCTAGATGAAGTAGTAATTTTGGGATATGGTCAGGTTCAAAACAAGAAAACGTTGACCACTGCAATCGCAACAGTAGATCCCGACGTCATAAAACAATTGCCCATATCTCAAGCAGAATCTGCATTACAAGGAACGGTGCCTGGGGTAGTGGTACAGCAGAATTCAGGATCTCCAGGATCTCCTCAGACCGTTAGAGTAAGAGGAATCGGGACACCTAATAATTCAGATCCTCTTTATATAGTTGATGGAGTTCAGGTGCCTAGCTTAACATTTTTAAACCCTAATGACATCAAGTCTCAAACAGTGCTTAAAGATGCTGCATCTAGTGCTATTTATGGTTCTAGAGGTGGTAATGGTGTAGTTTTGATTGAAACGTTAAGAGGAAAAAAGAGAAGTTCAAAACCAGAAGTCTCAATTCGAGGCTATTATGGTATTCAGAGTTTGGCAAACAAACCTGATTTAATGAATAGAGATCAATATGTACAATACTATAATGAAGGTGTTGCGGCAGCCGGAGGAAATTTGGCAGCCGGTTTCAGAGGTGAATTTACAGATGCAGAACGCCAAGCACTACCAGATACAGATTGGTATGATGTGTTGTTTAACGATGCGCCTATCCAGGATATATATGCTTCAGTAGTAGGAGGAGGAGAAAAAGTAGCTTATGCAGTTTCTGGTGGTCATTTTGGACAAGAAGGTATTCTTGGAGGGGATAACAAAGCCGAATTTAATAGAAGAAATATTAGAGGTGCGTTTGATGGAGATATAACAGATCGGTTAAGTTTTAATGTTGTGGCTCAATATCAGAAACAAGAACGGTATAATGTTTCCCAAAACAATGGTGGGGCAGGAGTCGGTATAAGTAGCTTTATTAATGCATTGCCTCCAATTTATCCTGCATATGATGAGCAAGGTAATTTTTTCAACCCTGGGTTACAAAATAGTAGTCCAACTGCAAACGGAGTGCCACTAAACAGCCTTGGTGCAGTACAAAATCCATTATTCTCCCTGGCATTACTGGACTCACAAACCGTTCAGGATATTCTAAATCTATCAGTTTCTTTGGATTGGAAACCTATTGATAATCTAAAAATCAAAGGGAATTATGGAGCATTTAGTGCATCTATTTTTAATCGATCTTTTTTACCGCTAATACTTCAAGAAAATCAAGAATATGATACCACAACCAATGTGTTTTATCAAGAAGTATTGAATAAAGGTATTACAAGACAATATGGAGGAACAGCAGAATATTCTTTCCCAAAACTGGCACAAAAGTATCATTATTTAAGTGCTCTTGCAGGTTATGAAGTTGTGGATACTAAATTTATTGGTGGCCCAACGGTAAGAACTCCAGGACCATTTTTTGTAAATGATTTCGAAAGTGTCAATTTTGCTTTATCTGTTGAAAATAATGCTGATGCTACAATAACAGCAGGTTCATCTATACCTTTAGGATTGCAATCCTATTTTGGAAAAGTTGATTATAATTATAACGATAAATATTTACTTAGTGCGGTTATAAGAAATGATCAATCTTCTAATTTTGGACCCAATAAACGTTCGGGCTGGTTTCCAGCTGTATCAGCAGGTTGGGTAATCTCTGAAGAACGTTTCTTAGAAGATAGCAATAACGTAAATCTTCTTAAAATTAGAGGAAGTTGGGGAGTGAGTGGTAATGATGGATCTCCTAGAGCATTGGCTTACAAAGCGTCTGTAAACAACCGATCGGCTTATGCAGGTCAACCGGCGATTGTATTAACAGGGTTATCTAATCCAAACCTGCAATGGGAAGAAATTACGCAACTCAATGTAGGGCTCGATATCAATGCATTTAATAATAAACTTGGCTTTACTGCAGATTATTATGTGAAAGAAACTAGCGGTATTTTGTTACAAGCGACTACACCTTTAACTTCTGGTGTTAACCCTTCTGTAGAGAATACAGGTGATATCGAGAATAAAGGTTATGAATTTATAGTATCCTGGAGAGATACCTATGCCAGTGGATTTTCTTGGAATGCTAGTGTAAACCTCGGATTTAACGAAAATGAAGTAACAAGTTTAGGTGAAACTTCTTTCATAGATAATGCTCAGGCACAACAATTTCAAGGAACAATTTCTAGAACTAGAGTGGGAGACCCTATTGCTAGCTTTTTTGGATTTGTTGTCGAAGGCAGAGATGCTGCAGGTAATCTAATCTTTGCAGATATGGATGGTAGCGGTAATAATAAATTAACTCCAGACGCAGATGATAGAACAATTATAGGAAATCCTAATCCTGATTTCACCTTTGGAGTAAATCTTGGTTTTGATTATAAGGGATTAGATTTTTCTGCATTCATGTCTGGAACTGTCGGTAATGATATTTTCGATGCTACAATTCGATATGATGCCGTGGGTACAAATAGACCTTCATCATATATAGAAGAATCCGATACTCCAAGAAATATTGCAGCCACTACTTCAACAAATGGAGAACAGTTGATATCCGATTTTCATGTAAAAGATGGTTCTTATATGAAATTGAAGAATGTAACTTTAGGATATACCATTCCTGAATCAGCAGTTAAGTCAATAGGCGCATCATCTGTAAGAGTTTATGTTTCGGGTCAGAACTTATTTACATTAACTAAATATTCTGGATTAGATCCAGAGATTGGACAAAATAATTCAGCTAGCCCTTTAAATATAGGGATTGATCAAGGGTTTTTCCCGCAATCACGTAACTTTTTACTAGGTTTTAATTTTAATTTTTAAAAACAATGAAAGTATTTAATTATATAGAAACAAAAAGGGTAACACAAATTTTTATGTTGCTTCTTAGTGGGGTGGTATTATTTCCTTCTTGTTCTGATGACATATTAGATAAAGAACCCATAACCGAAATTGTTCTGGATACAGCTTTTAATACAGAAGAAGATGTAGTATTTAGTCTTAATGGTGCTTATGATGCCTTGCAATGGCAAAATGTTGCAGGAAGTCAAACTTTTCCTTTAATGCAACAAGGAGTAAGAGCAGATGACCTACATTCTCAATCGGCTGCTTTCTGGCAACCAGGTGCACAGTATGATCAATTTAATACTATTACACCGACTTTGGCATCTGTAGCTTCGGTATGGAGTAAATGGTATCAAGGAATTGCAAGAGCTAATTTTACTATAAAAACCGCAGAAGAGTTTGGCAATTTTGAAACCTCTGGATTACAAGATCAAATCATAGCCGAATCTAAATTTTTAAGAGGATTGTATTATTTCGAGTTAGTACGTCTTTTTGGAGGAGTTCCTCTTTTTGATGAACCCATAATTTCTGCAGATCAAGAACAATTTAAACCCAGATCTTCTGAAGCAGACGTGTATACTTTTATAGAAAATGATTTAAAAAGTGCCGCAGCTATATTGCCGCTTAAAGGAGGCGAACGAGTACAAGGTTCGGCAACATCAGGTGCTGCTTTAGCATTGCTTTCCAAAGTATTCTTGTATCAAGAGAAATGGACTGAAGCAGTTGATGCTGCACAGCAAGTGATCAATCAAGGAGTGTATGTGTTAGAGTCTGATTTTAGAAATAATTTTCTTCAGACCACCGAGTTCGGGGCAGAGTCTGTGTTTGAAATTAATTATGTTGATGGTTTTTCTACCGTTGATTTTAACAATGTTCCTCAAGCACAAGATGGCTCCGGAATGTGGAAATGGAGTTTCCCTTTCCTAACGGGCTATAATTCTTTCAATAATTTTATTCCCAGACAAGATTTGGTTGACTTTTTTGATGATAGTGACCAAAGAAAAGCTGCTACATTTTTACTTCCTGGGCAAAGTACAAACTCTCCTGGCTTAGCTGCATTAGGATGGGATCCTGTTCCTAACGATTTTGGGTATGCTATAGGAGTTAATACAGGAGTAAGAAAGTATTTTTTAACGTTTGAAGAAGTACAAGAGCTAACCACCGAGTTTCAATCTCCTTTAAATGAAAAAGTGATTCGATATGCAGATGTATTACTAATACATGCCGAAGCATCCATTATGGGTGGCGGAGGTAATGGCTCAGATTCCTTTAATTTGATTGTAGAAAGAGCATATGGGGCAGGTAACCCCGCTATTCCTGCATATACTATGCAAGGGGTTAGAGATGAAAGACGTAGAGAATTAGCTACAGAAGGATGGAACCGATTTACTGATCTGGTACGTTGGGAAAAGGCCGATGGGGGCGGAGTGATCAAAAATGCATTAAATGCGGTTGGTAAGTTTGGTTTTAATGCTCCTAGAGATTTATTATTACCGATCCCTCAGCAAGAAATAGATACATACCCTCAAGGGATGTTAGAGCAAAATCCTGGTTATTAATAATAGTAAGCTTAAAAAAATGAAAAAAATAATTAATATAAAATCGTTTAGAAAAGCAGGAGTGTTAGTAATGACTCTAGGTCTTTTCATAGGTGCTTTTTCTTGTACCGAAGATACAGATTTCGGATTGCAATCCATTTTGCCTTCTCATAATGATGGTATCCAAAATCTTGATGAGGATGGTATAGATTGTGGTGGGGGAAGCGGTATAGATTGCCCAAGTTGTGAGGATGGTATTCAAAATCAGGGAGAAGAAGGAGTAGATTGCGGAGGACCTTGCAGTAATGTGTGCCCCGAAGCTACACCAAGGTTTGATGCTTTAGTAAATGCCGGATTACCATATTTTCATTCATTCGAGTTAGAGGACTCTTCAGTAAATTTAGAGTTACCGGCGGATAACAGTGTTATTTTAGATTTCGGTGTTCCAGATCCAACAGGTTTAGATGAGATAGTAGGAAGATATACTCGTCCTGAAGGAAATGTTGCTGATGGTTTTTCGGATTTTAAGTTTGAAACGTTTTCTTCAACTATAGATTTTTCATCGTACAATAAATTTACATTAGATGTTTTTATGCCTTCTGATAATGGGTATGATGCTAGCCTGGTACCGATGGTCGAGATCATTTTATTAGATTCTACAAACCCAATGTTTTGGGAGACCTGGACTGTTTTAAATGCAGTAGTTGATCCAGCAGATTTTGATTCTTGGGTTACCGTTGGTTTTGATGGCGGTGCTGCACTGGCAGCAGCAACAATTTATAATACTATTGCAATTAGAATTGGAGGGTCGAATCACCAGATTCCGGCAATATTCTATCTTAGAGATTTCCTTCCAACTACTAGTTTAGTACAACCAGGCACCCCTCGAGCTGATGCCTTATCGTCTAGCGGATTACCAAGATACTTCACATTTGAAGCTGGTGATGCATCGTCTGGGTTAAATTTAGAACCTAGAACTACAAATGCAGATGGTAGTGCATATAGTCAAGGAGTAAATATAGCATATGGAGTAGCGGACCCTGCAGGTAGTATTAACGGGGTGGCTAGAATAGTGCGACCAGAAAATGGACCTTTTGGTGGTTTTGAGGATTTAAAATTTCAGCCTCAAGAGGAAGTAATTGATTTTTCAGAATATCATAAGTTCAAAATAGATGTATTTATCCCTTCTACAAATGATTTTTCAGGATCATTAACTCCAACTGTAGATTTAATCTTACATGATGATAATCCTGATTTCTTTAACCGTTGGACGGTGATTACAGAAACAGTAGCTGAAGCTGATTTTGATAAATGGATCACGCTAGAATTTGATGGTACTAATGCGGCGGCTGCAGGATCAGGAACACTGTTGCCAAGCAATACTTCATACACAATATTTACATTACGTGTAGGTGGAAGTGGTCATGGAGAATCAGGAGAATTCTTTGTAAAGGATTTTGTACCTTTTAAATAAAAAATAAATAAAAGGGAGAAGAAATTCTTCTCCCTTAATGTAATGCTATAACAATGATTAAAGAAAGAACATATATATACATATTCATTATACTAGGAATGCTTTTGATCGCATCTTGCTCATCGAGTGATGATGGAGGTTCTGGAACACCAAATCCAGTAGCCGCCACATGTACCGATGGCATTCAAAACGGTAATGAGACGGGTATAGATTGTGGTGGAAGCAGCTGTGATAGTTGTCCAACAGGAGTTGTTATTCCTACTTCTGGATTTGATGCACCTACATCATATGATGGTTATGATATGGTTTGGAGTGATGAATTTAATGATAACGAATTGTCATTGCAAAAGTGGTCTTTTAATATAGGAGATGGGTGCCCAAACCTATGTGGATGGGGTAATGAAGAATTACAATCCTATACCAATAATGCCGAGAATTTGTTTTTTGAAGAAGGTAATTTAGTTATTGCAGCAAGAAGTGAAGGAGGATCTAGTTATTCTTCTTCCAGAATTAATACAGACAATAAATTTGAGTTTCAATATGGTCGAGTGGATATAAGAGCAAGTATGCCCTCTCCCAGAGGAACATGGGTAGCTTTATGGCTTTTAAATCATAATTATACAATTACTAATCCAGGAGCTTGGTGGCCTAATGGCGGAGAAATTGATATCATGGAGTATTTAGGTGAAAAGCCTACTGAAGTTTTTGGAACCGCCCACTACGGAAGTGATTTTAATAGCCGTAGATTTAACTCTAAAGAATATCCAGCCCCAGATGAAAATTATAACAAAACATATTATGTGTTTTCTATTATTTGGGAAGAAAATAAAATTACTTGGTTAGTAAATGATGTAGAATATCACTCAATTACACCATCCCAAACTAATGGTCAACCGTACCCTTTTAATGATGAGTTTTACTTGATAATGAATCTTTCAGTAGGAGGGAACCTACCCGACGCATCACCTTTAGCCACTGATTATCCTGCTTTTTTATTAGTAGACTATATCAGGGTGCATCAAAAAAAATAGAAATACCCCATTTTATATTTGAATAACAAGCTAGTTTTTGATTGATTAAGGAAGGGAGTTTTTTCTCTTGTTCTCTAGAAACGACTCCTTTTCTAATCTTATTTACAAGTTTAAAAAAGAAATTATTATAACTAATTACGAAAATTCTAAAGGTAGATTTTCGGTGATTTGATGGATAGAAGTTTCGTCTCTGCTAAATAAGTTGAAATTTTGTCCCATACAAAAATTCATATAATGTATTACATAGGTTTTGACATAGGAAGTTCCTCTATAAAAGCTGCTTTGATTCATGCCGAAACGGGTAAATCAATTGCTTCTGTAAATGAACCTCAAGAAGAAATGGATATTATCTCAATTCATAAAGAATGGGCAGAGCAAAATCCAGAGTTTTGGTGGGAATACGTGTGTAAGGCTTCGAAACGAATTCTTAGAGAAAATGCTGTTAATAAGGATCAAATAAAAGGAATAGGGATTTCATACCAAATGCATGGTTTAGTGCTATTAGATGAAAAAGGAGAATTGATTAGAAATTCTATCATCTGGTGTGATAGTAGAGCAGTAGAAATAGGAAATAAAGCTTTTATAAATATAGGCGAAGCAAGATGCATGACAACTTTGCTCAACTCACCGGCAAACTTTACAGGATCAAAACTGAAGTGGGTAAGAGATAATGAACCCGAAAATTATAAAAGGATTGATAAGTTTTTATTACCTGGAGATTATATCGCATATAAATTTACAGGAGTTGCCAACACTACAAAATCAGGGCTTTCAGAAGGTACGCTTTGGGATTTCAAAGATGATCAACCTGCACGTTGGTTATTAGAGTATTATGATATTGATCCAAACCTTATACCCGAAATAGTTCCTACGTTTTCGCACCAAAGTGAGTTGTCGGTAAAGGGAGCCGAAGAAAGTGGACTTAAAGAAGGAATACCTATCCTATATAGAGCTGGGGATCAACCCAATAATGCATTATCGCTTAATGTATTTAATCCCGGAGAAGTAGCAGCTACAGGAGGCACGTCTGGTGTTATCTATGCTGTAACAGATAGTCTTTTTGCAAAAGAAGGAGTGAAACTCAACAATTTTGCGCACGTTAATCATACCAGAGAAAAAGCTAGTATAGGAAAACTTTTGTGTATTAATGGAGCCGGAATTCAATACAGATGGTTAAAGAATAACCTTAATCTTGAAACGAACTCCTATCAAACCATGAATTCTCATGCATCAAAAGTCCCGGTGGGTTCAAATAACTTGCAACTGATTCCTTTTGGAAATGGTGCAGAGCGAATGTTTGATAACCAAACGATAGGTACTCATATTTGTAATTTGAATCTAAATAAGCATACTCGGTCACATATTTTTAGAGCTGCATTAGAAGGAATTGCGTTCTCTTTTGTCTACGGAATGGAAATTTTGAAAAAAGATAATACAGAAATAAAAGTAATTCGAGCAGGCAATGATAACCTGTTTCGCTCAGAAATTTTTTCGAATACTGTAGCAACATTAATCAATCAAGAAATAGAAATTTATAATACAACTGGTGCTATTGGAGCAGCTCGAGCGGCTGGACTAAGTGATGGCACATTTAAAGATTTCGGTACCATGATTACCAAAAATGATCATGTGATGACGTATCATCCTCTACAAAATCAAGATGATTATGTAGAAGCATATAAAAATTGGAAAAAAGAATTAAATAGAATTATAGAAAAATAAAGTACAGATGGCTTTGATAGGAAATAAAGAATATTTTAAAGGTATTAATGATATAAAGTTTGAAGGAGCTGCTTCAGATAATCCAATGGCGTTCAAATACTACGATGCGAATAAAGTGGTTGCCGGTAAAACGATGAAAGAACATTTTAAATTTGCCATTGCATACTGGCATACCTTCTGTGGTACAGGAGCTGATCCATTTGGGCCAGGAACACTTAACTTTGCCTGGGATACATCTGAAGATGCAATTACCGCAGCAAAACAAAAAGCCGATGCAGCTTTTGAGTTTATCACCAAAATAGGATTTGATTACTTCTGTTTTCATGATTATGATTTGGTTAGAGAAGCAACGACGTTTTCAGAATCAGAAAAAAGACTATCAGCCATTGTTGATTATATCAAAGAAAAACAACAAGCTTCCGGCGTAAAACTTCTTTGGGGTACTGCAAATTGCTTTTCGAACCCACGTTACATGAACGGTGCAGCTACTAATCCGGATTTTAATGTCTTAGCAAGAGCAGGCGGGCAGGTAAAACTGGCTTTGGATGCCACAATTGTACTTAATGGTGAAAATTATGTGTTCTGGGGAGGTAGAGAAGGATATATGTCACTTCTAAATACCAATATGAAACGTGAATTGGATCACATGGCTACATTCTTAACAGCAGCAAGAGATTATGCAAGAGGACAAGGGTTTAAAGGAACTTTTTTTATTGAACCTAAACCTATGGAACCAATGAAGCATCAATATGATTTTGATACCGCTACATCCATTGCTTTCCTAAAAGAACATGGTCTTGATAAAGACTTCAAGATTAATATCGAAGTAAATCACGCTACCTTGGCACAACATACTTTTCAACATGAAATACAAGTTGCAGCAGATGCAGGAATGCTAGGTAGTATAGATGCTAATAGAGGTGATTATCAAAATGGTTGGGACACAGATCAATTTCCAAACAATATTGCAGAAGTTACCGAAGCGATGTTGGTATTCCTTAAATCAGGAGGGTTACAAGGGGGTGGTGTCAATTTTGATGCTAAAGTGAGAAGAAACTCTACCGATATGGAAGATGTTTTCCTGGCTCATATAGGAGGTGCAGATGTATTTGCACGAGCATTAACCATAGCAGAAAGAATCATTTCTTCATCCTCATATGATAGTTTAAGAGAGAAAAGATATAGTTCTTTCGACTCTGGAAATGGTAAAGCATTTGAAGAAGGAAAATTGGATCTAAACGAGCTTTATAATATTGCTAAAGAAAATGGAGAGTTAGAATTACAAAGCGGTAAGCAAGAATTATTCGAAAATATCATCAACCAATATATCTAATATTCACATGAAATCAGTATTAGAGTTTGGGGATTGGATTGTTTTAGGGTTGTATTTTTTAGCCTTAATAGGAGTAGCCGTATGGGTGATTCTTCAAAAAAACAAAAATACCGAAGATTACTTCCTGGCCGGTAGAAATGTGGGGTGGTTCGTAATAGGTGCATCTATCTTTGCCTCTAATATTGGTTCTGAACATGTAGTAGGCTTAGCCGGGACTGGTGCAGAATCCGGGATGCCAATGGCACATTACGAGCTTCATGCATGGATCGTATTGGTGCTTGGTTGGCTGTTTCTTCCTTTTTATATGCGAAGCAAAGTCTTCACAATGCCAGAATTTCTTGAGAAACGATTTGATAGTAGATCTAGATGGTTCTTATCCGTTTTTTCATTGGCGGGCTATGTAATAACTAAAGTATCGGTAACCATATATGCAGGAGGAATAGTGGTTTCAGAACTAATAGGAATCCCATTCTGGTATGGTGCCATAGGAATAGTAATTTTTACTGGTATTTATACCGTAGTAGGAGGGATGAAAGCTGTAATTTATACTGAAACATTACAAACCATCATTCTTATTGCTGGTTCTGTTATCATTACCATATTAGGGCTACATGAAGTAGGCGGTTGGGATACATTAAAAGAAACTGTAGGCTCTAACCATTTCAATATGTGGAGATCTATGAACGATCCTGATTTTCCATGGACAGGATTACTATTTGGAGGTACTATTGTTGGGATTTGGTATTGGTGTACCGATCAATATATTGTGCAACGTACATTGGCGGCCAATAATATTAAAATAGGAAGAAGAGGAGCAATATTTGGAGCCTATCTTAAGATTTTACCCATTTTTATATTTCTTATCCCAGGGATTATAGCATTTGCATTAGCAAAACAAGGAGTATTAACGTATGAAAAAGCCGATGAGGTATTTCCGATACTAGTAAAAACATTATTGCCTGTCGGACTTAAAGGGCTTGTGGCAGGAGGTCTGATGGCGGCGTTAATGAGTTCGTTGGCATCAGTATTTAACTCCTGCTCTACAATTTTTACAATTGACATCTACAAGAAGCTTAAGCCATATACTTCAGAAAAGCGATTACTTAACGTAGGAAAACTTGCCACGGTAATTATGGTGATTATGGGTATAATTTGGATCCCGATCATGAATAAAATTGGAGGAGGCGTTTTGTATCAGTATTTACAAAGTGTACAATCCTATATTGCTCCACCCATTACAGCTGTGTTCTTATTAGGTGTGTTATGGAAGAGAGTAAACTCTAAAGCGGCAATAGTAACCTTGTTTTCTGGATTGGTAATCGCCGCATTAAGAATCACTGCAGAGATATTTAAAGAAGATGTATCAGGAATCATGCACCAGTTCGCAACCATAAATTTTGCGCATATGGCAATTTTCATGTTTATTTTTTCTGTTATCATATGTAGTACAGTTAGTTTACTTACGAACCCACCAAGCTATGCTGCAATTGCAGGACTATCCTTCGGGACATTAACCAAAGAACACAAATTAGAGAATAAAGAAAGTATTACATTATCAGATATTATACTATCTGTTTTATTAGTGCTTATAGTAATAACCATATTGTCCTACTTCGTAGGATAAAACTAGAAGAAATGAAGTTTTTTATAGATACAGCAAATTTAGATCAGATAAAAGAAGCACAAGCACTTGGCGTATTAGATGGTGTTACGACAAATCCGTCATTAATGGCAAAAGAAGGCGTAAACGGAAAAGAAAACATCCTAAATCACTATCGTAATATTTGCGAAGTCGTAGAAGGAGATGTTTCTGCAGAGGTTATTGGAACTACTTTGGATGAAATGATTAAAGAGGGTGAAGAGTTGGCGGCATTACATCCACAAATTGTAGTTAAAATACCTATGATAAAGGAGGGGATAAAAGCCATAAAATATTTCACAGATAAAGGAATCAAAACCAATTGTACTCTTGTTTTTTCATGCGGACAAGCATTACTTGCAGCAAAAGCAGGAGCAACATATGTATCTCCATTTATTGGAAGATTAGATGATATTTCAACAGATGGTTTATTACTTATTGATGAGATTCGAAGAGTATATGATAACTATGGTTTTCAAACACAAATTCTTGCAGCATCAGTAAGACATACGATGCATGTGGTGAATTGTGCCAAAATAGGAGCAGATGTTATGACAGGTCCGCTTTCGGCAATAGAAGGGTTACTAAAGCACCCATTAACAGATAGTGGTCTGAAGAAATTTCTGGAAGACGCACAATTGATGCAAGTATAATATCATTGATTATAAAAGGAAGAGATATGGATGAGGATTTAATAATAGACGAATTTTGGGAAAATGGTTTCATTATTTTTGAAAACTTTTTCAGCCCGGTATTAATGGATGAGTATAATGACAAGATACTTGATCATTATGGAGTTAACCCCGATTGGGAACATACTGATGAGTTTATCACAAAATCTGCTGTAGAAGTGATCCCATGGTTTCCATATAGGGAAGGAAAACGATATTTTGACAGGATTAATAATGATAAGCATTTTAATGCTATTACAGATCTTATTTTAAAGGAACATTGGAATAATCTGTATTGTATGATGATGTTTTCTAAAGCGGGTAGTGTAGGTCAGGCATGGCATCAAGATTGTTCACCCGATGATAAAAAGTTGTATAATCTTAATAGATTAGTCTATACACACGATATTACAGATGAAACTGGTGGAGAAATAGTGATTTTTCCTAAAACTCATAAAGCAGGTATATTACCAGCGGGTATTCCTAATGAAGATCTGGAAGGTCAATTAGTTTTAAAACCAAAAAAAGGAACGGTAATTTTCCTACATGGGCATTGTTGGCATCGAGTAATGCCAGTAAAAAAAGATAGAATTTCATCTAATTTTAGAGCAGTCCCTAAAAATACTCCAGAGGATATAACCGACATCTGCGTATATCGTAATATGCGCTACAAATTTTCAACAAGTGAAGTAATAGAAGAACGTAATTAAATGATGAAAAAACATATTTTTTTAACTCTCATTAATCTACTTTTTTTCTCTTGCATAATAACAAGTCAGAAAAAAGAAAATAAAAATAATAAGCCTTCAATGGTTGAGGTGAAAGAAGTAGAAGGGCAATATAATTTTTTCGTAAACGAAGAAAAATTCGAAATAAAAGGTGTTGGCATTAATTATGCCGATGGTCATGATTTTGAAGCTTTACATAAAGCTGGAGGTAATGCTTTTCGAACCTGGACTGTAAAAAATGCAGAACAAGAGCTGGCTGCAGCCGAAAAATACGGATTCATGGTGGCTATGGGTATTAGTATCGGGAAAGAACTCTATGGCTTTGATTATAATGATAGAAGAGCGGTTGCTGAACAATTTAAGAAAGTAAAAGCCATTATAAAAAGGTATAAGAATCATCCTAATGTACTATGTTGGGTAGTGGGTAACGAATTAAATTTGCTATTTAACGAAAACGGTACTTTGCGACCTGTAAATCCAAAAGTGTATGATGCTATGGCCGATATCATAGATTTTATACACAAAGAAGATCCCAATCATCCGGTTACTATCACATTTGCAGGGGTTATCAAAGAGCATTTAAAAATAGCCTTAGAACGTTGCCCTCAAATCGATATGGTGTCGGTACAGGTATATGGGGATTTAGAAAATGTAGAAGAACGTATGAAGAATACGGGTATTCAAAAACCATATATGATTACCGAATTTGGCCCAATGGGCTTTTGGGAAATGCCAAAAACTGAATGGAATAGAGAAATTGAAGAAATTAGTGGCCCCAAAGCAGATGGGATTTTAAATAGAATACAAAAAGGACTAATCAATAATAAATCTGGTAAATGCTTAGGTGGATTTGCCTTCGAATGGGGGCAAAAACAAGAACGTACACCTACCTGGTACGGGATGTTTCATAAAGACGGAAGTCAAACAGAAACCATAGACAACCTAACCAAACTATGGACTGGGAAATATCCCGAAAACCAGGCACCACGGGTTGATTCTTTATTACTTGATGGTAAAAAAGCAACCGAGAATGTATATCTGAAACCAAAACAAAAATATACAGCGCAGGTATTTGCTTCAGAACCAGATAATGATACCTTAGTGTATAAATGGGTAGTTTCAAAAGAAGTAATCACCAGGAGTCAAGGAGGCGAAAAAGAACTAGAGCCGCCGGTAATAAATATAGAGGTTCTTTTAGATAAAGAAGGTAAATTTACCTTTTTGGCCCCAAAAGAAGGGGAGTATCGAATTTTGGTGTATGTCTACGATAATAAAGGCAAAGCAGGAGGAGGTAATATTCCGTTTATGGTAAAAAAATAAATCAATTAATGACGGCATATAAAAAAATAAAATGGGGGATCATTGGGCTAGGTAACATAGCGCATCAATTTGCTAAAGATCTTGCTCTGGTGTCTGATGCAGAATTAACTGCAGTAGGTTCTCGAACCATGGATAAAGCAAAAAGCTTTGCTAACCAGTATAATGTCAAGAATATTTATGGGTCTTATGATGAATTAATTGCAGATCCGGATCTTGATATTGTTTATATTGCTACACCACATGATTCTCATGCCAGTTTAACAATAAAGTCTTTAGAACAGAATAAACATGTGCTCTGCGAGAAACCAATAGCACTACATTATAATGAAGCTGTACAAATGATAGAAACTTCCAGAACGCAGCATAAATTTTTTATGGAAGCCTTTTGGACGCGTTTTAACCCTTCAGTTCAAGAAACCCTAGCAAAGATTAAAAATAAAGAAATAGGAGAGGTAAAGTATATCAACGCAGACTTTGCCTTTAATGTAGGAACCCCTCAGGGTAGAATGATTGATATTAATACAGGAGGAGGATCGTTATTAGATATGGGCGTGTATCCATTGTTTTTGGCTTATGTAGTACTTGGGATTCCGGATAAAATATTAGCTTCTGCCAACTTTTATGAGTCTGGAGCAGATAAACAAACATCCATGATTTTACAGTATGACAATGCACAAGCCGTATTGCATAGTAGTTTTGTATCTCCTTCAGATATGGTAGCAACAATTAGCGGAACCGAGGGTAGAATTCGATTAAATACCGTCTGGCATGAAACGCAATCATATTCTCTTATTAAAAACAATCACGTAGTAGACTATCAATTTCCAACCAAAGGAAAGGGGTTTACATACGAGATAGAAGAATGTCATCTTTGTATCAGAAATCAAAGAATAGAAAGCGAGATCTGGTCACATCAAAATAGCCTTGATCTTATTAAAATAGTAGATGAGGTAAGAAATCAAACAGGATTAAAATTTCCTTCAGAAAAACAGCTTAATTAATTTTAGAAAATAATATGTCAAGAAAAACACTTTTTATAGCATTCGTGGTTTCCCTGGGAGGGTTCCTATTTGGTTTTGATGCAGGGATTATCTCAGGAGTTATGGAGTATGCCGGTCCGCAATTCGATTTAAGTGTTGGCCAACTGGGGTGGGCAGTAAGTAGCCCGTCTTTTGCTGCCATGATTGCGATGTTGTTGGCTGGTAGATTAAGTGACCTTGTTGGAAGAAAAAAAATATTGTTGATCGTCGCATTTTTGTATGCACTATCGGCTCTATTATCTGCATATGCTATATCATATCATATGCTTTGGATTGCCAGAATGATAGGAGGGCTGGCTTTCGGAGCTGCATTGATACTAGCACCTACTTATATTGCCGAAATTTCAACAGCAAAAAATAGAGGAAAACTGGTTTCAATACAACAATTAAACATTGTATTAGGGTTTTTTGGAGCATTTCTTTGTAATAACTATTTGAATGGATTGAACAATATTGAAGGTGGTTTTTTTACCGATGAAAGTGTATGGCGATGGATGTTAGGAATAGAGTTAATACCTGCCCTATTATATTTTATATTATTGTTCTTTGTCCCCAGAAGCCCACGTTGGTTATTTGTAAAAGGAAAAGAAGAAGAGGCAAAAAATGTGTTAGTTAAGTTGCACGGAAAAACTACAGCCAATATTGAAGCTGAAGCAATAGCTAGTAATATCAATAAAGAAAAAGGGAGTAAAAATGCTTCTATATCTGAGTTATTCAAACCCGCCATTCGCTTTATACTTGTCGTTGGATTAACTATAGGAGTATTACAACAAATTACAGGGATTAATGCTATTTATTTTTATGCGACCTCTATTTTTAAACAAACTGGTATTGGTACTAATGCTGCATTTGCATCTGGTGTTTTATTAAGTTTTACAACTGTTGTATTTACAATTGTAGCCATGTTTTTAATTGATAGACTAGGAAGAAGACCATTACTTTTGATTGGTATTGGTGGCATTGCAATTAGTCTATTACTCTGTGCCTACGGATTTAATCAAGCCACATATCAATTAACCAAAGAAGAAATAGTACAACTAGAAGATATTGATCAACAAAAACTAATGCCAATTTCGGGTAAAATTTTTGAAAATGATGTTGATTTTAAAAACACGATGACAGAAATCCTGGGAACACAAATCTATGCCAAAAACGAAGGAGCAATCCTTGAGGTGGCTACAAATATGAATGCTACTTTGGTGCTAATCGGTATTTTAGGATTTATCGCATGTTTTGCATTTTCATTAGGTCCGGTGATGTGGGTAATGTTGTCAGAATTATATCCCAATAGATATAGAGGATTGGCCATTGGCTTTATTGGGTTTGTAAACTCATTTGCAAGCTGGATCGTACAACAAGTATTCCCTTGGGAACTTGCTAATTTGGGTAATGCTATGAGTTTCCTGATTTTTGGTGTAATAGCATTGTTTGGCTTCTTTGTTTTACTTAAAATACTACCAGAGACTAAAGGAAAGTCCCTGGAGCAAATAGAAAAAGACTTGATTACGAATTAATGAGTATGATCAATAATCCAATATTAAAAGGTTTTAATCCCGATCCGTCAATTATACGAGTAGGTGAGGATTACTATATTGCTACCTCTACTTTTGAGTGGTTTCCCGGGGTGCAAATACACCACTCTAGAGATCTTAAAAACTGGAAAGTGATTGCTCAACCACTTAATAGAGTTTCTCAATTAGATATGAAAGGTAATCCCGATTCTTGTGGAGTATGGGCACCTTGTTTGTCTTATGACAATGGGATGTTTTATCTGGTATACTCTAATGTGCGATCTTTTGATGGTGTGTGGAAAGACACTCCTAATTACCTAGTGACTACAACCAATATTACGGGAGAATGGTCAGATCCGATTTATCTAAGTTCTAGGGGGTTTGATGGATCTATGTTTCATGATACTAATGGAAAGAAATACTTCCTCAATATGTTGGTTGATCATAGAAAAGGTAAATTTTTTGGAGGTATAGAATTGCAAGAGTATGACCCTAAACAAAAGAAACTGATAGGCGATGTACAGTATTTACACCCTGGAACATCATTGGGGTGTACCGAGGGGCCACATATTTTCAAGAAAGATGGGTATTATTATTTGTTATTAGCCGAAGGCGGAACAGAATATGGTCATGCAGAATCAATTGCTAGGTCAAAAACTCTTTTCGGGCCCTATGAAATCCATCCAGATACGGCAATCATTACTTGTGCATCTGATCCATCACATACTCTTCAAAAATCAGGACACGGTGATTTTGTAGAAACCCCAAATGGTCGATGGTATTTTGTGTTCTTGGTGGGTAGACCATTATCGGAACACGGGAGATGTATTTTAGGGCGTGAAACTGCCATAGAAGAAATAGAATGGAGGTCCGACGGCTGGCCATATTTAAAAAGCGGATCAACATTACCACGACTCGAAGTTCCGGGATTAGATGTAGAAGAATTTCCATTTAAAAAGACTTCAATAAGAGATGATTTTGATGCTAAAGATCTAAGTATTGATTTTCAATCCTTACGAATTCCTAGAGATGAGAGCTGGGTTTCACTTTCTGAAAGAAAAGGTTTTCTTCGACTAAAAGGAAAAGAGAGCTTAGCTTCTATACATACACAGGCACTCATAGCCAGAAGAGTACAACATTTTAAAGTAGAAGCATCGACTTTAATAGAGTTTGATCCAAAAAATATTCTAGAAATGGCTGGGGTGGTATTTTATTACAATACGGGTCATTATCATTACCTACATGTGACTTCTAATGATGAAGGAACTAAGAAATTGCTAAGAATCATTTCTTCAGATCATTTTGCAATGGTAGAGCAAGAGCAAGAAATCGATATTACGGGTCAAGAACGTATTGTTTTAAAAGGGGTTCTTAATCATACGATACTTCAATTTTATTATAGTATCGATCAAGAGAATAGTTTTCACCCTATTGGAGATGAATTAGATGCCAGTATATTATCAGATGATTATGTGCGTGATAGAGATGAGCGATACAGACCAGCATTTACAGGAATGTTTGTGGGGATGTGTTGTCAGGATTTAGCATACAATAAAAAACATGCTGATTTTGATTGGTTTGAGTACAAGGAAATAAACTAAAAAAGGGATTATGTATAAAAAAGTAATCGTGGTGTTAAGTGTTTTAAGCATTTTAGGATGCAAGAATGAATCACAACCGAAAGTAACCTCAGAAGAGGTTAATGAAGACAAGATAGAAACGCCTAAAAGAAAACTAGCTAAATTCGAACCTAAAGAAGGAGAAGTACTGCTTTTTGTAGGTCAAGAGTTAGAAGCCGTAGGAGGATTAGAAAAATATAATGACGGGTATCTTGATCATTTTGATACTCCAGCAGGTTGGACCACCTATACTAATATTAACCCTGGAGAAAATTCTTTCGGAAGAATACAGGAAGGTTTAGATGGTTTATGGGAAACCCACGATTGGGGAGATCATGATTATAATGCAACCTTGCAATTAAATGATCCTGATTATGCAAATATGGCTTTAGCAATAGGGCTTCAGTTTGTAAATCACGAAGAAAAAGTTGCCGACGGGACTCATGACAAATACATCAGTAAACTAGGAGATTTTTTATTATCTTTAGGTAAAAGGCCAGTGTTTTTGCGTATTGCCTATGAGTTTGATGGAGATCCTTGGAATCATTATGATCAAGAAAGTACCATAAAAGCATATAAAAGAATGGTGGATATGCTAAGAGCCCAAGGAGTAACCAATACGGCATATGTATGGCAATCTACAGGGTTTATGTCTCCCGAAGATGGGCAATTAGAAGCTTGGTACCCAGGTGATGATTATGTAGACTGGTTAGGTTTTTCATTTTTTAACCGTTGGGAAGATCAAAAAATGATCGAATTTGCGCGAAAAAAAGGAAAACCTGTATTTATAGCTGAAGCATCTCCAACAATTTCTGATGTCGATGCAAAAACAACAGGCAACACAATTGAAACACAATTAAGTAATCCCCAGCAAGCTGAAGAGGCTTGGCAAAAATGGTTTATCCCATTCTTTAAAACTATTGATGAAAATCCAGATGTAGTAAAAGCTGTGCATTATATAAATTGCCATTGGGATTCTCATCGCATGTGGTTTGATAATCCGACCTTTAAGAAAATTGATGCAAGATTACAGCTTAGTGATTCGATAAGTAAACGTTGGAAAACAATTACATCTGATCCAAAATATATTAAATCATCTCCTGGATTATACGATAAACTTTGGAATGATGTTCAATAAACAAGCCCGAAATTGAAGACAAAAAAGAGAAATATAAAACAAAAATCATCTGGTTTTCATAACCAAAATGAACTCTTGATTTTATCGTTGAAGAATGATAATGGAATGCGATTACGCATTACCAATTTTGCAGCTACCATAATGAGTCTAGAAGTTCCTGATGCCAATGGAAAATTAGTTAATGTTGTTGTTGGTTTTGATTCTTTACAGGATTATATCGAAAAATCGAAAAACAAAGTATCAAGATTTCTTGGTGCTTCTATAGGTAGATATGCGGGTAGGATTTTTAATAAAAAAATAACGGTTAATGATATTGATTATCCACTGTATCACGAAGATGGAATCCATTTGCATGGTGGTAGGCATGGTTTTGATGAACGAGTTTGGGACGTCGATTATATTGATGAAGATGAAATGTCGATCTCTCTTTCGTATCTAAGCGAACATCTAGAAGAAGGGTATCCTGGAAACCTTAGAGTAAAAGTGACATATCAATTGACCAATGATAATGAATTAAAGATTACGTATCAGGCAATTTCTGATCAGGATACGGTTATAAACCTTACAAATCATGCATATTATAATCTAAATGGAACAAATACGATTACTGATCACATCCTACAATTAAATTGCTCTAATTACCTGGAAGTAGATCATAAACAACAACCAACAGGAGTTATAAAATCTGTTTTGGGAACTAAATATGATTTTCTTACTTCACAGAAACTAGATAAGCTTGAAGAGAAAGGAAGTATAGATGATACCTTTATTTTTGATATAGAAAAAGAAGCGAAAGTTAGTATTTGTGCTAAAGAAAGTGGTATTAAAATGGAAGTCTATACGAATCAACCTGCAGTAGTAATTTATACACAAGAAAAGTTTCCGGATTGGGATTTTAGGAAGGGAGTAAAGTATGGTAAGTTTCCGGCAATCTGTTTTGAAACCCAAAACTATCCAGATGCTCCAAATCATACCAATTTCCCATCTGCCTTATTAAAAGCAGGAGAATATTATAAGAACCGAAGTGTTTTCAAATTTAGTATACAGCATTAGGAAAAAACCTCTACATAAGACATATTCAATAACTCATTGTGCATTTAGATATTTTTTAGCCAAACTCCGTCAATTCGAGTGCTTCGACTTTAGGAGAAGTGTATCGAGAATAGGATTATTGGTTAAAAAAAGCTATTCTCGATACATTTTGTCTTCATTTCATTACGCAAAATACTCGAATTGACGCTTTTTTTGTAATGATTTTCCTAAATGCATAACGGGTATTCAATACTATGAATGTACATTGGCAGGAGCTCTTTACATTTTTAAAAATAGCTCTCGCAGGGGTGCAGGAACTCTTTATATTTTTAAAAATAACTCTCGCAGGGGTAATGAAGTTTTATTATATACGATATTTAATAAGGAAGAGGTTTTGTAGTTTCGCGCTCAATGAGGTTAGTTTTTATCACTTTTGTAGTGTGCGAAGTTTCAGAATTTTCATTTTCTAATTTCTCAATGAGCATCTTTGTTGCCGTTTCACCCAAATAAATCCCATGTTGACTTATAGTGGTAATGGATGGAGTAACATGCCTAGGTAATACTCCATTGGTAAAGCCAATAATAGAAATATCTTCAGGAACTTTATATCCTTTTGATTTAACCATTCTTAATGTGCTCACAGCAGAATCCTCTTCTAGGCAAAGCATAGCATCAACCTTTTTATTAGAACCAAGTAGAATTTTTAGTAATGTATCAATATCATTAAACTCATCTACCTTCAGAACTAATGACTCATCAATAGGAATATTAGCTTCTGTTAGGGCTTTTTTATAGCCCTCTAATCTTAATTTTCCAACACTTAGATTATGAATGGTGGATACAAGGGCTATATTTTTACATCCTGTTTCAATAAAATGATTGGTCGCATTATAGGCGCCTTCTTTATCATTTACAATAACTTTGTCGCATTCTATTTCATCGGTTACACGATCAAACATTACCACAGGAATTCCTTGATTAATCGTATTCTGGAAATGACTAAAATTTTGTTTTACTTGTGTTTCTTCTGCAATAGATAAAATAAAACCATCTAAAGCAGAGTTTTTAAGAAGCTCCATAGCACTAACTTCTTTCTCATAAGACTCATTTGAGATACAAGTAATAAGATTATATCCTTTTTCGGTTGCCGTTTTTTCGATACCAACAAATACTTTAGTAAAAAAGTGATTTAGGATATTGGGTATAATAACCCCTATTGTTTTAGTTTTTTTATTCTGTAGATTTAATGCTATACTATTGGGTTTGTAATGGTGTTCTTTTGCATACTCCTGAATTTTAGCCTTGGTTTTTGTACTGATCTCATAGCTGTCATTCAAAGCTTTGGATACAGTAGCAATAGAGACATTAAACTCATTAGCTATATCTTTTAATGTTATTCTTTTCTTTTTGGTCATTGTACAAATTATATGCCTTCAATTTATAAGAAAGATTCTATAAATTTCAATAAAATTATAAAAAGAAATAAGGGTTTGGTGATTTTATGACCAAACCCTTATCCTCTACTTAGGGCAATACTACACAACTAAAGGTTGTGAATAATTAATAATGGGGCTTCCTAATTGTTTGAGTCATATCTTTTAGATGCAGCGTTTACACCAGGTTGCCATGTTCTGGTAAAGTTTGCCATATTATCTTGAACCAACTGAGGTAAGTCTCCTGCATATTTATCTAATGCACCATCACCTAGATATAATCCAACGTATGCCAATACATCGTCTGTTGCAAGTCCACCATTAATGGTAAAGATAGGCTCAAGATTTAATACTTGACGAGGATCAGAACCTTTAGCCATGCTCGCTTCATTTCTTGTTAAAATACCATCATTATTAGTGTCCAATAAATCTGTAAATTCAATAGCAAATTGATCACCGGTTTTACCGTTGATATTAATACCTATAAGCAAAGCTTTCATATATATAAGGAAATCACTTTTAGTCATGGTTGGGTTGATAGAAGGAACATTTCCTTGATAACCACACTGTGCAATGAATTGATCACTAATATTAATACCCAAATTTCTTTCAATATCTAAAACAGCTTCTTTTGTATTACAAGGGTTACTAACTACACCTTTAGAACTTACAAATAAACCGTCACTATTCATACATCCACTTCCGTTGGCAACTACTGTCACGCAGGTTAAATTATCAGGGTTATAGTTATACTCTCCACAGGGTGTTCCACCACCACCGTTTCCGCCGCCGTTTCCATCGCCACCACCATTACCATCACCGCCGCCGTTTCCATCTTCATTACAACCTCCTGCTTGCGCTTGGTTTGCATCTGTCCAGCATTGACCACAAGCCGAATATGGGTGAGAAGATGGGCAATCGTTGTTTTGGTTGCCACCATTATCTCCGCCACCGTTATCTCCACCACCGTCACCACCTCCAGTGTCGGTACAACCACCAGATTGCGCTTGATTTGCGTCTACCCAACATGCTCCACATGCTTCATAAGGATGTGAACTAGGGCAGCTTGCTTTACCATTGGCATCAATAATTTTTGATACTGAAGCATCTGAATCGAATCCATCACTTTCACAAGAGACTGTTACTGCTAACAGTAACATTGAGAAAATAGCTAAGTTAAATACGTGTTTCATTTCTTACAATTTTAATGTTTACTTAAATTTTTTAGTGCTTACATAAAGTAATATTGGTTAGGACTTTATGTTCAAATTTTACGAACTCAATCGTTTGAGCTAATTTCGGTAAAAAACATATTTCTGTACTGGTAAATAATACTTCAATAGTTCCTGACTCATACACTTTTACCACGCATTTTGTGCTAAATGCAATTATAGCGCTGTTTTTTTAAATAAAAATCTGTTTTTTTGCTAAAAAAATAGGATTAATGAGATTGTGTTCGAAATACTTTGGTTTAGCGTTAATTTTTTTGTTTTTAGTTAGTTGTAACCCCGAAACTAACGCAAAAAAGACAGCAATAGTACAATTAGAAAAGAATAGTTTTATAAGTAGTGGAGGAAAAGTTAATGGAAAACTACTTTGTCCAACAGCTGTGAATGATGTGATTATTAAGCTAGATAGTTTGAGTCTTTCACCAAAAGAGGGATATCCAAAAATGACTATTAATGGTATTCAGGATTTCATTCAAAAGAATAATATCAATAGTATTGTAGAATTATTAAATAAGCTGCCCGACCACTATAAAAATAATTTTTCTCTAGTAGAACATACAAAAGGAGAAGGGCAGTCGAACTTAAGATTTCCTAGAATTGTCTTATTTGGACCCGATGGTGTTTTCTTAATGAATATTAGTACAAAACCTGATGATCCAAAACATGATTTATTGGATTGTGCAGAATTGAATGAAGAAAGTGGCATATGGGAGTTTTCGCAATTTGATTTTACAGAGAAGAAACCAAAACTGCATAGAAATCCTGAATCTTGTATACGATGCCATGGGGATAAACCAAGGCCCGTTTGGGGTACCAATATGGATTGGCCAGGGGTTTTTGGAGATAATGAAGCTGCAGGACCTAATGGAGAAGCATTATCCTATAAACATGTGTTAAGAATGAGAGAAATCATTAAAGGGGAAACATTTTCTGATCGATTTGATTTTTTAAAGTGGTCAGATCAAAAACTTAGCTCGGGTGGAATTCGACGTATAGCTGATAATGTTTTTGGGGCAGAATTGTTAGTTTCTAATTTGGCAATGGGTACTGCAACTGCCAGAGGTGTGTTTGTTAGGATGAAAAAAGAGCAACCTAAGAAATATAAAGCGCTTAGAGAAGCATTATTATTATTAGGGTATGAATATATGGTAAATGGAATTTTAAGTGATCTGGAAAAGCGAAATATAGAAGAACTTGTTAAGAGTTATGGAGGATCAGGGGGAAATATAGATGACCTGTTATTCGTTTTAGGAATCGATGCCAAGGAATCATTTTCATTAAGTACTCTTGCTAAAGAGGAAAAACCGAAAACTAATTGGAGTTTAGGAGCAGGGGATCTATATGAGCAGGTTTTATTGCAAGTGCTTTATGATGTGGCTAAAGATGACCAGGATTTAAACCAGATATTACTTTCGGTTCCTAATACCCCGGGGATTTTTGGGTGTGAAGATTTAGGAAAAAATATAAAAGAGGTAATCGATTTTAAAATGTTACATATGCATGGCCTTCTGGGTCGTGCAAGATATGAGGTGAATAAAGTGTACTATCCTCAGGATGTAGAAAATATAAAAGCAAAAGTTTTTATACCTATTTATGAAAAATTAGCACCCTATCTAAAGAAGAAAATTGAAGCTAGTCAAGTATTATGAGAGTTAACTAATACAATATCGATATTAAAAAGGGGTTGATTCTAAGAATCGACCCCTTTTCGGTTAAAAGCAATTAAATTAGAAATTATTCTTCTTAAATTTAATTTTAGTTAAGTTGAGTTTGTGTGAAGAATAATACCACTTCTCTAATTTATTATTAATGATTTAGTGGTTTTAGTTTTGTTTGTATTAAGAATAGTAATTAAGTACATTCCTTTTTCTACATCATTCAGATTTATTCTTATTTCATGATCTGATGGTTGTGCTATTATGGTCTTAATGGTTCTGCCATTTAGATCACTAATTAATATCTTTCCGATGGTTTTACTTCTTACCACAAATATCCCTTCAGATGGATTTGGAAATATTGATGTTTTAGGCTCTACAGTTTTGGCTAATAGACGATTTGACGATAATCGAGATTGTAATAACTGGCTATTAAGACTGCTACTGCCATGTAGCCATATTGATTTATCAATTTCTGACTTCCAGTTATTGGCAATAGTTGAATTTACCTGAACTCCGGCACGACCCCAATATCCGTTGGCTCTGTTTCCTTGTCCGAATAATGCAGTATCATCTTCCCAGTTGGCATTGATATAATGTACTTGTCGTATGATATCTTTATTATCATAAATATACTCGAAGAAAGGAGCAAACCATTCATTCCAAAGTCCATTTGCTGATTTATTTACACAACCTTGTGCTGCATTACCATCCCATACGTTAGAGATGTTGCAATCTCCCAGGTTAATTAAATCATATCCTTGCGGAGTTGATTCGGCAATGTATACAGGTTTGTTTTTGCTTCTTGCAAACGTAAGAACCTCATTAGCTTTTTCTCTTTGCGTAGGAATTCCTGGTAATACCGATGTGGTTTCATCGGGTGTTATAAACCATGATAGTCCCATCCAATCTACATAATCATCACCAGGATACCAGCTTTCGATATTTCCAAAGTTACCTTCTCCAAATTGTATGTCAAGCACATCATCAATAGGTGAAGAGCTGGATTGCCATACATAAGCGACATTGGTAACACCTTCAGAACGCATAATATCGACTACGCGCTTATAAGCGTTGATATAGTTGGCTCTGTTTTCGTAGCCTACATTCCAGTTGCCATCAAATTCGTAGCCTATTCTTAAATATATCGCCCGATCACCATATCTTTTGCAAAATGAAGCTAATCTTTTAATTTCGTTATCCCATTGCCCTTGACTTACTTGGGCTAAACACCCCTGGCACCAGTAATTGATTCCGTTTGCGGTTGCTTCTCCTTCGGTCATACTTAATCCGATCGATAAACTCGAATTTGGATAGGCGAAAACAGAGCTACGGGCATTTAAGGGCCCTGCTCCCCAATCCACATCTATGGATGTACCATTTCCGTTCGTGGCTACTCCTCCGTTAGCTGTTTCTCCCAATGCCCCGTATTGAGGAAATTGCGAATCTAGTAAACTATAGAAAGAGATATATGTTTTAGTTCCTCCCATTTGAGGAAATCCTTTGCCTTGTACACCACCATCATTATAATCTTTTACAGTTTTAAGGTCTTGGCCTATGGTAAGCAGGATTTTGTCATTTGGGGGAAGTAACTTAGCACTTAAGCCACTTGTATTGCAAGGTTGGCAACTACCTCCACAATCTACTCCCGTTTCGTCTCCATTCTGGATTCCGTCATTGCATGTAGGATCAACAGGACAAGGCTCACAACTACCACCACAATCAATACCCGTTTCATCTCCATTTTGGACACCATCGTTACAGGTTAGAGTGGTTCCGCTTTCAAAAATTCGAACATTTCGAAAACTACTTGTGTTACCAGACCCACTATCAAAATCATTAACCAATACAAGGTACATTTCGTTACCAGTATAATAATCTCCTACAGGAATACTAAAAGATACATATCCACCTGCAGTGTAGTCAAAATCACGATTCCCCCAGTTTTGTGTTCCGTATAACTGAAAAATCTGAGAAGAAGACAATGACTCGTTACTATCAAAACCTATCCCGTGTATTTCACCTTGTGATGTGCTTTGAAATTCAAATTCTAATACTGTATTGGCAGTAATAGTATATTTTGTGTTGGTTCTTCTCCATGTATTGTCGGTTAATGCGGCTGTAAACCCGGCATCTTGGATAGTAATATTAGCAGCAGTATCCTGATTAGAAAATGAAGAAGTTCCCACTTGATTAAAGTTTATACAATCTGAACATCCTCCGCCACTACCAGCAGCAATAGTTACTGCTCCAAGATTTTGTGGACATTCATTATTACCCCATCTGGTATATACTTGATAAGTGCCAGGGGCTAGATTTGAAACTGTAGTAGATCCACTGTTGTCAGGAACATTGTAAGGATAACTAGAGCCACCATTTAGGCTAAATTCAATATTTGTTCTACCTGAAGTGTTAGAAAAACTAAATGTAATGCTTCCATCATTTAACCCTTGTGAGCTTTCATCAGTTTTGCTTACTGTGGCATTAGGAATATCAGATCCTGTACAGGGTTCATTACCGCCATCATTTTCACTTATAAAATTGAGGTAATCTACATTTAATGCAACATCTCCACTATTGTTTACTACCTGGAAAGATGCTCCTGCGGGTACGACCACATTTAATGTAACCACAGTATAAGACCCAACCCAGGCTCCGTTAGAAGTAAAATTAAGATCTCCTTGATCTTGTCCATTCACTTTTATTGAAATCTTTCCCGTGTTTTGTGAAGCATAGATAAATTCTACTTTATCTGCTTTTGGAGCATTTGATATGGTAAATCCATTTCCGTTACCATCAAGATACGCAACACCTTGGCCATTACTTGCAGATCCATCATTATAATATTGCGCTTGCCCTGTTAGGTTTCCTGTTTCGGCTTCTATTTTTGTAATTGTATTTCCTCCGCCGGGATTACATGGAGCACAACTACCGCCACAATCAATACCAGTTTCATCTCCATTTTGGATACCATCATTACATGTGGGTGCAGTTTGACACGGCTGGCAACTTCCTCCACAATCTACACCGGTTTCATCTCCGTTTTGTATCCCATCATTACAAGTTGGTGCGGGTCCTGATGTAATTCCGAGATCATTTAATAGATTTGGTCCACCGTGTAGAAAATTACCATTGTTAATATAGTTGTTCCAGTTTGTTGAAATGGTATTGTTTGCTTCAATTCTGGTATCACCCCAAAAACCGTTATTGGCATCTGGCCATTTCCATTGTGGTTGGGATTGCCAGTCTGCATTAATGTAGGCCACTGCTCTTATTACATCTCTATTGTCATCTACGAATGGAATAAGCTGATCTCTGAAGAATTGATTCCAAATTCCTTGTCCTCCTAGTTGTTGTGGAGATCCAGGATTATCGAATGGATGAAATGTTCCTTGATCAAATTCATGATATTGTGCCGATACTTCGGCCATCATAATGGGTTTATTTCGGGTTCTGGAGAAGTTTAGAATATAGTCTAGATTGTCGCCATTAAAGTTTTCATCAAAAAAGAAAAACGACAGGCCTACGTAATCTACATATTGATCTCCGGGATAGTAACTATCAATACCATTTTCTGGTGTAGCGCCCCAAGTGGCAGATTGCCATACATAGGCAACATTAGTCACTTGTTTTTGATTTAAATAATTTACAATATATCGATATGCCGCTTGATATTTACCAGGGTTATAATTATTCCAAGGCCCATCGAATTCATATCCTATTCTTAAATAAATAGGTCTGGGGGCATTTCTTTTGGCAAAAGCAGCAAATTTATCTAGCTCGTCATTATGTTGCCCATTTACAATTTCGGTTAATCCATTGGGATGATCTTCTCCTTGACCGTCATTTTCTTCAACCATCCACAATCCTATAGCCAGAGCTGAGTTTGGATATCGATCTAATGCGGCTTGTGAACCGATATCGCCTGCGCCATAGTTTGTAATGCTATTTAATCCAGCCATAGTATAGACATCTGTGTACATCGTTACTCCGGCGGGTGTGGGGAAACGCCCGCTATTTACATAACCTGCTACTGAGCCTAAATCCTGACCTATGATTACCATAGTCTTACCATTTATAGGCGCAAACTTACCGGGTATTGTATTTTGTGAAAAAGAAGAAAAGCATCCTATCCATAATATATGGATAAATAAAAATATGCTTTTTGTTGTATTGGAAATTAACATGATTAGTGATTTTTAAATTACCAATTACTTAGATGTAATTGATATGTATTTTAATTACTAATTCAAAGTTAAGAGGGTGTTTTATAAAGATGATATAATCGGGGTACTTTTAAAATACTGAAACACTACAGTTTTACTACGCAAAGTATATTTTGGCGAATAGATTCCTATATTTTAAACCAAAAAAAGCCTAAAACCGAATGATAAAATCTGTGAGATTGACCGAGGTGTCAAGATTCATTTTCTTCCTAATTCTGAAGCGCAAAGATTCTACTCCTCGATATGAAATACCCATTAAAGGGGCAATTTCTTTACTAGACAGGTTTAATTTTAGGTAAGCACATAGTCTTATTTCTCTAGGGCTTAGATCTGGATACCTATCTTTTAAGCGTTCTAATGAGTTGTCATGAATCTGATTGAAATGAGTTTCAAAATGTTTCCAATTACTCTCACCTTCTATTTGATTTTCTAATAATTTTATGGTGTCCCGAAGTTGTTTTCTAATCTTTCCTTCAGACTCATTATAAATTTCGTTTAAAGATTTTTTTAATTGTAATAACTGATTATCTATTTGTACCGTTTGCATTGCCGATGATGCAAGTTCTTTATTTCTAGATTCGAGGTCTTCTTTTAGAGTTTTATTGTCTTTTTTTATCTTCTCATTTTTGGCTTTAAGCCTTTTTTCCTCAAATTTTACTTTTTGTAATTCGATTTCTCTTTTGTGTGCAATTTTAAGTTTTTCTATTCCTTTTTTACGCTGTTCGTTTTTTATCCATATAAATGTGTAAATCGCAAGAATTAATAGAATGCTATAAACGATAAACATGGGTATGGATTTATACCATGGGGGCTTGATTTGAAATTTGAAAGAAGTTTCATTTCCAATTTTATTATATACATTTTTTGCTCTAACCTTAAATATGTATTCTCCAGAAGGTAGAAAATTGTACTCTTTTTGTGTTTCGTTGTTCCAGTCAGACCAATCTTCATCCAAGCCATCCAGATAGGTTTGATAGGTTATAGAACCAGGGTGTTCGAAAAACGGAGCTACAAATGAAAAATTTAATTTGTTTAAATTAAAAGGGATAGGTACTGATATAGAATCTTTTCTTATACCCGTTACATAATCCTCTACATTACCATATACAATAGAATCTTTGATTTTTACATTTCTAAGTAATGTACCCAGTTCTTTATTATAGTTTAGATTAGAGTCTTCGTGATAAATGATTAAGCCATTTTTGGAAGTGAAACCCAGGTCTCCATTATCAAATGATATAAACTTTTCGAAAGCTGGAATAAGTTGTGTTTTTAATCTTTGAAAAGGAACACGTTCTATAGTATGATCCCCATTCGGTGAAAAATCTATAATCCCGATATCATCGTTTCTATCGTACCCTTGGATAAAGAGTACTTTGTTTTCTGAAATACCAGTTAACCTTCGGACTAAATTGTGATTTGTTAATATGCTTGTATATTTACTATTAACCACCATCGAATCCGTTTTCTTATCATAATTATAAACTCCTAATTGTGTACCGAATAATTGAGAGTCATTGGTGTCTAGTAAACTAATGAATAAGTTACTCGGAAATCCTTTTTGTTGATCATATAATGTGCTTTTTATAACTTTGGTATAGCCAGGGTCTAATTGTAATTGAAAAACACCTTTGTACCCATGCGATACCCACAAGGTGTTGTTTTTATCAAAGACGACTTCTCTGGCAGTTTCATGAAAACCTTCAATTTTATTTTTTAATTCCCAAATCCCATTTATCTTTTCGTATACAATCAATCCGTTATAAGTTCCTTGAATAATTAGATTTTTGGTATTGGGTACACGCACAAAATTCCATCCACCCTTAATTTCACTAATCGGTTCTATTTTATTGTTTTGAAGAATAAAAGATCCATTGTGAGCTCCAATAAACAAGGTGTCGTCAATCACCGTTAGATTCCATATTTGACCTTCGATTCCTGTGGCTTGTTTAAATATATCGCCATAGTAATTTTGAGGCCATTTACTATAATATAAACCATTAGATGTAGCTATATATAAGGTGTCATTATGTTTTTTTACATCGTAAGTTGTACCGTATATCCCATCTTTTTCTGATAAGGTATAAAATGGAGATTTTAATTCTGCATAACTAATACTTCCTTCTAAAGTGATCCATAAATTTTCGGATCTGTCTATAAATAAATCCAGGATATTATTGCTAAGAAGTTCATTATCACGATTTAGTTTTTGTAATAGATTTCCATTCTTATCTGAAAAAAGCACACCATTGTTTGTGGTTCCAATACAATATATTCCATTACTTAGAAGAATTCCGGATGATACATTAATGTTTGAAAAGTCGAAAAGCTCATTATTCCCCCATGATTTTAATACTCCATCTTTTATTAGGTGGATTCCATTTTTGGAGGTAACAATTAACAAGGATTTTCTACCGTATGGGAGTATTCGTTCAACTGCATAATTCGAAAGTTCGTTGGAAGTATAAAGGAGTTCAATTTGATCATCGACCAGAGTATGTATGGCGTTTGAATTATCTACAAAATAAAGAGTATTATTAATTTTCGAAGCATGTTTGATTCCATTGTTATGCGCAATACATTGAATTTTATTTTCTAAAATATTGTATTTTATAAGCTGCTCATTTGTACAGAAATATATGTTATTCCCAACTTCAAAAATCTCCCATACCTGTGAGAAATGCGTACAATTATCAGTTAATAAGTCATTTAATGAAACATAGTATATTTGGTCAAAGGTATTTTTTGTGGTGAAGCCAATTTCATTATTACTACCAATATATACTCTGGATCCGTAGGATAATAATGAGCTAATTGGAGATCGGTTTTTTGGCTGTAAAAGGATATTCCAGTCTTTGCCTGTGAATTCTAGTAGTCCATATTCATTTGCAAAATATAGTATTCCGTCTGTGCCTTGAGTAATATCAAAAGTTTTTGGAGCTGCTTTGCCAATAGTAGTGTTAGCATAATTTCTCACTTCCGAAACCTTCTTCCATTTTTTTTGTGCGTTAGCATGTAAAATGGAAAACAGTGACAGCATGATAAAGACTGTACTGTGTTTTACTATTATTTTGGGTAGTGACGAATGCATTTTGTTGTTTTACAACGGTTCTCTTTTTGTTAAAAATATGTCAAATTAATAAATAATCACTAAAGAGGAAAGAATTCTTACTCCTGGGCTTATCTAAACAAGAAGTAAAGTATTGCTGGACAATGAAGTATTTAAAAAATAATGGGTTCTACAGTAGAAAAGTCTAAACACGAAAACGTTTGAGTGATTTGTAGGAATAGAGGTTGTTATTCGCACGTTTTTTGACTTTTGAGGTGTAGTTTACAATAGTTAAACCTGTAGAGATCATCTAAAAATCAAATTAATTTATTAGTATGTTGCTACTGTTTTAATTAACAGTTGATTTTCGTAAATTTAAGTTTTGATTACTACTCTTATAACTTAAAACCACCTATCATGAAAGGACAAATCATGTCTTACCAGCTTACTACTAATGCTATTTTAGAGTATGGTAATAGCGTTTTTCCGCATCAATCAATAATTAGTCATTTACCCAATAAAACAAGACATGAGTATAGTGTTGCAGATCTCTACAAACGATGTAAAAAACTTTCCAATGCCTTGATTACTAAACTAGGGGTTAAACGTGGAGATATGATAGGTACTTTTGCATGGAATCACTATCAACATGTTGAACTGTATTATGCGATTCCGGGTGCAGGTGCTATATGTCATACCATCAATATTAGATTGTCTGAGCAACAGATAGAATATATTATTAATAATTCTGAGGATAAAATCATTTTTGTTGATGCTTCTTTGGTCCCAATGTTGGAGAAAATGGCTTCGCTTTTGATTACCGTAGAGCATTTTGTGATTATTAACGCTTCTTCTGGTTTTAAAACTACATTACCTAATGTTGTTGATTATGAAGATTTATTAGAAGGTGTGTCTGATGATTTTGATTGGATAAAGAGTGAAGAAAATGATGCTTGTGCAATGTGTTATACCAGTGGTACGACCGGTCAACCCAAAGGAGCCTTGTATTCTCATCGTTCTACTTATCTTCATGCATTAAGTATTATGTCACCCAATGCAGGGTGTTACAGTGCAAATGATACCATACTTTTAATCGTACCACAGTTTCATGTGATGGCATGGGGGTTTCCGTATATGTGTTTATTAGCGGGAGCAGCAATGGTACTTCCGTCAATAAATCTTCAACCAGATGCAATAATAAGTATGTTAGAAAAAGAAAGAATAAATAAAGCCAATGGTGTGCCTACCATTTGGCTTGGAGTATATGAAGCATTAAAAAAGAATCCACCCAAAGAAAAATTGGCGTTAGAGGAATATCTCGTAGGAGGATCAGCATTACCTCAAAGTCTTATTGAAGGTTTTGAAAAAGATTTTGGAGTAAAGGGAGTACACGCATGGGGAATGACAGAAACATCTCCTTTAGGAAGCATATCAAGATTACAACCCAAACATAAAAACTTACCGCCAAAAGAGCAATTAAAAATACGAGCCAAGCAAGGGATAGAAATACCGGGGATAGAACTAAGAATAGTACAGGAAGATGGCACCGTAGCTCCAAGAGATGGGGTTGCAGTAGGTGAGTTAGAAGTACGAGGTGTATGGGTTATTGATTCATACTATAAAACGACAAGTAGAGAAAAATTTTCTGATGATGGGTGGTTTAAAACCGGTGACGTAAGTACAATAGATGCTGATGGATATATGGAAATTACCGATCGCACTAAGGATCTTATAAAAAGTGGCGGGGAGTGGATATCTAGTGTCGCCATCGAAATAGCAATAATGGGTCATGATAAGGTAATGGAAGCGGCAGTTATAGCAATACCCGATAATAAATGGGTAGAACGTCCGCTTGCAGGAGTTGTTCTAAGGAATAAAGAACAAAAAGTTACCCCAGAAGAATTAATAGCCTTTTTAGGAAAAGATTTTGCTAAATATCAAATTCCCGAACATTATGTGTTCTTAGATGAAATCCCTAAGACCAGTGTGGGGAAATTTAATAAAAAGGAAATGAGACGCCTTTATTCAGAAGGGAAATTATAAGTTACTGTCTTATTATTCTTGTGTTTTAATGTTTTTTGTTTGCTCGATGAATCATGAGTTTTCATCCTAATTATTAGTTCTCTTTACCATCGATAACATCAAACCACTAAAGATTAATAACGTTCCAATAATTTTGTTTTGCAAATGGATTTTCTCTCGATTCTCGAGGTATCTTTTTAATTTTGAAGCGAATTTGACATATACTAATAAACAAATTCCATCAATTGCTAAATAGGTAATTCCGAGAACAATAACTTGTGGCGTGAATGCCAAATTTTGATCAATAAACAGAGGAAAAAGAGCTGCAAAAAATACAATTGCTTTTGGGTTTGAAGCAGACATAAAAAACCCTTCGCTATAGAGCTTTAAAAAGCTTTTTTCCTGTTTCTTTTTTTTGAATTCTCCAATTTTGGGAACTGAAATGATTTTTACTACCCCCATGTATATTAAGTATCCAACACCCACCCATTTTATTAGGCTAAAAATTTCTCCAGAAGAAATTACTATCGATGCCAACCCCAGAGAGGATAACATTATTTGTATAGAATTGGCAGAAAGATCTCCCAATATTGTTCCTATTGTTTTTTTAGCCCCATGACTCATGCTGTTAGCCGAGGCTAGTAATACACTTGGTCCAGGGGTTACACCAATTACTAAAACTGTCCCGATAAAAGAAATCCAAAGTGTAGTATTCATATTGATAGCTTATTAATTGGTTAGTGGTTTATATATGGTTGATACGAAGTAATAATTATACGTTTTACGGTATATGTTATTCTTCTTTTTTTACTTCATACCATAATTCTACCATTCCGTCTTTGTATGTTGTAACGTCTTTTAGATGCAATAGCTGTTCTTGGCCGATGTAATCAAAAAATAGTGTTCCGTCACCCAAAATAATGGGCATGATCGATATTATAATGTCGTCTGCCAATTTCAGACGCATAAATTCTTTGGTCATCATTGTTCCTCCAACCATCCATATATTCTTATATTTTGACTTTAGTTGGTGATTTACAAGTTTTTCCAGATCACCTGAGTAAAATTCGACATTTTCTTTGTCAACCATCAGATCTCTATGGGTTAACACGATAACCGGGACATCACCATAGGGCCATCCAAGTTTTAGTGCATGTTCATATGTTCGAGAACCCATAACATAGCAGTCTATGCTTTTGATGAACTTTGCCACATCTTCTTCGGTAAGGACAATCCCTTTCTCGTAATTATCAGTCGATTGAAGCCATGAAACTGTCTGGTCTTTTTTGGCAATAAAGCCATCAAGACTCGAAACCATATGTATTGTCACTTTTGATGTGTCTGTTGCCATTTTTCAAATATCAACAAGAATAGCATAGTTAGTAATTGCTATTATTTCTATAAAAATAATAATTACCAATAAAAATATTGGTCAATTTTGTCTGATATCTGAAATAACTGTATTTAAAAGCGGCACCGATAGAGTCAAAACTGGTAATCATAGATGTTTACGTTTAATATTAATCTGGTTAGTATGTATAAGAATACCAATTCTCCAAACTCTTATCTTTTTTTGAATGACCCAATTACATCTTGTATTGAAGCTTCTTATGAATTCTTAATAAAATGTTAACTATATGTTATAATTATGTATTTTTGTTAAAATAATTAACAAAATAAAAAAGACACTTGACTTTTTAGACTTTCTATAGTCTAACTAGAAGTAATCAATTTTAAAGCCCTAAAATATGAACTTAAAAAAAATAGTATTGTCTATGTCTATAGTCACATTAGTTTCTTGCTCTGGTGATGAGGACGGCTATACGGATATCTCAAATGAAAATTCGGATACTACCGAAAACCCTACATTTACAGGAAGTTTAACCGTACTTCAAAATGTTTTTGGTGATAATATAGATCCTAATAATTTGGATAATTATGCGAATCAAGTTGTTCCCAACTATGTTACCAAGGATAATACAGGTGGTAATACGATAACAGATGCTAAAGCAACACTAGGTCGAGTTTTGTTTTATGATAAAAACCTATCTGTTGATAATACCATTGGTTGTGCAAGTTGTCACCAGCAAGCCTTTGCATTTGGTGATAGCAATGATGTAAGTACAGGAGTAAATGGTGTAACGGGTAGACATAGTATGCGTTTAATTAATACAAGATTTGCCAGAGAAACACGTTTTTTTTGGGATGAACGTGCTAATACATTAGAAGAACAAACTACACAGCCTATACAGGATCATGCCGAAATGGGCTTTAGCGGGCAAAATGGAGATCCGGCACTATCAGATCTTTTGATAAAGTTAGAAGCCTTGGATTATTACCAGGAATTATTTCAGTTCGCCTATGGCAATACTACCATAACCGAAGCACGTTTACAAGAAAGTATGGCTCAGTTTATTCGCAGTATACAATCTTTTGATGCTAAATATGATGTAGGTAGGTCAGTTGTTCAAAATGATAATCAGCAGTTTCCTAATTTCACAGCACAGGAAAATGAAGGAAAAGATTTGTTTTTTAGACCACCAAACGAAAATGGAGCAGGATGTATAACGTGTCATGCTGCACCAGAGTTTGATATTGATCCAATGAGTTTAAATAATGGTGTTATTGGTATTTTTGCAGATGCCACGGCAACCGATCTTACGGTAACCAGAGCACCAACCTTACGAGATGTTTTTAATAGTTCGGGAGTTATTAATGGGGCATTAATGCATGATGCCAGTATGGCTTCTGCAACTGATGCTATAGAGCATTATAATGATATTGATGCTACGGGAAATACAAATTTGGATAACCGTTTGCGTGGAGGACCAGGAGGTAATGGGCAGAACCTTAACCTAACTACTGCAGAAATTCAGGCGCTCGAAGCATTTATTAAAACACTATCAGGGACCAGTGTGTATACAGATACAAAATGGAGTGATCCTTTTATCAATTAATTAGTATTGGTATTTAGAATATGAAGTGATTTAGGTAATATTATTTCATGATCCAGGCAAAGTACTGTTTTAAGAATCACTTAACTTTGTTTCAAAAAAGAAGCGAGCTTCATTTCTGAAACTCGCTTTGTAATTCACATTTTTTGTGATTCATTCGTGACCTCGGCTGGATTCAAACAGGAACTATTTTTTCATTAATTTAATGCTTTGTTTTTTAGAATTTCCGTACAGGTTTAAAAAGAAAAGACCTTTTTCATGATTTCTTATATCCAAATTGATATTTAACTCTTTAGGATTAATTTTTTGTTTTAGAACTATCTTTCCAAGTATGTCAACTATTTCAAGATTATTAAAGTTATGTGTTGTGGATAATTGTATTTGTACTTTATCTAATACAGGATTAGGGAATACCAATACATTCTCTTTCAGATCATTTTTTGACTTTGATACTCGTAATGCATTACATTGACCAGCAACAAAATTATGTCTGGAATTAGCTGTGTTATTTTCACCTCCTGTCGACAAACTATACGTATAATAGAAATAAATAGTCTCACCTTCTGATGCATTGATTTGGTATGCTTCATTTGGGCTTACGATATATCCAGGATATGAACCTGTAGCCGATGTTCCATAATATAGAATACAAACAGTATCACCAGTTCCTGTAACTTCTGGTTTGAATGTTATTGTAGGATTTATCACATCTGATGAAATCTCATAGCTATATTGACCATTAGCAGCAACTCCTGAACAAACTATACCTCCTCCAGGGATATTTGTTGCTTTTTTAAATTCGATGAAATTGATATTCAACCCCGGAGAATCAAATACAATTCGTATCTCGTGTGTTCCGGATGTGATAAGAATATTTTCTGCAGTAACGGTCTGATAATTTTGCCAATTCCCTGTGTTTGGAGTAGAAATTACTTCTGTAATAGGAGAACCATCCAATTCTAAATGAAAAGAGCCATTTCCCCCAGGTGACGCTACTCTAAAATCAATATCATAAGTATTTGATGCTTCTGTAGCCTTAATATCATACGCTAACCATTCGTCAGCATCAATCCAACCAACATTATACAATCCTGTTTCATCACCTGTAGTTTCAATATCTACATCATCTTGTCTATTATATGCACTGCCACTATTTCCTGGAGTTGAATCATTATAACCAACTCCCGGACCGCCAGGCTTATAATCTTCGGCCTCTAAAATACCAGGGATATTGGTATAAGAAATAGGAGTATTGTTAGTTACTTTGATAGTAGCAGTACCCGAAATTGAACCACTTGTAGCGGTAATACTAAAACCACCTACCGAGGAACTCGTGTATAATCCATTGGTGTCTATTGATCCTCCATTGGTTGTCCACGTGTATGCTGCTGATATGGGATCGCCGTTTTGATCATATCCTTGAGCCGAGAATTGTTGTGTTGTACCTAAAGTAATTTGAGTAGCCGAAGGGGTTAAAACAATACTGGATAACACCGGATTAGGCTTAGTAACGTCTTCTTTTTTCAGAATACGCAAATTATCCATGTAAAAGGTTTCTCCAGATGCTATACCTGGATTAAAAAGAAAAACAACACTATCAATCTGGCTATCACTTACTACCAAATCTGGGGTTGCTGTTAGAACAAATTCAATCGTATGCCAGGTATTGGTTTCCTCAACTTTAGCTTGATAAATACTATGTCTTCCGATAGGATAATTTTCACTGGTGGATAATGTTCCAGCTTCTAATTGCCAACTTACAATGGTTCCGATGGGAGCAGAAGTGTAAATATCCATAGCAAACCTTTTTTCTTCAGCAACATATGCACTGGCATCATTTATAAAGGATGTATCAAAAAATAAAACATCGTAAAGCTCACTTATATCTCTTGAATATTTACCGGTTTTTATAGACGAATTTATAGTATTGGGTGATGGGTTATTGGCTGCAAATTCATAAGTACCTGTTGTTGTAGGATTGTATACCAAATTATTAACGTTCTCAAAATCCTGAATCATCTCTAGGAAGTTATAGTTTGCAGGTAGTTTTGTTTTTCCTATTCTGAAATTGTCGATGTAATATGTTTCTGAAGTATTAGAATTTGGATTAAACAATATCGAAATTTCGTCAACTGCTACACCAGATGTTGCTACATCTGGGGATGAAGCATATGCAAATTCAATCGTATGCCAGGCATTTTGAGCCTGAACCACTCCTATATATTGGCTATTTCTTCCGAATGGAAAATCATTTTCAGAAATCACCTGATTTTCTAAGCTTAATGTTATTTCTGTCCCTATTGGCGCAGAAGTATATAGATCCAAATAAAAGATGTTATCACCTTCTACAAAAGGAGTACTATTTTCAATCACATTGGTAGAAAAACTAACGACATCATAAAGCTCTGTAGCGCTTCTAGTATAACTAGCGACATTGCTACTAGCGTTAACATTGTTTGGGTTTGGGTTAGGTATTTTTGGACTATACTCTCCGTTTTCAAAGAAAACAGTTAATTGATCTATATCTTCATAGTTTGAAATAATTTCTTCTTCTAGTAAAATTGCTTCAGGAACTTGCATTTTTCTGAAATTATCAAAGTATACAATATGGTCAGTATTACTATTTGAATCAATCAATACGACAAATTGATCTGTTTCAGAGGCATTAACATTGGTGTCGGGTCGATCTAATAATTCAAATTCTAGAGTTTCCCATTCATTTGTTGTATTTGTTCTTGCAATATATCTACTATGTCTTCCTGCAGGATAAGTGTTTGTTGATGCCGAGCTATTTTCAATTTGTAGCATAAACTCGGTTCCTATAGGTGCATTACTATACACATCTACCCAAATCTCCTTTTTACCGGATACAAGTTCTGATGCATTTCCGATATTAGAAGATGATATATAAAGTCCGTCATAGATTGCTCCTGATGATCTTTGGTATTTTCCAACGAGTTGAGAAGTATTTATACTATTTGGACCTGGATTTGTAACAGATTGATTTAGAATACCATCGGTGACCGATGTGTAGGATATATTTCTGTTCGCATCAAAGTCTTCATAGACAAAGTCTAAGGACCTTTTCGGAATTACTTCCACATTCATTTCTAAGGTATTCTGATCACAACCCGGAGTATTGATTTGCACGAATACATTTCCACCACTAGTACCCCAATCTACCGTAATTGAGTTAGTGCTCTGACCTGAAGTAATTGTTGCGCCATTCGGAACTGTCCAGCTATAAGAAGTATTATCGCTAGGGGTAACCGTATATCTTTTATTAGATGTTCCTGTCTCAACTCTATTATCTCCAGTTAACTCTTGGCTCAAGGTACCATTGTACACCCTAACATAATCAACTTCCATTTGGGTAGGATAATCAGACGGGGTTGGCTGAATGTTACCTGTATAGGGTGTACCTGGGCCACCAACTGCAACATTAAGTATGATATACCAATCTCCTTGAGAAAAAGGCCAGGGATCTACTGTGTTTGCAGGAGTTACTGTATGGTATAATTGATTATCTACATACCATCGTATCTCGTTTGGTTCCCATTCTACAGCATATTGATGAAAACCCGCAGAAAGATCTAGACCGGCACTATATTCCCTACCATTAAATCTCCAACCTCCATTAGAGTAATGAACCGTACCACCAACTTTTTCAGGATTTTTATGTTGGGCCTCCATAATATCGATTTCACCAGTAAAGGGCCAATTTCCATTTTCGGGAAGCATCCAAAAAGCAGGCCATATTCCGCCAGCCGAAGGGAGCTTAATACTGGCTTCATACCTTCCATATCTTGAGTTGAATTTCTGGGAAGTTGTAAGTTTTGACGATGTGTATTGTTTACCACCAAAGCTTTCATTTTTGGTAGTAATAATAAGCTTTCCATTACTTAGACTAGTATTTTCTGCTCTATAGTATTGTTCTTCTGCATTTCCCCATCCACATAGACTAGGGCATCCGTCTCCAATATCAAAACGCCATTTGCTTTGATCTACTGAGTTGCCTGAAAATTCGTCACTAAAAATTAGATCTGTACACTGGGCTCGAATATTCAACACTAGAAGTAATAGTAGTAGTGTTGTTATAAATACTTTATTTTTCATAATAGGAGTTTACGTTATTTCTTCTGATGATTTTATGGCTACTTTTTTGTGAATTGAAAAGATCTCTTTTGTGATCCATCAATTATTGTGAGGATATAGTTGCCGCCCTTTAAGCTTGAAATATCTATTTTATTGTGTTCAAAGTTTATTTTGGACTGAAGAATAGCTCTTCCGGTAAAGTCAGAAATGTAGATTAAAGACGTTTCATCTATTCCTGTTACATTTAGAAAATCTTCAGCAGGAATTGGATACAATCTGACAACAGTTACATCGTTTTCATTCAAATTAGTAGTAGGAATTATTTGAAACCAATTGATATTCCAATAATTACCGGTAGCCATTAATCGTAATGTTTGACTTCCTTTGGAAAGATTGATTATTCTTGTTACAGTTTTCCAGCTTTGCCACCCCCCTGTAGGAGATTCATTAACAGATGTTACTATTGTATTTCCGAGGAGAAGATCAAATTTAATATTTTCACTAGAGGCCGCTACTCTAAAATTGATTGTATACTGTGCGGTTTCAGGTACATTTAAACGATGATCCATATAATCTCCAGATTCAATATAACCTGCATTTTGTCCACCACCAGTATCTGTTGTAGCCTCAAATCTTATACCAGATTGGGCGCAAAAGTCTTCAGCTTGAATTAAGCCGGTTATAGATTGACCGTTATCTGTACATGGTCCTGGAGGTACTACATTTTTAATAATTTGAAACCAGTTGATATTCCAATTATTACCTGTTGCGGCTATTCTGAATGTTTGGTTTCCAGCAGAAAGATCGATCGTTTCTGTGACTGTTTTCCAATTTTGCCAACCTCCCGTAGCAGAGCTATTCACAGAGGTTATCATTGTATCTCCGGTGAATAGATAAAACTTAATAGTTTGGTTAAATGCCGCTACTCTAAAATTGATTGTATACTGTCCAGTTTCTGGTAAATCCAAACGATAATCCATATAATCTCCAGATTCGATATAACCTGCATTTTGCCCGCCACCAGTATCTGTTGTAGCCTCGAATCTTATGCCCGATTGAGCGCAAAAGTCTTCAGCTTGTATTAAATTACTAATATTTTGACCATTACCTGTACACATAGTAGGAACGGTTGTATTGTTCCAGTTTTCAATAATATTTTTTAAATAAAAACCGGTCTCTGTTAGGTTATTTGCAAGAAGACCTGAAACTCCAGCATTACCTGCTACAACAGAAGCTCCTTCGACTTTATCACTTACAGACCAATTTGCATGACTAATATGATTGTCCTTCAAAAATTGCATCCATTTTTCGGTTTCAGGTTTGTCAGCGCCCCCATCTCCATTGGCATTAACAGCTCCCCATTCTGTTACAAATAGGGCTATTCCATTATTCATAGCTTTTGTAGCTTCATCTCTTAAGAATTGTTTGTGGTCACCTGCATAAAAATGTAGGGTATATGCAATGTTGTTTTGCGTTAAAGGGTCATTTGAAGCGTCTACTACTTTTTGTGACCATTGAGGTGTACCTATAATAATCAAATTATCGGGATCAACTGCTCTAATAGCATTAACTACTGCGTTTGCATAGGATTTCACAGTACTCCAAGATTGAAAAACGGGCTCATTATATACTTCATAAATAACATGATCATTATTACCATACAGTTGCGCCATTTCCGTAAAAAAATCAATCGCTTCTTCTTGGTATTCTTCGGCTTTATGAGTATGCCAGTCAATAATAACATAAATACCTTCTGCAATTGCTGCTTCTACTACAGCTTTTACTTTGTTCTTTTCTCTTGCTGAGTTTGTGATGTAACCTCCTTCTTCTTCTACACCCATAGCCGCTCTAACGATATCACTTTTCCACTCCTTAGCAAGGTGGCTTACCGTATTAGAGTTGTAAAATTTTCCGCCGACATCCCAGTTACTCCAAAACAAGCTATTACCAGCAAGGCTTAGAGGTTTGTTGTTTTTGTTGACTACTTTGTTACCTAAGACTCTTAAGCGGCCGTTTTGATCTACAATAGATTGCCCTTGTGCACAATTGGGAATAAGATAAGTTGCAATAAAAATAACCAAATAGATTACACATGTTTTTTTTGATTTCATAATTTTGGTTTATATAAGTTAGTTAATTCTTTAAGTAAATGTTAAAATTTTGTTGTTTCAAAAATACTCTAAAGAGGTAGTAAAAGAATCTTTTGGCACCACTACAAAAAACATACAGTATTGCTACAATAGAAATTGTAAACAGGAATAAAGTGTTTTAAGCCCTTTGATTATGAAGAGTTTTGAAATCAATTTAGATTTCGTGACACATCAATAAAATATAATTCTGTGTAGATATGTTCTAATTTTGTATAGGTAATGTTGTGTGTTTTTGTGTTTTTATTAAATGCAATTGGAGTGGAAAGTGTTAAATTTTTACAATTCTGCTTAGCATGTATTTTTTAATAGAATTGTATTATACTGATATTATGTGTTTTATGAATTTTTTTGATATGTATGTAGAAAGGTTTCTTATGATAAGAAATAAAAATATATTGAATTTTCGATAATTATTAGATCGACTATGTTCCTATTAGATTAAAAATTTAGTGACAAGATTGATGAATTGAAAATGTTAAACTAGGAATAAACCCTGAACTGATAGAAAATTGATGTTGAGCTTTTTTAGAAAGCTCCGAAATAACTATACAAAAACTATACAGCAGTACTTTTTTGATTCAATATCTACAATTTTTATAGTAATATCTAATATTTTTAGTGATTCACAAATTATTAAAATTTTAACATGAGTATTATTTCATTCGTAGGATTTACACTTTTAGTGGCAATTATATCATATATAGCGACCAGAAAAACTGATGAGACATCATCAGAAGGTTATTTTTTGGGTGGGCGTAGTCTAACAGCTGTAGTAATTGCGGGGTCGCTATTACTTACCAATCTATCAACAGAACAAATAGTAGGGCTTAATGGCCAGGCATTTACAGAAGGTATTCTTGTTATGGCATGGGAAACATTGGCTGCTATTGCTATGGTAATTACGGCAATTTTCTTATTACCTAGATACCTTAAAGGTGGAATTACAACAGTTCCTCAATTTTTAGAACGACGTTATGATACTACAACAAAAGCAATTACCTCAGGGTTATTTTTATCAGGATATGTAGTGGTATTTTTACCGGTTGTTTTGTATACAGGCTCATTAGCAATTACCACAATGTTTGATATTCCTGAGTTATTAGGAGTGTCAAAAAACGCTTCGATATGGATTTGTGTATTTGGTATAGGTATTACGGGGTCTGTTTATGCAATTTTTGGGGGCTTAAAAGCTGTAGCAGTTTCTGATACGATTAATGCAATTGGATTATTGATAGGAGGAATTATGATTCCGGTTTTTGGTTTATTGGAAATAGGAGAGGGAAGCATTTCTGAAGGAATTACTATTTTAATGACAACAAATCCAGATAAATTTAACGCTGTTGGTTCTAGTGAGTCATCTATTCCTTTTGCTACAATATTTACAGGAATGATGTTAGTACAACTATTTTATTGGGGTACAAATCAAGCAATAATTCAGAGAGCATTAGGAGCTAAGAACCTTCAAGAAGGTCAAAAAGGGTTGTTATTAGGGTCTTTTATAAAAATATTAGGTCCAATCATTGTGGTTTTGCCTGGTATTATTGCTTATCATCTTTTTGGTTCAGAACTTGCCACTGCAGATGAAGCCTATCCTAAATTGGTAAGTAGAGTATTGCCTCTTTCTTTGGTCGGATTTTTTGCTGCCGTTTTATTTGGTGCAATACTAAGTTCGTTTAATAGTGCATTAAATAGTTCTGTTACTCTTTTTGGAATAGATATTTATAAAGAATACTTTAATAAGGAAGCAACTGAAAAAGAGGTGGTAAAAGCCGGTAAGAGATTTGGTGTTTTATTGGCAGTTTTGGCAATGATAGTTGCTCCTTTTTTGGCAAACGCAGGCAGTATTTTTGAGTATTTACAAAAGATTAATGGATGCTACAGTATCCCAATATTGACAATTATAGTAGTGGGGTATTTAACAAAACACGTTCCAGCAATTGCAGCAAAAGTTGGGATAATTTCAGGTGTATTCTTATACGTACTTTACATACTACTTGATGAATTTATATTGGTTGATATATTGCCGCACTTCTTGCATGTAATGGCCATCCTTTTTGTACTTAATATAGTTATTATGTTGATAATTGGTAAATTGTATCCTAGAGAAAATGCTTATAAGCAAGAGTATACCATGGAAGTTGATATTACCCCCTGGAAGTACACAAAAATAGTAGGCGCAATTATATGTTTAATTGTAATATCCACATATATTTATTTTAGATAATTGAAATATCATATAAAAATATCCCTATTATTATTTCTGCTTCTGCTTTCTACAATAGCAGAAGCTCAGGAATTACCGCCAATAGAAAAGTATTTGCCAGAAAATTATGGAGGTGAGACTCAAAACTGGTCTATTTCTCAGGCAGATAACAAATACATTTATGTAGCCAATAATAGAGGTTTATTAGAGTTTAATGGTGCAAATTGGAACTTGTATCCTACGCCAAATGAGACAGTAATGAGATCTGTACACGTGATTAATGATCGTGTTTATACAGGTTTTTATATGAATTTTGGATATTGGAAAAAAAATGACTTTGGTAATCTGGAATATACATCGTTAAGTGATGTTATAGAGGATCGTTTGATAGAAGACGAAGAATTTTGGTATATCGTTAATCAGGAAAACTGGGTCTTGTTTCAATCACTAAACAGGATTTATATTTATAATGCTGATACTGGTGAAATTGATATCATAGAATCTAAAGCAGGTATGCTTGGTATATTTAATGTTAATGGCGTAATTTATTATCATGACATAGATAAAGGAATTTTTAAGATTGAAAAAGGTAAACCAATATTGGTTACTGATTTTTCTATTGCAAAAAATAATAAAGCGATTAATATCTTCGAGACTCATAATGGAATTCTAATACTTACAGGCTCTAATGGTTTTTTTGAGTTTTCTAATAATAGTATCCGTAAATGGAGCACTCCTGCAGATGAATTATTAAAAAAATCAACAATATTTAGTAGTATACAACTAAAAGACAAAAGCTTTATTTTAGGCACTATATCTAAGGGACTCATTTATCTTTCTTCAAAAGGAGAAATAATATATCAGGTCAATCAGAGCAAAGGATTAAGCAATAATACGATTTTGTCATTATTCGAGGATATTGAAGAAAATATATGGCTGGGGTTGGATAATGGCATTAACCGCATTAATATAAAATCTTCGATAAAGCTTTTTAATGATGCCAAAGGTAATATAGGTACCGTATATACTTCTGTAGTTTTTAAAGATTTTCTTTACCTGGGAACCAATCAGGGGTTGTTTTATAAAAAACTGAATGTTGATGAGCAATTCAAGTTTATTGATGGTACTAATGGTCAGGTTTGGTCACTTTTTATTTATGATGATTCACTTTTTTGTGGACATAATTTTGGAACTTTTCTTATTAAGAATAATGTACCTAGATTAATTTCTGAAATACAAGGTGGCTGGATTTTTAAAACCATTCCAAAGCACTCCGATTTGTTGTTGCAAGGTACGTATAAAGGGCTCGCTATATTAGAAAAGAAGAGTGGCAATTGGGGAGTAAAGTATAAAATAGATGGGTTTGATTATTCGGCAAGATTCTTAGAAATATACCATGATGAAATATGGGTGAATCATGAAAAAAAAGGAATCTTTAGAATCAAAGTAGATGAGCAATTTTCAAGAATACTTGGGATTACTAATGACTCTTTACTTGAGATGGGAAAAAACTCAAATGTAATAAAGTACAAAGGAAATATTCTATATGCACATGAAGAAGGTGTTTTTTCTTATAACAAAGAGGAGAATAGGTTTGAGAAAGAAAATGTGGTAAACAAAGTTTCAGGCAACGAAAATTATAACACAGGTAAACTTATAAAAGATAATATTGGCGGATTATGGAGTTTTTCTAAAGATAATATCGGTTACATTTCACAAAGTCAATTTTCAGATGATTTAAAAATTACCGAAATACCAATTCCAAGATCTTTGAGAAAAGAAATGTTTGGTTTTGAGAACATAACTCATATCAGGGGTGATGAATATCTATTAGGTACAACCAATGGCTATATGATTTTGGATGTGTCTAAAATCAATTTTAAAGAACATTCTATTATATTAGACAAGGTATCTGTTAGGTTTAAGGGTTCCAAATTTAAGGAAGTGCCTTTTTCTAAAGAACAACCTCTTTTTGAATCCAATCTTAATACAATTTCTTTTACCTATACTATTCCAGAATATGATGAATACTTAATTTCTAAATTTCAGTATAAACTAGAAGGCTTCTATGAGGACTGGAGCAGTTGGAATACCAAGTCAAAAATTGTTTTTGAGAATTTACCATTTGGAGAATACACCTTTATGGTCAGAGCTAAGACAGGTAATACACTAACAGAGAATATAGAAGAGTATACATTTATAATAGATAGACCCTGGTATTTGTCTGTGTTAGCAATTATAATGTATTCCTTGTTATTAATTGTTATGCTGTTTTTAATACATCGAGCATACAAGCGCTATTATACCAAACAAAAACAAAAATTAGTAGAAGAAAACAAGAAACAACTTGAACTCAAACAATTAGAGAGTGAAAGAGAAATTATGAAATTGAATAATGAAAAGTTGACTCAGGATATAGAAAGTAAAAACCGAGAATTAGCTTCGTCAACTATGAATATTATTAAAAAGAACGAGATTTTAAGCACCATCAAAAAAGAACTTCAAAGATCCGAAAATGAAAGAGGGGATTTTAAAAATGTAGAGCGAATCATTGATAGAAATTTAAACAATAAAGACGACTGGAAACATTTTGAAGAAGCTTTTAATAGCGTTGATAAAGATTTCTTAAAAAAGCTAAAAGCAAAGCATTGTGATTTAACTCCTCACGATTTAAGATTTTGCACCTATTTACGACTTAATTTATCTTCCAAAGAAATTGCGCCTTTATTGAATATTTCGGTAAGAAGTGTTGAAATTAAAAGATATCGTTTAAGAAAAAAGTTAAAATTAGAGCATTCTGATAGTTTAGTAAACTACATCCTTGAGATTTAATACTACAACATCTTCATATAATACCTTAACATTACCTATACTTTAACGTTGTAGTTGAACTATAATTTAAGATTTTCTGCATATTTTTTAATACACATTATAATAGTATTACTTCCTGTTTTTAATGGGGTTTTTACTCAAAATCCCTTAATGCCTAATGATTTTTTTTCCTCATTGTATATTTTTTGTTGTGGTTCATTGTTGAGAATTTGCTATGAATACTCTCTAAGTTTGAGTAAACCAAACGTAAACATTTATGAAAATTGCATATTTCGCAATAACCATGTTCCTAACCACGGTTATTCATGCACAGGAAATTCAGATTAAGGGAAAAGTAACAGATACAAATGGGATGCCCTTACCCGGAGTCAACATAATTATAGAAAACACTTCAAATGGAACGACTACCGATTTTGATGGTGATTATGTTTTGAAAAATGCTCCTATTGGGAGTACCATGGTATTTTCTTCTATAGGATTTGAAACTCAGGAGATGGTGGTTGGACAAAATTTAATAGTCAACATTATCCTAGAGGAGGATAGCGAATCACTAGAACAGGTTATAGTGATAGGTTATGGGACACAAACTAAAAAAGAAATTACAGGAGCTGTTTCGGTTATAGGCTCCGAAGCGATTGAAGAACTTAATGCAGTAAGAGTGGAGCAAGCACTGCAAGGGCAAGTCGCAGGCGTAAATATAACATCACAATCTGGTGCTCCTGGAAGTAGTTCTACGATATCCATTCGTGGTATAACAACCAATGGGGATAGCAGGCCTTTGATTTTGGTAGATGGAAACGTGATTGAAGATTTAAGTGTTATTAATCCCAATGATATTGAAAGCATTAATGTGTTGAAAGATGCCACAGCCGGTATATATGGAGTTAGAGCGGCAAATGGGGTAATCTTGATTACAACAAAATCAGGAAGGAAAAATCAAGAACTAAAATTCGAGTTGGATACTTATACCGGATTTCAGGAAACTACCCGAAAAATCCAGTTGCTAAATGCAACTGAATATGGATTTATTACTAATGAAGCTTTTATTGCAGGAGGAAGCACACCGCCATTTACAAATATTGCTGTTTTAGGAGAGGGAACAGATTGGCAAGATGAGGTATTTAGAACTGCAGCAATTTCTAATATTAATTTTAGCGCAAGTGGAGGTGGCGGAAACTCAACATATTCTGCAGCAACCTCTTATTTAACACAAGATGGAATTGTAGGAGGCAGCAATGCAAGTTTCGAACGTTTTACAGCAAGGATAAATTATAATTTAGAGTTTCTGAATAATTTTAAACTTACTACATCTGCCATCTATACACAAACAGATCGACAAACATTACCTGAAAATTCTCTGGGTTCCGTTCTGTTTAATGCCATAAATATGGCACCCAATCTATCAATACGTGATGAAAATGGTGATTTTACACTGGCCGAAGGATTAGGTAATGAGGTAATTAACCCGGTAGCACAGATAGCAAACTCTTTTAACGATACTAGAATTAATAAAATTAGTGGAGTGGTAGGTCTTCGTTATAATTTTTTGAAAAACTTTAAGGTTGAGTCCAGATTTCAGTTTAATTATGCCGAAGTATCAGAAAAAAGATTTGCTCCCGAAGTTTTTTATGGCTCAGGAAAAGTATTTAATGTAGATCGTAACAGTGTTACCGAAGATGATGATATTTTTAGAGACTTTACCTGGGACAATTTCCTGACCTATGAAAATACCTTTGCAGAAGATCATAATCTGAAATTACTTCTAGGAACGTCAGTATTTAAAACTACAGGTGAGTTTGCTAGTTTTACAGGTTTTGATATCCCTAATAATTCTTATGATAATGCCAACCTTTCACAAGCGTCGGATATCGTAGATAATTTTATGAACGGAGGAAGCACTTTTGATGCAAGGTTATTATCATATTTCTCAAGGTTACAGTATAATTTTAAAGGTAAATATTTACTTTCTGCAGTGATCAGAAGAGATGGTTCGACTAAGTTCGGCCCCAAAAATAGATTCGGATATTTCCCATCTGCCTCATTGGGATGGGTGGTGTCCGATGAATCTTTTTTAACCAATAGTAGTTGGTTAGATTTTCTGAAGTTAAGAGCCAGTTACGGAATTATCGGTAATGATAGGATTCCAGATTTTAGGTTTGTTTCACTACTTGAGGGAGAAGGAACTTACGTAATAGATAACGAATTAGTTTTCGGAGAAGCCATAAAAGCCCTTTCTAATCCCGAAATTAAATGGGAAAAGCAAAAAACATTCGATCTTGGTCTGGATACAAGATTTTGGAAGAATAAAATTGATGTAACATTTGATTATTTCAAGAAGAGAACAGAAGATTTACTGGTAGTATCTCCGGTTTCTGGTATTCTTGGCGCATCAGCTCCGGGATCAGAACCACCAGTTGTCAATGCAGGAATAGTTGAGAATGAAGGATACGAGTTTAGAATTAGTTATAGTGATAAATTATCCGAAAACTTCAAATTTAATGTCAGTTATAACTTCACAGCACTACAAAATGAAGTAGTTTTTGTAGATAGCGAAAATGGTTTTATTCCGGGAGGATCTTTTGGCGTAGGGCAAGATTCTCCGGCCAGAATGGAAGTAGGAAAACCTATAGGATATTTTTATGGTTTGCAAACCGATGGAATTTTTCAGAATCAAGCTGAAGTAGATGCACACGCTACTCAGGCAAATGCTGCACCAGGAGATTTAAGATATGTAGATAGTAACGGTGATGGGCAAATTGATTCGGAAGATAGAACAGATATAGGAAACCCTATCCCCGATGTGATCATGGGATTCAATATTGGATTTAATTATAAAAAATTTGATATTACTTCTTATGCATTTGCCTCTTTGGGTAATGATATCGTTCGAAACTATGAACGTAACCAACCCTTGGTGAACAATAGGAATGGTTTTTTAGATCGTTGGACCGGTGAAGGAACAACAAATTCTTTTCCAAGAGTAACTACAGGTGCTAATTCTAATACTTTGTTTTCAAGTTTTTATGTAGAGGATGGTTCTTATCTAAGAATCCAGAATGTGCAATTTGGATACACCTTTGGAGATGCAGATATGGAGTCCATAGGCATTGATAAATTGAGAATTTATGCTTCTGTAAATAACCTGTATACGTTTACAGAATATAACGGGTATGACCCTTCAGCCTCATCAGGAGATCCAATCGGAGGAGGAATTGATCAAGGATTTTATCCTGTACCAAGAACATATTTATTAGGAGTAAATCTTAAATTTTAATACGATGCAAAAAATAACATATACCGTAAAATCAATACTCTTTTTTGTAACACTTACAGCAATTGTCTCTTGTAGTGATGATTTTGTAGATATTGATTCGCAAGATCCAAATTCAGAAGACTTTTTTAATACAGAAGAAGAGTATCAAGATGCTTTAATAGCTGCATACGATCTGTTACAATCCACTTACATTAATGTGATGTTGGGTGAAATTGCCTCAGATAACACCTTGGCAGGAGGAGAAAGTGCTACAGATGTTCCTGGGATCCAGGAAATAGATAATATGACGCACACTCCTGTAAATGCACAGCTCAGGGATATATGGTCTTGGATGTATGCTGGTGTGAATCGAACGAATTACATTATGGAGTTTCAGGATAAGACTGATTTTCCAGGTAAAGAAGCGGTTATTGCTCAAACCAGATTTTTAAGAGCTTATTATTATTTTGAGTTAGTAAAATGGTTTGGAGACGTTCCTTTGGCAATAGATAAAAGGATTCAATTTGGAGAACAATTTGATATCGACAGAACCCCAAAATCAGCTGTGTATACACTGATAGAAGAAGACCTTCAATTTGCTGCTGAAAACTTACCAGCTACTCAAGCTGAAGCAGGTCGAATAACACAAGGCGCAGCAAGGGCTTTGTTAGGAAAGGTATTTCTGTTTCAAGATAAGTTTTCAGAGGCGGCAACTGTTCTAGATCAGGTGATTTCGGGACCTTATGATCTGGTTGCAGACTACAATATGATTTTTGAACAGGAAGGAGAAAATAATATAGAATCCATTTTTGAAATTCAGTATACCGATGAAGAAGGTGCTGGGTTTGATTGCTTGCAATGCAGTGAAGGTAATGTGGCTGTTGGTTTTAATGGTATACGCAATTATTCGGGACCATTGTTTGACTCGGGCTTTAGTTTTAATTTACCAACACAAGAAGCGTTTGATGCTTTTGAAGTTGATGATATTAGAAGAGATGTAGCCATTCTGGATATCGATGCCTGGGCTGCGGATACCGGAGCTACTTTTGTAACAGGTTTTAAACATACGGGCTACTACAATAGAAAATATATAGCTCGCCAGGGAGATTTAAACACTGGTGATGCCAATCTAACAAACCCCAATAATTACAGAGCTATTCGATTTGCAGATGTTTTATTAATGGCCGCCGAAGCACACAACCGGAAATCATCAAGCAATGATGCACAGGCTCTGATTTACCTTAATAGAGTAAGAATAAGAGCACAGCTCGCAGATGTTTCTTTTACCGGCGCTGCATTAACAGATGCAATTTATAATGAACGAAGAGTAGAATTAGTAGGAGAAGGACATCGTTTTTTTGACTTAGTAAGAACCGGAAGAGCGGCACAGGAGATCGATGGTTTTATTAATGGGAAACACGAAGTTTTTCCGATACCATTAATAGAGATTCAATTAGCAGGAAATAGATGGGAACAAAATCCAGGATACTAAAAAAATAAAAAGATGAAAATTTTAAAATTATTAGTACTACTATGTATAGTGTCATTTGCATTCAATGGGTGTAATGAAGATGATACCTCGTTTGATATTAAACAAATATCGGCTCCGACTGATGTATCTGCCAATTTTAATATAGCTCAGGATGATTCTGGTCTTGTGACTATTGTACCTACAGGAACTGCGGCATCTTCATTTCAGATTTATTTTGGAGATATCGAAAATGAAGAACCAACCGTAGTTTCACCGGGTAGTTCAGCAACACACATCTTTAGTGAAGGAACATTTACTGTACAAGTTATAGGAGTTGGAGTGACAGGACTCACCAGTGAGTTTGTACAAGAGGTGGAGATTTCATTCAGAACCCCAGAAAATCTTATCATTACCATTGAGCAAAGTATTATAAACCCTGCAGTAGTTACAGTAGGCGCAAGCGCAGACTTTGCTATATTATTTGATGTGTATTTTGGAGATGTAAATGATGAATCCCCCGTTTCTATAATGCCTGGTGAAACTACAGAGCATACCTATGCGTCCCCAGGGGATTATACAGTGCGAGTAGTCGCCAAAGGGGGAGGAACGGCTACGGCAGAGACTACCCAGGTTGTAACCATTTCCGATGCCAATAATCCGGTCACACTACCGATAGATTTTGAATCACTTGCAGTAAACTATGGTTTTGTGAGTTTTGGGGATGCTGTTGCACAAGTTGTCGACAATGCGAATCAATCAGGGATTAATACTACTGCAAAGGTAGGGCAGTTAGTAAAACCCGCTGGAGCACAAGTTTGGGCAGGAACCTTCCTGCAATTAGAAAATCCGATAGATTTTTCAACGAATAAAATATTCAAAGTGAAAGTGTTTTCACCCAAAAGCGGAATCATTGTCAAGCTTAAAGTAGAGAATGCTACCGATGACACTATTGGTGCAGAAGTAGACGTAGTCAATAGCGTAGCAAATGATTGGGAAGAATTAACCTTTGACTTTACTGCGATAGATACCAGTAACGAGTATCAAAAAGTGGTGATCTTCTTTGATTTTGGAGTTGAAGGTGATGATACTGAGTATTTATTTGATGACATTGAGTTAGTTAACGAACCTATTATAGCCGCTCCAACTCCAACAATACCTGCAAGTAATGCAATTTCCATGTTTAGTGATGCCTATACAGATGTCACTGTAGATACTTGGCGTACGGTTTGGTCTGATGCTACTTTTGAAGAGGTTACTATAGCAGATAATCCTGTTAAAAAGTATAGTGCGTTAAGTTTTGTGGGAATCGAAGCTACAACATCTCCTATTGACGCTACTTCTATGACGCAATTTCATATGAATGTATGGTCTGCAGATGCAACGGAACTTAGAATTAAGTTAGTGGATTTTGGAGCAGATGGAGCTTTTGGAGGAGGAGATGATGTAGAGCATGAGGTTACAATTTCTAGCCCTTCTCAGGGTGAATGGATAAGTTTAGATATCCCATTGTCAGATTTTACAGGACTTACCACTCGGGCAAACATTGCGCAACTAATATATTCGGCATCTCCATCAGGAACTGCAACGATTTTTATAGATAACATATTTTTTCATAACCAATAGCTTTAAAACATAGACATGAATACAATAAAAAAAACAAAATATATGCTGCTATTAAGTATTCTTTTATTGATAGGATGCCAGGATGATGATGCAACGTTAGGAGCGATAATCCCGCCTACTAATTTACAAATAGAAGCAGTCATAGAAGATGGCCAAACAGGTAATGTGATCATTACCCCTAAAGCAGATAATGCACTAAATTTTCATATTTTCTTTGTCCCAAACAGTACTCCGGTTTTAGCAAAGCCGAATGAATCTCAAACATTTAGATATACACAATCTGGTCAATATTCTGTTTTAATAACTGTAGTCGCCTTTGGAACCGGAGGTTTATCTTCTTCAAAGTCTATAGAACTGGATTTAGATGTGAGATTATTTATAGATCAGGAAACGCTACAGATGATTGGCGGTGATGGTACCAAAAGATGGGTTTGGGACAGCAGTGTGGGAGGTCATTTTGGGGTAGGGCCTATTACTAATGATTTCCCTGAGTTCTTTAGTGCTTCTCCTAATCAGTTAAATCAATGTGTATATGATGATGTACTGGTGTTTAATTATGACGCTAATGACAATTATAGTTTTGAGCTGATTACCGGAAATAATAATGAATCCTTTATTAATTGGTCTGAAATTACCAGCTTTTTTCCTAATGATACCCCTACGCAGTTTGTTGATGAATGTAGAGATATAACAGGTCAGATAAAAACCAATACTAATTTCGTGATTTTTGAAAATGACGAAGGAAAACAGGTCATCAATGTAGAGAATAGTATGTTATCCTACTGGTCTGGGGCGGTTGAATACGAAATAGTAGAACTTACCGCACAGAAACTCGCTGTTAGAGGGATTCAGGATGTGTCTTCAGATTTTGGCGGTGGTCAGTTGGCTTGGTACCATACTTTTGTGCCTGAAGTAATAGGAGAAGAGGTATTACCACCTTTTGATAACTTGGTTTGGTCAGATGAGTTTGATGTGGATGGAGCACCAAATACTGCAAATTGGACATATGATTTGGGTACTGGTGATAATGGATGGGGTAATAACGAATCGCAATCCTATACTAATGATCCAAGTAACGTAATTGTAGAAGGTGGAGTATTGAAAATCATTGCCAAAGCTGAAAATGGAGGATATACATCTGCAAGAATTAAATCTCAAGATTTATTTGAGTTCAAATACGGTAGAGTAGAGGTGAGAGCCAAACTGCCTACAGGAGGTGGTACCTGGCCTGCAATATGGATGCTAGGGGCCAATATCACAGATGTAGGTTGGCCAGAATGTGGTGAGATTGATATTATGGAATATGCAGGGAATAATCCGGATGTTGTGTCTAGTGCGCTTCATTTTCCAGGAAACTCTGGGGGTAACCCTATTTTCAAAGCTACCGATGTTCCCGGAGCATCTAGTGATTTTCATGTGTATACCGTAGAATGGTCCTCAAATAAAATCGTTTTCTCAATTGATGGAGTAGAATATCATAGCTATTCTTATTCCAGCAACTCAGCATTTTATAATAATGATTTCTTTTTAATTCTTAATGTAGCCATGGGAGGAGGCTTTGGGGGAGCAATTGATGCAGGGTTTGTCGAGTCATCAATGGAAATAGATTATGTAAGAGTATATCAATAAAAAGTAATTTGATAGTTAGTTTAATTTGTTCTCAATTGGGAGGTTATATCCCCAAATAACCTCCCAATTATTATAGGTAACTTCTGATATGAATTTTAAAATGATTTGCAGAAGAAGTGTTAAAAATGTAAACACATGAAAAAAAGGATTAATATTTTTATCGTAACAGCTGTTATTGGTTTACTTGTATTAGCCTGTAATCTTTCGACAGAAACGCACAAGGAGTTAGCGATAGGCGCTACTTCAGATGATATAAATACAGAAATTGAAGCTAAAGTAGATTCACTACTTTCTATAATGACACTCGAAGAGAAAATAGGCCAGATGAATCAATATAATGGGTTTTGGGATCTAACGGGTCCTAAACCAGCCGATCGAGCCGCTGCAAAAAAGTATGAACATCTTCGCAAAGGCTGGGTAGGTTCTATGCTTAATGTGAGAGGTGTTAAGGATGTAAGAGCAGTGCAAAAAATTGTTGTAGAAGAATCAAGATTGGGGATTCCTTTGATTATTGGTTTTGATGTAATTCATGGATATAAAACGATGAGCCCAATTCCGTTAGCAGAGTCTGCAAGCTGGGATATGGAGGCTATTCAGAAATCTGCTGAAGTTGCTGCACTAGAAGCTTCGGCAGCGGGAATCAATTGGACATTTGCTCCCATGATTGATATTTCAAGAGATGCACGTTGGGGTAGAGTTATGGAAGGAGGAGGAGAAGATCCATATTTAGGATCTAAAATTGCTGAAGCACGGGTAAAGGGCTTTCAAGGGCAAGACCTTTCCAAAAGTACCACCATTGCTGCTTGTGCTAAACATTTTGCCGGGTATGGATCTGCCGAAGCGGGAAGAGATTATAACACCGTCGATATCAGTACGTCTACCTTACATAATATTGTTTTACCTCCTTTTAAAGCTGCTAAAGAAGCTGGTGTGAGAACCTTTATGAATTCATTCAATGAACTTAATGGTGTTCCTGCTACCGGAAATAAAATGCTTCAGCGAGATATACTAAAAGATGACTGGAATTTTAATGGCTTTATTGTTTCTGATTGGGGTTCTATTGCCGAAATGATTGTACATGGTTATGCGAAAAACGGTAAAAGTGCAGCAGAAATGGCTGCTAATGCTGGATCAGATATGGATATGGAATCTTATTTGTATGTCGAACATTTAGCCACTTTAGTCAAAGAAGGAAAAGTCGAAGAAAGTTTGATTGATGATGCAGCTAGAAGAATTCTAAGGGTGAAATATGAACTAGGGCTATTCAATGATCCATACAAGTATTGTAATGAAGATCGAGAAAAAGAAGTTATAGGAAGCAAAGCCAATCATGAAGCAGTATTGGATATGGCTAAAAAATCTATTGTTCTCTTAAAAAATGATAAAAAACTACTTCCATTAAAAAAAGAAAGACAAAGAATTGCCTTAATCGGAGCGTTAGCTAATGATAAAAACAGTCCATTAGGAAGCTGGAGAATTGCGGCAGATGATAATACAGCAGTTTCGGTATTAGAAGGAATGCAACAATACAAAGAAAATACATTAGTGTATGCTAAGGGTGCTGATGTATCTGTTGGTGAAACTTCATTTGTAAACGAAACTAAAATTAATACTACCGATAAGAGCGATTTTACAGAAGCAAAAAGAGTAGCTAAAAATGCAGATGTTGTGGTTATCGTTTTAGGCGAAATAGGTTTTCAGAGCGGTGAAGGACGTAGCAGAACTGAGCTAGATTTACCTGGAGTACAGCAAGAACTTTTGAAAGAAATATATAAAGTAAATCCAAATATTGTTTTGGTCCTAAATAATGGTCGTCCGTTAGCAATTACTTGGGCAGATGAACATATCCCCGCTATTTTAGAAGCATGGCATTTGGGTTCTCAAAGCGGTAATGCCATAGCACAAGTGTTGTATGGGGATTATAACCCTAGCGGTAAATTGCCAATGACATTTCCAAGAAGTGTTGGGCAAGTACCCATCTATTATAACTATAAAAATACAGGAAGACCAATAGAACCGCAACCAGATTTGGTGTTTTGGTCTCACTATTCTGATCAGAAAAACACACCTCTATATGCTTTTGGACATGGACTGAGTTATACCACATTCAATTATAAAAACTTAAAAATAGAGACCATCAATTCTTCAGTATCTAATCCCCAAATTAAAGTGGTTGTTGATGTCACAAATTTAGGGGATCGTGAAGGTAAAGAAGTAGCTCAATTGTACATAAGAGATCCTTTTGCAAGTACAATCAGACCGGTAAAAGAATTGAAAGGCTTTGAGATGGTTTCATTAGAACCAGGAGAAACCAAAACAGTAAACTTTATTCTTGATAAGACGACTTTAGGCTTTTATGATAATAACAATAAATGGATAGTAGAGCCAGGAGAATTTAGAGTTTTTGCTGGAGGAAGTTCTGATAATACTATTCAATCTAATTTTGAATTACAATAAATAAAAAAAAACAGGAACCAGTAATTCTGGCTCGATATTGTTTTCTGAAGTAATTGTGCACAATTACTTCTTTTGAGACTTAAAATGTAAGCTTCATTATTAACCTGATGAATAGTGTTTACTATTCAATTCTCAAAGCCAGTTAACGATATCAACGCATGAAAAAATTAAACTTTCTATATACAATTTTGCTGTATCTATAAGGAATTCGAATGCAAAAATCTAATGAATTTAACGTAATAAACACTCGACATGAAAACAAAATTAGTAGTGCTAATCACTATTTTTTCAATAGGATTATTATCAATAAGTGATCTCCGAAGTCAGATCACTCAAATGGGAAATGGTAGTTACACTACCGTTTTTCCCGGTGTAGATGCAGCAGGAAGGAATAGTTTTCCTTCAGGTACTCCTGGACTTTCAGGAATAGCCGCAACAAAACCTGTTCCCACTAATGATTGGTGGTCAGATTTAATGAAAACAGACCATGGAGCAAAGGCATTTAATTACCCTTTGTCATTTAGATCGTTATCCAGCGGGCTTACTATAAATTATACCATTCCTTTGGCCTCAGGGCCCAAAGACTACCGTCAACCAATGAGTGATGTTCAGGCCATTGTTGTTGGTGTTGAAGGCCTTGGAGCAACAAGCTCAACAGCTTCTGATCATTCTGATTGGAGTGTGACCATGAATTGGGATGATAAATTTTACAGCACAATCAATATTGGTTCTCCTTTTGTATATTTTGAGAAAAGCAATCCTACGGCATTGGCTAAAGTTTCAGTTAATTTTAATGGAGCAGGTGCTAGAGTCGATGGTAATAAACTGATTATTGAAAACAATATGAATAATTCAAATTATGTTGTTTTTGCGCCTGCAGGATCTACTTGGGTAGGCAGTAATGGCGTATATACCTCTACATTAAATGGAAAAAACTATTGGTCTATGGTACTATTACCATTTGGAGTAGATTTGACTACGGCAATCAATGAATATGAGCAGTATGCTTATGTGTTTCCCGGCAAGACAACAGTAGATTGGAACTATAATGAAACCTCTGGTTCGGTTAGAACTACGTTTACAGTTACTCCAGATGTAAAAGAAGGAAGCAATACCAAAGTTCTACAAGGACTTCTTCCGCACCAATGGGATCGACTTGCTTCAGATTCTCCTCGACCTGCAGGTTACAATTATCCTTCTGTACGCGGCACTATCAAAACCTTAGCCTCTAACAGTTTTGTTGTAGAAAATACGTTCAGTGGTATTTTACCAACACTTCCTGATCTTGGTAAGTATACGGCTGGTTTTGACCCGGGAGTTTTGTCTCAAAAGATTGATCAAATTAAAAATGATGGGCTACCAGAATGGACGGACTCTTATAATCAGGGACAAGATATGAATCGTCTGATACAAGCAGCAAGAATCGCTAATCAAATGGGAAATATAGAAGCCCGAGATCTTCTTGTGAATACGGTAAAAGTACGATTAGAAGATTGGTTATCTGCTGAAGGTGACGAAGTAGCTTTTCTTTTTTATTATAATTCTGATTGGAGTGCATTGCTGGGATATCCGGCAGGGCATCGACAAGATGTAAATCTTAACGATCATCACTTTCATTGGGGATATTTTATTCATGCAGCAGCAGCGGTTGAGCAATTCAACCCTGGTTGGGCATCGCAATGGGGAGATATGATTAATCTGTTAGTACGAGATGCTGCTAATCCATCCAGAACCGATAGTATGTTTCCTTTCCTTAGAAACTTCAGTCCTTATGCTGGACATAGTTGGGCCAATGGTTTTTCTTCAGAACCTTTAGGAAATGACCAAGAGTCAACCTCAGAGTCTATGCAGTTCAATTCTGCACTAATACATTGGGGAACGATAACCAACAATAACGAATTAAGAGATCTTGGGATTTATCTATATACCACAGAGTTATCGACAATTCAGGAATATTGGTTCGATGTAGAACAAAGAAGCTTTCAGCCCGAATATGCCTATGAAATGGTAGCCAGGGTTTGGGCAAGTGGTTACGATAATGGGACTTGGTGGACCGATGATGTTGCGGCCTCTTATGGTATACAGTTGTATCCTATTCATGGCGGCTCATTATATCTAGGACATCGTACGGATTATGTAGAGAGAGTTTGGCAAGAAATGACTCAAAATACAGAGGTGTTAAACAATACACCTAATGATAATCTATGGTATGATACGTATTGGAAATTTCTGTCTTTTAAAGATCCTCAGGAAGCACTTTCATTATATAATTCGTATCCCGAAAGAGGTATGAAAGTAGGTATTTCTGATGCACAAACCTATCATTGGCTTTATACTATGGCATCTCTTGGACAGGTGGCTGAAGAAATTACGGCAGATTATCCCATTGCTTCTGTTTTTAATGATAATGGAAGCCTTACCTATGTAGCTCACAATTATGGTAATTCACAAATCACGGTTCACTTTTCTGATGGATATAGCCTGGTAGTTCCAGCCAATAGTATGGCCACAAGTCGAGATGTAAATGTTGATATTACATTATCTGCCGACAAATCTGAAGTTCCTTTAGGAGGAGATGTTAATCTTACCGCTCTTACTACCGGAGCTGGTATTACAAAAGTAGAATTTTATGTTGGCGGTACCTTAATTGGTACAGATACTACTGCACCTTACACGCTTAATAGTGGAGCATTGTCTGCAGGCTTTCCAAGAATATATGCAAAGGCATTTGTAGGGAATAATCTTAATATATCGAATACAATTCCTATTCAGGTTGGAGATCAATTAGCATATTCAGGAACACCGGTTGCGATTCCAGGTACTATTGATGCTGGTCAATACGATGTGTTTGAAGGAGGAAACGGTCAAGGTATTGCATATTCAGATAATGATGCTTTTAATCAAGGTAATTTCAGACCTTCTGAAGGCGTAGATGCAAACAGTACTACGAACGAAGGATTTACTGTGGGTTGGATTAATTCTGGTGAATGGTTAGAATATACAATTAATGCGGCCAATGCTGGTCGTTATAGAGTAACATTAAGATATGCTTCAGGAGATGCAGCTGGGGGAGGACCATTTTGGTTTGAACGTGATGGTATCAAAATTAGTAATGATATCAGTGTACCTTTTACAGGAACAAATTGGGATGTATGGCAAAATGAAATCACCGAAGATGTACATCTTATTGCTGGTGAGCAAGTGATTAGAGTGATGGTGGGTAATGGAGGTTTTAACCTAGGGAAAATGACTTTTGAATATACAGGACCACCTAGTGATGAAGTCTTGACAAGTATTGTAGTCACGCCTTCAAATGTCGATGTATTAGTGGGAGAGGTACAGCAATTTACTGCTCAAGGATTTGATCAAAACGGGAATCCTATGGCAGCAGTATACAGCTGGACAACTGATGGGGGATTAATAGATGTTAACGGACTTTATACAGGTTCATTACTTGGTGATCATACCGTCACGGCAATTAGTGGTTCGGTTTCAGGTTCTACTACTATTAAAGTTTCAAACAACACATCTACTACGTATACGATACTTCCAGGGATTTTAGAAGCCGAAAATTACAAACCAGGAGGACAAGGAATCGGTTTTAGTGATTCTACCGTAGGAAATACTGGCGGTGAATACAAACAAGATGATGTAGATATTGAAATCACAGGTGATGGTAGTGGATCATATAATGTAGGTTGGATAGATGCTGGTGAATGGTTGGCGTATGATATTAATGCTACAGAATCATCAAACAGCTATGATATAGATTTTAGGGTAGCGTCACCTGGCGGAAACGGTTCTTTTCATTTAGAATTAAATGGTTTACCTATTACTGAAACCCTTTCTGTTCCCAATACCGGAAACTGGCAAAACTATCAGACCGTAACCGTTACTGGTATCAATATCCCAATAGGTCAGCAAGAATTACGTATCGTTTTTGACAGCAATGGCTTCAATTTAAATTTTATAAAATTCAGAGCCACCTCAACCGATAACAATCAGGAAGATTGTTTAGGAACTGCATTGAATCAACAGTATCGCTATAAAGTTTCTTCAGATACGGCGGCCCCTAGTATAACATTTATACCGGAAACTGTGGGAACTGGCGATACTGTTTGTATTCTATATTATGGTACATCAGCTACAGGTTCATATCCTGGATATATTGTAAGCCCCAATGAACCCTATCAAATCAATGCGCTTGAAGGAGAAACAATCTATTTCTATTATACGTATAGCCTGTCGACAGGAGGTGAAAACAATACGGCAGATCAGCGACATAATTTTACAGTAGGAGATTGTAATAATTCAAAATCATCTGTACTAAATATGGATTCTAAGATATTAATTTATCCAAATCCAATGGATCAGGTCATAACATTGTTTGGCTTAGATAATGTTTATAAGGTAAATATTTATGATGTAAGCGGTAAACTAGTCCAATCAAAATCTATGACTAAATCCCAAAATCAACAATTTATGTATGTAAACTTATTGGCAAAAGGATTTTATATACTGAAAACATACTCTAAAAATAATGAAGTTACAACTCATAAAATACTTAAGAATTAATATGCTTTGTGCGAGTCGTTCTAAAATAAATTGTCGGCCAAGATGATTTGATAAGAATCATGGAAATGGATGAAACTTTTTGAAGGGACGTGATGAGGTGGTTTTATGATTTTAAACTCAGCCCATAAGAAAGCAGTTTTATATGCAAATAAAAAAGCTCACCATTTTGGTGAGCTTTTTGTTTTAAAGTGATGTTGGTAGGATTCAGACCTGTTTCTTCTAGACTTTTATTTTTAGGACTATAACCATATCATCAAAATCTGTTGACTGATGTATTGACCGTCTATTTAATTCAAGTGAACTCATTTGAATTTCGTTTCAAAATGAAGAATCTTAAATTTTTACATCAAAATATTTGACAGGTAACCTATTGTTTATTAATTATAGAATACTTCACAAATTAACGTTAAAACATAAAATATGGCTATTGTGTTTGAAGTATTATCTACATGTTACCTTTGTGTTTTTGGTTTTTAAACTGTTTTATCATTTTCCCAAAATCCTTGTCTTTCTTGCGACGCTCGGCAACGGTAGATTCAAAATGCTCTTTTTCACGCTCCATTTTCAGGTAGTTTTCATAGGAGGCATGGTCAATATTACCTTTCTCGACGGCTTCAACAACCGCACAACCAATTTCTGTTGTGTGTGTGCAATCCTTGAATCTACAATCGTAAGATAACTTTGCGATGTCATCGAATGTACTATAAAGCCCAGATTTGGAATCTGTAATGCCGATTTCCCTCATTCCTGGATTGTCGATTAAAATTCCACCGTTTCCCAGAACGATCAGTTCTCTATGGCTGGTAATATGCCTTCCTCTATCGATACTTTGGCTTATAGCACCAGTGTCCATTATTTTTTTACCACTCATCTTGTTCAGGAGTGTTGATTTTCCGACACCCGAGGAGCCTAATAAGCAATATGTCTTGCCTTTTTTTATAATAGCTGCTAGTTTGTCCAGTCCAAAATTGGATTCATTGCTTATGGCTATTAATGGAACTTTTTTGATTCGTTGGTTTATTCGATTTATAAGTTTTTTTAGCTCCTGTTCATCTATAAGGTCGATTTTGCTAAGCACTATAATGGGTTTTACTTTAGAAGCGTTACAGATTGCCAAATACCTTTCTAACCTATTAATATTAAAGTCCCTGTTTACCGATTGAACAATAATACCATAATCAATGTTTGTAGCGATTATCTGTATATGCCCAGATTTCCCAACTGCTTTTCTTTCAATTATTGAATGTCTTGGATAAATGGAATGAATCAATGCTTTGTCCTCATCATATTCGGAAATGGCAACCCAATCCCCAACAGCAGGAAGATCATACCGGCTTTCAGCAATATATCGCAAATTGCCAATGAGCTCAGAATCAAATTCCCCTTTATCTGTTTTTACTGTATACCTGTCTTTGTGTTCTGATACAACACGACCCACATTAAAAGAATCCAGATTTTTATCTTTTCGATATTCTTCTAAGCTGGTAGTATATCCTAATTCTACAAGTGTCATTTTTTATTTTGTTACTGTCGATTGTTTAACCTGTCTTTCTAATAAATTGAAATTCTCATTTCGCAGCTCCAATGGTACCTATCAGATAGAGTAGGCCTGTTAATAACGAACCTATCGATAAAATAATAAAACGGAACGGACGAGCATGCTGTACAAATTTCATAATATCTGAAGGAAGCATTAGAGCACGCAAAAGGTAAATGATTGCGATACCAATTAGTGTTATACGCATCAATGGAAGTTGTCTAATAATACCTGCTCCAGAAAGTCCATAAAACCCCCAAACAACGAACATGATAACCAAGCCTAGTGTAACCCATATGGTAAATGATGAACCTTGCTCGGTAAGTTCAGAAAGTTTTGAAGCACCAAAGTACTCATAAAGTTTTGGCCTTATAGCAAGCGCAATATGTAATAATGCTATAAGAAAACTCAAAACGCTACCTACTATAAGAAGGTTCTTGCTTGATAAATATATATGCTCCATTTGATTCCTTTTACTATTAGATTTATATAGTTTACTCTAATAGGGTAACCGTTATATCTTTATCGACCAGAGATTTGAATTTTATCAAATCGGCCTTGTTCTTGAGTTCATAATGCATTGGTATAACTAACTTGGGTCTGATTTTATTGATTATTTTGGAAGCCTCATTAATACTCATGGTGAGGTTGTCTCCTCCGATGGGTACCATAGCTATGGTAATATCTTTGATTTTTTCCATTTCTGGAATGTAATCTGTGTCACCTGCATGATATATTCTGATGTCACCCCCAAGCGTTAAAATGTAGCCAACATTTTTCTTGGATTTTGGATGTGCCTTTATCCATAAGAATACATTTTTGGTGTTGTATGCATGCACTGCTTCAGTATTTATGCTGCCCATCTTAATGTTGTCATCAGGTATTACGGTTCGTATGGTATATCCTTTTTTAGAAAGCTTTTTCATAACCTCTTTTGGACATATGAATATAGTTTCGGGGCTAACAATTTGCTCGATAGTTTTAAGGGAATAATGATCAGGATGTGCATGGGTAATAAATATATAATCAGCCTTTCTTGATATACCCGTTTCAACAGGGTCTATGTAAATCGTTTTCCCTCCCGATACAATTTGAAAACTTGATGGAAAAAAATCAGACTTGTTCACCTTGATAGCTCCCCAGGTGGTAATCTTCAAATTTTCATTGAACTCAATAGTTTGGGGGACGGGATTTCGTTTGTCGCTAACACTTACTTTTACCATGGTACAACTTTGAATTGTTACTACTATCAGGAAGATATATACCCAGCGAAATCTTCCTGGATTTAACTTTATCTCATCCATTTTTTATCAAATTGGAAGGCAAAATTAAAACTCAAAGTCTGTCTAAAAAATGATAAAAATCAGTTTCGGGTTTAGAATTATACTATTCCGAATCCAATCAAAAAATTAAAGACCCGCAGGTCTATATGGTAAAACGGTTCTTAGATTGGACTCTTTTCTTTAAGTAAGAATTTTTTGTTTTTAATTATTCTTTATAGCTGTCAAAATAGCCCTTTGATGAACCTCCTTAGGAATGCCCAGATGAATGAGGAAAACACATTTGTTATCTACTATAAAAAAGGTTGGGTTAAATTTTTGCAAGTTTCATATTCCAGAAAACAAAAAAAGTCTGCATTTTCATACAGACTTTCCATTTATTTGTGACCTCGGCAGGAAAGAGTTCAAACTTTTTAGAAGAAGATACTGCCTTAATTCTCAGATTATCAATCGATTTAAAAAACCACTATTTGATATAATATTAAGTCTTATCTGACTCGATATGAATACTCCGTAATTCTCCAATATTTATTTTAACAAAGTTGAGCCTCCGAACCCATATCTACTTAAGACGAATACGGGTTTGAGTCTGTTTCCCGTTACTAGAAATAACCTTCTGAATTTCATAAGGTTATTCTTGTTTAGAATTGTTTTTTTTTTGAGAATTCACAAATGAGCAAGAGTTCAAGACCAAAAGTTGTGTTTATACAAATATTCTGGTTAGTCTAAAGAGGAAGAATTCTATATTTTTAACTCCTCTGAATTACGTTTTAAAGGCTTTTTTTTGGTATTAAAGTATTCAGATGAAGCATTCGTAATTAGATTGATAGAGTATTCTGAATAGAATTACAATTGATTGTAATCATATGATTTCCCAGATTATAAAGAAAGACAAATATTTACATTAAAGTTAGTGTTTGCTAAATAAAATAGCAAATTAACGCATATCGAAACTCTTCCAATGTATAATATAATGAAGTTTCACAATGATTCTCAAGACTTTTCAACATTCAATTCTTTTGAAAAAAATTGAACTCTATATTTTTGCTAAAAATATTAGCAATATATAAAATATGTATTATATTTGTGTCCAAATAAAGTAACATATTGTGGTGTACGCATTACAAATTAATAAAATATAAAATATAATATGAGTTTATTTAAGAGATTATTTACCCTTGGAAAGGCAGAGGCAAATGCGGTAGTAGATAAATTAGAAGACCCTATAAAAATGACAGAACAGGGTATTAGAGATATGAAAAAGAATTTAGAAGATAGTTTAAAAGCTTTAGCAGAAGTTAAAGCACTAGAAATTAGATCCAAAAATGACATTGTAGTGGAAACTCAAAGAGCTTTGGATTATGAAAAAAAGGCGGTTTTATTACTTCAAAAAGCAGCAGATGGAAAAATTACATCAGAAGAAGCTGATCGATTAGCAAGTCAAGCTTTACAAAAGAAAACAGAGTCGGAAGGACATTTAGAAAGAACTAAAAAAGAACAGGCTTTATTTAGTCAAAATGTTAGTAAATTAGAACGCAATGTTAAAGAATTGAAGAATGATATTAGTTCTTGGGAAAATGAATTGAAAACGCTAAAGGCTAGAGTAAAAGTAGCTTCGGCTACCAAAAACTTAAATAAACAAATCTCAGAGATTGATTCTTCTAATACGATTTCTTTATTAGAGAAAATGAAAGACAAAGTAGCAGAAGAAGAAGCTTTATCTGATGCCTATGGCAGTATTGCTAATAAAGGAAAGTCAATAGATGATGAGATAGATAATGTGCTTAAGGATGATCCAGAAAATAAGGTTTCGGATAGTTTGGCAGAACTGAAAGCTAAAATAGCATCCAATAAAAAGGATGTGTAAAGGATAAGTTAAATCTATAAACATAAAGTTTATAGATTTTTTGTATTATGATAATTACTAGTAACTAACCTTAAAGAAAATCCCACTAATAATAATGAATGGACTAGGATTGCATATACTTATGGAGTTCCATGAGTGTTCTGTTGATATTCTTGATAAATTAGATATCTTAGAAGTTTCAATGAATGAAGCAGCAACTTTTGCAGGAGCAACGATCATAAAATCAGTATTTCATCAATTTGCACCCCAAGGAGTGACAGGTGTTGTGGTTATTGCCGAAAGTCATTTAGCAATACATACCTGGCCAGAATATGGATATGCGGCAGTAGATTTTTTTACTTGTAATACAGATATGGATTATCTTTTGTCTTATCAGTTATTAGCCGAAAAACTGAAATCTAAAAGGCATTCGTACAAAAGTGTAGAGCGAGGTTTGATTAATAATATAGTAGAAAGCAACTAAATGAATTACAATAGCATTAAAAAAAGATCCTATGAAATTCTAGAAAAAGGAGAGCCTGATGACCAATGGAGTAGAAGAGTAGATTTATTTATTGTCTATCTAATTTTTTTCAATGTTCTTGCTATTGTCTTAGAGTCTATTAACTGGTTAAGAAAAGACTACCAAGATGTTTTTGATTTTATTGAACTATTTTCTATCTGCATTTTTACGATTGAATATATATTTAGAATATGGTCAATTACAGAGAAAGAAGAATATTCAGCGCCCATAAGGGGAAGGCTAAAATATTTATTTTCTTTTTATAGTATTATTGATTTATTGGCTGTTGTGCCGGCTTATATTCCTTTGTTAGCTACTGTAGACGCTAGGGTTATTAGAGGGGTAAGATTAATAAGGTTATTTAGAATTTTAAAATTATCAAGATATAATAATGCTTTCAGTCACATACGTCATGTAATCTCATCTAAAAAAGAAGAACTAATAATTTCGCTTTTTGCAGTGCTAACATTATTAGTTGTCTCATCAAGTCTAATGTATTTTGTAGAAAATGAGGCGCAGCCAGATGCTTTTTCGAGTATACCGGCAACCATGTGGTGGGGAGTAGCTACACTTACAACAGTGGGATATGGTGATGTATATCCTATTACAGGGTTAGGCAAGCTTATGGCAGGGATCATGGCAATTTTAGGAGTAGGATTGTTTGCATTACCAGCAGGTATTTTAGCAAATGGATTTGGAAATTCATTAGAAAAAGGGAATCATAGCACAACATGTAAACATTGTGGTAAAAATATAAATTAATGGATATGGGAATATTTAATTTTTTCAAAAAAGACAAACCTGAAAGTGTCGTTGACTTTACAGTAAATGATCTCAAAAAAGGATTTATCCTTGATTATTTTCTAAAAACTTGGGAAGTTAAAAATGTATATGTTTATGATTGGGGTAATAACTCTTTTTCTAGAGAATATTTCTTGGATTCAGGTGATGAATCACTCTATCTTTATGTAGAAGATGATGATGAATTAATCTGTTCTATTTGGAGTAAAATAGATATATTGGATATTTCGCCTAGTTTAATAGAAATTATTAATTCAACCGACGAAGCACCTAATTCTATAAGTTATAATAGTGCTACTTTTGTGAAAATAAGTTCTAATTTAGGTCATTGTATGGAAGAAGGTGATGAAGAAGCGTATGATGAACTTATTAATTGGACGTATCAAAATAGTGATAACAAAGAGCTAATCTCTATAGATAGAGTTGGTGAAGAAGAATTTGAGGTAGCTCACGGTAATTATGTACAAGAGTTTGAGTTTTCTAATATTCTTCCAAGATAAAAATGTAAAAATGAGCAAATCAAATTTTGTAAAAGTAATAATATCAGGATTTCTCATCATAAGTGTTATGGCTTGTGGGACTAAGGATTTCAAAAAAACACCATTGGATAATTATATTGTAGAGAACAGTAACGAAAAAGAATTCTCTGTAATTTTAGAAGACATGGATGTCGATGGGACTTTTTTCAAAACGTATTTACATAAGTATAGGGTTATTAAACACAAAGAAGATGGTACACCCTATGAGCAAGTTTCGGATTGGACCGAAGTAGGTGAGAAATTCTTTATGAAACACGAAGATAACTTAGGAATGGTTATTTTAGAAAAGCAAGGTCAAGGAAAGATTTCTAAAACCGCATCACCTCCTGGATATCGATATGTGGGTGATGACCGATATGGTGAATGGAGAACTCATAATGGCGTTACTTTTTGGGGATTCTATGGACGTTACATGTTTATGAATCAGATGTTCGGTATGATTAATAGACCGGTTTATAGAAACGACTATGATACCTATCATGGTGGCGGATACTATGGGTCTAGAAATTACTACGGTCCAAAAAAAGGAAGCGGTCGACTTTATGGTACGAATTCTTCTCATACTAGAAAAGAAAGGCCTAATTTCTTTAAGCGAAGAGCTTCTAAATCAGGTTGGTCTTCTTCGAGAAATAGATCAGGAAGTAGATCAAGGAGTACAGGTTTTGGTAAATAATCTTTTAATAACAAGTCATTAATTCAATAGAATATGCAATTTAATTTTTTAGAGACTATAGATAATTTGATTACAGCATTAATCTATTTAATCGTAAGTTTTGTCTTATTCTTAATTGGTAAAAAAGTGTATCAATTGTTCCATAGAAGCATTAATATGGATCAAGAATTAGTAGAAAAGGATAATCTGGCGTTTTCATTTGCAAACGTCGGTTACTATATTGGATTGGTGATCGTAATATCTGCTGTATATTCTGGTGAAGGAATTGGACATATTGTAGATGATCTTATAGAAGTTGGGATATATGGTTTACTATCCATTCTTTTACTAAATATATCTATTTTGATTTCGGATAAAGTCATATTAAGAAAGTTTTCAATAAAAAAAGAAATTGTAGAGGATCAAAATACCGGTGTTGGTATTTTAGAAGCTGCTATATGTATTGCGAATAGTCTAGTGATTTATGGAGTAATTACAGAAAATCAAGATAATTTTTTCGAAATACTTATTCTTTGGATGATTGCACAGTTTGTTTTGGCATTAGTGAGTGTAGTATATAATAAGATAACACCATATGATATCCATGAATATATCAAAAAGGATAATGTAGCTGTAGGTATTGGTTTTTCAGGAGCTATAGTTGCAGTCGCTAATCTGGTGCGTTTTGGAACACAAATGGAAGCGGATAGTTGGATTATAGTCGGAGAGAATTTATTGTTAGAAACGGGGATAGGGCTATTGCTACTGCCTTTAGCTAGGGTTTTAACTGATAAAATATTACTGCCTAAAAGAAACCTTACTGATGAAATTATAAATCAAGAAAAACCAAATATTGGAGCTGCAATCATTGAAGCTTTTTCATATATAGGTGGATCGATACTTATCTGTCTGAGTTTCGCATAGGATTCTACTTTTTTTAAATTATTTATGCTGAAAACAAATACGGGCTTATGGCTTAAAATTGCCATTTTTGCGACAGGAGTTTCTGGGTTAACTTCAGAATTTATTTTGTCAACATTGGCATCTTATTTTATAGGGAATGTAATAGTGCAATGGACTATTGTATTATCTATAATGCTGTTCGCCATGGGAATTGGTAGTCGTATGAGTCGATTGGTAACCAAACGTTTATTATTAGCATTTCTCTTCATAGAATTTTCATTATCCGTTCTGATTAGCTTTTCTCCATTATTAGTATATGCATTGGCGGCAAAAACAGAATTTATAAGTATAATTATATACATATTAGCATTGTCTGTTGGTTTTTGTATAGGATTTGAAATCCCTTTAGCAACAAGACTTAATGAAACCCATGAGTCTTTAAACAAAAATATTTCTAATATCATGTCCTGGGATTATATAGGGAGTCTTATAGGAGGTCTATTGTTTGCATTTTGGGGGCTGCCGGAATTAGGAATTACAAATACTGCATTTGTTTTTGGAACCCTAAATTTTATAGTAGCAATACTGTTATTTTGGAACTATAGAAGTATGTTAATTACAGAAAAAAAATGGATAAGTACTAGCATATGCGTGTTGGCCGTTATTTTAAGTGCTGGGTTTGCTTCGTCAGGAGAGATAATTTTATATGGAGAACAATCAAGATATAAAGATAAAATAGTCTATCAAGAACAATCCAAATACCAGCATATTACGGTTACACAATGGAAAGAACATTATTGGTTGTACATTAATGGGAATCAACAGTTAAGTACTTTTGATGAGTTTCTATATCACGAACCAATGGTACATCCCATTATGGCTTTAACTCCTGAGCATAAAAATATTCTGATTATCGGAGGAGGAGATGGTTTTAATGTAAAAGAATTACTGAAGTATGAAGAAGTAAGTACGATTACACTTGTAGATTTAGACCCTGCGATGACAAAGCTAGGTAAAGAGTTTGACGGGATTGTAAAATACAATGAATCAGCATTGCAAAATCCTAAAGTAACCATAGTTAATGATGATGGATTTACTTTTCTGGAAAAAAGCGAAATGTATTATGATATCATAATAGTCGATTTGCCTGATGCCAAAACTATCGAAATTAATAAACTCTACTCGCTAGAGTTTTATCATTTAGCACATCATGCTCTGAGACCTAATGGTCATATCATCACACAGGCTGGAAGCCCTTATTATGCGACAAAAGCGTTTTACTGTATTGATAAAACGATGAAAACGGCTGGTTTTACTAATTTACAAATGCATAATCAAGTGCTGACTTTAGGTGAGTGGGGTTGGATATTGGGGAGTAAAAAATATACCAAAGAGCAGATGATAAAGCAATTAAAGCAAGCTTCATATAAAAACCTTAATAATAAATGGCTTAATAAAGAAGCGATAGATTTAATAACCTCTTTCGGTAAACCCCTTACAGACACATCTCAGGTCGAAATTAATACAATTAATTCTCCTATGCTGTATAAGTATTATTTGGATGGTAATTGGGATATGTATTAAATATTCGAAACCATTTTTGTAGCTTGTATTCCAGAATCCAAAGCATCAAATAAGAGTGGTAAGCGACCTGTGTCTGCTCCCGCAAAAGCTAGACCATCGTTAAATAGATTTCTAGATCTAGTCAGATAACCGGGTTGGGGAATTGGCATTGCGTGCCCCAGTAACTTGATATATACTTCTTTTACAGCAAGACTAATGTCTTTTTTGTAATAAGTAGACATTTTGTTGATGGTTTCATGAACAATCGAGTCATAAGACGTCTCCAAGTTTTGAACACTGTAATGGTGCATATCAGGAAAACAATAATATGCAGTAAGTACTCGATCATTTTTGGAATTTTGAATTTTAGAGTCAGCAAATCCTAAAAATGTAGCGTCTGTAGATATAAAATCATTTTGCCATTTACTGTTGGGTAATTCAATATCATCGGTAAGGACTATATTAATAATGACCCAGGGAGTGTACGAAATATCATTAAAGTGATGAAATGATGTAGGATTTATATATTGCAAAGAGTGCTTTTGACCTGCATAAATTATAGTATTTGAAACTACTTTTTTTCTCACACCATTTTTAATGTCTAATATATCTGCCTGCCATTTTTCGTTCTCCTTTTTCAATCCAAAAACCAAATGATTACAATGGATATTGCCAGAAGGAACGTAATCCTTCATTTTATTAATAAAATAGTAATTCCCTTCTGTAGGCGAAAATGTTTTTATGTTTTTGTTCGTGTAATAAGGTCTGCATGTGTAATAATGAACACCGGCTAAGGCCGAAATTTGTTTAGTAGTACCCCCATAGTCATCAAGCATTTGATAATCTATTGCGTTGATAAATGTACTATCTATAGGTAGATATTTATCAAGGTATTCATAAAACGTAATTTGATCAAGATAATGGAGTTCTGCAGGGATTAAAGTACTTGGTAGAGGACATTTACCCCTAAAACTATGGATCAGGTCAAAAAAGTTTTTGCGAAGCTCAGAATTTAATAGAACTGAAGATTTCATTTCTCCATGCACATAACAAGCTTCTTCCTGATGCGGAGCAATAAGATGCTGTTGATCTACAAAATCCCATAAATTAGTATATGAATTGAATTTTATAACATCTAATTTTTTTAATAGTTCTAAACCTTCATATCCATAATTATGTAAATAAGTATGTTCGTAATGCGCTCCTTGAGAATAAAGTACATTATTAATAGATAAAGCACTAGATGTACCTCCTAAGGTTGAATTTAATTCACAAACTATAAAATCATTTGATGGTAAAGAACAAGCCGCAGCCATTCCAGATATTCCTCCTCCCACAACTAGTGTTTCTGTAGTTAATGTCGTAGTAACGGGTAACTGAATTGCAGATTTAACGAGATGCCCCGTAGTACTGTTAGAATCAATATGGATAGGGAAATTAGGTTTAGATTTGACCTGCCCATCTGATTTTTTGCAGGCTGCGATAGTGATCAGCCCTCCACTAATATATAAAAATTGACGTCTATCCATGAATGTATACTATAAAAATTTAGCCCATGTGCCATCTAAATAATATTTGTAGAGTACAGGGTTACGAATTGTATTTACCTCTATACTATCTATTTTGATTAAATCTTTACCAAAAGAGGTCATCAAGTTCATAGATTCATTTGTAATCCATTCTACCTCTATGTCATCAAAAGTCATGTCCAAAAGTCGTTCTTTAAGCTCGCTTTTACTTTCGTGTTTAGATCCAATTACCCAACCCCATTCTCCAAATGAATAGACATGATTACGAATTGGAAGTACATTAAAACCTGAATCACCTATTGTTTTTTCGATAGATCGAAATGCTTTAGTAGTGTAATAAGGACTTGCAGCCTGTGTAATAATATGTCCAAAAGGTCTTAGCCTACGATGGCAAAGTCGATAAAATTCTTTGGTGTATACCCTATTTAAATCAATGCTTTTAGGATCCGGAAAATCCAGAATCATGACATCATAGAATTCTGAGCTGTTTTCTAAAAACTGAAATGCATCTTGATTGATTACCTTTACTTTTGGATCATAATATGCACTATCATTCATCTTTGTGAAAATCTCATTCGATTTTCCGATTTTTGTCATTTCGGGATCAATATCGACTAATGTAATTTGTTTTACACTTTCATATTTTAAAACTTCTCTAATAGCACAACCATCTCCAGCACCAAGAATTAGCACATTACGAGGATCCTTAGTAAGTTTCATTACCGGATGCACTAAAGGTTCATGATATAGAAATTCGTCAAAAGTGCAAAGTTGTTTGCTGGAGTTTAAATACAACCAATAGTGTTCTTTCCATTGTGTAATAGTAATTTTTTGATAACGTGTTTGCTTAGAAAATACTACTTTATCATTATATCTTTTTTGTTCACCGTACAATACAATTTCATCCGCATTATAGCTTAAAAACAAAATGGCACATAATATAGCTGGAATCGCTATATTAAAAGATAATTTATAAGAGGTGTCAATATATTTATTGAGTCTTATAAAAAGAGCAATAGCTACTAAAAAATTGATTCCTCCAAGAATAAAAGGAGTATGGGTTAATCCCAAAAAAGGGAGCCCTACAAATACAAAAAATAACCCACCAATAAGGCTGCCATAGTAATCATTCTCCATAACACCGGCAATATTGGTTCTTAATTCTTCATTTTCTTCATTGATTCGGGTTACTAACGGAATCTCTACACCAATTAATAATCCAATAGCAATGCTAAAACTATAGATGATTACTCCTATGTTTTCTGTCATCCCCATTAAGAAATAAGTAGTAAGAGCAGCAGTAGAGGTGAGTATCGATAATAAAAGTTCTGCGATTAGGAATTTTTCTAAAATTTTAGTGGTAAAAAATGTACTCAATCTACTTCCTGCTCCCATAGAAAATAACATGATCGAAAGTATCATCGTCCATTGAAATACAGAATCTCCAAGGAAATAAGTAGCCAAGGTGGATAGGATGTATTCTGCTACAATCCCAGATAATCCAGTAGCAAATAACGCTAGTTTAAGGATTCTAGACTTTTTATGTGACAATTTAGTGTATTATTAGAATTTACAATCGTGCTCGTATAGTCGTTTCAAAATTACATAGAAAAAAATGAAAGAAAGTAGACTACTATGATTAACTTATATAAAGTGTGTATAATACAAAATTTTGCAGATACTATAGTGGTAATTTAATTAAATGTTTAGTTTTGAAGTTATATATTATATATAATTCCCATAGATTAAAATCTGGGTTAATTATCTAGGGATTGGTTAAGTCTGCAAGAAGTATTAAGTTCAAACTTACTTTTTTTTAGTTTCGAGTCAGAACTCAAAGAATTAATCCTGATAACATTATGTTTATTTAAAATTATGACGAACGAAATATTCGGAGCGCACTATTTTCATGCAAAAAATCAAGATATATTTGAGAGTGATCTAAATCAGCTTTACTTTTTTACTTCCTACATAGGGTTGCAAAAAATAAAAGTAGAAAAGGGAGATTGTGTGTATTATTTTGATAGTGAGTTAAAAGAAGTAAAAGTACAGAAAGGACCTTGTACAATAAATTCAAAATATTTGGCAACTGTAATCAGAGGGTATATGCATCCGAATGCCAGTTTTTCTTTAGAGGGAGTTACTACGCTGCCTTATGTTAATGGATGTTCTACAAAACAACTGCTTCCTCCGATTAGGTTAGGAGACCCAACATTGCAATACCTTAAAATGCCTCCTTTTAGTAAAGAACAAGAGCATCATATTCATTCAACCTTTCGGGTTGTTCTAATTTTAGAAGGGGTAGGAAAAAGTATTGTGGGAATAGAAAACAGAAATATAATAACAGATTTAGAACCTGGTTCGGTATGTATATTAGAACCAATGTGTCCACATCATTTCGAAACGGATACAGAAAAACCATTAATAGCAATACCCTTACATATTTATTCCTCAATAGGTGCGTTAGAAAAAAATCACCCAATGTTTAACGGTACTATAATGATATAATAAATGGAAAATGAAAAAATAGATAAAATCATTATTGATTTCTTAGAAGAATTCAATAATATGTGTACAACTACAAGAAAAGATTTTTTAATACGAGAAAGAATTGTTACCTATGAGCATAGTTCTTCGGTTAAAAGATATAACATTACTCATCAAATAAGAAGAAAAAATAATGAGTGGCTTATAGAAGGAGTTAGTACTATTTTTTGGGTTTTTAAAAGAAGATTTCCTTTGTTGAGAATTAATCGCATCAATGATAAGATTCGTTTTACAGGATTGTTTACATCTTCATTTTTAGATTTTGACATACAACTTGTTGAAAGTCAGTTGCAGGAGTATTTAGAAATTTGTAAAAAACAGCCTGAAGATGTCTTTACCAAATCTTGATAACCAGGTGTATTATTTATCCAAAAAGCAATTGTTTCGCAATGGTTTATGGAAAAAAAAAGTAAATCCTATATATTTAAAAAGTTGTGAGTTTTTTGGAGCAATATTAATAGATCGAACGGAAACTATTGATTCGGGAATTAATTTTAAAATTATAGATAAAATACCGGAAGAGTCTAATACCGATTTAACTTTTGATGAGATATGTAGTATTAGGGCAGCTAAGATTATTAGTTCGACAAAAGGCAAATTAAAAGTATTATGGTCAGGCGGAATAGATTCTACTGTTGCTTTGATTTCATTAATTTTAGAATTAACGGGTACAGCTGATATTGATAGGCTACAAATATTATTGTCTAAAGAGTCTATTATTGAATACCCCAATTTTTTTAATGATATCATAAAAGATAAACTGAATTATGAAATCATTCAGACCAATATCATAGATCATATTGCGCAAGATGAAATTATTATATCTGGGGAGCACGGAGACCAACTTTTTGGAAGTGATAAACTTAAATACTCAATTATTACCGGAGATGCTTTTAGTCCATATTCTGAAATTTTAGATTTTGTTATCACGAGAAAATTAGGAACTTATAGATACACAAATAAAATTATTGATTTTATAGAACCCCAGCTCAAGAAATCTCCAATTGAAATAATAACACTATTTGATTGTTTATGGTGGTTAAATTTTTCTTTGAAATGGCAAACTGTTTCTATGAGATTAACTCATGGAATCAATCGTCATCATTATGATTTGGAATCAACAGTGTTTCATTTTTTCAAAAGCACAAATTTTCAAAAGTGGTCGATGAGTAATCATAACTGTAAAATAAAAAAAGAATGGAATTCATACAAATATGTTGCTAAAGAATATATTTATCAGTTCCATCAAGACGATTTTTATTTGATCAAAAAAGAAAAAGAACAATCACTAAAAGAGGTACTTGTTAATAGACATACAAATTTTAATGTTTGGGACTATTTCAAAAAACATAAAAGACCTAGTAAAAAATGGATAACACATCGATGATAAGGGTATAGGTGTTGTTTAGTCACTTTGAGAATCAAGAAACCCTCGAATTATTAGCTGTCTTTGTTGATTACAAATAGTGTTATTTAACTTTCATTCAAAAGATAAGAATATCAAATTTTTAGTCAAGTTATTATTTTGGGGTAATCTTCTATGTTTTAGAAACTCCTCATAAGCTTTTGGGTCTCTTCTCGAACCGCCCATGTTATGATTTTTTTGCCAATAAAAGTATGAAAACTAAAACAAAAAGCCTTACCGAGTATCAAACTAAACCAATAAAGGATACGGTTCTTGAGAAATCAAAATTAAAAAAAGTATACGGTGGAGCACACAGTGATGGAGACCCTTTTCCAGAACCCAGTAGACCATAATTGGAACGTAATGAAGGCAAGTAATTTTGGGATGTCTATTATCAGTTAGGTAAAACGTATTTAGACAAATGTAGATTGCTATATTAAAAACATAATATAATTTTGGGGATGCTCGCTCTTCTTGTTGTATTATCCAATTCTATATATACCAAAATTAATTAAAACAACACTCACAAGTGGTGAGTATAAAACAAAGAACCACGACTGTAAAGACGTGGTTTATTGCTTATAGTGACCTCGGCAGGATTCAAACCTGCAACCTCTTGAGCCGTAATCAAGTGCACTATTCAGTTATGCTACGAGGCCGTTTTGCGGGTGCAAATATAAATGTTTTTATTATAGTTGGCAAAATTTATGTTGACTTTTTGATAACTAAAAAAAGCTACTTGATATACTTTGGTAAAATAATATTCAAAGATATAATTCAAGTAGCCTGATATTTAATACATAAGCCATTGTTATGTATGATATCTTCAAGAATTAATTAGTTTATTTACTCTGTTTCGACATCATTTTTTTGGCTAAATCTGCTCCAATTAAAGATTGTAACAAGTTTCCGTCATTGCTTTGCTTACCTCCATCTTGTATATAGATTTCTGGTAACCTTAACTCTTTAAGCTCTCGGGCTATATTCACAGAGGTTTTGTATTCCCACTCTGCACGTTCTTGTGGTGTAAGACCCGCAGTAACCAATTTCGCATTTTCATAAGATTGTGCATCGGCCATCGTTTTTTGAGTTTTGGCTTTAAATTGTGCTACCTCATAATTCTTGCGTTCTTCGATAAGATTAAACTCGGCAACTTTAGCTTTGGTTTCTGCTTCAATAGTTTTTTGAATTTGCTCTTTTTCTAATCGAGCACGTTCTGTTGCTTTTTCAGCTTCACCTTTTGCAATTTCTTTTTGAGCACGATAAAATTGACGTTCTGCTTGTTGCTTTTCTAATTGTGTTTGTGCTACCTCTTCCTTTTGTAATTGTAATCGCTTGTCAAAAGTAGACTCCCAATCAATTTCGGTAACAACGGCTTGTACGACAGTAAGGCCATAGGCTCTTAAAGAATTTCCACGCTCTCTTATAGGCTCTCCATTGATGTATTTTATTCTATAACGCTTTTGTTTAGATTCTTTATTTGCTACCGTTCGTACTATTGTACTATCCCCAATAACTTCTCTTTGCTCACTTGCAATATATTCTTCCAGAACATACATTCCGTTTTCTAGCTGATCTTTAAAATATCTATCAAAATCAGAAGCTTGACCAGAAATATAGTCTTGGGCATCCATCAGTTTACAGGTGTTTTTTATTGATTGATCGATATTGGGTATAATACGCGAACGAATCAGGTTTTTTTCTGTCTTATTACGATCTGCAACCGATAAAAATTGATCTTCGTCTGCAGTGTTTATACTGATTACTACAGAAGTCGCAATCCTAGCTTTTACCGCATCGCTAAATGCCCAATATTTGGCAACGTCTACATTGGCATACTTGCTTTGTTCACCCAGTTCGCCATCGTTTTTATTTGGGATTACATATTTGATTGGTAGTTCGAATTGTATTGGAATCAATCGTCCCCACATTTTGGTGTTGATGCCTTGATGCACTACAGCCTTTTGACTTCCCCAAGGATATTGTACGGCATAGGCTGTACCAGGTTCTGCATAAAAGAACATTCCTGAGATGACACTAAGTACAAGGCCGAGGCCGATCATTCGAAAATTACGTTGTTTTGTAAACCAGTTTAGAATTTTGACAGTTCCAAAAATTGGTTTGATAATAAGCATGATGATTCCGGTAAGAACCATAAGGATTCCTATAAATGTTAGCATTTTAAATAGTTTTAAATGATTAATTGATAATTTTTAGCTTACTCGAAGAAGTAGTTTTGTTTACATAGTTTCTATATTTTATGATTTATAATTTGATATAATGGGTTGATTGTTTTTTTAATATATCTGAAGAAAAATTATTAGAAAAATATTTATACTAAAATCTGTAAAAGTAATTACAGATATGTAACTAAAAAGACAAATTATGTTTCAAAATGTAATCTATATGTCTTGTTTCTAATTATTTTTTGTAATTAAAATGATTGGTTTTTATTGCATAGTGTAATTTTTGTAGGGTGCATTTGAGCTTTATTTTTGTTCTGAAGGGGATTTTTATCTTTTTTTAGCCTCTTTTTTCAATTTTCATTATTTTCGGCCGATGAACATACAAGATTTTATTAGAGATATTCCCGACTTTCCGAAACCCGGAATTTTATTTAAAGACATCACACCATTATTGGCAAATCATAAAGCGTTGATTAGTTGTGCAGATCAGTTGGCAAATTTTTGCCCAGAGCATACAAAAATTGACAAAGTGATCGGTATAGAATCCAGAGGGTTTATTATTGGCGGAATGATTGCAGAGCGTTTAGATGCTGGTTTTGTGCCCGTGCGCAAAAAAGGGAAGCTCCCGTATGATGTAAAATCAAAAAGTTACGGTCTTGAGTATGGAGAAGATACTTTAGAAATTCATACCGATGCGATTGCCCCTGGTGAGCATGTTTTAATTCATGATGATGTATTGGCAACGGGAGGCACAGCTAAAGCGGTTTGTGATTTGGTACAAGAGTTGGGCGGAGTAGTAGTACAATGTAATTTTATTATGAAACTTGATTTTCTTAACGGGAAGGATAAATTAAGTGTTCCCGTATCTGCATTATTGAATTACTAAAAAAAGCCTTCATTAAATTGAAGGCTTGGATAAATTTATATAAGTTATTTACTTCTTGGTGGTCACTATGATAGCACCATCCTTTGCCTTGTTACCATAAATACTAATAGCAGTTTCTGGTTTAAGAAAATCTACCTCGGCCAGTTGATCAGATTTTGCCAGGTTGTCCAGGGTTTTAAAATCAGACTCTTTTCCGTCAATAATAATTAGCTTTTCTATCTCGGGATTATCTACAAAGTTAAATTTCTGATTATTTTTTCTATGGAAAGGATGTAATTGTTGACCATTAAAAATTAAATTTCCATCCTCACTTTCTTCAAAAGTAAAGGAACTCATGATTTGATCTTTGAATTTTTGAATGTTAAAAGATAATGAATCAGTGTGTTCATCAAAGTCGAAATCAAAAGCAAAATTGTGCTTTTTCATAATACTATCCATATCAATTTTTGGGTACTTAAAACCAGATTGATTGGTCCAGGCGGTAATATCAAACATTCCAGAATTAGTGATATATAAACTTCCATTTTTATAACCTAATTCTATTTGTGAAATCGGAGTATTGGAAGACGAAGAGTATTGGCTTTTCGATTTTCCTTTTTTAAGGATGAGACTTAAACTTGTGATTTCATTCTGATCATTATATTCAACCTTTTTTAGGATTAATTCTATGCCATTTTCTGCAAAAAATGTCTGAAGATCTTCTAACTCTTTCTCAGAGGTATTTTTATTGATTATGGCCGTTATTTCATCTGACTGAACAGGGTTAACAATCGATACCTCGCCCGGAATTTCGGTAAATGCTGTTAAGGAAAGCATACCTAGTATGCTCATTCCTAAAATGAACCATTTTTTCATACTAAATATTTTTGGTTATGTATTAGGGTGTTAAAGCGTCATCTTAATTACGAATAAGAATGACTAATGTTGCAAAAAAGTAATCTTGTAGTATGATTTATAGTATGTTCTTAGCCTAGAGCTCTTTTAGTTACATATAACCTCCACCCAAATAGAAGTAACTGAAGCTTTGAAGCTTTGGCTAGATCTAAACGTCTTTTTGTAAAACTTGGTAAGATTAATTTGTTTGCTTTTGCAAGAATTAAAAATAGTTGTTTTTTCATACTACGAAAATAAAAAAACTCGCTCTATTAGAGCGAGTTTTTGATTGAAATGATATAGGATATCTATCTTTAGAATTCGTAAAAACCTAATTCTGGGCCTTTATTCGTCATTGAAATCAAGTGTGCTTTTTTATGTTTTTTTCTGTATTCGTCATCAATTTTGGTGGTCATACTTTTCATAGGTATAGCATTTTCTATAACCACAACTCCATCTTTACCAATATCGCCATATTTGGCAATAGCATAAGTATCTAAATAAACTAGGATTGCTTCGCTCGTAAGAAAGGTTTTTTCCAGGATATCAGATTTTTGATGTTGTTTTCCATTGATGATAAATATTGGTTTTTCACCTAAACTCCATAGTGTACGCGCATTTTCGCCGTTATCTATAATTATTGTCTTAGCAACTTGAGTTTTTGGTGTAAAGAAACCAATTTCTTCTGTTTTGCCATCTTTATCTACTTTAATTTGAAATACAATAGGTTTTATAAATTCATACTCATTATTGGTTTTGTACGTTTCCTGATTACCAAAAGCGTCTTTGTATTGCATTTTGATAGCTGTGATAAGATTGTTTTTGAATGTAACGTCACTAAACTCAAAATCGACATTAAAATGTTTCTTAATGAATCCTTTAAACTCTGTAAGTTCTTCTATTGTACTTTCTTTGGTAATATCTTTAGAGAGAGAACCTAGACGAGGTTTTATCGAGTCTTGAGGTTGTTTTAGTTTTTGTTTTGGGAAAAATCCATATTCGGGTGTTGTTTTAGTAATTTTAAAGAATTCTCCTACAGTATTATCGCTTTTTTGAAATATATCAAAGCTTTCTTTAACGGTATTTACTTTTTGAGCATCATTAAAAATTAGAACACCATCTTGTGCCTTTGAGCCGTACCTGTCTTTGGCTTCAGTATCCAATAGAAGTTCTATCCCTTTGGTTACCAAAAAAGCCTGTCCTACTAATTCAGATTTTCTATATTCTTTATTGTTAACAATATATATAGGATTTTCTCCAAGTTTATGTAAAGAAGAAGTCATTTTTTGAATTCGTGCTTCTTGTTTATAAGTAAACCCTTTAGGTATGGTTTTAAATATAGCATCTTTTACTTTTTTGTCTTCATCTAACTGAAGTGTGATCAAAATATTTGGTATCGATTCATCAGAATCTGAGTCATTATATGAGGTTATATGCCCCGATTCATTTTCAATACTGATATTAATTTTAGAGATTAGGTTGTTGGTATACTCTAAAAGATCAAAATTGAGTTTTACGTTGTGTTTTTTCTTAAGCGCTATTGCTATATCCTCTAACTCTTCACGAGTATTTTCCTTTTTAATTTCGATTTTTAGCTCACCAGATTTTGTTTTAATGATTTCTTGAGAGAAACTGGCATCTGCTTCCTTGTATTCTATTATTTCTTTGGTATTGAAGCTCCATAGAAATAATGAAAGCAAAGGAAGGATAAATACAAATTTGACTAAGTTTTTCTTTTTCGATGGTTGTTTGTTTAACATAAGTATTCGTTTTTTAATTAATGATTGATAAAAGTTATTAGTTATTGTTGAATAATTGTTTGATGAAACGTTTACTAGCGCGAACTGGTAAGCTTTAGTCGATGAGATCTCGTTTAATGCCCCTTTGTCGGCAATAAATTCAAGATTTTGTTCTAAGCTTTTTTTATAAAGCCACGCAAAAGGATTAATCCACTGAAAAATCAACATCAAGTTGGCTAGTAAAAGATCCATGGTGTGATATTGTCGCGCATGAATCTTCTCATGGGCAAGAATCATATCTAATTCTTTACTTGAATGAAGAGATGGATTGTATACTATAGCGTTAAAGAAGGAAAAAGGAGCAATATCGTGCTTAATTTCAATAAAATTGAATGTGCTTTTACCTTGATTTTCTTTTTTATTTAATAGCTTTTTTAACGATAGTATCTGGGTTACAAAACGAATAAAGAATAGTAGTGTACCAATACCATAAAAAGAAAAACCAATTTGCCACCAATTGATTGGAGTTGTTTCTGAAATTACTTTTTCAGAAGGATTGTTGTTAGCTATAGGAGTACTAAAAGAATTGGTTTCGGGTGTCAAAAAACTAGTATTCTCTATATATGTAATTGTAGTGAATTCTAAAAACGGCAAACACAGAGAAAATATAATTCCAAGTAAGAAAAAATACCTGTTTGCAGTAAAGAAGGTGTCTCTTTTTAATAGAAAATAATATACTAAATAAAATAGTGAAAGTAGTATACTTGTTTTGAAGAGGTAGATTAAAATGGGTTCCATATTTTATTTTTTTTCTTCGATTATTTTTAAGATTTCTCTTAATTCATCTGCGGTAATTTTTTCTTCTTTTGCGAAAAAGGAAACCATATTTTTATAAGAGTTATTAAAATACTGCGTCATGGCTTTATTAACAAAAGTGTTTCGGTATTGTTCCTTAGTAATAATTGGAAAGTACTGGTGTGTTTTCCCAAAAGCCTGATGACCAACATATCCTTTGTCCTCTAGATTGCGTATGATGGTGGATACGGTGTTGTAGTGTGTCGAATTATTAAGTTCGGTTTGTACCTCTTTTGCAAAAGCTTTTTTTAGCTTCCATATCGCCTGCATGATTTCTTCTTCTTTATTTGTGAGTTTTTCCATAAGGATATTGTTTAAAGCTCCAAACCTACAACTATAATTTTAGTTACACAACTATTTTTATAGTTATGTAACTATTTTTGTAGTTTTTAAAATAGAATCTAGCTGGGCTATTACTTTTTTTAGTGATACTTGTAAACTCCCAAATACTTATTTTATATTCGCAGGCAAATGTTAAGCTATGATGTTAAGTATACTTTATGTGTTAATAGGACTTGTTCTTTTGGTTGTAGGAGGGGAGTTTTTGGTTAGATCTTCGGTGGCATTATCTTTTAGACTTAAACTTTCTAGGATGGTTATTGGTTTAACAGTAGTTTCTTTTGCTACATCTGCTCCAGAATTGTTGGTTAGTGTACAAGCTGCATTAGATGGATTATCTGATATATCATTAGGGAATGTAGTTGGGTCTAATATAGCTAACATTGGACTAGTGCTTGGGATTACGGCGATCATAGGGCCATTGGCAATCGATAGGGACTTTTATAAATTTAACTGGCCGGTAATGGTATTACTGTCTTTTGCTTTATTTGTTCTTTTGGATAATGATGGAGTGCTTAGTCATTTAGAAGGGCTTGTTTTATTTGCCTCATTATTGACATATCTTTTTTTATTAATAAGAAGATCGAGAAAGTTTTCGGATACAATGCTTGAAGAAGTTGATGATTCTCTTCAAAAGACATCAAATTTTAAAATTTTCGTTTGGTTAGCAATAGGGGGGTGCGCTCTTTATTTTGGATCAGAGTTATTGGTTAATGGTGCCGAAGCCATTGCGTTAAAGATGGGAGTTAGTGAAGGAGTAATAGCGGTAACTCTTATTGCTGTAGGGACAAGTGTTCCCGAATTGGCAGCTTCTGTTATTGCGGCACTTAAACAAGAAAAAGCTATTTCTTTGGGGAACCTAATAGGGTCTAATATTTTTAATATTGCTTCTGTTCTGGGTATTACAGCAATGATTGAGCCAATAGCAGTAAAAGATGAAAGCTTAATGAACGTGAATATTTATTGGATGCTTGGTTTTGCAATAATTCTACTTCCTTTAGCTTTTATACCCAAAAGAATGATTATAGGTCGTCCTAAAGGTTTTTTAATTTTTGCGGCGTATTGCATTTTTATAGCATTGGTATTTATGAAATAAATAGGTATTACATCGGATCATAAATTGCTATAAAAAAAACCTCTGAAGAATTTCTTCAGAGGTTTTTTAGCGTTTAACCAACGTAGTTAGTTAGTTCAAAGTGTTGTTATGCTAGCATAGCTGTAACATCTGCAGTTTTAACTGTTTTAACAATTCTAGCTGCAATCTTGTATGGATCACCATTAGAAGCTGGACGACGATCTTCTAGCCATCCTTTCCAACCATTTTCTACAGTGATGATAGGAATTCTTATAGAAGCACCTCTATCTGATACTCCATAAGAGAATTCATTAATAGACTGTGTTTCGTGCTCACCAGTTAATCGCTGATCATTAAACTCACCATACACAGCAATGTGTTCTTTTGTAACTGGTCTAAATGCTTCGCAAATGGTTTCGTAAACTTCTTTAGATCCACATGTTCTTAAAACTTCGTTAGAGAAGTTTGCGTGCATTCCAGAACCGTTCCAGTCTCCCTTGATAGGTTTTGGGTGATAATCTATATAGTACCCATATTTTTCTGTAAGACGATCTAATAGATATCTGGCTACCCATATCTCATCTCCTGCTTTTTTCGCTCCTTTAGAGAATAATTGAAATTCCCACTGTCCACTAGCAACTTCTTGGTTGATTCCTTCAAAATTAAGTCCTGCATCAATACAAAGATCGGCATGCTCTTCTACGAAATCTCTACCATGAGTGTTTTTTCCACCTACAGAACAGTAGTACATTCCTTGTGGTCCAGGATAACCACCAACAGGGAAACCTAATGGTAACTGTGTGTTCCTGTCCATAATAAAGTATTCTTGCTCAAAACCAAACCAGAAATCATTGTCATTATCATCAATAGTAGCTCTTGCATTTGATTCATGAGGAGAACCATCAGCATTTAAAACCTCTGTCATTACCAAATATCCATTTCTTCTTGTAGGATCTGGATAAATAGCAACAGGTTTTAATAAGCAGTCTGAAGAACCGCCTTCTGCTTGTCTTGTAGAACTACCGTCAAAAGACCAAGTTGGGCAATCTTCAAGCTTTCCGCTAAAATTTTCTTCAACTTTTGTTTTACTTCTTAGATTAGCGGTTGGCTTATAACCATCTAACCAAATATACTCTAATTTTGATTTACTCATAATTAATACTTTATAAATTGAACTCTGTATAGAGGACAAATTTAGTTTTCTTTTTTATAAACATAAAAAAAACAAGGGGTTAAAGTTGATTTATTACCTAAATTTTATTAACACCCTAGTTTTTTAGGGGGTATTTTTAAAAATATTCAATTTTAAAAGAGTATATTTTCCATATTAACAATAAAAACTTGTTTTATATTTGTAATAAAACTCACTCAATTATGTCAACACTCAGATTTCAGGCCTTAAGAGAAACATTAAATCGTGATTATGTGGTCGTTAATGAAACAGAACGCCGTTCTGTATTGTTTGGAGAAAATGTTTTTAATCAGGCAACAATGTTACAGTCTTTAACTAAAGATGCATACAATAGTGTAATGGACGCTATTGAGAGTGGAGCTAAAATTGATCGTAAAATAGCAGATCAAATTGCCTCTGCGATGAAAGACTGGGCATTATCTAAAGGAGTAACACATTATACACATTGGTTTCAGCCACTTACAGGAGCTACAGCAGAGAAGCATGATGCTTTTTTCGAAACTGTCGGTGATGGGAAAGCTATAGAGAGGTTCGGAGGTGGGCAGTTAGTGCAACAAGAACCAGATGCTTCTTCTTTTCCGCATGGAGGAATTCGTAATACTTTCGAGGCGCGAGGATATACCGCTTGGGATCCAACCTCGCCAGCTTTTATTTACGGAACGACGTTGTGTATCCCTACAGTTTTTGTAGCATATACTGGTGAAGCTTTGGACTATAAAACCCCATTGTTAAGGGCATTACAAGCTGTAGATCACGCAGCAACAGCGGTGGCAAAGTATTTTGATAAAAATGTAAAAAAAGTGAATGCTTCTTTAGGTTGGGAGCAGGAATACTTCTTGATTGATAGCGCTTTGGCATACTCAAGACCGGATATTGTCATGACCGGAAGAACACTTCTTGGGCATTCTTCGGCAAAGGGGCAACAATTAGATGATCATTATTTTGGTAGTATTCCCACTAGAGCTCTAAATTATATGATGGATTTAGAGATTGAATGTATGAAACTTGGCATTCCGGTAAAAACAAGACATAATGAAGTTGCGCCAAATCAATTTGAGTTAGCACCTATATTTGAAGAAACAAACTTAGCAGTAGATCACAACTCCTTACTTATGGATGTTATGGAGAAAGTTGCAGCCAGACACAATTTAAAAGTGTTATTGCACGAAAAACCATTTGCAGGAGTAAATGGGTCAGGAAAACATAATAACTGGTCTTTAGGGACTAATACAGGTGTTAATTTATTAGGACCTGGTAAAACTCCAATGAGCAACCTTCAGTTTTTAACGTTTTTCATTAATACGATAAAGGCAATTAATGATAACGAAGAATTAATGAGAGCAGGAATAGCCTCTGCCAGCAATGACCATCGCTTAGGGGCAAACGAGGCACCGCCGGCAATTATGTCTGTATTTATAGGCGAGCAATTAACCGCCGTACTTAAAGAATTAGAAGGAGTTACAGATGGTAAATTATCACCACAAGAGAAAACGGATCTTAAGTTAAATGTAGTAGGAAAAATACCTGAAATTTTATTAGATAATACCGATCGTAATCGAACTTCGCCATTTGCTTTTACAGGAAATAAATTTGAGTTTAGAGCTGTTGGTTCTAAGGCAAACTGTGCTAATCCCATGACTATCCTTAATACTATTGTTGCCAAGCAATTAGTTGATTTTAAGAAAGAGGTTGATGCTTTGGTAGATAAAAAAGGATTGAAAAAAGATGAGGCTATTTTTAATGTTTTAAGAGAATATATAAAGAAGTCTAAAAATATCCTTTTTGAAGGGAATGGATATAGCGATGATTGGGAAAAAGAAGCTAAGAAGAGAAAATTGAGTAATAACAAAACAACTCCAGAGGCATTAAAGGCAAAAGTCTCTAAAGAAAATATAGCGCTGTTCGAAAAGATGGGGGTAATGAATAAAACGGAAGCCGAGGCTCGCTATGAAATTGAGGTTGAAGAATACGCGCTTAGAATTCAGATAGAAGGTCGTGTACTCGGAGATATTGCCCGTAACCATGTTATCCCAACTGCTATTAGATATCAAAATATGCTCATTAATAATGTTTCTGGTTTAAAAGAACTTTATGGTAAGGATTTTGGAAAATATGCTAAAGAACAAATGGAGATCATCGAAGAAATCTCTGAGCATATTGGTAAAATTAATGCCAAAGTAAATGAAATGACAGATGAACGAAGAAAGGCTAATAAGTTATTAGACTCAGAACAGAAAGCTGCCGATTATTGTGATAAGGTAAAACCTTTGTTTGATGAAATTAGATATAGTTGTGATAAATTAGAATTGCTTGTTGATGACGAATTATGGCCTTTGACTAAATATAGAGAGTTGCTTTTTACGCGATAAAGTAAGAATTCACTGACGAAGACTGTTTTTGTATTATTTTTAACAAAAAAAATATATTTGTTAAATCCTTTTAAACTCGTAATAATATACTCATATTACGGGTTTTCCGTAACGCTTTTCATCGAATTGTTACGAAATTCGTAAAAATAGCCTTAATATTTTCATAGATTTGTCCTTGTCATAATTTATGACAGCACCCCTAAGATCTCCCCGAAAATACTATAATACTAAATTGGAATTAAAAAATTATTTTTTTTAACCTAATGGCTTGTATGTGGTTTTAACAAAAAAGTAAACTCATTAATCACTTTAAATATTTTACGTATGAAAACAATGATTCTTAGTCTAGCAGCTTTATTAAGTGCATCGGTGGTGATGGCACAAGCAAATGCTAGTAATGTTAGTCAAGAAGGGGAAGATAATGTTGCCAATATTTCTCAAGTTGGATCTTTTAATTCTTCTATGACAATTCAAGCAGGTGGAGGAAATAATGCAGAAGCTATTCAAGGGGATGCATTTGATTCAAGAAGCGGTATTGTAGAACAAACTCAAACAGGAGATAAAAATTCTGCTTTCGCAAAGCACGAAGAAGATGAGAACCAAGTGTATCAAGTACAGGTTGGTAATGGAAATTCTGCTAGTGCCACTCAAAATTTAGCATTCTTTGGAGGAGATAACTTTACTTTACAAACTCAGGAAGGCGATGGTAATGATGCTGTGTCTTCACAAGAAGGTTTAGGTAATACAGCTTTTCAGGAACAATTAGGTGATGGTAATTCTGCTACATCTACACAAGAAGGTGTGGATAACTTTAGCGATAGTTACCAAGAAGGAGCATTTAACACGGCTACTATAGCACAAGTTGGAAGCACTAACATTTCACAACAAACACAATTCGGAGAAGCAAATATTGCTAATGCAGAGCAATGGGGTACAAACAATTTCGTAATCCAAGACCAACAAGGTGGAGGAAACCTTGCAACTTCTATACAAGGTAGTGTTGCTTTCGACTCTAGAGGAGGAGAAGTACAACAAGTACAAATTGGTGATGAGAACGAAGCGTTTGCTAATCACGAAGAAGACGACAATACAATTCTTCAAGGTCAAATAGGAGATGCTAATAGCGCAAGTGCAGAGCAAAATTTAGGATCTTTTGGAGGAGATAACTTCTCTATCCAAATACAATCTGGTAACGGAAACGTTGCAGAAGTATCACAAAATGGAAGCAATAACAGTGCTGATCAATTACAAATTGGAGACGAAAATGTTGTAACTGCTGTACAAAATGGAACTAACAATGTTTCTGATCAGGATCAGAATGGTGTAGGTAACCTTGCTCAAGTAACTCAAGATGGTTCTGATAATACAAATATTCAGGATCAATCAGGTAGTGGTAACGTAGCAACATCTATTCAAGGAAGTTTCTTGTTTGATTCTAGAGGTGGTACTGTAGATCAGTTTCAGTCTGGAGAAAGAAATAATGCATTCGCACAGCACGAAGAAGATAACAACGTAGTTACTCAAACTCAATTAGGAAACGGGAATAGTGCTTCTGTAACACAGAATTTATTATTCTTTGGAGGTGATAACTTCACGCAACAATTTCAAATTGGTGATGGTAATATAGCTGAAGCTTCTCAAGAAGGTGATTTTGGTATTAACGGAGAGAATAATATTACTAGCCACATTCAGTTAGGTGATGAGAATATAGCAATGACATCTCAAAATGGAGCAGGTAACATAAGTGATATTTTCCAATCAGGAAATGGAAACATAGCTGAAGACACTCAGTTCGGAACGGATAACTTTACATTTGTTACTCAGACCGGTGATGCTCATAGTAGTATAATTCTTCAAGTTGGATCTAATAATTCATCAGTAGTTACTCAGACTAACGGTGCTGGAGGATTTTAGTAAGATTTGAATAAAATTTAATATCTTTAGAAGAGTTATGCTTAATCGTATAGATAAGCATAACTCTTTCTTAGTTTTTTAATTCCGAAAAGATGAAGAATACTATTTTATATTCATTAATGTTTGTTTTTCTTTCTGTGGTAGGTACATATGCACAGAATAATGATGAAGATCAAATTCTTGTTACAGATCAGGATAAATTTATAGCATTGTCACAAGTAGATAATTTACTATCTCAAGGAGCAAGAAATCAATCTTCTATATCAGAAGGAATAAATTCGGTTTTTATTCAACAAATAGGGGCTAATAATACTGTTTTTTCTAATATTGTTGCAGAGTCTTCTGATATTAAAATTTTTCAGAATGGTAATGAAAATACCGTCGAAATCAATGAATCTTCAAAAGAAATAGAAAAAGTAATTACTCAAAACGGTAATAATAATTCTGTAGTTGATTTTTCTTTTAACCCTGAAATATCTACAAATTTACAACTCCTTCAAGAAGGCGATAATTTGATTTTTGAACGTTTTGGAAGTAATGAATTATCCAAAAACCTTAAATTCAAAATGTCTGGAGATGCCAAAACTATAATAGTTAGAAGTTTTTAATTACCAATTACCCAATAAGAATGTATGAAACTGAAACTCATCATACTTTTTCTTTTTACTTTGATTTTTCAGGTTTCTATAGGCCAGTTTGTTAACGTTGATGTTGCAGCTAAAATAAAGACAGAAACCATTGATGGTGCTGTTGCTGTAACAAGTACCGCAACAAACACTACTGAGGTCTATAAGAGCTTGAAATATGTGTTCACAGTTTTTAAAACCGATGCCCAAAATAATATATCAAAAAATAATCAAGAAGGTAGATTTACCTTAGAAGCTAATGAAAGTAAAGAATTATCAAAAGTTTCGATAAGTATAGAAGATACAGATAACACAGTTGTGTTACTTTTACTCATTTATGAAGAAGATGTAATCATAGGGAAAGATCGCATAGCATTTAATGAGCAAATTAAAAAAGAACCTCAAAAAACTGAAGAAGAAGAGTCTGATGATGGATTGGAGCTAAAAGGTATTGTTGTAGAGGAAACCAAAACCAAACCTGGTAGAGATTTTTATGAATTTTTCTATAATTCTTACTCACTTAATCAAATAAATGGTTCTAAAGTAGTAGGAGTGTTTGAGTCATTAAGTTTTGGCCGGACCACAATTATTCAAGTAAAAATAGAGGATAATGTCATACATAAGTTTATAAGTAAACCTGACTTGGAATATTTAGAACAGATGTCAAAAATTTCAATTCGAAAAGTGTATAAATATTTCAAAGACCTCAAAAATCAGAAGAAAGATATTTTCCGATATTAAAAGTATGTAAGAATGAAATCAATTGTAATTAGTATATTTTTTATTTTTTCAATCTATAACCTTTCCTTTGGGCAAGATTTGATATATAGGCCAATAAACCCTGCCTTTGGGGGAGATACATTTAATTATCAGTGGCTTCTAAGCTCTGCAGAAGCACAAAATAAGTTTACAGATCCTAATGATACAGGTAGAGACGAAAGATCAGATCTTGAAAGATTTACTGAAAGTTTAAATAATCAGTTATTAAATGAAATATCCAGATCATTATTTGATGATCAATTTGGTGAAGGTGGTCTTACAGAGGGTACTTTTAGTTTTGGGTCGCTTTTTATAGAAATCTTTCCTTCGGGAGAAGGTTTAGTGATCAATATACTAGATACAAGCACCGGAGATCAGTCCCAAGTAATAATTCCTAATTAATTTTTAATGTACTATAAGTTTTATAAAGTAATCGCAGTAATTTCTTGCGCACTTTTATTGACCGGATGTGGAGCATATTTTAACCAGCCCATTACGGTAGAAAGCGCCAGAATTGGTGAAGATACAGAAGTTACTAAATCACTAAGAAATATTCCGTCACCAGTAGAACCAGTAGTGGTAGGGGTGTACAAGTTTAGGGATCAAACGGGGCAATATAAACCCACCGAAGCAGGAAGTACTTTTAGTACCGCAGTTACACAAGGGGCAACCACAATTTTAATCAAAGCACTCGAAGATTCTAAATGGTTCGTCCCAATAGAAAGAGAAAATTTAAGCAATTTGCTTAATGAGCGTAATATCATACGCTCTACACGAAAAGAATATAGAAAAACCAAAAATCCAAATGAACCTCAATTACCACCTTTATTATATGCAGGGATTATCCTAGAAGGAGGTATAGTTTCTTACGATTCGAATATAATCACAGGAGGACTGGGAGCCAGATATTTTGGAATTGGTGGATCTACTCAATACAGACAAGATAGAATCACAGTATATTTAAGGGCTGTTTCAACATCTAGTGGAAAAATCCTTAAAACGGTATATGTGTCCAAAACTATTTTGTCACAGGCACTAGATGCTAACTTCTTTAGATACGTAAAATTTAGAAGGTTACTAGAGGCAGAAACTGGATACACAAAAAACGAACCCGGGCAAATAGCAGTGTCTGAAGCAATAGAGAAAGCTGTAGAGTCTCTAATCATAGAAGGAATAGAGGATAAATTATGGAATGTAAATGCAGAACAAGAAGTGGTAAATGAATTAATAGGGAGTTATAAAGCAGAAAAAACCGAAGCGCAGAATACAGCCTTGTATGATCGATATTTTAAAGAAAGAAGAGCTCAAAAATCTATTACTATAAAAGGAGGTGCTGCTTTGATTAGTGGTGATTATAACAATCCAGAACTAACATATTCTGCCGAAATAGGAGCGCGATGGTACTTTAATCCATATATTAATGTAAATGCAAGTATCAATAAATTTGAACTTACCAATGAAAATGCATTTTCAAAAGGATTTAATGCAATAGGACTTAATACCGAATTAACATTACTGCCATTCGAAAAATTATCACCCTTTTTCTTTGCAGGAATAGGGGTAGTTAATGACGATGATTTTGATACTACCGCATTTAAGTTTCAGTACGGTGGAGGAGTGGAATATCTGATTTCTGATAAAATTGGTATTTCGGCTAATGCATCCCAAAACCTTGTGTTGAGTGATGAACTAGATGGTATAGTACAGGGAAAAAGAGATGATCAATATTTTAATTTTTCTTTTGGACTAAACTGGTATTTCGGAAGTCCGGTTAAAAGAGATAAAATTAAAAACTAAAACTGATATAGTTTCTAAAGAATAAAATTGTCAAGTAGATGAAAGAATTTATTATTAAAATAGTGAGCATTTTTGTGATTTTAACTACAGTTTCTTGTAGTGAAGATACTATAGATTTGGTTGGATTAGGCTCTGTGAAAGGACGAGTGGTTAGAATAGGTACTAACGAACCCTTAGAAAATGTAAAAATATCCACAAACCCTGGCTCAAGTACAGTGTTTACTGATGCAGATGGGGCTTATCTTTTAGAGAATGTTCCTTCTGGGGATTATTCGCTTTCAGCTCAGCGAGAAGATTTACTAGCTGTTTTTGAAGGTATTACGGTGATCTCAGATAGAGAATTAGAAGTGGTTTTCGAGATGGATATCGAAACCGCAGGAAACCGTCCACCAAATGCCCCTACATTACTTACGCCAACAGATAATGCGGTAGATCTTCCTATAGATGTAGAATTGATGTGGAGTGCCAGTGATCCCGATGATGATACACTTACGTATACAGTGAGTTTACGAAATGATGAAAATGCTGCTGTAGAACGTTTTGAAAATATAACAGATACTACTTTTACACTTTCTGGACTTTCTTATGGAGTAAAGTATTTTTGGGATGTGGCTGCTAATGATAATATCAATAGCCCTGTAAATAGCAATACCTTTGCTTTTGAAACTGAAACTCCACCAAATAACAGGATTGTGTATACCCGATTAGTCAATGGTAATAGTGTTATCTATTCTGCCGATGAGAGTGGCGGTACAGAGATTTCCCTTTCTGCTACCTCAAAAAATAGTTTTAGGCCTAGAAGAAATGCTAGTACAGGAAAAATTGCCTTTTTACAATCTGTAGGTTCGCAGACACATTTGTTTACCATGAATGAAGACGGATCGGAAGTTAAACAGGTAACATCCTCAATTGGTGTGTCTGGATTTAATCTAGAAGAAATAGATTTCGCCTGGGATGATAATGGAGCAAAACTATTATTCCCAAATCAGAATAGATTATATTCTATTAATGTAGATGGAAGTGGACTCGAAGAGATATATCAAACCACTGGAGATCTTATTACCGAAGTAGATAAAAATGAAAATACCGGAATAATTGCCATAAAAACCAATAATCTGGATGGATATGCCGTACAGATTTTTACAATAGACGAGACTGGAACAGTACAAGATGTTGTGTTGACTGGGCAGAATGGTGCCGCAGGTAGTATTAATTTATCTGTTGACGGAACAAAACTATTATATAGTCGTGATATTTCAGGATCAGAAAACCCTGTTACCTATCGTCAGTTAGATTCTCGTGTATTTATCTATGATTTTGGAGCGATGACTAGTACCGATTTATCCACAGACAAAATACCCGGAACTAATGATCTAGATGCAAGGTTTTCTCCTAATGAAGCTAGTATAATTTTTGTAAATACATCCAATGATGGTATTTCTGCTAAAAACATATTCACCGTTTCAATTACGGATTTAGATGCCAGAACGGCTCTGATAGAAAATGCGGCTATGCCCGATTGGGAGTAATATTAAAAAATCATTAAACTTTAATTCCAAATCCCGATAGAATATTCTCGGGATTTGGAATTTTATGTTTTCAGTTTAGTCTTTGAACTAAATTGAATTATCTTTGCGCTTTAATTTCTAATACCATGAGTCAAGAAGTAAGCAAACGTTACGCACAACGAGGAGTTTCTGCATCAAAAGAAGACGTGCATAGCGCAATCAAGAATATTGATAAAGGACTTTTTCCAAAGGCATTTTGTAAAATTGTTCCAGATTATCTCACTGGTGATGAGGAGTCTTGCCTTATTATGCATGCTGATGGTGCGGGTACTAAATCTTCTTTGGCGTACATGTATTGGAAAGAGACTGGTGATCTTTCTGTCTGGAAAGGAATTGCACAAGATGCATTGATCATGAATATTGATGATTTGCTTTGTGTTGGAGCTACAGATAATATTATGCTGTCTTCTACCATCGGAAGAAATAAAAACTTGATTCCAGGAGAGGTGATTTCGGCAATTATTAATGGTACCGAAGAATTGCTTGCCGAGCTTAATGATTTTGGAGTAAAAATTCATTCTACAGGAGGAGAAACAGCAGATGTTGGTGACCTGGTGAGGACTATCATTGTAGATTCTACGGTTACAGCTCGTATGAAACGTAAAGATGTCATTGATAATGCTAATATAAAAGCTGGTGACGTAATAGTTGGGCTTGCCTCTTTTGGGCAAGCAAGCTATGAAAAAGAATATAACGGTGGTATGGGAAGTAATGGATTAACTTCTGCTCGACATGATGTGTTTAGTAAAGTTCTTTCCGAAAAATACCCCGAAAGTTTTGATCCTTCAGTTCCTGCCGAATTAGTATATTCTGGGAAAACTAAATTGACAGATGAGGTTAAAGATTCGCCAATAGATGCTGGTAAATTAGTGTTGTCCCCTACCAGAACATATGCCCCGATTATTAAGAAGATTTTGTCGAAGTTTGATAATAAAACTATTCATGGAATGGTACATTGCAGTGGTGGTGCACAAACTAAAATTTTACATTTTGTGGATAATTTACATATTGTAAAAGACAATTTATTTGATGTTCCTCCATTATTCAAATTAATACAAGAAAACTCGGGTACAGATTGGAAAGAGATGTATCAAGTGTTTAATATGGGTCATCGTATGGAATTATATGTTGCTCCCGAAGTTGCAGATGAAATTATTTCGATTTCTAAAAGCTTTAATGTGGATGCGCAAATTGTGGGTAAAGTAGAAGCATCTAATAATAAGAAACTCACCATTAAAAGTGAATTTGGAGAGTATATCTACTAACTATAATTACTTAGTGATATTTGAATATTTTTCTTTTAAAAAATCTAATTTGGGATTAATATACTTTTCGCAAAAAGGTTTGTCTGGATTCTTCTGGTAATAGTTTAAAAGCGCTGACCTTGAAGGCAAAAACTCCTTAAATGGTAATACTTTAGTTATTATTAAGGCTTCAAAGTTCTTTTGTTGTTCTAAAAGAAAATGTTCAATAGCATGCTTTATGTCTTCTTCAAAATAATAAATAGCACTTCTGTACTTTTTTCTAAAACTATGATTAACTGTACTTTTATGAGTGTGTAGATGAATTTCTATAAGATCCTTTAAGAGTATTATTTCAGGATGATAGTGCACAATGACGGCTTCAGAGAAATCCATATTTTTGTCCAAACTTTTGATGTAACCTTGCTCAACCTTTATAACACCCTTTAAAGATTGAAAAACAGCTTCTGTACACCAGTGGCAACCACCACCTAACCCTATTTTTTGTGATTCCATACCATTTAAAGATATTAGATTTATAAAAAACCACCTAAAAATATTTATGGTATTAAGACGTTATAATATCCTAAGCCCAAATATCATGAAAACCCCTACATTCTACATTTTTGCTTTATGCCTTGTATTTGTTTTTACAGTTTCGTGTTCATCAGATGATTCTGAAAATTCTTCTGGTAACCCTCAGGTTGTAACTACAGACCTCTCTGGTGCAGAGAATATTCAATTATTTCCGGCAGATCATCCATTAAATATGGATATTTCTGCACAGACAGTTGACCCTAATTCTGATTTAATTTTGAATAATATAGGTCTTAACGAAAGTCTATTTGCAGATTTTGGTAGCGGTTTGTATGAAGGTTCACCAATAGGTATACCCTATGTTGTTGTAGACGGAAGCCAGCCACGTGTACCCATACTATTTAGGGCTAATAATTACGACGGTGATTATGGGGATGAAAGTGATCCAGGGCCATTTCCTATTCCTTTAAATGCTCCAATAGAAGGAAATGGAGGAGGAGATAGCCATATAATCTCTGTAGATATAGAGAATAAAATGTTGTATGAATTGTATAACGCATCACTGGCAGGATTGGGATTCGAGGCTTCGTCTGCGGCAGTTTTTAATTTAAACACAATTGTATATAGACCCGACGGTTGGACATCTGCAGACGCGGCAGGATTACCTATATTCCCATTGTTGGTTCGTTATCCGGAAATAGAAAAAGGAGAGATAGATCACCCTATTCGATTTACTATCACTCGATCAAAAATATATGAAGGGTATATATTACCTGCACGACATTTAGTTTCTGGCGAAACCAGAGACGAGCTACTTCCTTTTGGTGGTAGACTAAGACTCAAAGCTGATTATGACATAAGTAGTTTCTCAGATACAAATCAAATTATTTTAAGAGCAATGAAAAAATATGGGCTAATATTGGCCGATGTAGGTTCGGATATGTTTATAAGTGGCGCTCCTAATGATAATTGGGATAACGATGATCTAAGAAATTTACGACAAGTAACACTGGATAATTTTGAAGTCATTGAGCTGGGAGAGATAACTACCAGAACAAATTGATCTAAAAGTATGTAGAGTATGAAGTTATGAAAATAACTCATGGTCTAACTTTTTGGTTTTAATTTGGGTCTTATCTTCTTGAGACTCTACAAGCTCTATATTATTATCCTGGTTAAATTTTCCTGCCTTTTTTTGAAAAAGAAAAGGTACAGGAACTAAACAGGCAATCATAATAAATAGGATCAAGGCAAATCTCCTCAATATTTTTTTGAATCTTTTCATGTTGTAAATTGATGATAGATGTCATCATCTTTAGGTAAAGATGTGAACGTTTAGAATACACTAAATTGATTTTACATAATGTATAACAGGTGGTTATACTACTTGAAAAGAACCTTCTTCGTCTGGATACGAGATGGTAAAGATTAATCTGTCTAGAAAGCAAACAGTGAATAGGGAGGTGTTGACTTTTGTTTTTGCACGTTGCGTATGAAGCAGTGTTAATTCGTTATTTTTTATATGAAAAAAACAGCAATCAATATGTAGTACCTGTCTTTTTTGATAACAAACAGTTGTAGATGATCGTTCCTTAGGTTGGATGATTAGTTCAGAAGTGATTTGTCTAGCTTCTGGCGATACATAATTAGAAAACCCTCCTAAACTGAATAAAATGGTAATGATAAAAAACCATTTTGTGATCGAATGATGGTGATATGTAACAGCGTAATTTTTCATATCTATTCCAAAAATACGTTTTTTATGATAGAAAAGCATATTTAGAACACTAAGAAGATGTCGGCTTTTGTGCAAAAAACCTTACTTTTGTAACTTCCACAGTTAGGATAGATAATTATGATTGATAAATTAAATATTGTAAAGCAACGATTTGATGAGATAAGTGATTTGATCATTCAACCTGATATTATTGCTGATCAAAAAAGATATATAAAGCTCAATAAAGAGTATAAAGATTTCAAAGCCATAATGGATAAAAGAGATATCTATATAGAGCTAACGAATAATATCAAAGAGGCAGAAGAAATAATCGAGGATGGAAGTGATGCCGAAATGGTAGAGATGGCCAAAATGCAGTTGGAAGAAGCTAAAGAAGAGTTGCCAGCTCTCGAAGAAGAAATACGCTTTATGTTAGTGCCTAAGGATCCAGAGGATGCAAAAAATTGTGTGGTAGAGATCCGAGCAGGAACGGGTGGTGATGAAGCGAGTATTTTTGCAGGAGACTTGTTTAGAATGTATACTAAATATTGCGAAGGAAAAGGTTGGAGTACTAGTGTGGTTGATCTTAATGAAGGTACCAGTGGCGGTTATAAAGAAATTATTTTTGAAGTCAATGGTGAGGATGCTTACGGAACAATGAAATTCGAAGCAGGGGTACATCGCGTACAACGTGTACCTCAGACCGAAACTCAAGGCCGTGTACATACTAGTGCTGCTACAGTAATGGTGCTTCCTGAAGCTGAAGAATTTGATGTAGAATTAGATATGCAGGAGGTACGTATCGAGCGTACTACATCTACAGGCCCTGGAGGTCAATCTGTAAATACGACCTATTCGGCAATTAAATTACATCACGAACCAACAGGAATGATTGTAAGCTGCCAGGATCAAAAATCTTCGCATAAAAACCTGGAGAAAGCTTTAAAAGTACTACGTTCGAGATTATATGAGATGGAGCTGGCTAAAAAACAAGCCGCAGATTCTGAAAAACGTAAAAGTATGGTGTCTTCTGGTGATCGATCGGCAAAGATTAGAACCTACAACTATCCGCAAGGCCGGGTAACAGATCATAGAATTGGATTAACATTATATGATTTGGGTAATATTATTGATGGAGATATTCAAAAAATCATCGATGAGCTTCAGCTAGTTGAAAATACAGAAAAACTTAAAGAATCTAACGAAGTGTTTTAGCTTCTATAAGAGAATGATTATAAAAAAACCGATTCAAAACGAATCGGTTTTTTTATATAGAAATTTTTAATTTACTTCTTTTTTCTTCAGCGATCGTATTATAAAGAATAATCCAGCCAGTATAAAAGGAACACTTAGCCATTGACCTGTGGATAATACATCTCCCAGAGAATCTTCAAATCCTCCCTGGCTTTTTTTAACGAATTCAACGATAAATCGTACGGTCCATAATAAAACTAGAAAAGCTCCAAAAAGAAAGCCTGGATTATTGCGTTTGTCTGTTTTCCAATAGAGTAACCAAAGGATGGCTGCAACAAAAACATATCCAAAAGCTTCATATAATTGTGCAGGATGACGATAAGGAATTGCTTCTAAGGTGTCTGTGAATTTTGGATCATTTACTATAGCAGAGTATGCATCATTAATATTTTTAATTCCAGTTTCTTTTACAGCTTCAGATTTTCTTAATCCATCTCTAACGAATTTAACTCCAAAAGCCGAATCTCCAGATGGATTACCTATAATTTCAGAATTAAAGAAGTTGCCTAAACGTACAAATATGGCCCCAAAAGCAACAGGGATAACTATTCGATCTAGAATCCATAATATATGTTTCTGAATTATATTTTTTGAATAATAATACATGGCGATAATGATCCCAATAGCAGCTCCGTGGCTAGCTAATCCTTGGAAACCAATAAATTCGAATGTTGGTTTAAACCTAAAAGGTAATATAATCTCTAAAAGATTGTTTTTGTAATAATCCCAATCATAAAAGAAAACATGCCCTAAACGTGCACCGATTAAAGTAGCTACTACTGCATAAATGAAAATTGAATCTAATTTCTCTATGGATATGTTCTCACGGATATAGATTTTTTTCATTAAGTACCATCCTAAAGAGAAGGCAACAACAAACATTAAACTATAAAATCGTATTATAAAAAAGCCAAGGTCTATTCCTTCAACGGGGTTCCAGATAATTTTTGAGAATATCATGTATGTGTTTATTTTTCGAGAGTAAATATAGGTATTTAAATGAGAAATGTATTAGGAATACTATAACGAGAAAATGAACAAATAATTTATTAAAATTACGATTGTTGTTTTTTTATTAAGTCACTTTTTGGTCGAATCATTCTCTACTTCAGGTACAGGGTCATAACCACTGCCTCCCCATGGGTGACAACTAAAAATTCTTTTCACAGAAAGTTTACCTCCTTTAAACAGTCCATGTTTTCGCAAAGCCTCAATGGTATAATGAGAGCAAGTAGGTTGATATCGACAAGTCGCTGGGGTTAAGGGAGAGATCAAAATTTGGTATAGCCTTACAAAACCTATAAAAGGCGAAATCAGGATCTTTTTTATGCTAATTTTTGATGCCAATTCTGTTTGCTCTTAGTGTAAAGAAAAACTAGTGCCTTCTCGACCATCTTTTAACTGAATTCCTATTTCTTGAAGCTCATCTCTGATTTTATCACTGGTCGCAAAATCTTTATTCGCTCTTGCTTCGGTTCTTAGTTTAATAAGTAATTCTACTGTGCCAGAAAGCTTATCATTAATATCAGAAGAGGTTTCATGAATATTAACTAACCCTAAAACATCAAAAACAAATTCATTCATGGTTTTACGAAGTAATTCCAAGTCTTGCTTTGATATTGTAGCTTTTTCTTCTTTAATAGTGTTAATAAACTTAACGGCATCAAACAAATTGGCGATCAATATCGGACTATTAAAGTCATCATTCATGGCGTCATAACAAGCCGTTATCCATGCGTTAACATCAAATCCTTCAGTGTTCTTACTTGTCTTTAACCCTTCAATGGTTTGTACAGCATCCATTAGTCTATGAAATCCTTTTTCTGAGGCTTCTAAAGCATCATTAGAAAAATCCAAAATACTTCTATAATGAGCTTGCATCATAAAAAACCGAACAATGCTGGCATCAAAAGGTTTGCCTAAGAAATCGTTATTTCCAGAGAATAATTCTTCTGGAGATATAGTGTTTCCTGTAGATTTAGACATTTTTTTACCATTAAGCGTGAGCATATTGGCATGCATCCAATAGTTTACCGGTGTTTGTCCGCAGGCAGCTTCACCTTGTGCAATTTCACACTCATGATGAGGGAATTTTAAATCCATTCCGCCTCCATGAATATCAAAACGTTCTCCAAGATATTTAGTACTCATTACAGTACATTCTAAATGCCAACCAGGGAAACCATCGCTCCAAGGTGAGGGCCACCTCATAATATGTTGTGGTTCTGCTCTTTTCCATAATGCAAAATCCTGAGGGTTTTTCTTATCACTTTGAGCAGATAACTCACGGGTATTGGCAATCATATCTTCTAGATTGCGGCCACTTAATTTTCCGTAATGATTAGTTTCATTAAACTTTTGTACATCAAAATATACAGAACCATTAGAGATGTATGCAAAACCATTATCGATAATAGTTTTGATGATTTCAATCTGTTCTACAATATGCCCGGTTGCTGTAGGTTCTATGCTAGGAGAAATCGAATTAAATCTAGACATTACATTATGAAAATCCAGCGTATATCGCTGTACAATTTCCATAGGTTCTAACTGTTCTAAACGAGCTTTTTTAGCTACTTTGTCTTCACCTTCATCTGCATCATTTTCTAAATGCCCAGCATCAGTTATGTTTCTAACATAGCGCACCTTGTAGTCCAAATGTTTTAGGTATCTATACACCAGATCAAAAGAAATAAACGTACGACAGTTTCCTAGGTGTACATTACTATAAACCGTTGGACCACATACATACATGCCTATATTACCTTCGGTAATAGGTTTGAATGTTTCTTTTTGTCCTGAAATAGAATTGTAAATTTTCAATTCCTGAATTTTGTACAATGGAGTTACCGCCATAATCTAATGTAATGCTAATAATTATAGTTGAATAAAATTAAAAGGTAGTATCTAACTTAATGTAATCTAAGAATTCTCTTCTTACAGCATCTTCTTTAAATTTACCACCAAATTCACTGGTTACAGTACTGCTTTCGATATCACGAATCCCTCTTGAATTAACACATAAATGCTTAGCGTCAATAACACAAGCAACATCCTTGGTTCCGAGTACTATTTGTAAATCCTGTACTATTTGCATAGTTAAACGTTCTTGTACCTGGGGACGCTTGGCATAATAATCCACAATACGGTTCATTTTGGATAGTCCTACCACAGTGCCGTTAGAAATATAAGCAACATGCGCTCGTCCAACAATCGGTAGTAGGTGATGTTCACAGGTTGAGTATACTGTTATATTTTTTTCTACTAGCATTTCACCATATTTATAGTGATTGCTAAATGTAGAGGCATCTGGTTTTCTTTGAGGATGAAGTCCAGAAAAAATTTCATTTACAAACATTTTTGCTACTCGTTGTGGGGTACCTTTGAGACTATCATCGGTTAAGTCTAATCCCAGAGTTTCCATAATATGTCTAACATCTTCTTTAATCAGAGCAATTTTTTCTTTGTCACTAAGTTTAAAGGCATCTTCTCTAAGAGGAGTGGTAGCGCTAGTAGCTACATGATTATCACCTAGCGCTTCAATAGCTTCAAGGGCCTTGTCAATTTTCACACTTCAATTTTTTATAATTTACTAATAATCCCAACAGGGGGCACATAAAAAAGAGTAATCTTTATGAGTACTCCGATAATATGGTTTGCAAAGATACGATTTTGTTGTTTTACTTGGTAAAAGCTATGTTAAACAATTATATTTTACATATTTCTTAGAGAAGTTGTGTATATTTAAATCCCAAATGTGACTATGATACAAGAAAAATATAGTTTTTAACGTTATATAAAAATGACCAAAATATTATATCAAACCCTATTATGTATAGCAGTTATTCTTATTTGTAATACTACTGTTAACGCCCAGGATGAAGATCTTGCATGTAGAACAGCTAATCCGTTTTGTTCTGATGCCTCTCAAGAATTAACGTTTCCTAATATAACAGGAGAAGATATAAGTTTTCAAGGACTGGGATGTCTAAATACCACTCGTAATTCATCATGGTATTATATTCGTATAGATCAACCCGGAGAGTTGATTTTTGATATTCAACAATGGATGGAGATTAATGTGAACAATACTTTGGATAGAGGAGAAAGGCAATTGGATGTTGATTTTATCGCATGGGGGCCTTTTAATACTTCATTTATAGATTGTGATATATTGGCTACTGGATGTGATAATAATGGAGATGGTGAAAACTTACGTCCAGAAGAGTGTGTTAATAACGTTGATGATCCGGATTATTATACGCAAGGTATTCTTGGTATGGATAATACTAATATTGTAGATTGTAGTTATGCCAGGACTCCTGAAGATAATATTTTTATTGAAACATTTACTATTCCTAATGCGCTATCTGGGGAATATTATATCATATTGATCACGAACTTTTCTGACGAGGCTGGTGTGATACAACTTCAGCAAACTAATCTTGGTGATCCAAATGCAGGGACAACAGACTGTAGTATTTTAGAGCCTGGTGTGGGTATGGATGTAGCTGTTTGTGGGCCGTCTGAGTTTCCGGTTACCATTGAGGGGCGTTTTCCAGATGCGATAGCGTATCAATGGAGGAGAGCCGATTCGGGAACAACTAATTTCCAGAATATTCCTGATCCTGAAGGCGGGGTTCCGTTTTTAGAAGTAAATTCACCAGGAGTGTATGAGTTAATTGGATATTCTGATACTGCTAGAACAGTAGAGGTGGGGAGAGATGATTTGGTAGTTTTAGATGTTTCTGATGCTGTAGTTTCTGTGTCGCATAGTATAGCCGAAGAATCTTTTGCGGGTGCTTACACCATTACTGCAGAAGTGACCGCTAATCCAGATGTTGAAGCAGCTGAATTTACTGATTTTGAATATAGATTAGATAGAGATTTGGGCAATGGGTTTATTGTGTATAGAGAATTTCAATCTTCTCCTGTATTTAGTAATGTCCCACCAGGAGATTATCGAATAACAGCTAGATATGCTAACTGCCCTGATAGTGAAAGAGAGTCAGAAATTTTTATGATTCTCGGGTATCCAAAATATTTTACTCCTAATGGAGATGGTTTTCATGACACCTGGAGTCTTATTAATATAGAAGATCAACCCGATGCCTTGATTTATATATTTGATAGATATGGCAAGCTCCTAAAGCAACTACGTGCAGGTGGAGTAGGTTGGGATGGAACTTATAATGGTAGAAATATGCCTTCTTCAGATTATTGGTTTAGGGTAGAGTTTAATGAGCCCACAGATCCTAATATGAGGCGAAGAGTTTTTGCAGGGAATTTTTCTTTGATACGATAGTAAAACAAAAAAGCGAAAGGCTGGTAAGTCATTACCAGCCTTTCGCTTTTTGAAATAGGGTTGTGTTACTTATCAAAAACCCATGGCTAGGGTAAATGTAAAGTTATCTCTGTACGAATCTACCACAGCAAAATTGCTAAAGCCGGATGCAGGAAAAAATTCTTCTTCTCTCTGTTGCTCTGAATAATCATAAGCAACATCAAATTTAAATTTTCCGAAATTATACCCTGCTCCAACAGAGTATCCTGTTCTGTCTCCAAGAAACAAATCGTTCTTATAAGGGCTTTCTTCGTAGCTAAATCCACCTCTAAAACTCCATTGTCCATTTCTCCATTCTGTACCTAGATTTATGGCGGAAGCACCTTGTAAATTATTACTTATTTCTCTATTAACATCAGAAAAAACAGCACCTTGATCAGAACTCAGTTTGATAGATGAATAATCTTTATAAGAGTAATCTAGGCTGATTAATCCTTGTTGACCAAATAAGAAAGCAATACTTCCTGTAGCTTTTAAAGGAGTGCGTAATCTGTATTCAGGAAAAATATTGACTACCCTTGGATCTATTATTTCTCTACCATCAACATTACTAAATGTTTCTAATCGTTGAGTTGTTTCTTCTTCGATATAATACCAAGTTGGTGTTTCAAAAGAAGCTCCTAAACGAACCATTTTGGATACTTTTGCAATTCCTCCTATTTGAGCCGAAAAACCTGCACCTGTTGTAGATAATCTATTGGTAAAAGTTACTTCGTTTATAGTACTTCCTTGGTTGTTGTTTCTTTCATAAAATTGAGTGATCTTATCATAACTTATAAAATGAGAATTAAGATTGAAACCGACATAATAGTTTTGATTGATTTGTGCACCTCCATTAAGTGTGAACTTACCATTTAACCCTCTATTTTCGATAAAAAATTCTTGGTCAAAAACACCTGAACCAATATTTGAGAAATACAAGGTGTTATCTGGATCGTTAAGATCATTAGCTTCAATCAAAAATGATTCGTGGCCAAGAAAAGCTTGTTGAGTACTAAAACCTTCGGTTTCTCCTAAAAAAGAGTATAAATCATCAATATTTTCTCCAGATCTAAGGGTGATTAAGTCTAAAGGGACTCCTTGCGCTTCATTAAGAAAATAACTGTCTATAGAATTTGTACTTCTCCCAAAGGCAAATACTTCATCGGCATTATCTGCGGTTTGATCATATGCCAAGCCTAAAGAAAATTTATTAACTCCCTTAGAATCCTTATTGTATTCATAAATAAAAACGGCTCCTAATTGATTGAAATTTAGATTGTTAGAGCTATTGTTGCTAAATCCATTAAAATAACTTGCGTCATTATCGATACTACTTGTCGAAAGTGTAACCGATCCATAAGATTCTAAAAAAACGGCAGATCCCGCTGGATTGATTTGTAAAGCAGATAAATCACCACCAAGAGCACCAAAGGCTCCACTCATAGATCTAAAACGAGCTGTACCCATGATGTTTTGTTGCGAGTATTGTAGTGCGTCTGTAATATCTTGAGCGTTCAAAAAAGACATAGACATGACGCATATGAATAGAAATAGCTTTTTCATCTGTTTTTAAATTTTTAATTACAGAATATCTCAAAAATAACAAGATATTCGGGAAAGTTATCTGATAATGGTCAGGTTTAGATGTGTTCTATAGTTTTAACCTCTTCCTCGGCTTCTGCCACCACTGCGGCTACCGCTACTTCTAGATCTGCTTCCTCCACCACGAGAATATCCACTGCTGCGAGATGACCCTCCTCGTGAATAACCCGAACTTCTGCTAGAAGATCTGGAAGGGGTGTACCCTCTGCTTCTGTTTGAAGAAGAACTGCTTCTAGACCGGGTCGTAGAACCAGAATATCGATTAGAACCACTTCTATTAATAGAGGAGGATCTCGATCGAGTACTGTTGTTATTATAATAGCTCGAAGATCTTGTTCTGCTTCTAGAATCTGCGGATACTCTTCTTCGATTGGTATAGTTTTGTCTACTTCTGTTGTAGCTTGAAGAGCTTCTTGATCTTGTATTGTATCTTGAATTGTAATTGGATCCACGACTTCTATTAGAATAGGCATATGCATTTCGGGCACCTCTATTGTATGCGTAATAATTTCTTCCGTAAAATCCTCGATTGAAACCTCTATAAAAAGGGGGGCAATAAAAACCACCACCGTACCATGCGTTACCCCATCCAAAACCAATACCCCATCCTGGGCCATACCATCCGTTCCAACCCCATCCTGCGTTCCAACCCCATCCTGGGCCGTTCCATCCGTTCCAACCCCATCCAGCGTTCCATCCTAATCCCCATCCTGGGCCATTCCATCCCCATCCGGTATTAAATAGATTTACATTTACTTCTGTGGGATTGCTTCCCCATGATGGTTGTCCCGTTTCATAGTTAAGTGCAACATCGGTACTATCTGTAGCATCATATTCCTGGCTAGAATATGAATCGACATCGGTGAAAATCTCACTGTTCTCAATTACATTATCAATCTGAGCAGATTTTTCTGAAAAGTAATTTGAGTAGTAACTTGACTTTGGATTGTTATTATTAGGTTGAGTTTCAATATTTCTTTGGCTTCCTGCTTCTCCATAGATACCATCATTATGGGGTACATATTCATATGAGCTACAAGACGTCAACATAAATATGCTGCCGAGAAGTAAAGCTCCTACAGCACCATTCCTGTGAAAATAATTTTTAGACCGCATATCTTCTTATTTTATTGTTGAACATTACAAATTTAGTTAGTTTTGCGCTAATTAAATTATATTTAACAAAGCCACAACATTTGTGCCAAATAGCAGTTTATGAGCAAGAATTTAACAAAGCGTAGTGAGGATTATTCGAAATGGTATAACGAATTGGTCGTAAAGGCTGATTTAGCTGAAAATTCGGCGGTAAGAGGTTGTATGGTTATTAAACCATATGGGTATGCTATTTGGGAAAAGATGCAAGCAGAATTAGATAGAAAGTTTAAAGAAACCGGTCATCAAAATGCATATTTTCCGTTGTTTGTGCCAAAAAGCCTTTTTGAAGCCGAGGAAAAAAATGCTGAAGGCTTTGCAAAAGAATGTGCTGTAGTAACGCATTATAGATTAAAGACGGATCCCGAGGATGCTTCTAAGTTAATAGTAGACCCAAAAGCTAAATTAGAAGAAGAGCTTATTGTACGGCCTACTTCTGAAGCAATTATATGGAATACTTATAAAGGTTGGATACAATCCTATAGAGATTTACCGTTGCTAATAAATCAATGGGCGAATGTAGTGCGTTGGGAGATGAGAACACGTCTATTTTTGCGTACAGCAGAGTTTTTATGGCAAGAAGGGCATACTGCTCATGCAACCAGACAAGAAGCCATTGCAGAAACTGAGCAAATGAATAATGTGTATGCTGATTTTGTTGAGAATTTTATGGCTATTCCTGTTATAAAAGGTAGAAAAACCGAAAGTGAGCGTTTTGCTGGTGCGGAAGATACGTATTGTATCGAAGCATTAATGCAAGACGGTAAAGCATTGCAGGCAGGAACTTCTCATTTTTTGGGTCAGAATTTCGCAAAAGCTTTTGATGTAAAGTTTACTTCTAAAGAGGGGAAATTAGATCACGTGTGGGCGACCTCTTGGGGTGTTTCTACAAGATTGATGGGGGCATTAATTATGACGCATAGTGATGATAATGGATTAGTGTTGCCTCCTAATTTAGCTCCGATCCAAGTGGTTATTGTTCCTATTTATAAAGGAGAAGAGCAATTAGATCAGATTTCGGTAGTTGCTAATGAGTTAGTTGCAGATTTAAGGTCCAAAGGGATTTCGGTTAAATTTGATAATCGTGATACGTTTAGACCAGGGGCAAAGTTTGCTCAATATGAATTACAAGGAGTGCCTCTTAGAGTTGCTATAGGTCCAAAAGATTTAGAAAAAGGAACTGTAGAGTTGGCAAGAAGAGATACATTAACGAAGCAATTTGTGGCAAAAGATGATGTGGTAGATACAATCGATTCTTTACTTAAAGAAATTCAGGAAAGCTTACATCAAAAGGCAACTCAATATAGAGATGATCATATTACAGAGGTAAATACTTTTGATGAGTTTAAAGAAGTGTTAGAGAGTAAAGGAGGATTTATTTCTGCACACTGGGATGGTACTATAGAAACAGAGCAAAAGATTAAAGAGCTTACCAAGGCCACTATACGTTGTATTCCTTTTGATGCAAAAGAGGAAATAGGGAAGTGTGTTTATAGTGGTGAGCCGTCTAAAATTCGTGTATTATTTGCTAAGGCATATTAAGTTTTAGAAAAAAATAAAATAACACTTGCGCCATTAAAAAATAGTTGTATTTTTGCATCCGCAATTAGGTAAATAGATGGCCCGTTCGTCTATCGGCTAGGACGCCAGGTTTTCATCCTGGTAAGAGGGGTTCGATTCCCCTACGGGCTACAAATATTGAAATTAATTGCAGATTTATAACGAAAGCTATAAATTTGCAATCTTTGAAAGAGAAAATGGCCCGTTCGTCTATCGGCTAGGACGCCAGGTTTTCATCCTGGTAAGAGGGGTTCGATTCCCCTACGGGCTACAAATTTATAGTAAGAAATTTAACAGAAGAGAGATGGCAAATCATAAGTCAGCATTAAAGAGAATTAGAAACAGTGAGACTAAACGTCTTAGAAACAGATATCAGCATAAAACTACGCGTAATGCTATTAAAAAATTACGTGAAGCTGATAAGAAAGAAGCAGAAACTTTGTTTCCTACTGTAGTTTCTATGCTTGATAAGTTAGCTAAGAATAATGTTATTCATAAGAATAAAGCAGCTAACCTTAAGTCTCAATTAGCTAAGCACGTAGCTGCACTTTAGTAGTAGTATACGTTTTACGATAATATAAGCTTTTCCATTATGGTGGAAGAGCTTTTTTTGTTATTATATTTTACGCTATAGACTCGGGTTCTAAGTATGGTAATTACTTGTTTTTCTCTTCTATCCAGCGAGACATAAACTCTGTGCTCCTCATGGTGTGATATTGCAACATATTACCAATAAAGTTATTAGTGCGATGCTCTTCTAGATTGTTTTGTATTGTTTTGATTTGCTGCACTAAATGCTTCGAGAATTCTTCTTTTTGAAAACGGGTATTTATAATTTCTATGCCGTTTTGTTGCGATTGTTGCCAGATATTTTTATCAGAGTAGAGGCGCACGGCGGCTTTTGCAAAATGTACAGGATCATCTGCGACAAAACCATTCCAATCTGATTCTTCATCAAGCATTCCTTCGGTACCGATGGTGGTTGTAGTACTTGGTGTGCCGCAAAGCATTGCTTCGGCAAGTTTCCCTTTGATTCCTGCGCCAAATCGCAAAGGAGCTAAGCATACTCGTGCTTGTTTAACTACTTCCTGTGCATTGTTTGCCCAACCTTTTATATAAAAGCCTTCTTTAGGATTGTTAAGTTGGGTAACCTTTGCAGAAGGATAGGATCCATAAATGTGTACTTCTGATTCTGGTAGTTCTTTTTTGATTAACGGCCAGATGGTTTCTTTAAGGTATATTACGCTATTCCAATTGGGTTCATGACGAAAGTTTCCGATAGTTATAAAATGTTTTCTGTTCTCGTAATTTGGCCAATCCTTTTTTGTTTCTTGGGTTATAGGATTTAATAGAAAAGGTAGGTAGTATAGTAGACTCTCCTTTATTTTGAATGTTTCTGTCAATACTTTCATTTCATAATCTGAAATAATTAACGAAACATCACTTCTATAGATGCTAGCGATTTCTCGTTTGGTGATATCTTGTGTAAATAAATCCTTGGTGTTAAAAGTTTTTTTATTCTTGAATGATTCTTGTCTTGTTTTACGCAAACTATGCAGGTCTTCGGTGTTTAGAATTCGTAACGCTTTTGGGCAGTGTTTTGCTACTCTCCAGCTAAACTGCTCTTCTATCATAAATCTATCGAATATTACGATGTTTGGTTGTAATTGTTTTATAAGATGATCAAAGCTAGGGTTATTGATTTCTATGGGGGTGGTTGTGATATTGTAATCACCGAGGTTAGTCATGTGCTCTGTCTCTGTTGCAGGGCTGGCAAAAGTAATCTTCCAGTTTTGTGATAAAAAAAGCGTAATGAGCTGCATCATTCTACTTCCGGCTGCAGAAGAATTAGGTTCTGGCCAAACGAAACCTATGATTAAAAGTTGGTTCATTTGTTGTTGGGTTTTTACAATCAAAAAAAGCCTCAGTTTTATACTGAGGCTTTCTTATATATTTTGACCGTTATATTTTTATTATAGTTTAGAAAAAAGAGTGTCCATTTTCTCTTTTTGTTCTTTAGCTAGTTCTTGGTCTACCAAGATTCTACCACTATGCTCATCGGTAATTATTTTTTTACGAGAAGCAATTTCCATTTGTACTTGTGGCGGAATAGTAAAGAAAGATCCACCTGAGGCTCCACGCTCAATTGGTACAACAGCTAATCCGTTTTTTACATTCTTTCTGATTCTTTTGTACGCTGCTACTAATCTTTCTTCAATCTCTTTTTGATAATCTTCGGACTTTGAAATTAAAGCTTGCTCTTCTTTTTCGGTTTCAGCTAATATAGCATCAAGTTCCCCTTTTTTGTGCGAAAGATGTTCATTACGCTCGCCAAGTTTGTCTTTAGTCTGGCCAATGATTTCATTTTTCTGAACAATTTGCGCCTTGTGCTCTTTAATGTGCTTTTCTGCCAATTGAATTTCTAATTCCTGAAATTCAATTTCCTTGCTTAAAGAGTTGTACTCACGATTGTTACGTACATTTTTTTGTTGCTCTCCGTACTTTTTGATTAGTGCTTTAGCTTCTTCAATTAGATTCTTTTTGCTCTTAATACCGTCATCAATAGTTTCGAGGTCAGTATTTAACTTTTCTAATCTTTTGTTTAATCCGGTTACTTCATCTTCGAGATCTTCAACTTCTAAAGGTAGTTCTCCACGTACGTTTCTGATCTCATCAACTCTAGAGTCAATTAATTGCAAGTCATATAATGCTCTTAATTTTTGCTCAACAGTAACTTCTTTCTTTGCCATATTTTAAATGTATTGTATAGGATTGGTATTTTTATCCGATAAAATGATTGCAAAATTACTGATTTTTTTTCTAAGATAAGTAACAATTAAGTTTTTTGTGTACTGTTCACTTTCATAATGGCCAATATCTGCTAAAATCAACTTCCCCTCGGCTTCATAGAACTGATGATATTTTAAATCTGCCGTGATAAAAATGTCTGCCCCGGCTCGTTGTGCATTTTTGATTGCAAAACTACCGCTGCCTCCTAAGACAGCAACTTTTTTGATGGGTTTACCTAATAAGACGGAATGTCTTACGCACCCTGTTTTAAATACTTTTTTGAGGTGAGTTAAGAATTTTAATTCGTCTATAGCTTCGGGTAATTCGCCTATCATCCCCATGCCTATATGTTGATTTTTATTTTCAAGAGTCGTGATTTCGTAGGCAACTTCTTCATATGAATGATTTTCGAAAAGAGCTTTTAGTATTTTGCTTTCATTGTGTTTTGGATAGGTGATCTGGATTTGAGTTTCTTTTTCATAATGGATTTTCCCGATCTCTCCAATTGATGGATTCGCATTTTCTGAAGCTTTAAAAGTCCCTGTTCCTTTTACAGAGAAGCTGCAATTATCATAATTCCCGATACTACCCGCTCCGGCTTCAAAAAGCTTGGTTCTTAAATTATCAGCTTCTGCCTCTGGAACAAATGTGGTGAGTTTTTTAATGTTTCCGCCTTGCGGAATAAGAATTTTACGATTAAGAAGTCCTAATTGCTCACACATCATGTAGTTAACTCCATTAATGGCATTATCTAATGCGGTATGAATGGCAAAAATGGCAATGTCGTGTTTGATGGCTTCCATCACAACGCGTTCTACATATGTAGTACCGTTGAATTTTTTGATTCCTTTAAATACAATGGGATGAAAGCTAACGATGAGGTTACAATCGTTTTTTATAGCCTCGTCTATTACGCTTTCTAATGTGTCTAAAGTGACCAGAATTCCGGTTACATTAGTGTTCTGATTTCCTACTAACAGCCCAACATTGTCAAAATCTTCTGCATATGCACTTGGAGCGAAGGTCTCAAGGTGTTGTATTACCTCTTTAATTTGCATTTTGATGTGTTTTTGAATATAAATTGAATGTAAAAAAACTTTTGCCAATAATCAAAATTTCGTTTTATACTTTTGTTAGCGAAAAATACCTGTTAAAATTAGAAGTGCATGAATATATTGCGAAAGATACTTTTTCCTATAGTTCCTATTTATTATATCGTGACATGGTTACGAAATAAAATGTATGACCTGGGGATTAAAAAATCCAAGTCGTATGATTTTCCGGTTATCGCTGTAGGTAATCTTAGTGTTGGAGGGACAGGTAAGTCCCCGATGGTTGAGTATTTGATTAAGCTGTTAAAGGATAAAGTTCAACTAGCAACACTTAGTAGAGGATATAAAAGAGAAAGCGAAGGATTTCAATTGGTATCATTATCTTCAACGGCTAAAGAAGTAGGAGACGAGCCTTTGCAGTTTAAAACGAAATTTAACGATGTTATTGTGGGGGTAGATAGCGATAGAAGAAATGGTATTGCTAATTTACGATCAATACAGTCAAAGCCAGAAGTAATTGTTTTGGATGATGCATATCAACACCGAAAGGTAAAGGCAGGACTTTATATTTTACTTACTCCGTATTATGATCTTTATAATACTGATATTGTATTGCCAACAGGAAATTTAAGAGAACCAAGAAAAGGTGCTGATCGAGCAGATATTATTGTGGTAACTAAATGCCCTAAGGATGTGTCTTCTGTTAAAATGGAAGAGATTGCAGAAAAGCTTGATGCCAAATCAGAACAATCTTTGTTTTTTGCTACTATTGAGTACGGGGATCAGATCATAGGCATTTCTGAAACAAAATCCATTGATTGGTTACAAGATATATCTTTTACACTGGTTACGGGGATTGCGAATCCAACTCCGTTATTAGAATATTATACTTCGTTAGGTTTAAAATTTAATCATATTAGTTTTCCTGATCATCACAATTTTACGGACAAAGAGTTAAAAGAATTAGCACATCATGAAACTATAGTGACTACAGAAAAAGATTATGTAAGATTAGTTCCTAACCTTTCTGGAAATAGTTTGTGGTACCAACCCATAAAAATGAAGTTTGTTAAGGATGGGCATTCTTTTGATGATTTAGTATGTGGGTTTATAAAAAAATGAGACCTAAATTGAAGCCTCATTTTGTGTAATTAAGTAGTCGTTTGTTTTTTTACTAATGCTTTATGAAGTTTTGTAAAAAACTCTTCAGTCTTATATGGTTTAGGAATAATATCATTAAAACCGCTATCATAAAACTCATCTAAATTATCGTCTAAGGTAACCGCTGTAAGCGCGATGATAGGTATTTCTTTATCGAATTCTCTAATTTGCTTAGTGGCTTCAATTCCGCTTATGCCTGGCATATGGATATCCATTAAAATTAAATCAAAAGAGTTTTCTTTAGCTTTATTTACTGCAATATCTCCATTGTCGGCTACATCGCATATTATTTTATTTTTTTCTAATATTTTTCTGGTAATTAATTGATTGATTTTATTATCCTCGACAATCAGTATATGCTTTTCGATCATTGCACTATAATCAATCTTCTTGGCTGCTTCGATGTAGTCAGTGCTTTTGTCTTCGAAGATTTCAAATTTTAAATCAAATATAAACTTAGATCCTTTTCCTAATTCACTTTCTAAATTAATTTCACTATCCATTAATGATAAAAGGTTTTTTACAATGGATAATCCTAAGCCGGTACCACCAAACTTTCTATTTATCTGAACAGATCCTTGGGTAAAGTTCTCGAATATACTTTGTTGTTTCTTTTCTGAAATTCCTACTCCGTTATCTTCTATTTCAAAACTAAGGAATACTTTGTTGTCAATTTGTTGGGTGTATTTTACCCGTATCCAAATATCCCCATCTTGAGTAAACTTTATGGAATTGCCTATAAGATTAATTAGAATTTGTGATACTTTTAATGGGTCTCCTTTTAATTTTAAAGGGATTGAATCATCAAACTCATAATGAAGCCTGTTTTTTCTGTCTTTTGCCGATTTACCCAATGCGATTAATACATCGTTAATTCTTTTCTTAAGATTGAATGAAGTATTTTCTATTTCTACCTTATTGGCTTCAAGCTTATTAAGGTCTAAGATATTGTTTATGAGTGATAAAAGATATTCTCCAGAAAATTTAAGAGAGTTGAGATGTTCTTTTTGGTTTGGTGTTGGGCTCTCTTCGAGTAATAAGTGAGTTAAGCCAGTTACGGCATATAAAGGTGTTCTTAATTCATGAGTTATTGTCGACAGAAATTGAACTTTAGCTTCGCTTGCTCTTTCTGCATTTTCTTTGGCAAGAATCAATTCTGTATTCTTGTTTTGTAATAACTCATTTGCCCGAGCTCTAAGATTATTGTTTTTGTATAACGAAAGTGTTAATAATGATAATATTGTAATTAATGCAATACTTAATATGGTAGTTAGGCGCCCTAGTTTTAACGATTTTTGCTGCTGAATATTTTCTTCAGTTAGTTCTTCTATTAAAACATTATTTTCATTAAGATTTAGTTTAGCACCAGCTTCTTGTGCAATAATTTCTTTATTAATGTTAAATAAAGAGTCTTTTATTCTTTGATGGGCTTTTAGGTTATCTAAAGAAGTTAGGTACTCTTTTTTCTTTTCATATATCTGGCTATATAGCTCAAAGCAGACCGACCTAATTTCAGAATAGCCCTTGTTCTTACTAATCTGCATAGCTAAGTTGGTCGTTTTTAAGGCTTCTTCTGCTTGATCTAGCGATAACTGAGCTTTTGCTTTATTAACATATACTTTAGCCTTAAAGTAGTGTTGGTCGTGATCATTAATATAAGGTAGGCTACTATCAAAATGATTAATGGCTTTTTCGGCCTGATTATTTTCAAGTGCTAAAAGTCCTAGGTTTAACTTTACAGGCCCTATTTGATTTTTTATACTGTTTTTTTTAGATAAAACAAGTGCTTTTTCAAGAACAAGACTTGCAGTTTCGTAATCTTGTAGTTTTGTTGCTATAGACCCGTATATAGTATATGCACAGGCTAAACCATTTTCATTATTGTCTTTAGATTGGATTTCAATGGCGCTAAGGATTTGTTCTTCGGCCTTTTTTAAGTCTCCTAATTCTCGATAGAGTTTGGCAAGCACCATATTCGTACTTGCACGATATTTCATGTCTTGATTTTGCAAAGCTAACTCTTTAGCTAAAACCGCATTGGATAATGCTTGCCCTAATTGAGCTTGTTCTATAGATCCAGAAGCTTTTGTTAAATAATTTGCAATAGAGTCCTTGACTTGACTGCTTTTTATGGTATTATTTCCCTCTTGGGAATACGTAAAAAAACAACAAATAAGTAAAGTTACAACTATAGAATATCTAATTGGGGTTGGCATTTTTCCTCTAAAAATCTCAACTAAGATAGTTATTTCTTACAAATGTTAATAATTAAATCAATTATTCTGTGACTATAACCAATTTCATTATCATACCAACCGATGATTTTTACCATTTTTCCGATGACCGATGTCATTAAAGAATCAAACACACAAGAGTGGGGATTACCTATAATATCTACAGATACAATAGGGTCTTCGGTATATGCTAAGATATCTTTTAGGTAAGAGTCTGAAGCATTTTTAAAGGCCTGATTAATTTCTTGAATTGAAATTTCTTTTTTAACATTAAACGTAATATCAGTTAATGATCCATCCGGAACAGGAACTCTAATACCACATCCACCAATTACATTACTAAGCTCAGGAAAAACTTTGGTAAGTGCTTTTGCAGCTCCAGTGGTAGTAGGTACAATAGATTGACTAGCAGCTCTAGCTCGTCTTAAATCTCTGTGTGGCTGATCATGTAAGCTTTGATCTGTAGTGTAGCTATGTATTGTAGTGATGTACGCTTGTTCTATACCACATAAATCATTAATCACCTTAATCATTGGTGCGGCATTGTTAGTGGTACAAGAAGCGTTAGAAATTATTGTTTCCATTCCGTCTAGGATATGATCATTTACGCCCAAAACAACAGTTTTGATGCTATCCTCTAACGGAGGGGCAGAAAGAATAACTTTTTTTGCTCCTGCTTCTAAATGCTTTTCTGCAAGTTCTCTGGTTTTAAATTTACCCGTGGATTCTATAACAATATCAACATCGTATGCCGACCAATTACAATTCTCTGGGGCTTTTTTATTGAGAAGCGGTATGGATTTTTTATTTACTACAATGTGATCAGGTGTATGGGATACCTCAAACGGTAAAACACCATGAATACTATCATATTTTAAAAGATGACTTAGTGTTTTAGTATCGGCAAGATCATTGATTGCTACTACTTGTATGCTTTTATGATTTATTAATAACCTAAAAAGGTTACGGCCTATTCTTCCAAATCCGTTAATGGCTACTTTTATAGGTGTATTCATTAAATCCTTAATTATTGATTTTTTGAATTATGTTAGATGTTTTTGAGCTTTATACGAGGATCTTACCAATGCACCACTTTCTACATGTCTAAATCCCATCTCTAATCCTATCGCTTCGTATTTTTTGAATTGATCAGGCGTTATAAACTCTTTTACAGGAAGGTGTTTTTTACTGGGTTGTAAATATTGACCTATAGTAACAATATCTAAATTTACCTTTCTAAGATCTTCTAAAGTTTGTATAACTTCTTCTTCTTTTTCACCTAAGCCTAGCATGATTCCGCTTTTAGTACGATTGATGCCATTGTCTTTAAGATACCTAAGCACTTCTAGGCTTTGTTCGTATTTGGCTTGTATACGTACCTCACGAGTCAATCTTTTTACGGTCTCCATGTTATGAGAGACTACTTCTGGCTTTACAGTAATTATTCGATCTATGTTTTTAGTTTTTCCTTGAAAATCCGGAATTAAAGTCTCTAAGGTAGTCTCTGGGTTCATTCTTCTTATGGCTTGTATGGTTTCTGCCCAGATAATAGAACCGCCGTCTGCCAAGTCATCTCTATCTACAGAGGTTACTACAGCATGTTTTATATTCATGATTTTTATAGACCGTGCTACTTTTTCGGGTTCTTCCCAATCTACGGTCTCAGGTCTTCCGGTTTTTACACCACAAAAACCACATGAACGAGTACAGGTATTACCTAATATCATAAAAGTAGCAGTACCTTCACTCCAGCATTCTCCCATATTAGGACAACTACCAGAGGTACATATTGTATGTAAATTGTATTTATCAACTAAACCTCGAAGTTCTGTATATTTTTTTCCTGTGGGAAGTTTTACACGTAGCCATTTTGGTTTTCCTTTCGGAGGTGCTACAGAAGTAACATCATTATTCATACAAGCAATATTTTCTGTAAAAATACAAAGAAAGGTTAGATTAATAAGAAGTTTTAGCTAAAGTTAGAACTTATGTTCCAGTAATAGATGTAGTATTTGTTTAGGGCGTTGGCATAATAAAATTGAAGTTTTATAGGCTAAATTTTATTTTTTACTTGATTTTTAAGAGGTAATGTTCTTGATAGCTAAAGTTTTAACACGAGGTTAAAATTAAGTTAAGATAAAATTTTTTTATGATTTGAAAGTTATCTGTCTTAAAAAGAGGAAAAAATGATGCCCGAAGAATTGGTAACCCCCAAGAAAATATTAAACAATCGGAAGCGCGTAGAGAAGTGGTTGATTAATAATCATAAATATATTAACATTACTGCAATCGAAAAAGAGATATCCGCTCCAAAAGGATTAGTTCAAAAATTCGTGAAATACGATAAGAAAATTAATGATAAATGGATTAGTCCGTTATATGTCGTTATAAAAAGATTTACTTCTTTTAACTTAAGATAACATTACTTCGAGATTAATTTTTAGTATTCGTTATTATTTCAGATAAAAGCTTTTTTGCTCTTAGTAATTTCACCTTTATATTATTCATAGGTTCATCTAACTGATCTGCAATCTCTTTGTAGCTTAGTTCCTGAAAATACCGCAAATTAATCACCTTTTGATAGTGCGGTTTTAGTTGTTTTATATACTGTAGTAGTTGTGCTAAATTTTGCTCAGTAATTAATTTATCCTCGGGAGAAGGATTGTCATCTATGATTCGATATACAGAATCATCTACTTGTGTTGTTGTTTTTGACTGAATCGAGGCATTTTTTTTTCGTAGCAGATCGATATGAATGTTTTTTGAGATCTGTATCAGCCAGCTTTTAAAATTAAATTCTTCCTTAAAAGTATCAATTTTATCAAATGCTCTAGAAAAACTTTGTATGGTGATATCTTCGGCTTCATATTCATCCTGAGTTCTTTTTAACTGAAAATTATAAACATCATTCCAAAAGGTGTCAAGAAGATAATTAAAAGATGTTTGTTTTCCTTCTTTAGCCTTTTTTATATGATCTTCTAATGAGATAGGATGTTCTTTTTTCAATGAAATAAGTTTGAATAGAATACCGGAAGTACTAATTTAGTTAGAATGTTCTTCTTCATTACAGGTTGAATACTGATCGGGTGTTTTGCCACAAAGAGAACATGATTCCCCTTCTTTATTAAGAAAAGGACTTTGACTAGCACATGTACCGGCAAATTTACCATCTTTCTTTGCCCAAAGTTTAATAGCAATTCCTGCAAAGGCTAGTAGTAATAAAGCAGTTGTAAGTAAAAAAAGTTTCATAACAATCTAATATAATCGAAATTGATTGCAAAGATACAAAGAATGAATGGCTATAAAAGTGTTAAACAAAAAATTAAGAGTGATTTAATAGGGTAATACGTTCTTTATATAATGATTACTTATATAATGTTTACCTCGGTTTCTAATTTGATAGCAAATTTTTCGTTTATTTCTTTTTGAATTTTTCGGGCTATAGTAAGAATCTCTTCTCCTGTTGCGTTATTGTAATTTACTAAAACTAACGCTTGCTTTTTATGCACACCGGCATCACCCCAACGTTTTCCTTTAAAACCACCTTGCTCAATAAGCCAACCGGCTGGGACTTTAATATTCTGGTCGTCTAATTTATAAGACGGAATGTCGGGATACGTTTTTTGGAGTTCTAAAAAATGAGCGGCAGAGATTACAGGATTTTTAAAAAAACTACCGCTATTGCCTATTTCAGCTGGATCAGGTAGTTTACTTTTTCTTATTTGTATAACCGCTTCAGAGACATCTTTAATTGTTGGATTTGTAATTCCTTTATCGACTAAGGCATTTTCAATAGCGCCATAACTTGTGTTTAAAACGTGGTTATTTTTGCTTAGTTTAAAAGTAACCTTGGTGATGATGTATTTCCCTTTTACTTCATTTTTAAAGATAGAATTACGGTATCCAAACTTACAATCTTTATTAGAAAAAACATGTTTCTTTGCTGTGGCGATATCAATGGCTTCACAACTTTCCATGGTGTCTTTAAGTTCTACGCCATAGGCTCCAATATTTTGAATCGGTGCACTGCCTGCGTAACCAGGGATTAAGGATAGGTTCTCTATACCTCCAAAATTGTTTTTTATGCAATATTGAACAAAATCATGCCAGTTTTCACCCGCATTTACAGCCACTTGTACAAAAGTATCTGTCTCTTTTAAAATGGTAATTCCTTTTATAGCAATATGCACAACCAAAGTATCAAGATCTTTGGTAAGCAACATATTACTGCCACCACTTAATATAAATAATTCCTTATCAATATTACTAGATAGTGTGTTTATAAGTTCTGATTCTGAAGTGATCTCTATAAACTCTTTAGCTGTGGCATCTATTCCAAAGGTGTTGTATTTTTTTAAGGATTTATGATGTTCAATTTTCATTGATTATTATATTTTTCTAATCCTAATTTTAATATTTCAATAGATTTTTTAAGATCCCTTCGATTTAAAACATAGGCGATTCTAACTTGATTTTTTCCTTCGTTAGGGCTAGAATAAAACCCAGAAGCAGGAGCTAACATAACAGTTTGTTTATTTAAATCAAATTTATTTAATAACCATTCTGCAAAATGATCAGCATCTTTTACTGGTAATTCGGCGATGCAGTAAAATGCTCCTTTTGGAACGGCCACTTTAACGCCAGGGATTTCTCTAAGCCCAGATACCAAAGTGTCTCTTCTTAGTCTATATTTTTCTACGGTTTCTTTGTAATAAGAATCAGGTGCTTCTAATGCTGCTTCGCTTGCAATTTGTGCTAGGGTAGGAGGGCTAAGCCTGGCTTGAGCAAATTTCATTGCCGTTTCGATAACACTTTTATTTTTACTAACTAAACACCCAATACGAGCACCACACATGCTATATCGTTTAGAAACTGAGTCTACAACAATTGCATGATCTTCTAAATCTCTTTCTTGTAAGATGGAGTAATGTTCTGAGGAGTCATAAACAAATTCGCGATAGACTTCATCAGAGATCAAAAATAAATCATATTTGATCGCTAATTTTGATAATTCCTGTATTTCTTCTTTGCTATATAGGTATCCCGTTGGGTTTCCCGGATTACAAATCAGTATGGCTTTTGTTTTTGGGGTAATAAGTTTTTCAAAATCTGCAATAGGAGGTAATGCAAAACCCGTTTCTATTTTTGAGATTACAGGAACTACTTTGACCGTAGATTGCGTTGAAAAACTATAATAATTAGCATAAAAAGGCTCTGGAACAATAATTTCATCACCAGGGTCTGTTATACTACCCATCGTAAAAATAAGCGCTTCGCTACCTCCGGTTGTCACCAAAATATCATCAGATGATATGGTTATGTCATGTTTAGCATAATAACCAGCAAGTTTTTTTCTGAAACTCTCAAAACCAGCAGAGTGACTATATGCAAGAATGTCCAATTTATGATTTCGAACGGCATTCATGGCTTCAATTGGTGTTTTGATATCCGGTTGCCCTATATTCAAATGATATATATGCTTGCCTTCTTTTACAGCGTTTTCTGCAAAAGGAACCAATTTTCTAATTGGTGATTCTGGCATAGCTTTGCCTTTACGAGATACTATTGGCATTTAATCTGATTTAAAAAGTAAAATAGGGGTAAATTTCTTAAAATATTTAAGAAATAGGTGTATTATTGAGATGATTTTTCAACTATTTTTCTATATTTAGCAGAATGAAGGTTTTATTATTGGATTTTTATCATTTTCTTAAAAGTATTACCCTGATGCTTGCTCTATTTGTAAACTTTGCTCTTTTAGGCCAAGCTAATTTTAAGTTACCTCAAGGTATGGATAGCGGTAAGTTAAAGTTTGAATTAGCAAATAACCTTATTGTAATACCTGTAACCCTTAATGGCGTTGAGCTTTCTTTTATTCTTGACACTGGAGTTGGATCAACAATTATCTTTAGTGTAGACAATAAAAGTTCTTTAGAGCTTAAAAACGCATCAAAAATCTACTTAAGAGGATTAGGGGATGGAGAGCCCGTAGAGGCAATTAAATCCCTAAATAATCAATTAAAAATCGGAAAAGCAATTAGTAATGACCACACAGTATATTTGGTTTTTGATGAGTCTATTAATTTTTCCCCAAGAATGGGCTTCCCAATACATGGAATCATAGGGTACGACTTCTTTAAAAACTTCATCTTAGATATTAATTATACAAAAAAGATTATAAAAATTAATGAACCTAAATCTTATGGTTACAAAAAGTGTAAGAAGTGTTATCAAACCAAGATCGATTTCAGGGATCAAAACAAAAAACCATATGTAACCGCTAAGTATAAATCACAAAAAGGATTGATTGATATAAATCTACTATTGGATTCGGGGTCTGGTTCATCATTATGGTTGTTTGAGAATAAGAAAAGAGGAATAAACATACCTAATAATTCATTTAGAGATTTTTTAGGAAAAGGTTTTAATGGAGATATTTACGGAGAGAGAACTAAAGTCGAAGAACTTCGTATAGGTGATTTTGTGCTTAAAGAAGTGACTACTTCTTTTCCTGATTCTATATACATACAAGGTATACCAATACAAAAGAGGCAAGGATCATTAGGGGGTAATGTTTTAAAACGATTTAATTTGATTGTAGATTATCCTAATCAGAAAATTTCTTTTAAGAAGAATGATTTTTTTGATAAGCCTTTTTACTATAACATGAGCGGTATTACGGTTCAACACACGGGGTTTGACATTGCTGTTGATACCACGGCACTCAATAGTTTAGCTGGACTTTCAGAAAAAAACCGACGATATCTGGGGTTAAACAAGGTAATAAGTGAAAAGACAGTTACTTTATCAAATAGTTTTGTATTACGACCTAAGTATGAGATTTCTGATATACGACCAGGTTCACCCTCGGATGTTGTAGGATTAAGAGAAGGTGATATTATTGTAGAGGTAAATGGTAGAAAGGCATATAATTATAAATTATCAGCGCTTAATGATTTGTTTTATTCTCAAGAAGGTAAAAAAATAAGAATAAAAATAATTCGGCTAGGTGTAGAAATCAAATTTGAGTTCTATCTTAAAAAAGTAATCTAAAAAAAAGAGCCTTACATTCGTAAAGCTCTTTAATACTATTTTATTGAGGTTGTATTAATTTTTCTTTTCAAGAACACTCTTGTCTAATACAGTTCCTTTAATTTTTATAGCTTTTGTAGCTTCTTCGGCATTAGAGTATACCGTTATCGTTTTGCGAATAGGGCCCACTCTTTTGGTATCATACTTAACCTCAATTACTCCAGTTTCGCCTGGTGCTACTGGTTTTTCTGGTTTTTTAGGAATAGTACAACCGCAGCTTGAATACACTCTGGAAATAACTAAAGGCGCATTTCCTGTATTCGTGAATTTAAATTGACGAACACCATCACTGCCCTTGGCGATCTCACCATAGTCAACAACTTCAGTTTCAAACTTTATTTGTGCCTTAGTATCCTGAGCATTAATGGTTGTGCCCAGAAAACCAATAAATAAAATTAACATTACTTTTTTCATAGTGTAGGTTTTTTGTTGGTTGTAAAAGTACTTACTTTTTATCCAACTTCAAAATTGTGTACCAATGTACAACGTTTTGAAGTTTGTGTTTGTATGTTAGAAGATTTAACAATAGTCACTTTTATTTTTTTTATGATCATGCTCATATTTCTAACATCGAGCTTCGTACTTCGTACTTTAATAATTACTTTTGCACTCTAAAATCCAAAAATCGGACCAAAGTATGGCTTTAGATGCAAAATATGATGCAAAATCTGTAGAAGAGAAGTGGTATAGCTACTGGATGGAAAATAATTATTTCCATTCTGAAGTAGATGATCGTGAGGCATATACAATCGTTATTCCGCCACCTAATGTCACTGGTGTACTACATATGGGACATATGCTTAATAATACAATACAAGATGTATTGATTCGAAGAGCACGTCTTAAAGGGTATAACGCTTGCTGGGTACCGGGAACAGATCATGCTTCTATTGCTACCGAAGCTAAAGTCGTTGCTAAATTAAAAGAACAAGGAATTGATAAAAACGATCTTACGCGTGAAGAATTTCTTGAACATGCGTGGGAATGGACACATAAGCATGGTGGGATTATCCTGGAACAGCTTAAGAAACTAGGAGCTTCTTGTGATTGGGAACGTACGGCATTTACAATGGATGACAATTTGTCGGCATCTGTAATTAAAGTTTTTGTGGATTTATATAATAAAGGTCTTATATATCGTGGATATCGAATGGTAAACTGGGATCCCGAAGCTAAAACTACATTATCTGATGAAGAAGTTATTTATGAAGAAAAGCAAGGAAACCTATACTACCTAAAGTATAAAATAGAGGGAAGTGAAGATACACTTACCATTGCAACTACACGACCAGAAACCATTATGGGGGATACTGCCATTTGTATTAATCCTAATGATGAGAGGTTTACGCATCTTAAAGGGAAAAAAGCAATTATTCCTATTGCTAATCGTGTGATCCCAATCATTGAAGATGAATATGTTGATGTAGAGTTTGGTACTGGTTGTCTTAAAGTAACACCCGCTCATGATCCTAATGATAAAGTTTTGGGTGATAAGCATAATCTCGAAGTAGTAGACATTTTTAATGATGATGCTACTCTAAACTCATTTGGTTTGCATTATGAAGGAAAAGGCCGTTTTGTTGTTCGTAAAGAGATTGTAAAAGAGCTTGAGTCTATTGGTGCGTTAGAAAAAACAGAAACTCATCTCAATAAAGTAGGTACTAGTGAGCGTACAAAAGCGGTAATAGAGCCTAAATTGAGTGATCAATGGTTCTTAAAAATGGAAGGGCTCGCAAAACCCGCATTAGATGCCGTTTTAGATAAAAATGTTAATCTGGTTCCAGAGAAGTTTATCAATACCTACCGTCATTGGATGGAAAATGTGAGAGATTGGAACATTTCACGTCAATTATGGTGGGGACATCAGATTCCGGCGTATTTCTATGGGGATGGCAAAGAAGATTTTGTGGTCGCAGAAAGTAAAGAAGAAGCACTTGCTCTGGCAAAAGAAAAAACAGGAAATACTTCGCTAAAAGACGCTGATTTAACTCAGGATCCGGATGCCTTAGATACATGGTTTTCTTCATGGTTATGGCCAATGAGTGTGTTTAATGGTATTTTAGAGCCTGATAATAAAGAAATTAATTATTATTACCCGACTAATGATTTGGTTACAGCACCCGAAATCCTGTTTTTCTGGGTAGCTCGTATGATTATAGCGGGATACGAGTATAGAGGAGAAAAACCGTTTACCAATGTGTATCTTACAGGTATTGTTAGAGATAAACAAAGACGTAAAATGTCTAAATCTTTAGGTAATTCCCCGGATCCATTAGATTTGATAGACTTGTATGGAGCCGATGGGATTAGAGTAGGGATGTTGTTAAGTTCTCCAGCCGGAAATGACCTGATGTTTGACGAAGATCTATGTAAACAGGGTAGTGCTTTTGTAAATAAAATATTTAATGCATCAAGACTTGTGCTTGGTTGGGACGTAAATTCAACTATACAACAACCTGAAGCTTCTGTTGTTGCACTTAATTGGTATAGATCAAAATTCCAAAAAGCATTAGTTGAATTAGAAAACAACTATAATAAATATCGTATTAGTGATGCGTTAATGACAACGTATAAGTTAATATACGACGATTTCTGTGGATGGCTATTGGAAATGATTAAACCCGCTTATCAAGCACCGATTGATGCCAAGACCTATCAAGAGGTAATTGAGATTTTAGAAAATAATTTAAAAATACTACATCCGTTTGTGCCATTTATTTCTGAAGAGATATGGCAGGAGATTTCTGATAGAACTCCAAACGAAGCATTAATCATCGCTAGTTGGCCAAAAGAGGTTTCTGTGGATACCGATTTGATTAAAAAGTTCGAAATAGCTTCAGATGTGATTTCAGGAATTAGGACTATACGTAAAGAAAAGAATATTCCTTTTAAAGAAACAATACAGGTATCGATTTTGAATAATGAAAAGGTAGATGCAACATTTGATTCTGTAATTTCAAAAATGGGTAATCTTTCTTCTTTTGAGTACGTAAACGAAAAAGTAGAAGGGGCACTTTCGTTTAGAGTAAAGTCTAATGAGTATTTTATTCCAATTTCTGGAGCAATAAATGTAGAAGAAGAGCTTAAAAAACTTAATGAAGAATTAGTATACACCGAGGGTTTCTTGAAATCTGTACAAAAGAAACTTCAGAACGAGAGGTTTGTTAATAATGCTCCAGAACAAGTAATTGCAAACGAAAGAAAGAAAGAAGCAGATGCAGAAGCAAAAATAGCAACACTAAAATCTAGTTTGGCCGGGTTGCAAGGGTAAACAATACTATTTTTACAATAAAAGGATGCTTTGATTACCTCGTGTAGTTAAAGCATTTTTTGTTAATCAACTATATATTTATTAACTAACTCGATATACGCTAATTTAGCCTGCTTAGGAGTAAGGTTTTTAACCTGAAAAAGTGCATTAAGTTTAAATGCATTTCTAAGATCAATATCCCCAGAAGGGTTATGAAATCCTTCAGTATGGGTGGCTTGTTTATAATGTGCGTAGAAATGAAGCATAATATCAGGAGGCAATAGTATTTTTGTATTGCAGGCACGCTGATACGCTTTGTCGAAAGCAATATTTAATTCTTCTTCGGTCATGACTATACATTAGCGATAACACTTTCTCCACCTTTTACCTTCTGATTTAGAGTAACATTAATTTCAGTTCCTATAGGTAAATATACATCTACTCTAGAGCCAAATTTTATAAACCCACTATCAGAACCTTGAGCTACTTTTTCTCCTTCCTTAGCATAGTTAACAATTCTCTTTGCTAATGCTCCGGCAATTTGTCTGTACAGTATCTCTACGATATTATTTTTTACTACAACCGTAGTCCTTTCGTTTTCTTCTGAGGCTTTAGGATGCCATGCTACCAAATATTTTCCAGGATGATACTTGCTAAAAGTCACTTCGCCATTAATAGGGTGTCTGGTTACATGAACATTTATAGGAGACATAAAAATCGATACCTGAAGCCTATTGTCTTTAAAGTGTTCTTTTTCAAAAACTTCTTCAATAACAACAACTTTTCCATCCACTGGTGCAACTACAGTATTGTCGTTAACATTTGTTCTTCTTTTTGGGTTTCTAAAAAATTGTAAAATTAGAATCAAAAAAGCTAATGTAACTACGAATATGGCAATTTGCCATTCCTCTATTTGAATTGCAACGTATGAGGCTACATTAATGCCTAAAAACAACACAATTGCAACAGAAATTATTTTATATCCTTCTTTATGAAACATAGTTCAAGATTTGTAAAAATACGTATAAAAATGGGCTGGCAAATATAACACTATCTAAGCGATCATATATGCCACCATGTCCAGGCATTATCGTGCCACTATCTTTAACCCCAGCTTGTCTTTTAAACTTAGATTGGATTAAATCTCCTAACGTACCAAAAATACTCATAATTATGCTTATAATCAACCATATGGTGATAGATAACGTATGAGAAAAAGTTGCAATTAAGTAACCTGCTAGTAGTGAGAAGATAAAACCACCTACAAAACCTTCGATAGTTTTTTTAGGAGAAATTCGTTCAAGTAACTTATGTTTTCCGAAATTTTTTCCCACCAAATAGGCAAAAGTGTCATTAGTCCAGGTAATTAAAAACGCTCCGGCGATAATCAATGGTTGATACTCCCCTGAGTAATTAGGAACAAGTGTTAAAAAAACAATACAAGTAATTAAGTAGAAGATACTGGTTCTGTATTTTCTTTTTTCGAACATAGGAATAATACGAATAGTAACCAGATCCTTAACTAAAAATAGTTCTGTAATTATTGTTAGTGCTAAAATAGGAATGATGAGGTAAAGTTGATCCTGAAATAGATTCATTACAACCAAAAGAATAATAAAAATTACATAAAGTCTTTTGTTGTTAAGATGGATTAATTTTTGAAATTCAAAAATGGAGATCATCCCAAAAATCAGAAATACGCCAACAAATGTATATTTTGAAATAAATATTGATACTAGTAATATTGAGACGTATAAAAATCCCGATAAAGATCTTGTAAGCAGTTCCTTCATATTATAAATCTTCCAACAGGAGCAAATATAGATTTTTTGAACTACTTCCGTAGCTTAAGAAATCCTTTTCTTTTTGTGGTTCGAAATCTTTTATTGTAGTAATATTAGAAGGAATAGAGTTTTTATTTTTTTCTTTAATGCCTTTAAGGCCTTCTCCAATATTTTTAACTAATTGACTTGTAGCTGCTAAAATCACAAAATTGTCAGGCAACTCGGTGAGTTTTTTTCCTCTAAGTTGATTCGAAGAAACTAATATTGCCCCGCTATCAGCAATTAAGTACTCGCAAGTAGCAAAAAAGAAAGAAGCAGAAGAGTTTTTGACAAAATTTAGGTTAAACCCCGAAAATTTATGTTCTAAACCAATATCAAAAGAACATACATCTTTCTCATACCAATCATTTTCTATAAGGATATTGTCAAAAGAATCTAAAACTTCATTTTCAGTATCACAATAAAGAAATTTGCCTCCATTTCTTTTGAAATTCATCATAAAGCTTTCATCAATCGGGAGATCGATTTCCGGCATATACTTACTGCGATCTTCTATATGGCGTTCCTTACTCTTTTGGTCTGATTTAGATTTTGAGGAAAATATTCTTCTAAATAGACTCATTTTTTGAATTATGATTGGGGTATTACAATTTTACAATACTTTCAAAGATAAAAAAAATCTTAACCTAATATTCTGTTAGGTTAAGATTTTTCAATTTACAAGTAAAAATACTTTGTTTTAAGAAGGTTCTGTAATGATTTCTTCTTCTTTTTTACCAAAAGGTCTTTCACCAAATATTTTCTCTAGATTATCTTTAAAGATTACTTCTTTTTCCAATAATACTTCAGCAAGCTCAGTAAGTTTATCTTTATGCTTCTCTAATAATTGTATAGCACGTTGATACTGTTGTTCTATTATGTTTGAGATCTCTTTGTCTATAAGCTCACTGGTTTGTTCACTATATGGTTTAGTGAAATTATATTCACTTTGTCCAGAAGAATCATAATAGGTTAGGTTACCCACTTTGTCATTCAATCCATATACCGTTACCATTGCTCTGGCTTGTTTAGTCACTTTTTCAAGGTCACTTAATGCACCTGTAGAGATTTCATTAAATATTACTTTTTCTGCAGCACGTCCCCCCAAAGCAGCACACATCTCGTCTAGCATTTGGTTTGGTCTTACTATTAATCTTTCTTCTGGTAGATACCATGCGGCTCCTAAAGATTGACCTCTAGGCACAATAGTTACCTTTACCAAAGGTGCAGCATGTTCTAACATCCAACTTACGGTGGCATGTCCTGCTTCATGAAAAGCAATAGCACGTTTTTCTGCTGGAGTAATTATCTTGTTCTTTTTCTCTAATCCGCCAACGATTCTATCTACTGCATCCAGAAAGTCTTGCTTACCTACAGCTTTATTACCTTTTCTAGCCGCTATCAATGCTGCTTCATTACATACATTGGCGATATCAGCTCCAGAAAAACCTGGGGTTTGTTTCGCTAAAAATTCTGTATCTAATTCGTTTGCTACTTTTTTAAGAGGTTTTAAATGCACTTCAAAAATCTCTTTACGCTCACGAATATCTGGTAAATCAACATAAATCTGTCGGTCAAAACGACCTGCTCGCAATAATGCTTTATCAAGTACATCTGCCCGGTTGGTCGCAGCAATTACAATTACATTAGTATTGGTGCCAAAACCATCCATTTCTGTTAGTAATTGATTTAAGGTGTTTTCTCTTTCATCATTCGATCCCGAGAAATTACTTTTCCCTCTTGCTCTACCTACAGCATCAATTTCATCAATAAATATAATAGCAGGAGATTTTTCTTTAGCTTGTTTAAATAGGTCTCTTACCCTCGAAGCTCCCACACCTACAAACATTTCTACAAAATCTGATCCTGATAATGAGAAGAATGGTACTTTGGCTTCTCCGGCCACAGCTTTAGCTAACAATGTTTTACCAGTTCCTGGAGGTCCTACTAATAAGGCTCCTTTGGGTATTTTTCCTCCTAAAGAGGTATATTTCTCTGGGTTTTTTAAGAAATCAACAATTTCTTGTACTTCTTCTTTGGCTCCTTCAAGACCTGCTACATTTTCAAAAGAAACTTTAACTTCTGTATTTTGATCAAAAAGCTTAGCTTTAGATTTTCCAATGTTGAAGATCTGTCCGCCACCGCCACCGCCGGCACCACCACTCATTCTGCGCATAATGAATATCCATACTCCAATGATTAAAGCAAAGGGTAATAAGGCGACAAAAACCTCGCCCCAAAAATTACTTTCGGTGTCATAGGTTACTTGAGTAGTTAAATTATTTTTGGCTTTTGCCTCTGCAATTTCATTTTCAAAATTCTGCAAATCACCAAATTCAAACTGATAATCAGGATCATTTGGACTAGCCGGTAATAGAGATTTACTTTTTTTATCTCGATGCTTTTCTAAAGATTTAGCTTCACTGGTAAGAAACACCTTGGCGTTACGGCGATTAATAATCACCACTTTTTCTACTTCTCCGTTACTTAAAAAATCTTGAAACTCTGAAGGGGATGTAGTTGGAGCTGATCCTAAACTACTTCCGCCCATAAAATTGAGTGCTATAAAACCAATAATAATAACGGCATAAATCCAATATGCGCTAAATTTTGGTTTTTTATTAGGTTCTGTTTTTTTATTTTCTTTGGCCATTTACGGTTTTCTTTTAATAATTTGTTTCGATAACTGTAGTTTTTGCATCTCCCCAAAGTCCTTCTATATCATAGAATTCTCTTATGTGTTTTTGGAAAACGTGCACTACCACATTTACATAATCAATTAATACCCACTCTGCATTTTCACTACCTTCTACGTGCCAGGGCTTGTCTTTTAGCTCTTTACTTACAGTTTTTTGGATAGAATTAACAATTGCATTTACTTGGGTATTAGAAGTTCCATTGCAGATAACAAAGTAACTACATACAGTATTTTCGATATCTCTAAGATCTAAAATATTAATATCATTACCTTTTACTTCTTCAATACCTTTTAATATTTGGGTGATTAATTGGTCAGTACCGATTTCTTTTTTAGTCATGCATTTTTTTAATTTGTGTAAAGTTATTACTTTTTATCATTTTAATGTCTTTATTATTCTGACATTTATGAAACTTTTACACCTTTTACATGGATATAATCAAAGTTGATGCCATTGCCTCTACAAATACTTTTCTAAGAGATCTCAATCGTGAAAAACGCCTTACCGAACCCGTTTGTGTTATGGCTACAGAACAGCTTGCGGGTAAGGGACAGATGGGTACAGTATGGCAAAGTAACCCAGGAGAAAATCTTACTTGTAGTGTGTTCATGCCTGTCGAGGGATTAAATTTAATAGATCAGTTCTACATTTCGATAAGTACCGCATTAGCTATTTATGATATGTTGAATGGTATAATGATGCCAAAATTATCTATAAAATGGCCTAACGACATTCTGTCAGACCGACTTAAGATATGTGGTGTTTTGATAGAAAATATTGTTAAGAATGGCAGGTTGACCGGAGTTATTGTAGGGATAGGAATTAATATCAATCAAGTAAGTTTTGATAATCTGCCTCAAGCAGGATCTTTAAAACAGATTGTAGGCAAGAGTTTTACTATTGAAGAAGTTTTACTTGCATTATTAACTCAATTAGAGCATCGTTTTTCAGAATTAAATCAGGCTAACTTTGAAAACCTTAAAAAAGAATATGAATCTGTACTTTTTAGAAAAAATAAACCCTCTACATTTATTGATGCAAAGGGTGATACTTTTGTAGGGATCATTCAGTCTATTACGAACCAGGGAAAACTTCAGGTTTTGTTAGAGGATGAAGTCGTTTCTGAGTATGGACTGAAAGAAATTAAACTACTTTATTAGTAAGTGAGTAATTGAGTTTTTTAGTAAGTGTGAGAACCTCTGAATATAATTAATTTTGTTAATTTACTCAAAGACTCAAAGACTCAAAGACTCAAAGACTCAAAGACTCAAAGACTCAAAGACTCAAAGACTCAAAGACTCAAAGACTATAGCTTCCCAATATTTTCACTAAGTGTATTGATGAAATTCTGAATAGGATTTTTGATCATCATTGCCATCATCGCATTAAATTCACCATCAAATGTAAGCTTGGCCGAGCTTTTTCCATCTCCTGCATCAACAATATCTGCTTTTAATGTAAAAGGTAGTTTATCACTAGCTGCTCCCAGTACCACTTGACTAGATGGAGTGCTTTCTTTTTGATCTAATACCAATTCTGGCATTCCTTTTAATTGAAAAAGAAACCTTGAGTCGCTTATTTTTTCAAATTTCTGCTTACTTTCTGGCATCAATTGCTCAAAATTTTCAACCTTAGTTAAGAATTCAAATACTTCTTCGGCAGATTTATTTACAGTTACAGTAGGGCTTTCTAAATTCATACTATTATTTTATTGTTATATATTCCATGCTGCTGGATTAGTTCTCCAGCTTTGCAATGCTTCTTGTTGTTCTTTTGTTATGTAGTCTGCATCCAGAGCTTGTTCCAAAAGATTTTCATAATTGCTTAAGGTGTGCAAAGACAATGCCGCTTCTTCAAAATTTTGTACAGCGATATCAAAACCATAATTAAAAATAGCCACCATACCCATTACATTGGCATCTACTTCTTTTAGCGCTTTTACGGCATTAAGACTACTCTTCCCGGTACTTATTAAATCTTCTACCACGACCACGTTTTTACCAGTGGGTACGATACCTTCTATTTGATTCTTTCGGCCATGTTTTTTTGCCTCTGGGCGCACATAGATAAACGGAAGATCCAAAGTTTCGGCTACCAACATCCCTATACCAATGGCACCAGTGGCTACTCCTGCAATTACATCGGGGTTACCGTATTGTTCTTTAATAAATTGGGCAAGGTGTTCTTTTAGGTAATTGCGTATCTCTGGATACGACAATGTGATTCGATTGTCGCAATAAATAGGAGATTTCCATCCAGAAGCCCAAGTAAAAGGCTCTTGCGGTTGTAATTTAATTGCATTAATTTGCAATAATAACTCAGCAGTTTTTTTTGCTGTATTTTTGTTAAAAATCATAGTTGCAAATGTATAAAGTTTTTGTGAATAATACGCCTATTATTCTGTCTACAAAAAAGTCTATAGAAGGGTATGAAACGATACGTATTAAAGAGGCTGACTTTCCTACAATCATAAGAGATGTCCTTGCTAAAGAAGCCGCTAATGAAGAGGCAAGATATCATCTGTATCATAAAAATGAAGACAAGCTCATCGAGCATTTGTATAAAAAGCTGCCAGTTGTAGTAGCAGGAGGAGGAAAAGCATATAATGCAAATATGGATATCCTTTTTATCAAACGTAATGGTAAATGGGATTTGCCTAAAGGAAAAATAGAAAAGAATGAACATATTGAAACAGCAGCCATTAGAGAGGTCGAAGAGGAAACCGGAGTTACCGGATTAGAAATTACTAAGTTTTTATACAAAACCTTCCATATATTTAAAAGAAGTGGAGAATTTAGACTGAAGGTTACCTACTGGTTTGAAATGAAAACTGAATTTAATGGGGAATTAATTCCTCAAACTAATGAAGGAATTACCAAAGTAAAATGGAAGAATAAGAAAAAATCCAAAAAGGCTTTGATTAATTCATATGCAAATATCAAAAAACTATTTTCCCACGATTATTTATCGTAATATCCGATACACCGGATACTTCATATGCGCTTTTTCGTAATTATCAGATTGTTTATGTATCCAATCCAATTGTATATACCACCTATTGGCAAAAGCTGTATCTTTTTTTTGTTCTTCAAACCTAATTCGTAATTCGTCATCATTCTGTAGTAATTCTACAGCCTCATCTTCCCAGACATAAGGAGAGAATCCTTCTTTTTGCTGTAAAATAGTATCAAAAAAGTTCCAGTTAAAGAATGAATCCGGTGCCTCAGGTTCGAGAGTTTCTATGAGATATCTAAATCCTTTTTGGTCAGTAGGAATCATAATATCTCCTTTTGTGAATATAATTTCTTGATTACTTTTCTTTACCGAAGTTTCATAATGCAGATAATGACCCTCGTACGGCATTTTTCGAGTTTTGTAATCTTTAATACGGTACAATTCTACGGCTATGGTAGTATCTTTTTCTAAGGTTTTGAATTCAATCTTATTTAATTTCAATACTTCAATAACATGCCACCATCCTTGGGGGATAATATAGGCTTTAGGAATCGAGATGTCTGTTGTTGAAGTAAAATAATTCTGATATTTGATTTCTTTTGAATAGGGTTTGTCTTGATTATATTTTAATCGTTTTGCCCCGGTAATTTCACTATCGATGTACTCTCCTTCGTATCCTTTGAAGTTGAATTTGGTAACCTGAGCGGTGTCGACTTTCCAAAGTACTGGATAGGTTTTTCTTTTAGATTGTTCTGAAAAAGCCTTTTCTCTTAATGATCGTATTGTCGAGCCGTCCTTTTCGGTAATTTCAATCATAGATTTCATGAGTTCATAGGTTCCTTCGACCCTTTGCTTATAGGGTTTTAACATATGGGTTTCTACCATCATTCCTAGAGTATTCCATAATGTAGTATATCCGGTCGAATATCTGGGAGAATCCATAAACTGTGCCCATCCTTTATCAGGTGTAGTTCCCCATACATTTACATACGGAGTGATATCCCATTTTTTAGCTTCAAGTGAAGTTTCTAACTGTGGGTGCATTTTGGTATGTAGATAATTTCCTAATGTACCTCCCAATTTATTATGCTGCGTAAAAAGATGAGTCAATGTATATTGATAATCCGCACCATTACTCACATGATTGTCAATAAAAACATCGGGTTGAACAAGGTGAAATATTTGGGCAAAAGCTCGAGCATTTTTTGTGTCATTTTTTATAAAATCACGATTGAGATCATAGTTTCTGGCGTTTCCTCTAAAACCATATTCCTTAGGGCCATTTTGATTAGTTCGCGTGCCCGAGTTTCGATGAAGAGCACCACCAACATTATAGACAGGAATAGCAACCAAAACGGTGTTTTTTGGAGCTTCGATTTTACCCTGAACAATATCTCTAAATAATAACATGGTAGCATCGATACCATCACTCTCCCCTGGATGAATACCATTGTTAATTAATAAAATCTGTTTGGCCTGACGAATTTTTTCAAAATCAAATTCGCGATCGGGATTTAAGGTGATACTATGTAAAGGGTTACCGCTATCGGTTATTCCAATTTCCTGAATATCAATTTCAGGATATACTGAAGCTAAATGATTATAATACTCAATAACTTCTGGATACGTTGGGGTTTCGGTCCCGTTGCTTTTTTCAAAAGTTGTAGTAAAATCAGTGCTCTCCGTTGTATTTCTTTCTGAAGTAGTGCAAGAAATAATAAGCAGAAAGCTAAAAACAAGTATGATTCTTTGCATGATTGATAAATGTGAAGATCAAATATACTAAGTTTTAGAAATTAAGAATCTTCTATAACGTTTTAGTTCTTAGTAGAAGCCAGATACATTCCAATTTTACTTGTCGTACTCTAAAATAAACGTATTTTTGCAGCCTCAAATACCACAACTATGACAGAGTTTGTAAGAAAAAGAGTGGCGAATGCCAAAAATGATATCTTATCCGGGTTAACGGTTGCGTTAGCTTTAGTTCCAGAAGCGGTTGCTTTTGCCTTTGTAGCGGGGGTAGATCCTTTGGTTGGATTGTATGCTGCATTTATGATTGGGTTAATCACATCGGTCTTTGGTGGTCGCCCGGGAATGATCTCTGGTGCTACCGGAGCATTAGCAGTGGTAATGGTAAGCCTGGTTGCCGAAGGAAATGCCATGGGAGCTCCCGGAGAAGAGCTGGGATTATACTATCTTTTTGCAACAGTAATTCTTATGGGAATCATACAAATGCTGGCAGGAGTATTTAAGTTAGGTAAATTTGTGCGTTTGATTCCGCACCCTGTGATGATGGGATTTGTAAATGGTTTAGCCATTGTAATCTTTCTTTCTCAGTTAGGTATGTTTAAGGAGTATGTAGACGGAGAAAAAGTGTGGATGCAAGGAACCGGTTTATGGTTAACGCTTGGATTGGTATTGTTAACTATGGGGATTATGTGGGGATTGCCAAAGCTAAAGGCAACTTCAAAACTACCAGAAGCATTAATCGGTATTGTGGTGGTTTCTGCAATAGTAATTTTAGGAAAACTAGATGTAGCCACAGTAGGTAGTTTTATTAAAGATGGAGGAGGAGAAGGTCTTAAAGGAGGATTACCGCAATTTCAGTTTGATATATTTAATAAGGTACCCATGACTTGGGAAACCTTTAAATTTATAGGTCCATATGCCTTAATACTGGCAGCTATTGGGTTAATAGAGTCATTGATGACCTTAAATCTTATTGACGAATTAACCGAAACCAGAGGTAATTCTAACAGAGAATGTTTAGCGCAAGGTGGCGCAAATATCGTTACAGGACTTTTTGGAGGAATGGGTGGTTGTGCTATGATCGGGCAATCTATTATTAATATCAAAGGTGGTGGTCGTACCAGGCTCTCTGGTATTGTGGCTGCAGTTACACTACTATTATTTATTTTGTTTGCTTCAGGATTAATCGAACAAGTACCTATTGCCGCTTTGGTAGGGGTAATGTTTATGGTCGTGATCGGTACTTTTGCCTGGTCTAGTTTTAGAATCCTAAATAAAATCCCGCTTACCGATGCTATTGTATTAATATCAGTTTCTTCATTAACCGTATTTTTTGACTTAGCTGTTGCAGTAATTGCCGGAGTCATTATGTCGGCCCTGGCATTTGCCTGGGAAAATGCTAAAAAGATTCGAGCAAGAAAGCATATTAAAGAAAACGGAACCAAGGTATACGAAATCTGGGGACCACTTTTCTTCGGAAGTATACAAGCCTTTAACAATAAATTTGATGTAGCAAATGATCCAGAGATTGTAGAAATCGATTTTATTGAGTCTCGTGTTAGCGATCATTCTGCATTAGAAGCGATCTTTAATTTGGTGGGTAAATATGAAGAAGCGGGCAAGAAGGTGAGGATTAAGCATCTTAGTGAAGAATGCCAGGCATTAATGATCAAAGCTTCTCCTAGATTAGCTAATGTAATAGAACATGATGTAGATGATCCAAGATATCATGTGATGGCCAAAGCGATGAAGTAAGGCAATTAATGCTACTTTTTTTCTAATAGATACATAGTTTCATTAAGGATTTCGGTTTTATCCTTTATTGTGCTATCGGGAGCATAGATTTTTGAAAGTTCAAATTCATCTGTGTTTTCTAATACAGTATAGTCATTTATATTCTCAAAGTAAGAATGAGGTATGGTTTGATGATTGAAAGAATCGTTTGTATCATTATTACTGTCAAAATAATGCAGTAAACGACGGTATACAGCAGTTGTTTCTACTTCGGGTAAATAAGTAACACAACCTACTATATCACCAGGCTCTTGTACGGCAGTAAATATTTTAAATAATTTGTTAGTTGTTTTTAGATCCAGAAAGAAGAAAACCCCTTCAATAAGAATAAATGTTGGTTCTTTATTGATTAGTGGTTTAAGTATTTCGACAATCTCTTCTGTAGTATTTTGATTAAAATCAACGGCTACATACCGAACATCTCGAGATGGTAATTTTCTTTCTCTAGTCCAATGGTCAACTTTCTCTTTTTTATAATCTATGATATCTTTTTTATCAATTTCAATAGTAGAAACATTATCACTAAATGAGAATTGATACATGCTAAAACCTGACCCAAAGTTGATCAACGTTCCGCCATTATGTTTTTCAAAAAATGATTTCATTCTTTCATAAAAGAACCGATTTCTTAAGCTGTGCAAAATGGCTTCATACTCAGATACGCTTTTAAGGATGTTTGGTATTAAAGCATCTGTAGCAGGATTGTTCCATAACTTGGCATAGATATCTTTACTAATATCTTCATGATACGACCTATAGGTAGATACGGCAAAAGCGGTTTCATGGATTTGCATCCATAAATTTAATTGTTTTTATTTACTTATTCCTTCAATTTTATATTTATCTATTCAAAGCCTAGATTGATTGCAGGAAGTAATTGCTTTTTACAGTTTTCGTTGTGAAAAAATAGACTGTTGGGGTTTTGTTTTTCTGAATTTTCCAATTTTATTAGTCGTCAAATATTCCTTTTAATACTAGATACTCCGGTATTTATAGGCGATAAAAAAACGACCCCTTTATAAAGAGATCGTTACTATATTTTTTTGGATGACTTTTTATCTTATGGCAACAAAGCAACTATAGGAGTAGACTTTTCGTTGGTATTTGTTTCTTTAGATGTTGCGTTATTGTTCACTAACCTTGTAGTTTTTGAAGCTTTAGGTGTAAAACCATTCTTTTCTAATAATAGATTGTAAAATTCTGATTTACTTTGTATAGAAACTTCTTTTTTGTAATTTTTTATCTGAATATCAAAGTTATTCTTTTCTACTAGAGCTTGAAAATAGTTGATTTTTGAAGCTTCTATATCAATAGAGTTTACTTTAGTGTCAGAAACAATACGTTCTTGTGCACTAATGTTAGAGAAAGTAAATAAAATGATTAAAGTAAAAAATATAGTTTTCATAGTTTGGGGCTTTATGAAGTTGCTAACTGATTCTGTATCAAAGTTAAGATGAAAAAAGTCTCAGGGAAAATGTTTTTAAAACTTTTAGATAAAGAGGTTTTTTGCATCGACGAAATACACAAATTTTACGGTTTAACCGTATTTTTTATAAGGCAAATTAATCAAAAATGTAGAATTTTTTCGATTTCTGATGAGATAAATCTTGAGTTTTTATTCTTAAAGTTGCTGATTTTTAATGGGATCCAGAATTTAGTTCTGTTTTATAATCATAATTGTTGTGAGATATGCTCTACCCACAATTATTGAGTACAAGATAAAAGAAAAGCAGGATATAGTTAAAACTAAAGGAGTATGAAAAACATACTCCTTTAGTTACATTTTATACAATACCTATAAAAATATCGACTTCGGCATTAGTAGGATCTTGGGCTCTGTCATCATAGACTTCAAAATCGGTAGCAAATACTCGGTTTAGGTTAGCATTCCATATTTTTCCCCAGGCATCAGGTATGGCATCCTTTGTTACATCTCCCTTAGCTGTAAACCTTGAATAATCTCCATCTTTAATCGTGATGCCCACCATCCCTTCAGGAATGGTATCTAGACTACTTACTTTACAACCCACAATTGTGGTATAGTAACCAGAAGCACCATTTTCATAATCGGTATAAATACCAAAAAGGGTATCATCTAATCTATTTGGAATTTTAAGAATAGTGTTTTGCTTTATAAAAGTATTCCATAGATTTTGAATATCCTTTGTAATGTGCTGATCTTTATTTCTAGTGCGTACTGAAAGACCGATTACGTGAAACTGGTTTAATTTTGTTGTTATCATATTTATGGTTTTTAAGATGAATACTATACCAAAAATAGAAGGGGGGTATGACAAACGTATGTCAGTAGCAATGTAGAGAGGTGTATTTTTCTTTGGCAATTGATATTTTTAACAATTAAGTTAATGCTTCTGACAATGTGTACACCCATTTTGACAAAGTGAAAGGAGTTTTTGACAAAGCGGAAGGAGCTCTTGACAAGGCGGAAGGAGTTCTTGACAAGGTGAAAGGTGTTCTTGACAAAGTGGGAGGAGTTCTTGACAAAGTGAAAGATGTTCTTGACAACAAGGAGGATACTCCTGATAAGATGAGAGCACCTCCTGACACTATTAAATGAACCCCAATGTTTTAAAATTTGCATTCAAGATGTTTTGATCATTTACTTCTAACCAATTATTGAGTATTGATGCATATACACTTCTAAAATCTACAGAGTATTTAATATCTCCATTATCATCAAGATCAGATAGATTAGGAATTTCGTTATATACTCCGGCTTTTTTAAGAGAACCACCAATAGCAATCACATTATTGGCTGCGCCGTGATCAGTGCCTCGGCTTCCGTTTTGTTTTACTCGGCGACCAAACTCAGAGAAAGTAAGAATTAGCGTGTCTTTAAATCGATCATTTTTCTTGAGGTCTTTAACTAACGCGCCCACAGATTCAGAATACATTTTTAATAATCGATCCTGGCTGCTTAATTGATTAACATGACTGTCAAAACCTCCAAGAGAACTATAGAAGACCCTTGTTTTTAAACCCGAAACTATAAAATCGGCAATAGTTTTCAGGTTTTTGGCAAAAGGGTTTTGGGGGTATTCGGTATTGGTTGTATACATCTTAGAGGTTTCATGGATATAAGAGGCCGAAGAATAGGTTTCTAACATCGTTTTATAGAGATATCCTTGATTATCCTCATCCAGCATTTCTTTTTTGGCATTAGCAACAAGGTTTTTGAAGAAGGGTTCCCTGGTTGTTTTATACAATTGATTGGGGTCAGAAACGGCTATGCCGTTCATAACATTACCTTTCATGGCCAGTGATAAAGAATTATCAACCTCGATAGCCTGATAAGGATGCTCGCAATTAGCATCCAAGTACCTGCCCACCCAACCTGTTGATAGATATTCGTTAGTACTACTGGCTGTTTGCCAGATATCTGTACTTCTAAAATGCGATCGATTAGGGTTGGGGTATCCCACATTATTAAGTATAGATACTTCACCTAGATCATATAATGCTGCGATGGCTTTAAGATTGTTGTTAAACGCTAAATCATTAGTTATTTTTAGAGTCTGAGCTTCTTTTTTTGCGATTGAAGGCCTTAGACGATGATAGATATCATTACTAACCGGAATGATACTGTTTAACCCATCATTTCCTCCCGAAAGTTGAATGATAATAACATTTCTGTATCCCGATAACTGATCAGGAGATAAAAACTCCATCCCTTTTAAAAAAGAAGGAACCAGTGTCATTCCTGATGCAAAAACCGATTGCTTTAAAAAATCTCTTCGTTTCATGTCTGTTTGGGTTTTAGCAAAGTTGATATTCTGGTAAACTCAATAATTCGATAACAAAATTCTTAGTATCAGTAGCATCCAATTTTAGCACCACATCTTTTGCTGCTATAGAAAGTTCGGGTTGAAGCATAAAACTCACAATGTCTGCCTTATCTTTTGTTTGTAGGGTGGATAAAAATACATTCCAGTTCGGTGTTGCTTTTACCTTTTTCTGAAACTTGGATTTCATTGTATTATATATCTGTTGTCTCATCATCATGTTTTCGGGCATATCACCTTTATCATGCCATTCGATCACACCACTATTTAATGTTAACGAAGCTAATTTTAATCGAAGCATCAATGTTGAATTGTCTATCCACGACGTGCCACCAGGCCATCCGGCCACATTAGGTGGAAAGAATAACATTTGATTTAATTTGCGCTGAAGATACAGAAGTACCTTAGGGTCTTTATATTGTATTTGAAATGATTTACTTAGGCCTACTATCAATTCTATGGGAGATTTGATTTTGGTTCCAATATTTTTGGGGTGATAAAACCAATCACTTTTTAGCAGGGTATTTATAACAATTTTTAGATCGTAATTAGAGTCGTAAAAAGCATTCGTTAGGGCTTCGATATGGTCGTTGTTGATGTCTTCATTCACAAAATACCTGTATATTTTTTCACAGATATACCTGGCAGTTTGTTTTTGATCTAAGAGGATTTTAATAACATCTTCTCCGGTAAAATTACCAGTGTTACCCAAAATGGTTTTAACTCCATAATCGTGATGCATTTTACGAAAAATGAAGGCACCGTTTTTAGTAAAATTCCAACCCGTAAATGCTCTTGCAGCTTCTTTGATATCGGTTTCGGTATATCCATTATCACGACCCAAAGTAAAAAGTTCCATTACTTCGCGTGCAAAATTCTCATTAGGGTGGTCTTTTCGATTTTGGCGATTATTAAGAAAAATAAGCATAGCCGGAGATTTGGATACCTCTACCAACATATCACCAAAATTACCCAGCGCATGCTTTCTTATTATATTATTTAAATGAATACATGCTCTCGGAGTTTTTAGTCTTACAGCAAAATGATCATGAAAAAACAAAGTCATTTTTTCGCGAAGCATTTGTTTTGTGTCTGTTAATTGTTTTAACCATAGTATGTTAAGTTCTAACATTTTCTCATTGCGATGCTTCCGCAATTCTTTACGTTCTTCTCTAGAAAGGTCTTTTGGGTTTTTTAACAACATTCCAAAATCCATAAATAATGCGGTTTCTTGCATGCTTTCAGAAAACAATTGATCTACGGCGTTATTTTTAGAGAGTTTCCTCACCGCTTTTAATTCATCAGAAGAAATTCCGAATCCCATTCGCCAATAGAGATGTTGTATCTGCTTATCTGATAGGGGGGTGTTCATAGTCACAGTGTTTATCTATAAGACTATGATTTATGAGTAAGGTTTAATTAAAAAGAATTTCTTTCTTTTATTTTTTAGCTCGTACTGCCGCTTCATAAGATTTAGAAGCCCATTGTTTTAATTTTTCTTTGTCTTCCAGAATATCAGCAGGAACTTCCCAATACGGCATTCCTTTCTTTTTCTTTTCAGAATAAAAGGGTTTCATTCCTTTATCTTCGTAATCTTTTTGATTAAACTCGTCTACTTTTAATCTAAAAATATCACTACCAATTTTACCGAACATAAGTCCTTGATGAAACAGTCCAATACCGCCAAACATTCTTTTAATCTCTACATCGCCAAATTCTGATAATTGATCGGTAACATAGATAAGGTATTCTTCGCTTACTGCCATGATATATTATTTTGATACGATAAGATACGTGATAAAAGCTAAACTAGTTTATAACTTCGATCAAATCCCATTTGTTGCCGTATAGGTCTTCAAACACAACAACGGTTCCATAGACTTCTTCTCTGGGATCTTCAAGAAAAGATACTCCTTTTGATTTCATTTGATTGTAATCTCTCCAGAAGTCGTCGGTATGCAGAAATAGAAAAACTCGTCCTCCGGTTTGGTTACCGATTGCTTGCTCTTGTTCTGATGAAACTGCCTGAGCAAGTAAAATATTAGTTTGGCTACTGCCAGATGGGGAAATAATTACCCAACGCTTTTGATCATCTAGTTTGGTGTCTTGTACAAGTTTGAAATTCAGTTTTTCGATATAAAATTGAATGGCCTCGTCATAGTCTTTGACAACTAAGGTAATGGCTCCTATTTTTCTCATAAAAATTATTTTGCAAGAACGGTTTCGGGAACCAACCCTGAAACATCTCCACCATTGCGTATCACATCTCGAACTATTGAAGATGAGATATAGCTTTTGCCAGAAGAGGTAAGTAAGAATACGGTTTCGATTTCAGACATTTGCCGGTTGGTGTGTGCTATGGCTTTTTCGAATTCAAAATCAGCGGGATTGCGCAATCCTCTTAGGATGAAGTTTGCATTTTGTTCTTTACAAAAATCAACAGTTAATCCCTTGTAGGTCATCACTTTGATTTTGGGTTCACCTTTAAAGGATTCTTTGATAAAGTGTTTTCGTTCCTCTAGCGAAAACATATATTTTTTATCTGCATTAATCCCTATGGCAATAATAATTTCATCAAAGAGCGTTAAACTTCTTTCAATGATATCATAATGTCCTAAAGTAATGGGGTCAAATGATCCTGGAAAAACGGCTCTTCTCATGAGTAATTATTAATTAGTGTGATTACAAATATAAGTGAATTTAAGAATTACGATTTTAGAATTTACATGATGTTTTCATTTGCCCTTGTTTTTTTAGCGGAAAAGAAAATATATAAAAACTTTTACTTAACAATTCGTTTCTTCAACTAACAACTAACAACTAACAAATAGCTTCTTCGATAGTATTGGTTAATAGATCTTTCAGGCTAATACCTGCGGCTAATGCTTGTTGCGGTAAAATACTGGCTTCGCTAAATCCTGGATTCGTATTCATTTCTACAAAGTAAGGTTCGCCATTGTGAAATATATATTCACTTCGTGAAAAACCTTTCATTTTTAAGATTTGATAAATTCTTAATGCAAGATCGCGAACTTTTTTAGCGTCTTCTTCCGACAATCGAGCTGGAGTAATTTCTTGCGATTTGCCTAAGTATTTTGCCTCATAATCAAAGAACTCATTTTCTGATACGATTTCTGTAATGGGTAGTACGGTGTCTTTTCCTTTATAGGTAATTACGCCTACAGATACTTCGGTTCCGCTAAGAAAAGATTCAATAATAATCTCATCATCTTCTTTGTAGGCAACATCAATAGCAGGTAAAAGCTCGGTCTCTGTATTTACTTTAGAGACTCCATAACTGCTTCCGGCTTTGTTTGCTTTTACAAAACAAGGTAATCCAACAGTGTCTAAAATAGCTTTGGTATCTACTGTATCTCCTTTGTTTAAAAAATAATTGGTTGCTGTCGGAATTCCATAAGGTTGTAAAGTGCTAATACAATCCCGTTTATTAAAAGTAAGTGCTGCCTGGTAAAAATCGCAAGCGGTTTGAGGAATACCAATCAGTTCGAAATAAGCCTGAAGCAACCCATCTTCGCCGGGCGTACCATGCACAATGTTAAAGGCAGCATCAAAAGTTATTCTAGCGTCATTTAAGGTTAACGAAAAATCATTTTTATCGATGGGGTACTTTTTATCATTATCGTCGACATGAAACCATCCATCTTTGGTAATATGTACACGGTAAGGGATATATGCATCTCGATCTATATGCTTGTAAACTACATTTCCGCTTTGAATTGATATGTCAAATTCACTGGAGTATCCTCCCATCAAAATGGCAATGTTTTTCTTCATTGGATAACTTTTGAAAACAAAAATATCATTTATCTTATAAGAAAAGGGTAAAACTCTCCGTTTTTATATATTTGTCCAAATTATGAATGTGTTTATGAATAAAGTTATCGATTTCTTCAAAGATCTTTTCAAGTTTGTCTATAGTAAAATATTCTTGATCCAAGTTGTGATAGCGATTGCAATGCTTGTCATACTTTCTTATGTAGCTTTACAATGGCTAGAAAGTACAACCAATCATCACCAACGAATTGTGGTGCCAAGTCTTAGTAAGAAAACCTTAGATGAGGTGCAAAAGACTCTTGAAGAAAAAGATTTACGATTTGAAGTTCAGGATTCTGCTAATTTTAATCCAGAGTACCCAAGATACTCTGTGATAGAGCAAAATCCGATTGCAGGTAGTGAGGTTAAAGAAAATCGTAAAATTTATGTAACGTTAAATCCATCGGGATATAGAAAAATAGATGTTCCTGATGTGGTTCAAAACACAAGAAGACAAGCCGAACCAAAATTGATAGCCTTAGGATTTAAAATTGGTTCGATTACCTATCAACCTAATATAGCCAGAGATATGGTGTTAGAGCTAAGGCATAAAGGTAAACGATTAGCTCCGGGAACAAAACTTATGAAAACTTCTACTATAGATCTTGTTCTTGGAGACGGAAAAGGAGGAACCATAAATCTTTCTAATTAATATACTATTTTGGAAGAAAACTTAAATACAGAAGATTTTGAAAATAACGAAGATGATCTCTATGAGCATTATCATTTTGTAGCAGGTGCTGGTCAGGTTCCGTTGCGGGTAGATAAGTTTTTAATGAATTTTGTAGAAAATGCAACCCGTAATAAAATACAACAAGCCGCTAAATCAGGAAGTGTATTTGTTAATGATGTGGCTGTAAAATCTAATCATAAGGTAAAACCGAATGATATAGTGCGTGTATTGTTCTCACATCCGCCATATGAGAATCTGTTGACTCCCGAGAATATTCCTTTAGATATTGTATATGAAGATGATGAATTGTTGGTGGTGAATAAACCTGCAGGGATGGTAGTGCATCCCGGGCATGGTAATTATTCGGGTACTTTGATCAATGCTTTGATTTATCATTTTGATAATTTGCCTAATAATAGCAGTAATCGTCCTGGATTGGTGCATCGTATCGATAAAGATACAAGTGGTTTATTGGTTGTTGCTAAAACCGAAGAGGCCATGACACATCTCGCAAAGCAGTTTTTTGATAAAACCAGTAAAAGAGAATATGTGGCTATTGTATGGGGGAATATTAATGAAGACGAAGGTACTATAGAAGGTAATATTGGTCGTCATCCAAAAAATAGACTACAGAATACTGTTTTTGAAGAAGATGAAGCCGAAAAAGGAAAACCAGCGATTACCCATTATAAAGTTATTGAACGATTAGGGTATGTTACCTTAGTTTCTTGCAGATTAGAAACCGGAAGAACGCACCAGATCCGTGTGCATATGAAGTATATAGGACATACCTTATTTAATGACGAACGATACGGTGGTGAAAAAATACTAAAAGGCACAACCTTTACTAAGTATAAACAATTTGTAGAGAATTGTTTTAAAATATTACCGAGACAAGCATTACATGCCAGAACCCTTGGTTTTGAGCATCCAACCACGGGTGAGAAAATGCATTTCGAAACCTCAATCCCAGAGGATATGGAGCAATGTATCGAGCGTTGGAGAAATTATGCAAAGAATCAGCTTAATGAACAGTAGCATAGCAATTTAGTATAAAAATCCTATGTTTTATTGTTATCAGAACATGTGTAGACTATTAAATTAAGGTTACTAAAAACTTTATTTTGAAATAAATAGGGATTACTAACGAAATAATAGTACCTTCGCACTTTAATATTTTATAATGAATAAAGGAACAGTAAAATTTTTTAATGACTCCAAAGGATTTGGATTCATCACAGAAGAAGGATCAAACAAAGATCATTTTGTACACATCTCAGGCTTAATCGACGAAGTTCGTGAAGGTGACGAAGTAGAGTTTGAACTAAAAGAAGGTAAAAAAGGACTAAACGCGGTTAACGTGAAAGTATTATAATATACATTTTGACTTTTTTAAAACACAAGCCTGTCATAATTGACAGGCTTTTTTTATATAATATTTTGACTGTTTTATAACATGATGTAGTCATATAGATTTTTATAATGTCTACATAGAAAAGAAATACATTAGCGAATTTTAATTAGGAGCATACTATTGTATTTTTATATAGAGTTACAACTGATTTTTATGGAGGATAAATACAATGAGATGAAAATAAAAGAGTTAACTATATATACTACTAAATTATTAGAACAAACAAGGTTTTATGCTCAAGTATTGGATCTAAAACCTATACGTCAATCAGAAAATTCAGTGTCTTTTGTAATAGGAGAATCGGTATTAAATATTGAATATCAAAAAACTGCAACACCCTATCATTTTGCTATAAATATTCCTTCTAATAAAGAGGTAGAAGCTTTAACTTGGTTAAAAACAAAGGTTGATATTTTAAAAGATGACCAAGATGAAATTATAGATTTTATACGCTGGAATGCGAAAGCTATATATTTTTATGATGCCGATGATAACATAGTAGAGCTAATTGCAAGGAAAAATTTAAATAATGCATCAACAAGAGATTTCGATCAAAATTCGTTTCTTGAAATTTCAGAAATAGGCTTACCAACTACTAATATTAAAAGAGAATTTACACTACTGCATGAAAATTGTGGATTAGAGGTCTACGATGGAAGTTTTGAAAGATTCTGTGCAATAGGAAATGACAATGGACTTTTTATTTGTATCAACAAGAATACTAAAGATTGGTTTCCGACGAATGATAAAGCATATTCTTCAAATTTTGAAGTAATTATTAATGAAAAAGACCAAGAATATAAGGTTGCATACCAAAATGAGCAGTTAAGTACTTTAATCACTAATAAAAAGTAGTTTTTAGCATATTCATAAATCTTTCTAATAGCTAAATAGAGAAGAAATTCGCTTGTAGATTTTAATTATCAAGACACTATTGTATTTTTGGATAACAAAAAAATATACAGATGAAAATTGTAGTATCCCCGGCTAAGTCATTGGATTTCGAAACCAAATTACCTACACAACAGTATACACAACCAGTTTTTTTACCAGAAGCTGAAAAACTAAATGCTGCGCTCAAGAAAAAAACACCTAAGAAATTATCTGATTTAATGGGGATTAGTGATAAGCTTGCACAACTTAATTGGCAACGCAATCAGGAGTTCAAGATTCCGTTTACTACAGAGAATGCCAGGCCAGCGGTTTATTCTTTTAATGGAGATGTCTATATTGGATTAGATGCCTATACAGTTCCAGAAGATAAACTAGAAATATTACAAGATAAACTTAGAATACTTTCGGGTTTATATGGAATCTTGAAACCTTTAGATTTGATGCAACCCTATCGATTAGAAATGGGGACAAAACTCAAAGTTGGTCGTAAAAATAACTTGTATGAGTTTTGGAAGAAAACCGTTACCGAACAACTTAATGAAGAGCTAAAAGATGATGAGTTGTTTGTTAATTTGGCTAGTAATGAATATTTCAGTGTAATTGATACTAAAACATTAAAAGTTCCCGTAATTACTCCGCAATTTAAAGATTGGAAAGGCGATAAACTCAAGATGATAAGTTTCTTTGCAAAAAAAGCCAGAGGTATGATGGTGCGTTATATTATTGATACCGGTGCAGAGACTATTGAGGATCTAAAAGGTTTTAATTATGAAGGCTATGGTTTTAGTGAAGAGCATACTACTAAGCCAGGTGAACTTGTTTTTGTGAGGTAGTCTCAGTTTTTTTTGATCTCATCCTATACAGGAATGATAAATAAGAGAGCGTTTTGTTATCCCATTGTAGGTTGAGATCTATATTTCAAGTTTCCATTTCCCAGTGTATCTAATTTTACTATCTTCATCCCGAGTATTCACAATACACAAATCATTAGATGCAGCACATTATCAATTTTCTCGATTGGATTGGAGAAAAAATAGGATCACTTGTTAGTTGGGTGGCAGTCTTGCTGGCAATTGTAATTGGCCTAGATGTAGTTATTCGTTACGTTTTTCAATTTACATATGTTTGGATGATCGAAATAGAAATTTATCTATTTGGGATGATGTTTCTATTGGCTTCAGGGTATACATTCAAATACGAGAAACATGTACGGGTAGATATATTTTATACTAAACTGTCTAAAAAGAGAAAAGCTTGGATTGACCTTTTAGGAGGGGCCTGCTTATTGATACCTTGGTGTTATGTAGTTATTGTTTCGTCATGGTATTATGGATTGTCTTCTTTTATGATTGGAGAAAGCTCGCCACAACCAGGAGGTTTGCCAGCATTGTATGTGCTTAAATTTTGTATTACTCTAGGATTTGTTTTTCTTCTGATTCAAGGTGTATCTCATATGCTTAAATCACTTCAAATCATTTTTAATAAAGATAATTAATGGAATATTTGGCAATAGTATTATTTGTAATAATTTTCATTCTTATCTTAAGAGGATACCCAGTTGCCTTTACTTTAGGAGGGATTTCGGTAGCATTCGCTTTTGGGGTTTCTATTTTTGCACCAGAGCAGTTTCAAATGTCAACATTTTATTTGCTTCCGTCCAGGATTATGGGAGTAGTTAATAATTATGTTTTGATGGCGGTTCCCTTATTTATTTTTATGGGAATTATGTTAGAGAAATCCGGGTTAGCACAAAGCTTATTAGAAACCATGGCAATGATGTTTGGTCGTGTACGCGGGGGGTTGGCAATCTCGGTGGTGATCGTTGGAGCATTACTAGCTGCATCTACCGGTATTGTAGGTGCTACTGTAGTTACTATGGGGTTGATAAGTTTACCAACAATGCTTAAGAGAGGGTATAAAACAGAACTGGCTACAGGGGTGATCGCTTCGTCGGGTACTTTAGGTCAAATCATACCACCATCAATTGTATTGGTATTATTAGCAGATACAATTAATAGTTCATCTAGAGGAGGAGCTTCAGTAGATGTAGGAGCTTTGTTTTCTGCGGCATTACTTCCGGGGTTGATATTAGTAGGGTTATATATTGTCTATATTTTAATAAAGTCTTTTGTTCATAAAGAAGATGCACCTAGTATTCCAGCTGAAGAAATTAAACAATTTAGAGGTGATAATTTTACATCAAAGATTTTAAAAGTGTTGTTTCTACCAATATTATTAATTGTTTTGGTATTGGGGTCTATTTTTACAGGAATAGCCTCTCCAACAGAAGCCTCGGCAATAGGAGCTATTGGAGCAACAGTATTGACCTTAATTCAGAAGAAATTTTCAGTCAAAATACTAAAAGAAGTAGCGCAAGAAACTACGAAACTCACCTCTATGGTGTTCTTTATTCTTTTAGGAGCAACTACATTCACCTTAGTATTTAGAACTTTAGGTGGAGATTCCTACCTTCAGGAATTAATTATGTCTTCGAACCTTACCCCATTAATGTTTTTACTCTTAGTAATGGTGGTCGTTTTTGTAGCAGGCTTTTTTATCGATTTCATAGAAATTGTTTTCATTATTGTACCTGTAGTAACCCCTGTTTTTAATGCTTTTGATATGAATATGCTTTGGGTAGGGATATTGATTGCGTTAAATTTACAGACCTCGTTTTTAACACCACCCTTTGGGTTTGCTTTATTTTATCTAAAAGGTGTAGCTCCAGAAAATGTAAAAACTAGTCAAATTTATAGAGGGATCATACCTTTTATAATTATCCAGTTGCTGATAGTAAGCTTAGTTGTGTTTTTTCCTGAGATCATTTTTATTTCTGAATCATAGAATTACAAAATATATACCAAATGAAATTTATTCATTTCTTTCAAATCAAAAAAAATAGTATTGCCAGGTATATTACAATGGCTATTACCATATTCGTATTCATTTCTTGTCTGGGAGATCCTCCTGCAAGTATGCAAACTACTTCATATGATGTAACCAAACCAGATAAAGTTTTTTATTGGAAGATGACCACAACCTGGCCACCAAATTTTCCGGTTGTCGGTGAAGTTGCCGAGAAGTATTCAGAATGGGTAGATGAGTTAACCAATGGTCAGATCAAAATCAAAGTATACGGTGGTGGAGAACTAGTTCCTCCTTTAGAAGCTTTTGATGCCGTGTCTCAAGGAACTATCGAAATGGGTTGTGGTGCAGCGTATTATTGGGCAGGAAAAACTCCAGCTGCGCAGTTCTTTGCAGCAGTACCCTTTGGGATGAATAGCCAGCAAATTACATCTTGGTTAGAAGTAGGAGGTGGATACGAACTTTGGAAAAAAACCTATGCTAAATTTAATTTGGTGCCTTTTATGGGAGGGAATACGGGAGTGCAAATGGGAGGATGGTTTAATAAAGAAATCAATACTGTAGAAGATTTTAAAGGATTGAAAATGCGATTGCCTGGTATCGGAGGTAAGGTATTAGAAAAAGCAGGTGGAGCAGCGGTATTAGTGGCAGGTAGTGAAGTATACACAAGTTTAGAACGTGGAGTTATAGATGCTACCGAATGGATTGGACCCTATCATGATTACAAAATGGGATTTCATAAAATTGCAAAGTATTACTATACCCCGGGGTGGCATGAAACTGGATCGCAGTTAGAGTTTTTTATTAATAAAAACTTATATGATGGTTTACCTAGACATTTACAAGCTGCATTAGAAGCAGCCTCTAAACGTGCTCAAGTATGGGTATTAGCAGAATTTGATAAGCAAAATGGTATTTACCTGGATAAACTGGTAAATGAAGAAGGTGTCGAGGTTCGTGAGTTTTCTAAAGAAACTCTTGATGCATTACGAGGATATACCGATGAAGCATTACAAGAAATGGTAGGAGATGACCCTCTATCCAAAGAGGTGTATAAAAGTTATTCTGATTTTCAAAAACAAATATCTAAATGGTCAGAGGTGACAGAGAAGGCATATTACAATAAAATACAGAAGTAATATATATCATATACCAACTAGGAATAAAAAACCTTTTATTAATAAAGATGAGCTTTGGTATACATTAAATTTTTAATAAAATGGAAAAAAGAATAGTATACAATTCAAAATTGACGCAAGTTATTCATTATTTAGGTTTTCTCATCTTTGCGATCCTTATGATAGCGATTATTTTTTGGGCTGTAAAAATATACAGAGAAGATGAAACACCGTTATCATTTGTTGTTTTGTTTGTTCCTCTTACCTTCCTTGGGTGCAGGATTTATATGAATTCTATATTATTAAAATATCTTCCGGCTAAGTTAACTTACAATAAAGCACATTGTATTATCACTCTAAGAGGTAGTTCTACGCAATATTTATGGTCAGAGATATCAAAGGTTAAAATTATTCGTTCTAATTTGAGTGAACTTTTAATGTTATATGATAATAAGGGAATGCGTATTTATGCCGCTAATAATAAAACCAACAAAGCATATAGATATCTTGAAGACTTCATTATGCATGAAAGGATAGTAAGTGATGTAAATAAGGTTTACCTTGTTTTTTAGGTAAAAGCAAACCTGCTTTAAAATAAAATTTAAAGCAGGTTTGTTACTTTTAATTAAAGTTCAATTGTCGTTTCATTACCTTCACCATCAGTTTGCGTAGCTATATTATCACACGTTCCATCTCCATAGTCTAAAGTAATGACTTCACTGTTTTGAGTGGTTACAATCACTCCGCTTACGGTGTATGCACATCCTCGTTCATTACGCAAAGGAGTTGTGATTTCTACACCGTATCGATCACCATTGTTAAACTGCGTTAAGCTACTTCCCGAGGTTAATTTATAATATTCAGAATCTTGTGGATTATCAGGATTGCTATCCAGGAAAGTTTCTTTTACAAAATTAGATTCGCTGGTTGCTGTAAGTCCATCTGCCCATGCGAAAGAAAAGTTTGAACTTGTAGAAAAAGCGGTGTTTCCGGCTTCACTTCTAAAAGTGTACGTAGTGTTGGCGTTTCCGGCTATTGCAATATCCTTGTAAACAAAATTTTCAAGAATATAGTTGATCTCTACTTTGTTCTCGGTATCTAAGGTGATGGCAAAACTCATGCGGATACTCCCCGAAATAGTTTCTCCATTAACTTCGCAACCCTCTCCAAAATCAATTAAAATGGTACGTGTACCTTCTACAACTTCAGAGGTAATCGTTGCACAGTCAATCATTTTATTTTCAACACTGCGGGTTGTTGGTATAAGTCCTGATTCTGTGCCAAATACAGTTTCAACCGTAAAATTAATTTCAGTATTTGCCGCTTCAACGTCTTTATATTCTTTAGCGGTGGTAACCTCACTGGTTGGAATTTGTACATCGTTGTCATCGTCTTTACACCCAATTAAAAAAGTGCTTACAACAAAAAACAAGCTTAAAAAAGCTATAAATCTATTTTTCATATTAAAAAATTAATGAGTTAATAAAAATTGCTAAGGTGGTTACTCTACTACAACAACGGTCCGAGGATAATAAATCTTATTTAGGACTTCGTTAATTAATGTTAAGTTTATGTTAGAATTAACAGGTTCGGAGAAGAAGATAAGTCACAATTATAGGCTACAAGAGCTTATATATTTTGAACAATCTATTGCAAAGAATATTTCTTATCAATATCTTCGCAGCGAATGTTCGCTAAAAATGGTTTTAACTCAAAAATAATAGTATGCAAATTAAAAAGGTTTTAGTCGCCAATCGTGGTGAGATAGCTATCAGAATTTTTAGAGCTTGTACAGAGATTGGTCTTCAAACTGTTGGGGTATATACCTATGAAGATAGATACTCTTTACACCGTTATAAAGCAGATGAAGCATATCAAATTGGAGAAAATCATGAACCTCTAAAACCATATTTAAATATTGAAGCTATTATTAAAGTAGCAAAAAAGAACAACGTAGATGCAATTCATCCTGGATATGGTTTTCTTTCGGAAAATGCTGAGTTTGCAAAACAATGCGAAGAAAATGGTATTATTTTTATTGGGCCAAAAGTATCAGTTCTTCGATCTCTAGGAGATAAAATTACAGCTAAGAAAGTTGCCATAGAGAATAATATACCTATTATTCAAAGTAATAAAGAAGATCTAACCGATATAAAAATAGCCTTAAAAGAAGCTAAACGAATTGGTTATCCGGTGATGTTAAAAGCTGCGTCTGGAGGTGGTGGTCGAGGAATGCGTGTTATTCGAAAGGAAGAAGAACTCGAAAAAGCATTTCCAGAATCACGTAGAGAGGCTTTAAATGCTTTTGGAGATGATACCGTGTTTCTAGAAAAATTTGTAGCAAACCCAAAACACATCGAGATCCAAATTGTAGCCGATCATCACGGTAATATGGTTCATTTATTTGAACGAGATTGTTCGGTACAGCGACGTTATCAAAAAGTGATCGAATATGCTCCTTCTTTTGGGGTTTCAGAACAAATAAAACAAGATCTATACAACTACGCACTTAACATTTGTAAGGCTGTAGATTATAATAATATCGGTACAGTAGAATTTTTGGTTGACGATGATGAAAGTATTTACTTCATAGAGGTAAACCCAAGAGTGCAGGTAGAACACACAGTGACCGAAATAGTTACGGGTATAGATCTAATTAAATCTCAGATATTTATTGCCGGAGGGTATAGGTTATCAGATAAACAAATCAAAATAGAAAGTCAGGAGAGTCTTAAAACCAATGGTTTTGCATTGCAGTGTAGAATTACTACAGAAGATCCTGAGAATGATTTTAAACCCGATTATGGTACTATTACTACCTATCGTAGTGCATCGGGATTTGGGATTCGATTAGATGCAGGAAGTGTATATCAAGGAGTGACCATTTCACCTTTTTTCGATTCGATGTTGGTAAAAATTTCTGCCAATAGTAGAACATTAGATGGTGCTTGTAGAAAAATGCGAAGAGCCTTATCAGAGTTTAGGATTCGTGGTGTAAAAACCAATATGCCTTTTTTAGATAACATTCTGCAACACGAGACCTTTAGAAATGGTAATGCCACGGTTAATTTTATTCAGAATACAAAATCTTTATTTACGATAAGAGAATCCCGTAACCGTGCTACTAAATTGGTTAACTTTTTAGGAGAAGTTATTGTAAATGGTAATCCTGATGTTAAGAAAATTGATCCTAATAAAACGTTTGTAGCACCTACTATCCCCAAATTTGATGAGAATGGTACTTTCCCTAAAGGAACAAAAGACCTTCTTACAGAATTAGGTCCAGAAAAGTTTGCAGCATGGTTAAAAAATGAAAAGAAAGTACATTTTACAGATACTACCATGCGGGATGCTCACCAGAGTTTATTGGCTACTCGTATGCGTACCTATGATATGCTAAAAGTGGGTGAAGGGTTTGCCAAAAACCATCCGGAAGTATTTAGTATGGAAGTCTGGGGAGGAGCAACCTTTGATGTTTGCTTACGATTCCTTAATGAAAACCCATGGGAAAGATTGCGATCACTGCGTAAAGCAATGCCTAATTTGCTGTTGCAAATGTTGATTCGTGGATCTAATGGAGTGGGATATACTGCTTATCCAGATAATTTGATCGGTAAATTTGTTGAGCAATCCTGGGAGAATGGTGTAGATGTATTTAGGATTTTTGATTCGCTTAACTGGATGAAATCCATCGCTCCATGTATCGAGCATGTACGTACAAGAACAAATGGTCTTGCCGAAGGTTCATTATGCTATACAGGAGATATTCTGGATCCAAAACGCACAAAATATACACTGGATTATTATATCCAGTTAGCAAAAGATATAGAGAATGCGGGGGCGCATATCCTGGGAATTAAAGATATGGCCGGATTATTAAAACCATATGCTGCCTACGAATTAGTATCGGCATTAAAATCTGAAATTAATATCCCGATTCATCTGCATACACATGATACATCATCTGTGCAATCTGCAACTTATCTCAAGGCTATCGAAGCGGGAGTTGATGTTGTTGATGTTGCTTTGGGAGGACTTTCGGGGTTAACAGCGCAACCTAATTTTAATGCAGTGGTTGAAATGCTAAAATTTCATGAACGAGAAAATGTGGTTGATATTCCTAAATTGAATGAATATTCAAATTATTGGGAAGCCGTTCGAGAATATTATTATGTTTTCGAATCGGGATTAAAAGCAGGAACGGGAGAAGTGTATCAACACGAAATCCCAGGAGGGCAATATTCTAACCTAAAACCACAAGCACAGGCTCTAGGGCTATCTGATCGTTTTCATGAAATCACCAGAATGTATGGTGAAGTAAACGAATTGTTCGGAGATATTGTAAAAGTAACTCCTAGTTCTAAAGTGGTAGGGGATATGGCGCAATACCTGGTGAGTAATAATCTAACGATCGAAGATGTAAAAGAACGTGGGGAGACCATTTCTTTTCCACAATCTGTGATGAGTTTCTTTAAAGGAGAGTTAGGGCAACCTGTTAATGGATTTCCTAAAGCCTTGCAAAAGTCTGTTCTAAAAGATCAAAAACCTTTTACAGATAGACCTAATGCACATCTAGAACCTGTTGATTTTGAAACAGAGTTTAAAGACTTTGTAAAAGTGTTCAAAAAAGGAATGGGACGCGAATTGGATATTACAGATTTCTTATCCTATAAATTATATCCAAAAGTATTTACTGGGGCTTATAATCATCACTTGAAGTATGGCAACATCATGAATATTCCTACTAAAAACTTTTTCTATGGGATGTCTCCAGAAGAAGAGATCATTGTACAACTCGATCAAGGAAAAACATTATTGGTGCAGTTAATTTCTGTAGGAGAACCTAACGAAGATGGTAGAGTAACTGTGTTCTTTAAAGTCAATGGCCAAACTCGTAATGTTGAAGTACAAGATAGCTCTATTAAGGTAGATAAGGTTATTCATGCAAAAGTTGATAAGGTAGATACTAAACAAATTGGAGCTCCATTACAAGGATCTTTGTCTTCAATATTAGTGAAAACTGGTCAAGAAGTTAAAAAGAATGAGCCCTTATTTATTATTGAGGCTATGAAAATGGAAACCACTATCACGGCTAATGAAGATGCAACAATTAAGAAAATAATTTTAAAATCAGGAACCATGGTAGAAGCTGATGATTTAGTGATTACTCTAAAATAGACATGTCAAGACCTCACAGGTTTTTAAAACCTGTGAGGTCTTATTACATCCTCAATCAACGAATACTGCTTGTCAATCCCCTTTGTAGTTTAGAAAATCTTTCTATTTTTACAATATATTAACATTCCCGGGAAACATTGAGAGTCAGACCTATTCAAATATCATTATTTATCCTACTTGTATTGGGAGCATTGTTTGGATTAATGTTTCTTAGCGAAAAAGGAGGGGTGCAAAAAGCGCAGACGCAGGATGATGGATTCTCTTATGAAGGAGTATCACTAAAGTACCCTACGTATAGAACTTTTTTAGGACTCGAAAAAGACTCTATCCTTACCAGAGAAGATATTCTTAAAGTTACCCAGGTGGTAACACCTCTCGAAATTGAAACAGAAGCAGATGAGGTAATTCCGGTAAGTGATGCAATTGAAGAAAAAATTAAAGAACTTCCCGATTTTTCTAAAATAGATACTACTCAATTAGTAAGAATTAGGTATCCCGATAGTAATCCAGATTTCGCAAATGAGTTAAGAAAGAAACTTTCTTCAAGAAATTGTCGTATTATACATTATGGTGATTCACAGATCGAAGGGGATAGGATTACGGCCTATTTGCGTAATAGACTACAGCGTATGTACGGAGGTAGTGGCCCGGGGTTCCTTCCGATAAAACCGGTATATCGCCAAATAAGCGCAGAAATAGAACCTAGTGAAAACTGGGAACGGTATGCTTTTTTTGACCCTACTAAAAAGAAATTCTCACATAGAAAATATGGTACCTATTTGTCGGTTTCCAGATTTACCGAGTATCAAAAAACTCCTCCAGACAGTATAGCCTTAGATTCACTTCCTATACGTAAGGCTTCAGTTACAATTGGAAAATCAGATGATACCTATGCTAAGTTTAGAAGATTTACAAAGGTTGGATTGCATTATGGTAACTGTAACTTCCCGATCAAGGTATCGGTATATAATGATGGTACTCTAATACAGCAGGATAGTTTGATCGCCGATGGAAGATATCATCAATATAAGATCAGAACATCAACGACACCAACAGATCTTAAAATAGAACTCGAAGGTAAAATAAGCGCAGATTTTTATGGGCTAACCTTAGATGGTGGTTCGGGTGTACAGATCGATAATGTGGCTATGCGAGGTGCATCGGGAACTATTTTTGCAAACGCAAGTGCTACTACATATAGTAGAATGGTAAGGCAGTTAAACCCAAAAATTGTTATTATGCAGTATGGTGGTAATACTATGCCGTATCTAAAAGATTCAACAGATGTAGATAAATATACTAAGCGTATTGCGAGACAGGTGAATTGGATTCGAAAACGAGCCAAAAATACAAGTTTTATATTTATAGGCCCAACAGATATGTGTCTTCCGGTAAACGGTAAAATGGAAACCTACCCATTGTTACCATACCTAAATACCCAACTTATGGAAACCTGCCTTGATAATAATGTAGCCTATTGGAGTATGTATCATGCCATGGGAGGAAAAGGATCGATGACACTATGGGTAGACGAAAAACTTACGGCAAAAGATTATATGCACTTTACCTGGAAAGGAACCAAAATTATTTCGGAACTATTTTTTACAGCCCTATACCTTGACCTTAAAGAACCTGATAACAATGATGAAGCATAAATTATTTTTTTATGTTTGGCTTTTTGCCCTGCCAATGATGGGCCAAACCTATGTATTAGATACAGTACAAGACAAATACACCTTCGTGAATTGGAAAGCCAATAGTCTCAAAATGGTTGAAAACTCACCGTCTTTTAAGAAGTTATTTCGAAAACTAGATACGATTGCTAAGGGTGGAGAAGAAGATCTTCATGTTTTTCATATCGGCGGGTCTCATATCCAAGCCGATATTTATTCAAATCGTTTACGATCTTACCTCCAAACGATGAGCCCTACGGCAAAAGGGCAGCGAGGATTTATTTATCCCTTTAGTATTGCAAAAACTAACAATCCGGGGAATTATAAAGTAGAGTTTGATGGCGAGTGGACAGGGTATAGATGCTCTGTAAGAAAAGATAGTGTAGCCTGGGGATTATCTGGCGTTACTGCGGTTTTTAAAGACTCTATCTCTAATGTGAAGTTAAAGGTAAATGGAAATAATTATCACGAAAAGATGTATGATTTTAATAAGATCAGGGTCTTTTATGATAATTGGAGTACCGATTATGAGATATCCTTTAAACAAGATTCTCTGGTGTCTAAGGTAACCGAAAATAAAGAAGCACATTTTATTGAGTACACACTTAATACCTCTGTCGAAGAAATAGAATTTTGTATTCACAGAATCGAAGATCATGAGAATGCCGAGTTTTTGATGATGGGTATCGAACTCATGAATGATAATAAAGGAGTTCAATACACCTCAATTGGCGTAAACGGGGGTAGTTTTTCATATTACGATCGATGCAAGTATTTTGATGATCAGTTACTACTGTATAAACCAGACCTGTTTATTGTCTCTGTGGGGACTAATGATGCATACCATCCTGATTTTAAACCACAAGAATATAAAGCATACTATACCGATTTAATCAAATTAGTGCAAAAGGCAAATCCTGATTGTGCAGTTTTACTTACGGTACCCAATGATTCATATTATAAAAAGAAATTCCCCAATCCCAGAACCCGAATAGCAAGGAAAATGATTTATGAAGTGGCCAAAGAACAACAGATGGCCGTATGGGATTTTTATGAAATCATGGGAGGTTTTAATTCTTCTCAGAGTTGGTATACCAATAAACTAATGCCTCGCGATAGGATTCATTTTACGGTGATGGGATATCGCATCAAAGCAGACCTTTTATTACAAGCATTGGCGCATTCTTGGGAAAAAGAATTGCAATTAGCGCCAAATGCCATCCTGAATCAGATAATTAATGAATAGACTTATAGACATATTTTCTTTCTCTGAAGATTCTCCCTTGATCTTTACGCAAGCAGATTTTTGGATATTCTTTGCAGCACTATATTTTATCTATGCCATTGTCTATAGCAAAAAGGATTTACGAAGCGCCTATCTTTTTGCAATAAGCCTTCTTTTTTATTATAAAACCAGCGGGCTTTTTATTGGTATCCTGTTGTTTAGTACAGTCAATGATTTCTTTTTGGGTAAAGCTATTTATAAGAGTAAATCTGTTGTTTTTCAGAAAACATTGGTAGCCATAAGTGTGATTATTAATTTAGGAACGCTATGCTATTTTAAATACGCTTATTTCTTTACAGAGTCGTATAACTATCTTTTTCAAACGAACTACGAGGTAATTAACTACCTCGCACAATGGACTAATACCTGGAGTGGTGTCGACTATTTTACGGTAGATAAAATTATTCTCCCGGTAGGGATTTCATTTTATACCTTCCAGACCATTAGTTATAGTGTGGATATTTATCGAAAGCAGATTAAACCGCTAAACTCGATTATAGATTTTGGGTTCTTTGTTAGTTTCTTTCCGCAATTGGTAGCCGGGCCTATTGTGCGGGCTTCAGATTTTGTGCCGCAGATAAGAAAAGAGATTAATATCACTAAAGAAGATTTTGGTAAAGCTTCCTTTATGATCCTAAAAGGGTTGATCAAAAAGATGTTATTTGCCGATTATATTGCAGCCAATTTTATGGATCGCGTGTTTGATGTACCAGAGATGTTTTCTGGGTTTACCAATATCATGGCCATGTTTGGGTATTCGCTACAGATTTATGGAGATTTCTCGGGGTATACCGATATCGCTATTGGTTTGGCATTGCTTATGGGATATAAACTGCCCGTTAATTTCAATTCGCCTTATAAAGCAATTCATTGTGGTGATTTCTGGAGAAGATGGCATATTTCTTTATCGAGCTGGCTCAAAGATTATTTATATATCCCGATAGGAGGTAATCGTAATGGTAGTATATTTTCGTATGCTTTTATTTTGGTTTTTACATTTCTAGGCGTTTTTGCGGTATCAGATTATGGGATTGCATTGATGGCGGCTTCGGGAGTAGGGTTTATGTTGATTATCACCTTGTTTTCATCCAAATTGGCCTGGCATTTTAATAGAAATGTAAATATCATGATCACCATGTTGGTTGGTGGGCTATGGCACGGTGCCTCGTGGAAATTCGTAATCTGGGGAGGACTCAACGGTATTGGGATCGTGACCTACAAATATTGGCGTTTGATCAGTCCGTATGAAAATTCTAAAGCCTGGTATGCTATATTGTGGCGTATCGCCTTAACCTTTGTGTTTATCACCTTTACTCGTATCTATTTTAGAGGAAACAGCATGGATCATATAGAACGCTTCTATCAACAGGTAATGACCAATATGGATTGGCAAAATGCCCTGGTTGTACTCTGGGAGTATCGTGTAGTTTTTATCGTGATGCTCATCGGGTATATTACGCATTGGTTACCTTATAAGACTAAGGATTGGGCACTAGACCTATTTATAAAAAGTAATATATTGATCAAGGCATTAGTAGCCATTGTGGTTGCCATTATCTGTTATCAAACCTACGCTGCCGATTTTCAGCCATTTATTTATTTCCAATTTTAAAAAATCATGTCAATTCGAGTGATCTCAATTTTAATTGAGATTGTATCGAGAATAGTGATTTTTCATCAGAAGTATGATATTAATTATTATGACGTACCCCTAAGGGTCGGGCTATCCGCTATATCTTTTTATCGATACTTCTCGATACACCACACTTAGGTGTGGCACTCGAAGTATCGATAAAAAGGATGTCGCTGTTATCCCTTACGCAATATTGTAACCCCAAAATATCTCCTGCACCCCTGCGATAGCTATTTTCAAAAAATATAAAGGACAATTTCTTATTTCAATTTTTAGATAATACAACTACCTTCGTAAATCGTAAATCGTAAATCAAAACCATGTTTCTACATACTCATCCTTACGAACCATTTTTTCCAGAAGGAGCAACAAAACTTATTGTAGGTACATTACCACCACCACGGTTTACTACTCGAGAGCTTAACGATAGAGATGTAGATTTTTGTTATGGTAGTAGTAATGGATTACTTTGGCCGGTATTGGATCGAATTTTTGAGTTAGATCTAAAGTTTGAAACTACACAAGAAGCAGCCAATCAACGAAAGAATTTCTTAACCTCTCGTGGGATAGGTGTTTGTGATATTGTACACAGTTGTGAGCGTGATAAGATCGATGCCTCAGATCTCGGGATGCAAAATATCGTGCTAAGGGATATGATATCATATCTCGAACAATATCCTAAGATCAATACCTTGATTTTTACCGGAGGTAATAGTAAAAATGGCCCTGAGTATTTTTTCAGAAGACATCTAAAGGAGTATGATCATAAACTAGAAATAGTTTCAAATGAAGTCCCCAGGATACATCAATTTAGATTAGAACAAAGAATCATAAAAACAGTTTCACTTACTGCACCATCGGGATCAGCAAATCGAGCTATCGGAAGTATGCAGTTGTACAAGGATCTCAAAAATGCAACCCCTAAATTCAATACCATTGATTTTAGGGTGTTGCAATATAAGAGGTACTTTTAGTTCTGTTTTTTTGGTTTATCTTTAATTCCTAGCTTTTATAAATTTTATACCCTGCTTGTAATCCTAAGCTCTTTAGATAAGATTATGATTTGTGCAAAACCGATAACTAATAATAATTTGGGGATACATATACAATTGTTAGCCACAGATAAGTATGGAATGAGAAAAGTAGTACTATTCATAACAGTATTTTTTATATCCTATAGCATTAATGCACAAGAATTTATGAAAAAGATACAGTTGAAAGAGGGGGTAAGCAGTACTATTAAACATGATGATCTTACTATTAGTACCTTACTTCAAGTGTATGATGAAAAATCAGCAGCTCACTTAATTGGAGATATGTATCTTAAGGTTGATAATAATGGTGAACCCATAGCTGGATTTTACATTGATAATGATAAGTCGACAAAAGAATACGATACCAAAATATATAAGAATTACTTTCTGACTTTTATGATTGAAAACAATAACAAATATTTAATTATAGAACAAGCACAATTTGGAAAAGCATTTGCACTTTCTAGTCATGGAAGTTCGGCAATAGGTAATAAAGATGATTTAGTAGGAATAGAAATTATGGATTATGTCCACGAATGGGGATACGATGCACCCTCTGAAGATGGCAATAGTAACTATTTTGATGATGTACAGTATACTTTACAGGTGAAAGTAAGAGATGTTGTTAAAAGTTTCAGTTTTTATAGTTCCGAAGTTAAAGATAATTTTGTTATTGACTTAGAGCGTTATAGTATCCTAATTCTATCTGATGTATATAAAGATTCATCATCTTTAATTGAGATGATAGTTAACAAAAAATAAAAACCCTAAAATCAATACCATTGATTTTAGGGTGATGCAGTATCTGAAATATTTTTAGCTTATTCCTCTTCCTCGGCGGCTGCTTTTTTTGCTGGTTTTTTTGAAGCTGGTTTAGCTTTTGGAGCTGCTTTCGCTTTTGGTTCTGCTTTGGCTTTTGCTTTTGCAGCCGTTTCTTCTTTAACAGGCTCTTCTTTTACTTTTGGTTCTGCTTTAGTTTTAGGTGTAGTTTTAGCTTTTGGTTTTACTGCAGTTATTACAGATTTTTTTTTACGAGGTCTTAACCTACCAAAAGTTCCTATGCCGATTTTACCACGACGTGTTTTTTTATCTCCTCTACCCATAAGTTAGTTTTTAAATCAAATATTTGATTTGTTGTGAGTTACTAATGTAGGGAATTGTAAAGAGAAAAGGAAATCTAATTATGGATTCCAGCCTACGCTTGAATAACAGGTTTAATAGTATTACTCCATTGTGCATTTAGATATTTTTTAACCAAACTCCGTCAATTCGAGTGCTTCGACTTTAGGAGAAGTGTATCGAGAATAGGATTATTGGTTAAAAAAAGCTATTCTCGATACATTTTGTCTTCTGTCATCTCGAGCGAAGTCGAGAGGTCATTACGCAAAATACTCGAATTGACGCTTTTTTTGTAATGATTTTCCTAAATGCACAACGGGTTAGTATTAGTAAACATTTTGTTTTGTCATCCCAACCCTTCGACTATCGCACAAGATAAACTCTGGTTAGGATCCATTTTTTGCATACTACCTAATTCCTCTCACAAAATCAACAATTCTATCAACACCATTATTTGTGATATATTTAATAAAAGCAGAGCCTATAATAGCTCCTTTGGTAGTTTTCGTTGCTTGTGTAAAGGTTTCATTGTTGCTAATCCCAAAACCTACGATTTGTGGTGCTTTAAGATTCATGTTAGCAATACGATCAAAATAAGCTTCTTGCGTATTTCCGAACCCAGAGGTTGATCCTGTTACACTTGCAGAGCTTACCATATAAATAAACCCATTGGATACGCTATCAATAAATCTAATTCGCTCATCTGATGTTTGTGGAGTAATCAAGAACACATTAATCAATCCATATTTCTCGAATGTTTCCTGATAGTGTTCGTGATACTCAGCCACGGGTAGATCAGGTATAATTAACCCATCGATACCAATTTCTTGGCATTTAGCGCAAAACGCCTCTATACCGTATTGCATCATAGGATTAAAGTACCCCATAATGATCAAAGGGATAGTTACCGATTGCCTAATATCTTTTAATTGCTCAAAAAGAATCTTAGTAGTCATCCCGTTTTTTAACGCTACGGTCGAGCTTTCTTGAATAGTAGGGCCATCTGCTAATGGATCACTAAACGGTAATCCAATCTCGATCATATCTACGCCACTTTTTTCTAAGTCTTGTATCACCTTTACGGTATCATTAAGTGAAGGGTAACCGGCAGTAAAGTATATAGATAATAGCTTTTTATTTTGTTCTAGAGCTGTGTTTATTCTGTTTTTCATTTGTGTCTGTCATTTCCGCGAAGGCGTATGTTTTATGTTATGTTTTTTTATTTTTTTGTCATCCCAGCGTAGGCTGGGATCCATTTTTAATTATACCAATCAAATGCTAAATCATTCCAATTAGGATTATCTTCTTCGATAAGGTTAATTTTCCATTGTCGCTTCCATGCTTTTAACCTCTTTTCTCTTGTAATAGCATCATTAACGTATTTATGTATTTCAAAATATACTAATCTGTCTAAATCGTATTTCTTTGTAAAACCTTCGATTAATTTATTTTTGTGCTCAAAAATCCTTCTTTCCAAATTATTTGATATGCCAATATAAAGCGTACCGTTCTTTTTATTTGTTATGATATAAAGAGCATATTGATGTTTTGGTTTTAGCATTGCATTTCAATTGTGGATTCCAGCCTACGCTGGAATGACAGGTATTAGCTTGATTTTGATACTTTACAATTTAAAATAGTCAATATAAGTGTTCAAATCCTTGTCTCCACGACCTGATAGACTAATTACAACAACATCATCGGGTTTAAACTTTTTGTCGTTAAAAATAGCCAAAGCGTGGGATGTTTCTATTGCAGGAATAATACCTTCCAACTGGGATAATTCTAATCCTGCCGCCATAGCATCATTATCGGTAACCGAATAGAATTCTCCTCGTCCCGATGTATATAAATGCGAATGTAAAGGCCCCACTCCTGGGTAATCCAACCCTGCCGAAATAGAGTAAGGTTCGGTAATTTGTCCATCGGGAGTTTGCATTAGCATGGTTTTACAACCATGAATGATTCCTTCTTTACCTAATTGAGAAGTAGCGGCACTCTCGCCACTATGCACTCCTTTTCCTGCAGCTTCTACAGCAATAATACCTACACTAGGTTCATCTAAAAAATGATAGTAGGTACCTGCTGCGTTGCTACCTCCACCGATACAGGCAACGACATAATCAGGGTTTTCTTTTCCTTCCCTTTCTTTAAGTTGCCATTTAATTTCTTCAGAAATGATAGATTGAAACCTCGTTACCATATCGGGATAGGGGTGAGGTCCTATGGCAGAGCCAATAATATAATGTGTATCTACAGGATTATTAATCCAATCCCGTATCGCTTCGTTGGTGGCATCTTTAAGCGTTTTACTTCCTGATTTTGCAGGCCTTACTTCGGCACCAAGCATTTTCATTCTTGCAACATTAGGGGCTTGGCGTTTGATATCAATTTCACCCATGTATACAATACATTCAATCCCCATTAAAGCACAAACCGTGGCTGTAGCTACTCCATGCTGTCCCGCACCAGTTTCGGCTATAATTCGGTTTTTACCTAATCGCTTGGCAACCAAGATTTGCCCTATAGTATTATTTACTTTGTGTGCGCCAGTATGGTTGAGGTCTTCGCGTTTTAGATATACCTTAGTGTTGTGTTTTTCTGAAAGCCGTTTGGCGTAGTACAGAGGAGAAGGGCGACCAACATAATCTTTGAGCAATTGATCAAATTCTTCTTTAAAAGAAGGTTCGTTCATAATCTCAAGATAATTCTTTCGTAATTCTTCTACATTGGGATATAACATTTCAGGGATATAAGCTCCGCCAAAATCACCGTAATATCCTTTTTCGTTTACCTGGTAACTCATATTTTTTAGTTTATAGTTGTTGGTTTATAGTTTATCGTCAACAAACAACAGTTTTTTAAATTCTTCTAAATCTTTTATGTTTTTCAATCCTGGTTTGATCTCGAATTTACTATTCACATCTATACCATGAATGGGGAGATCTGTTTTTAGAATTGCTTTTATTTTTTCAACTTCATCTAGTCCGATACCACCGCTTAAGATAAATGGAGTAGTAGAGGGGTAACCTTCTAGGACACTCCAGTCGAAAGCGTATCCATTACCTCCTTTTTCTTTTCCTTTGGTGTCAAAAAGGAAATAGTCTACAATACCTTCGTAAGGCTGTAAAAGATCAAAATCAAATTCGTCTTTGATCGAGAATACTTTCCACACTTCGACAGGCTCAGTGTTCCAATCGAGAGGCTCAGTGTGATTTTCTAACTGTGATTTCAAATCCTTACAATACTCGACGGTTTCATTTCCATGTAATTGAACTGCCTTAAAACCAAATTCACTTACTTTTTCAATAATAAAATCAATAGAAGCATCAACAAATACTCCTGTTTTTTTTATCGTTGATGGAAGTGCAGGGATTTCTTCTTCAAAATTTCTGGGAGATTTCTCATAGAAAATAAAGCCAAGATAGTCTGGCTGCAATTTGGCAACAGCTTCTATATTTTCTTGATATTTCATTCCGCAGACTTTCAGCTTCATGATTTCAGACTTTTTATAAACTCAACAGCACTTGCACCAGGGTTTTCGGTTTTCATGAAGTTTTCACCAATAAGAAAACCTTCATAACCATATTGCTTTAGATCTTTTATAGCTTCGATACTACTGATCCCACTTTCTGAAATTTTGACAAACTCATCAGGGATTTGTGTACTTAATGATTTACTAATGGCTGTGCTTACTTCAAAAGTCTTCAGATTTCGGTTATTTACTCCCAACATATCTAAAGATGGCATGATTGATTTTTCTAGTTCCTCTTGATTATGTACTTCAAGCAAAACATCTAGCGACAGACTCTTTGCAAACTCTGATAAGGCTTTGATTTGATCGCGGGTTAACACTGCAGCGATTAAAAGAATCACATCGGCACCGTGTGCTTTTGCTTCTAATAATTGATACTCATCTATAATAAACTCTTTGCGTAGCAATGGCATTTGAACTGCTGCTCTGGCTAATATAAGATCATCCAGAGACCCTCCAAAATATTTTCCATCGGTTAAAACAGACATGCCGCAGGCACCTGCAGTTTCATAATCTAAAGCAACATCCTGAACACTTACTTTTTGGTTGATTACCGCTTTGGATGGAGATCTTCGCTTATGCTCTGCAATAATCCCGGTGGTACTGTTTCTTAATGCTTGAGCTAAGGATGTTGTTTTACGATTAAACAATACAGAATGTTCTAATTGTTTTATCGGGATTACGCTTTTTTTAAGCTCAACCTCTTTATACTTATCTGCTACTATTTTGTCTAAAATATTCATTTATGATTGGGATACGTTTTTTAGCATTGTTATTATTTCCTGGTAAAAAGATTCCTTGATATTTAACTTTTGCAACCAATTCTTAAAATACTGATCAAGTTCTATGCTCCTTGGATGTGTTGCTTTATGATACAATTCGAAATCCTTTCGATTTTGAATTTTATCGGCAATCAACATGTCATTTACATCTTTTAATGGGGACAACCGAATAACATTACTGTTACTTATTTTTTTATTAGAAAGATATTCGTTGGCAACAGATCGATATTCTATAGCAGCGATCAATACTTTTGAATTTATTTCGGTAAAATCAAAACCATAATTTTCAGAAAGACATTCATCACTTTGTACTAATGGATGTAAGCAATATGCTTTTTTGGCAATTTCACTTGCGCCTATCTCATCCAGAATTATTAAACCTTCATCAATATGATTAATGAGTTCTATACCACTTCGACTAGTGGTTTTGTTGCCATAATATTCTTTAATCAATTGATATTCTTTCATGACTTATTTTGATACCTTATAATGCACTAAGTTCTTGTACCTTTTTTAAAGCAACCATACCTTTACCTGATAATAAAGAATCCTTGGCTTTTTCAAACCCTTGTTTTGGTTGCAGACCTTCTACGGTGGCAATTGCCATGCCTGCGTTAGCACAAACTACATTGTTTTGGGCTTCGGTTCCTTTTCCACTAAGAATATTCATAAAAATAGCAGCCGATTCTTCAATAGAATCGCCACCAACGATTTCTTCTTGCTGTAATGTCGAAACACCGAAATCCAGAGGGGTTAGCATTCCTTCTGTGTTATTAGAAATGGTCTTAGTGCTTCCGGTAAGCGAAATTTCATCATATCCATCTAATGCATGAATAATAGTGAAGTTTTTATCGGTATTTTGATATAAATACCCGTACATTCTGGCTAACTCTAGGTTAAATACCCCCACAATTTGATTTTTAGGAAATGCCGGGTTTACCATTGGGCCTAGCATATTAAAAAAGGTTTTTACGCCCAACTCCTTTCGAATTGGAGCTACATTTTTCATTGCTGGGTGAAACAGTGGTGCATGTAAAACACAAATCCCAGCTTCATCGATACTGCGTTTTAGGAAATCTTTATCATTGCTAAATTTGATTCCGAGGTGCTCCATCACGTTTGAGCTTCCGCATTTAGAAGAAACACCATAATTACCGTGCTTAGTTACTTTGATACCTGCTCCGGCAGATACAAAAGAGGATAGTGTAGAGATATTAAAAGTATCTTTTCCATCACCACCAGTACCACAAAGGTCTATAGGGTTATATTCGCTAAGATCTACAGCTACACATAGTTCTAACAAAGCATCTCTAAAACCTTCTAATTCTTCTACAGTAATGCTACGCATCATATATACTGTTAAGAATGAAGCAATCTGACTTTGATTGTACTCTCCTTTAGAAATATTGACCAAAACACCTTTGGCTTCCTCTTTTGAGATTGTTTCGTGATTTATTAATCGGTTGAGTAAATTTTTCATAGGCCTCTCACCCCAGCCCTCTCCCCAAATTGGAGAGGGAGCTTGTATAGGATATTTTTTAAATTAATACTTACTATCATTCTGTTCTTAATGTCAATTATTAATCCAGTTTTCTAACATCTTTTTTCCATCGGGAGTTAATACCGATTCCGGATGAAATTGTACTCCTCTTATATCTAATTCTTTATGTCGTAACGACATAATTTGTCCATTTTTATCGTAGGATGTAACTTCGAGACAATTGGGAAGATTTTTATCTGTCACCACCCAAGAATGATACCTTCCTACGTCAAAGGTGCTATCTAGTCCTTCAAAAAGTGGTTCGTCGTTTACAGAAAGCGTTACACTGGTGGCTACGCCATGATATACTTCATCGAGATTTATTAAACTGCCTCCAAAAACTTCGCCAATCGCTTGCTGTCCCAAACAGACGCCAAATATGCTTTTGGTATTTGCATAGGATTTAATGATATCTTTTAATAATCCAGCTTCTTCTGGTATTCCCGGACCCGGCGAAAGCAGTATTTTTTGAAAAGGCTCTACATCCTCTAAACGTAATTGATCATTTCGTTTTACGGTAACCTGGCATCCAAGATCCTCTAAATAATGCACCAGATTGTATACAAATGAGTCGTAGTTGTCTATTACTAATATTTTTTTGTTCATCATCATTCTTTTTGTTTCAAAGTCTTAGAACTCTAAGTTTTCTTTTGCTTTGATTCTTTATCATTTACTGACTTTGCTACTTGTGTTAGGGATAGGAGCAAGCTACCATGTAGCGCGGTTAGCCCGACCCGTAGGGTAACACCCTTATTATATATCTTCGGCTAATTTTAAAGCCTTAGTTAATGCGCCTAGTTTGTTATATACTTCTTGTAATTCGTTTTCTTCATTTGATTCGTTTACTAATCCAGCGCCTGCTTGCCAATGTAGTTGATGATTTTTACTTAAGAATGTACGAATCATAATAGCATGATTGAAATTTCCTGAGAAATCCATAAAACCAATAGCTCCACCATAGAAATCTCGATTAACGGTTTCGTACTTTTCGATAAGTTGCATGGCCATGTGTTTTGGAGCACCACTTAGGGTTCCTGCCGGGAATGTATCTGCAACAACCTGCATAGTGGTTGTGTCTTCGTGTTTTTTACCGGTTACTTTGCTTACTAAATGGATTACATGAGAATAAAATTGAACTTCTCTATAGGTTTCTACGGTAACATCACTTCCGTTACGACTTAGGTCATTTCGAGCTAAGTCAACGAGCATAACATGCTCTGCATTTTCTTTCTCGTCTACAGCTAGTTTTTTAGCTAATTCGGCATCTTGTTCATCATTACCGGTACGTTTAAATGTTCCTGCAATCGGATGAATTTCTGCAATACCATCTTTGACTACTAATTGTGCCTCGGGAGAACTACCAAATATTTTGAAATCACCGTAATCAAAATAGAATAAATAAGGAGAAGGGTTGATACTACGTAAAGCTCGATAGACATTAAATTCGTCTCCTTTAAATTGTTGAGAAAAACGTTTCGATAATACTAATTGAAATACATCACCTCGCAGGCAGTGTTTTTTGGCAAGTGCAACATGTTGCTTATACTGTTCATCATTTAAATTAGAAGTAGTATCGCCAACGGTGGTAAAGTTATACGATGCAAAATTTTTAACGTTTAGAAGGGATTCAATTTCGGTAATATTACTTTCGGTTTCATAACAATGCGCAAAAATATAGGCTTCGTTATTAAAGTGGTTGATTGCTATAATATTTTGATATACAGTGTAATGCATATCAGGAATATCTAAGGTGTCTTCTTTTTTTGAAATTGAAATATCTTCGAAATAGCGAACGGCATCATAGGATATATACCCAAAAAGGCCATTGTTTATAAATTTAAAATCACTTTTTGAAGTTTCAAATTGTTGACCAAATTCCTCAATGATTTTAGGTACATTGGTATCCTGCGTAATGGTGATTTTTTTTGTGCTTTTATCGGGGAAGGATTGGTAGATCGTTTCATTTTCGATCTTAATATTGGCAATAGGATTACAACAGATATAGGAGAAACTATTTTCATTTCCTCTGTAGTCACTACTTTCTAACAGAAGACTATTAGGGTAACGATCTCTAATTTTTAGATAAACACTTACCGGAGTAATAGTGTCTGCTAGTATTTGTTTGAAATGTGTGGATAATTTAAATCTCATTTTTATGCTTTATAATTTTGATATTATTTTCTGTGAACGATAAACAAAAAAAAAGGCTTGTCGTGATTTGACAAGCCTTTGATATGTTTACTTAACACAATATAGGATCTATCTCACGACGTTACGTTCTGAGAAGACCACCACCAAATATTTGTTAAGATTGTTTTCATAATTTTTTATAATAGTCCAAATATATAAATTAATTATAATTTCGCACAATAAAAAAATTACATTTTTAAGTCTACCGCTAATTCGAACTCATCGCTGATCGTTTTATCTCCTAAATTATCAAAGAAACTACCAGAACCATACTTGATATCATATTTAGTTCTATCTACTTTAAGTTTAGTTGAAGCTGCATTACCATTTACTGTTAAATCAAATTCAATTGGATTTGTTTTTCCTTTGATGGTAAGATCCCCTGCAATTTTATAACCTTTATCTGTTTTTTTTGCTTTAGTAACTACAAGTTTTGCTGTTTTATGGTTTTCGATGCCAAAGAAATCATCAGAACTAAGGTGTCCTTCTAATTTTTCTTTGCCTTTACCGGCTTCTAAATCGGTTACTTTAAGAGAGGTCATATCTACAGTAAATTCTCCACTGGTAATACTTTCGCCTTCAAAAACAAGAAAACCTTCAGATAGGTTTAATGTTCCTGTATGTTGTCCTGTTACTTTTTTACCTGTCCAGTTAATTGTGCTTTCTGATGCTTTAATTTGTTTTTTTTGAGCTAAAACAGAGGTCGTAGAGATAATAGCAATAGCTAAGATTAGTGATTTAAGTCTAGTTTTCATGATTTAATATTTATGTTAGTAATTTATTTTCTTAGTTTATTTAATAATTCATTTAGATGAGTTAGATCGTCTTCTGATAGATTTTTAGTAACTCTATTTTCAAAATCAGTCATAATTGGGCTAACTTTTTCAAGGAAATTTCTGCCTTTTTCTGTTATAGAAATTTCTACTTTTCTTCTGTTGGATTTGCAGGTAATTCGTTTTACGTATCCTTTGTTTATGAGTTTATCAACCAAGCGAGTGGTATTACTCATTTTACTTACCATTCTTTCTTGTATTGTAGAAAGATTGGCGGGGTTACCTTTCTGTCCTTGTAGAATTCTTAATACATTAAACTGTTGCAGGGATATATCATATACTTTAAGTTCGATATTGATTTTTTCCATGATCCAGTTTTCTGTGTATAGTAAGTTCACTATAGCTTTTCTGGATAAAGGGAGCTTAACTTCGGTTTTTATGATGTCTTCTATATTCAATTGTAAATACAATATTTGTATATACAAATGTACATGAGTTTTTGTTTCAGAAATTATAAATTGATATTAATTCTTTGTTAAAGTTAATTTTTGGGTTGGGTTAAATAGTATTATTGCGGAATAAAATAGTATTACTGTTATATTAAACATTTGTAAAAAAAATCTAAAATATTTAGATAATGCATAGAAACCATGTTAATTTTCTTTTGATTAGTTAATGGTTTTAATAAATTAGTATGTATGTTAAGATGGGTTATATATATTGGGATAGTAATTCTTTTTATCAATTGTAAAGGGGAACAAAAAATAGCACTAGAGGCTACCGAAGTTTATAAAAGCAAAGGAGTTGAGATACCAACATATGATTTTGAAAGTTTTAAACCATTATTGAAAATAAATGATGGAAAAACTAGAATAATTAATTTTTGGGCTACTTGGTGCAAACCATGTGTTGCAGAGTTACCTTATTTTGAATTAATAAATAGTAGGTACCCTGATACTGAAGTAGAGGTAATATTAGTTAGTTTAGATTTACCAGGACATGTCGAAGCGAAGCTAATTCCTTTTATAAAAAAGCAAAAGATTGAAAGTAAAGTAATTCTATTGGATGATCCTGATGCTAATAGCTGGATTCCGATGGTAAGTAAAGATTGGTCTGGTTCAATACCAGCAACTATAATTTATAAAGGAAATACAAGTGAGTTTTATGAACGATCTTTTACATATAATGAATTGGAGAAAGAATTAAAGAAAATGCTTTAAAGAAAAATTAGATTTGAATACAACAAACTAAAACTATGAAAACGTTAAAAATTCTAGTCGGAGTAGCTTTCATAATAGCTATAAGTGCTTTTGCAATCGATAAAGTTTCTGTTTCTGAAACTGATGATGGATATACAATTGGAGATTTGGCCACTGATTTTGAATTAAAAAACATAGATGATTCTATGGTTTCTTTATCAGATTATAAAGAGGCAAAAGGGTTTATTGTAATTTTTACTTGCAATCATTGCCCATATTCTGTTGCCTATGAAGATAGAATTATTGAATTGGATAAAATGTACAAACCCAAAGGGTATCCGGTTATAGCTATAAACCCAAATAACCCAAAAGCTTATCCCGATGATAGTTTTGATAATATGAAGGTGAGAGCTAAAGAAAAAGGATTTACTTTTCCTTATTTATTTGATGATAGACAATTGATTTACCCTCAGTATGGTGCAACTAAAACGCCTCATGTATATATATTAGAAAAAACAGAAAAAGCTAATGTTGTTCGATATATTGGCGCCATAGACAATAATTACAAAAATGCTTCAGCTGCAGATAAGAAATATGTAGAAGATGCTGTGAACGCCTTATTGAAAGGAGAAAAGGTTCCTGTAGAAGTAACCAAAGCAATTGGTTGTAGCATAAAAGCATAATTCTTTTTTAATTTTCTTTTTTGAATGAAATAAATGAAGGTATAGTTTTATACAATTCATTAAGGACTCTTATATTTGTATTGAAAATAAATAATAGAAGTCCAATTTTAGTATAATACATTGTTTACATGGCAGAAGATATCACACAAGAAGAATGGCAAGAACGCATAGCGAAAGATAATAACGCAGTAATTATTGACGTAAGAACAGAAGAAGAAGTAGAAGATGGGTTTATACCGAGTATGCTTAATATCGATATTCGAAAAGGGCAAGGGTTTTTAGATGAAGTAGAGAAGTTGGATAAAACCAAGAATTACTACGTATATTGCCGTTCTGGTGCACGTAGTGCACAAGCTTGTACTTTAATGAGTCAAATGGGATTCGAAACTACGTATAATTTAATTGGTGGTTTTATGAATTGGGATGGCGAAACTGCAGAATAAACATATGAACATTAAATCATTCATACCACTATTTGTTTTTGCATTGGCCGTATTGGGCTGCAAAAATATTTCTGAAGATACTACTGTAGAGTTGATTACTGTAGAGGAGATGGATTCCTTATTAAAAATGGAAGACGTTTTGCTAATAGACGTGCGTACTCCTAAAGAATATACCGAAGGGCATATAGAAAGTGCCGTCAATATAGATTTTAGAGACAAAAATTTTGAAGCTTTAATAGCCAAAGTAGATAAATCAAAACCTGTTGCTGTATATTGTGGGCGTGGTGGTAGAAGTGGAAAATGTTCTGCATATATGAAAAAAGCTGGGTTTACCAAAATCTATGATTTAGATGGAGGAATTACAGAATGGAAGTTTAAAGGAAAAAAAGTAATCCGATAAACAACATACACAATATAGAATAAAAAAAATGCTTCTTTACTAAGAAGCATTTTTTTTGATGTGGAGTCGGAGAAGGGCGAGTGTTAAGAAAATGCCTAGTGAGCATCTTTAACCCTTTGTCTTCGCTCAGGATATTGGCCGAATCCTCGGATTGTAGATCCCTGTTATTCTAGTCCCACAAATGCAACTAGCTGTCCTTACAGTTCAGGCGCTTTAAAACAACAAAGCCCGTTCAAGCAAGCTTGACGGACTTTTTTTGCCTTAAATCGCAACCTATTTGCGCTTGATCGTGGAGTCGGAGGGATTCGAACCCTCGTCCAAACAAGTAATACAATAGCTTTCTACACGTTTAGTTTTTGTTTAATTTTCGTCGATAAGAAAGACCAAAAACCGCCAACCTATCGCTTATTCTCAATTAAGTTTCGAAATTATATCAAGATCCTATAATTTCTAGGTTTACTTTTACGATACCTCATGATCAATCGCCGTAAACCAAGGCTCTTGAGAGGTATCCTGCTTGCCCACCTGGTGGGCCGAGGCACTATCCTACTAAAATTCAGATTATGCAGCTAGGGCGTAGTTATTCTCGCCGTTTAAAAAAGTGAAATAGATATTTACGAGCATTAATTTCGTAGCTCGACGTGCTTACCATCCTATTAATCTCGCTGTCAAAACCAGTCGACCCCGGATTACGTTTGCAGTTTAGGATTTAAAGTTTAAAGTTAACTTAATTTGAAACCATAAACTAAGAATCAGAAACCTAAAATGGTTGGCAAAGATAAGTATAATTGTCATATCTTTAGCCGCAATTTTAAATCAACAAAATACATACCAAAATTATATGATCAAATTCGGTGTCATTAAAGAACGCAAAAATCCGCCAGATCGTCGCGTTGTTTTCTCCCCAGAGGGTCTAAAAAAAGTTAATTCTAAATTCCCAGAAGCTCATTTTACTGTTGAAAGTTCTGATATACGAGTATTTAAAGATGCTGCATATAAAGAAGCTGGATTCATAGTTTCAGAAAATCTGTCTGGTTGTGATGTAAAACTTGGGGTTAAAGAAGTGCCGATTAATGATTTAGAACCGGATAAAAAATATTTTTTCTTTTCGCATACGATAAAAAAACAACCCTATAATAGAGATTTGCTACGAGCAATTCTTGATAAGAATATCGAATTATACGATCATGAGGTTATCGTAAATGAAAAAGGGTTCAGGTTAATTGGTTTTGGTCGATATGCAGGTATTGTTGGTGCTTATAATGGGTTTAGAGCCTGGGGACTTAAAAATGATACTTTTTTATTGCCAAAGGCAGAAACATTAGCAGATCAAAAAGCATTAGAACTAGAATTATCTAAAATCACATTACCAAATATCAAGATTGTACTTACCGGAAAAGGTAAGGTTGGAGGAGGAGCAAAGGAGATTCTGGACGCCATGAATATTCAAGAAGTGTCTGTTGAAGACTATTTGAACAAAACCTTCGATCACGCTGTGTATGTGCAAATCGATGTGTTAGATTATAATAAACGTAAAGATAACCGCGTACTTGATAAGAACGATTTTTATAAAAATCCGCAAGACTATCAAAGTGATTTCATGCGATTCGCAAAAGTAAGTGATATGTATATCGCTGGGCATTTTTTTGGAGATGGAGCTCCATATATTTTTACTAGAGAAGATGCAAAATCTATTGATTTTAATATCAAATTAGTTGCCGATGTTTCTTGCGACATTGATGGCCCTGTGGCGAGTACATTAAGAGCATCGACGATTGCAGATCCAATTTATGGGTATAACCCCGAAACAGAAACAGAAATTGATTTTAGGGACCTAAAAGCTATTGTCGTAATGGCAGTAGATAATCTACCTTGCGAGTTGCCAAAAGATGCAAGCGAAGGATTTGGAGAAATGTTTTTAGAGTACGTTATCCCGGCATTTTTTAACGACGATAAAGATGGAGTTTTAGAAAGAGCGAGAATGACGAAAGAGGGTAAACTAACCAAAAGATTTAGTTACCTTCAGGATTATGTAGACGGTAAGGAGTAATTTATATTAAAAAATAACAGCATATGACTATCCAGAAATTGGTGGAACAAATACATAAAAAGAAATCATTTTTATGTATAGGTTTGGATGTAGATCTGAATAAAATTCCAAAGCATTTATTGGAAACAGAAGATCCGATTTTTGAATTTAATAAAGCGATTATTGATGCTACACATCATCTGGCAGTAGCTTACAAACCCAATACCGCATTTTATGAAGCGTATGGAATAAAAGGATGGAAATCTTTAGAGAAAACCATCAAATATTTAAATACCAATTATCCCGAAATTTTTACCATTGCTGATGCAAAAAGGGGGGATATTGGTAATACGAGTACCATGTATGCAAAAGCATTCTTCGAAGATTTAGAATTTGATTCGGTTACAGTAGCACCCTATATGGGAAAAGATTCTGTTGAGCCTTTTCTAGCTTTTAAGAATAAGTATACGATACTTCTGGCCCTTACCTCTAATCAAGGTGCTTTTGATTTTCAGACCAAAGAAATCGAAGGAGAGAAATTATACAAACAAGTTTTAGAGGTTTCTAAATCTTATAAGAATTCAGAAAATTTAATGTATGTAGTAGGGGCTACAAAAGCAGAGTATTTATCTGATATTCGAAGAATAGTACCTAATAATTTTTTGTTGGTTCCTGGCGTAGGAGCACAAGGCGGTAGCTTAGAAGAAGTTTGTAAATATGGACTTAATGATCAAGTGGGGTTATTAATAAATTCTTCAAGAGGAATTATTTATGCTTCGAATTCTAATGATTTTGTAGAAGCTGCAGTAGAGAAAGCTTTAGAGCTTCAAAAAGAAATGAGTAAAATTTTAGGGTAAAAAAATAAAAGGAATGAGAATCACCCTTATAAAAGATTCTCATTCCTTGCAAAGAATAAAATTAACGTCTATTGGCGTTAAATACCTGTTTAGCATATCCATAAAGTCCATACATGATGAACACTACAAAAAACGCCATGATACCATAAATGATAACCTTTAGTAAAATTGAATCCATAGCCCCGTGTATTTAATTAATAATTAACCCTAATATAATATTTTTTTGTGAAAACTCCTACTTTCAAGTGCTTAGTTATTAAGTATTTATGAACTTTTTAAGAGTTGTTAAACTTATGTAGCCAGAATGAATTTGAATATATGATGTACACTGATCAATTAGATAGAAAACTAAACCTTCCTAACATTCCAAAGCGTATTGTTTCGTTAGTTCCTTCGCAAACAGAGTTATTAGTCGAATTAGGATTAAAGGATAATATTGTGGGGGTGACAAAATTTTGCGTACATCCAGATAAAATAAGAAAAGAAAAGAGCATCATCGGTGGTACTAAAAAAGTTAATTACGAAAAAATTAAAAAGCTAAACCCTGATATTATCTTATGTAATAAGGAAGAAAATACCAAAGAGATTGTAGAGACACTTCAAAAAGAGTATGTTGTTCATGTTTCTGATGTTTTTTCGATTAAAGATGCTATACGTATGATCCAACAATATGGTCAAATTTTTAAAAAAGAAAGTACGGCAAACCAACTTATTATAGCAATAAAGTCAGAACAGCAGTCTTTTTTGGATTTTATTGCAAAAACTTCAAAAAAGAGAGTTGCCTATTTCATCTGGAAAAACCCTTGGATAGCGGTTGGAAATAATACATTTATTGATCATTTATTACAAGTAAACAATTTTGAAAATATTTTTAGAGATAGAAATCGCTACCCAGAGGTTTCTATAGAGGATATAGAATCATTTAAAGAACAGGATTTGATTCTTTTATCCTCAGAACCTTATCCTTTTTCAGAACAACATATTTCAGAAATAAAGAAAATCAATAATAAAGCAAAAATTATATTGGTAGACGGGGAGTATTTCTCGTGGTATGGGTCTCGTTTGGCCAATGCTTTTTCTTACTTCAAGACATTACATTAATGATGTAATGTTAATGTGTTTTTTGTTGGATGAATAAACATTTCCTAAAATACTATTAAGCGTAGCTTTTATATCAAATAAGTTTATATTTTTGATGCCTTAAACAATTTATATTGCTCAATTATTCGGTATATAAACACCCTAAAAGTATAGAATGGGTAACTTTTGTTCATGGAGCAGGAGGTAGTTCTTCGATTTGGTTTAAACAAGTTCGAGAATTCAAAAAACATTTTAACGTACTTTTATTAGATCTTAGGGGGCATGGTAATTCTAAACCTGCACTAAAAGATGCTTTTAATTCTAAATATACTTTTGATTCTATAACCGAAGATATTGTTGAAGTTATTGATAAAGAAAATATCAAGAAATCTCATTTTATTGGGATATCATTAGGTACTATTCTGATTAGAAATCTGGCAGAAAAATATCCCGATCGTGTAAGAAGTATGATTATGGGAGGAGCAATTATGAAATTGAATCTTAGATCTCAGGTTTTAATTCGATTAGGAGTTATATTTAAGTCAGTGGTACCCTATATGTTCTTATATAAGTTTTTTGCATTTATAATCATGCCTAAAAAGAATCATAAACAATCAAGGTTACTTTTTGTAAATGAAGCAAAGAAATTATACCAAAAAGAATTTATTAGGTGGTTTAGACTTACCTCAGAAATTAATCCTTTATTACGTTTTTTTAGAGCAACAGATATTAAAATCCCTACTTTATATGTTATGGGTGAAGAGGATTACCTCTTTTTACCTTCGGTAGAAAAAGTTGCTGAAGCACATCGGTTTTCTAAACTTTTTGTTATTAAAAATTCTGGACACGTAGTTAACGTAGAACAGCCAGAGGTTTTTAATAAGGAGTCAATTACATTTATCAATACATCGGTGTAGAAAAGCGGTTGATTTCTATGAAGCCGAATGATTCTCTATTTTCTTTATCTGCATGAGAATTTCATTAGCTTGTTCATGCAATAAATCACTTTTGCTTTTGTCTTTTACAGCAGTTTTATATGCGCTTCTCATTAGTTTACAATATGCGCTTTGCAATTTTTGAAGTTCACTTTTATTTCTTAACCAGCTAAACATCGGTTTTTCTTCTTCTTACAATTATACTTGCAAAATTACACGATAATATAGCTAAGATCTCTTAATGATCAGTTAACATTGCATAAAGTTGTTGTAAATGATAAAATAAGCGTTTTAACTATTGTTTAAGCCAGAGTATATGAACTACTATGGCGCAAAAACATGTTTAATTGTCTTGTAATGCAAATACTCTTCTTAATAAATCACTGGTTCTAGAACTAAGCTTGGTTCTAATTTCTTTTTCTTCGATGGCGATCATTTTATAAACACCCTTAAGAGCTTGTTGTGTAACATAATCAGTAAGATCGGGATTTACATTATTTGTAAGAGGAAGGGCATTGTATTTCGTAATAATGTTAGACCAAATTTTATCTGCACCCACTTTAGAAAAAGACCTATTAATTACAGGGTTAAATTTTGAGTATAATGCAGTATTAGTTTTAGATTGAAGGTAAGAAGTAGCTGCGTTGTCATTACCTAAAAGTATCTGGCGTGCATCTGCGAATGTGATTTGCTTAACGGCGCTCACAAATATAGGAGTGGCTTCTTTAACCGCATCTTCTGCAGCTCGATTAATTGCTCTTAAGCCTTCGTCTGCAAGCTTACTAAGCCCAACATCTCTTAAGGTTTTGTCAACTTTTCGCAATTCTTGGGGCAAAAGTATCTTTACCAATTGATTTCTATAAAAACCATCTTTTTGAGTCAATTTTGTTACTTGCTTGTCAATACCATTATCAAGTGCTTGTCGTAACCCATTAGCAATATCGATATTACTTACTCCAAAACCCCCTGTAGTTTGAGGAAGACTATTTACAACTTGTTGAAGTTCTGCACAACTTGATAAAAAAAGAATGGTAAGTATAAGAGCGATTTTTTTCATGATTTCTTATTAGATTTGAGAATGTAAGTTATGAATATGAAATCAAATTTAATTTTTTTAATACTATCTATTTTAATTATTTCCTGTAAAAATGAAAAAGTATCGATAAATAACAAGTCGATACCACTCATTAAACCTGATCAATATATAACCATATTAGGAATAGTCCAGGATGGTGGTTTTCCTCATATAAATAACACAAAGGAGTTTATGCAGGTCAAAGAAGGTACGATGCCTAAAGAATTAGTAGTTTCATTGGGACTAATAGATCAAAAAGAAAATAAGAAATTTTTGTTCGAGGCAACTCCAGATATGCCAGAACAATTAGCAGTTCTGGATAATGATCATTTGCAGAACGACTTTATTATAGATGGAATTTTTCTTACCCATGCTCATATGGGGCATTATACAGGATTAATGCATTTGGGGAGAGAAGCAATGGGCGCAAAGAATATATCGGTTTACGCAATGCCAAAAATGAAATCATTTTTAGAATCAAATGGCCCTTGGTCACAATTAGTGAATCTAAATAATATAAATATTAACGCTATACAAGCAGATACGGTAATACAACTAACGAATGCTATTAAAGTGATTCCATTTATAGTGCCACATAGAGATGAATATTCTGAAACCGTGGGATATAAAATTATTGGTAATAAGAAAACGGCACTATTCATTCCGGATATTAATAAATGGTCTCTTTGGGAGAAAGATATTGTCGAAGAGGTAAAACAAGTAGATTATGCATTTATTGATGCAACATTCTTTAAAGATGGTGAAATTCCGAGGCCAATGTCAGAAGTTCCACATCCTTTTGTTGAAGAGACTATTACGCTATTTAAAAATGAATCAAAGCAGGTGAAATCTAAAATTATATTTATTCATTTTAATCATTCAAATCCTGCAATTCAACAAAATAACACGGAGAGGTTAATTCTTGAAAAAGAAGGCTATCGCTTTGCTAATTTTGGCGATGTTCTTCCATTATGAAAAAATCACAGTTTTATTATTGTACACCAGTACCTTTCTTTCGATATGATGTTTAATTGCTCTGGATAATACAATTTTTTCCAGATCTCTTCCTTTAAGGATAAAATCCTGTACATTATGAATATGAGATACTCGAACAATCTCTTGCTCAATAATTGGACCTTCATCAAGATCTGAAGTTACATAATGACTAGTAGCTCCTATAATTTTCACTCCTCTTTCATAAGCAGAATGATAAGGTTTTGCTCCAGGAAAAGCGGGTAAAAAAGAATGATGTATGTTTATAATCTTATTAGGAAACTGATCTACGAAATTAGAAGATAGGATTTGCATATACCTTGCTAAGACGATAAAATCGATTTTATAGTCTTTTAGTGTTTCTATTTGTTCCGCTTCGGCTTGTTGTTTATTCTCTTTAGTTATAGGGATGTGTTTAAAAGGAATATTAAATGAATCTGCAATATGTCTAAGATCTTCATGATTGCTTATAATTATGGGGATTTTCACCTTTAGTTCTCCGGCAGCATATCTACCTAAAATATCATAAAGACAATGAGAGTATTTAGATACAAACAAAGCCAGTTTAGGTTTTTTTTCTGTATTATACATCTCCCAATGCATATTGTAGTTTTCTGCGACTTGTGTATTAAAAGATTCTTTAAATAAAGCTAGTTTTTCTTCATCCTGATCAAATTCACACTCTAATCTCATGAAAAATTCCCCTAATTCACGATCTATATGTTGTTCTATATATACCGTATTTCCTTTTTTAGCTAAAATAAAGTTAGTAACCGTTGCAATTATTCCTTTTTTATCAAGGCAATTAATAAGGAGTGTCGTTTTTTTCATTCTAATACAGGTTTTCCATCGATAAACTTACTATTATTAGAATGATATTTCCAATTATTTAGTCTAAAGGTTCGCTATTTTGCTTTGTTTTTAATCAATTGAAAATGTATTGTAGGTTTTTATGAATTATTTATAAAAAATAAAGGCTGATTTTAATAGTAATCAGCCTTTGTGTATAAGTAATAAACTATCGTTAACGTTATTTAATATCTTCGATAGTATTGTTGATTATTGTTCTAAGATGATCTTTATGCGCTTTTGTTAGTCTATCGCCATTTGTATTGGCAACCATCAATTTAATTCTTTTTAGATTGTAAAGAGCCATTGATTTAGCAGCGTATGTATACTTCACTTTTTGATCAGGATTTGATTTGCCAAGTATATTTGTCAATCTTTTGGTATATTCTAGCTGAAGATTCTGTCTAAATGTATTTATAGTCCCTGAAGCATCTTCCTTAAATATTGCATTGTTCAAATCGGTCATAAATTCTGATAAATTGTAGGTGTTACCATAAAGTTCAGAATCTGTAATTCTCTGAAGTGTATTTGGGTGTAAAATATGATCCAGAATTCTCTTTTGATAATTAAGAACTAAATCATGAATTTTTGGATCTTCTGGGGATTCATAGAAATTATATCCTCTTCGTTGCATCGCGATATAATTGTATAAATCATTGGGAGCCTCGTATGCATTAGGAGCAAAAACATATTTTTTTAATGCAGTCATTGCTCTTTTTTGATCTTTATAACTAACCGGTGTATAGGGTTTGGTATTTATATCCTGACCTATCATACTTCTGTCTACATAAACGCCACCAATAAATCTTGAAATTACATCTCCAGCACGACCATATTGCCTTCTCAAAATGTAATAGGCTTGTCTTAGCTCTTGATAAGATTGCCCCTTCTTATTAAATTTTGATTTAATTTTTGGCATTAAATCATTAACCAGTTCCATTCTGTTAATCGAATACGTAATCTGATCATTAGACATATCTCCTGTCATAACACGAGGATCGATAGCTTTTCCGGGAGAGCGCATATCATCTGCGTCATTACCGAAAATCAATTCTGGTCTATTAGATTGATTTGCAATTTTTTCTAATTCACTACTAGATTTTACAGGAGTATATCCGTATTGAATAGCCCAATTGTCATATGACCCTACAGTAGTCGAGAAATATTGACCTTGAACAGATTTGTCATTCGTTAAATTAATTATTGTGTAATCCATTACAGATCCCGTAAGGCATTTACCTTTAATAAATTCACGATTGCTAAGTTGTTCTGGAGTAAATAACTGACTAGCCTTCATATTATGATTTAACCCAAGTGTATGACCTACCTCATGCATAATTAATTCCTTCATGGCTTCCATTCTCATGCCCTTCATTTCATTGTCATTAGCATCAGCAGCCAATAATGCAGTATACCCTAATAATGAGTTTTCTTGCATAACATGTCCGTAAGAACAATAAATATGCTTGTCTTTACCTAGTACAGAATATGTTTCTTGCGCCAGCTGATCATTTGCTGCAAGATTAAATAGTCTGTCATATTTTACACGATTGGTGTGATACACATATTCTAACATAATATCTGCACCTAAAATCTGACCAGTTCTTGGGTTTACAAAACTAGGCCCATACCCACCAAATGGAGGTTGAGGAGAAGAAGTCCATCTTAGTACATTATATCTAATATCTCCTGCATCCCATTTTGCATCGTCTGGTTGTATTTTTACCACTATAGCATTTTTAAAACCTGCTTTTTCAAAAGCTTTGTTCCATTCTAAAACAGCTTCTTTAATAGTTTCTCTAAATTCTACAGGAGTTGTATTTTCTATCCACCATTCTATAGGTTGAACAGGTTCTGAAACTGCGGCACTTTTATCTTTTTTTACTAAATTCCAACGATGAACCAAATCTCTATAGGGAGTAGCACTGGCAGAAGTCATATCAGTTACCTGCGTAAAGAAATATCCAATTCTAGGATCATCAAACCTTGGCTGATAATCGTTTTGAGGCATTGCAATTAAGCTATGTTCTACTTTAATGGTTACATTTCTACCATCGCTTACTGCATTAGAACCTCCATTAAGAACAGACGAATTAGAATATACATAATGGCTATTAACATTCGTGTTTTCTGGGTAATTTTTTATGGTTTTAATTTTGGTTTTTTCTTTGCTAAGTGTTCCTAATTTAAATGCATGAGGAGACTGTTTTGGATAATTAGGAGGTTTAACCTGTTCAAATGTCTCTTTTAAGAAAAGGTCATCAGATTTGATGAGATAGATTCCTTTTTTATCATCCCGAGCCTCTACCTTTAAACTAGCCATAACGCCTTCACTAATATTGGCGTGAGAAGATTTAGATAATGCATTGTTTTTATCAAAATAGAATGAAGAGTTTTGTGTAACAAACTCTATTTTGTTAAAATGTCTTTCGATTTTAAAAACCTTTGAACCAAAATAAGCCCCTCTAAAAGCACCTGCATCTAAAACCCCATCAGAAACCTGACTAAAATAGATGAATTCCTTTCCGATTTGATCTTTGGTCACCAACATGTGTGTGGTTCCATCGATAGTATCCCGATACATGGTAAATAGCCCTTCAATTTTTTCACTTTTTTTGGTGAGTTCTTCAATAGTTTTTTCTTCTTCCTTTTCTTCCTTAGAAGTGTCTACTTGTTCTTTTTGGTCTTTCTTTGATTTTCTTTTCTTTTTTTGTGCATGAATACCTTCAATTCCTATTCCTAAAACAAATAGAAATGAAAGCAAAAATAATTTGCTTTTTGATGATGTAATTTTCATTTTGACATAAATTTGATTATCAATTATCGAGGAAGATATCGTTTTCTAATATCAGATTAAAAACGTTTAACAATTGTATTAACAAATGATTAAATATTTTTTGAGTTTTTTTTGATATTTTATACTGTACTAAGGCAAGCTATATATAACTTGTTTACGGTATAGTCAATGATCCAACAAGTTTGGTTGAGTAAATTATATAATTCTAAAAAAATAATCCTTTTCGATGTCAATTTCGTAAATTAGCAGCGTTAAAATCACTATTTATTGTCAATGGAACAAATAGCACCGTATACCCCCAAGAATAAAGTAAGAATTGTAACTGCAGCCTCACTATTCGATGGTCATGATGCAGCAATCAATATTATGCGTCGTATTATACAGTCAACAGGAGTAGAAGTTATTCATCTTGGCCATGATCGTAGTGTTGAAGAAGTCGTTAATTGTGCGATCCAGGAAGATGCTAATGCTATTGCTATGACGTCTTACCAAGGTGGGCATAATGAGTACTTCAAGTATATGTATGATTTGCTAAAAGAGAAAGGAGCAGAGCATATTAAAATATTTGGCGGTGGAGGAGGAGTAATTCTTCCTGAAGAGATTAAGGATCTAATGGATTATGGGATTACAAGGATATATTCTCCAGATGATGGAAGAGAATTGGGGTTACAAGGAATGATTAATGATTTGGTAGAACAGTCTGATTATCCTATCGGAAATGGACTTAATGGAGAAGCAGAACATTTAGCTGAAAAAGAAATTGGCTCCATTGCGCGAGTAATTTCTGCAGCAGAAAATTTTCCTGAGATTGCAAGAGACACTTTAGAAGAAATTCACAACAAAAATAAAACATCTAAGACACCAGTTTTAGGAATTACAGGAACAGGTGGAGCTGGTAAATCATCTTTGGTTGATGAACTGGTACGAAGGTTTTTAATCGATTTTCCAGAAAAAACAATGGGGATTATCTCTGTAGACCCTTCTAAACGTAAAACGGGAGGTGCTTTATTAGGAGATCGTATTAGAATGAATGCCATTAATTCTCCTAGAGTGTATATGCGTTCCCTGGCTACTCGTCAGTCTAATTTAGCTTTGTCAAAATACGTTGCAGAAGCTATTGAAGTCTTAAAAGCTGCAGAATTTGATATCATTATTCTCGAAACTTCGGGTATTGGGCAATCAGATACCGAAATATTAGAACATAGCGATACATCATTGTATGTAATGACACCAGAGTTTGGTGCTGCTACTCAGTTAGAAAAGATCGACATGCTGGATTTTGCAGATCTTGTAGCGATTAATAAATTCGATAAAAGAGGATCACTAGATGCGTTGCGTGATGTAAAAAAACAATATATGCGTAATCATAACCTATGGGATACGCATCAGGATGATCTGCCTGTCTATGGTACAATTGCATCGCAATTTAACGATCCTGGTATGAACACGCTTTATAAAGCTATCATGGATAAGGTGGTAGAGAAAACCGGAGCTGATCTTCAATCAGATTTTCATATCTCTAAAGAAATGTCTGAAAAGATATTTGTGATTCCCCCAAGTAGAACCAGGTATTTATCAGAAATTTCTGAAAGTAATAGAGCATACGATAAAAACGTCGACATCCAAGTTGAGGTAGCTCAAAAGTTATTTGGAATTTATAAAACTATTTGTAGTGTTGCAGAGGTAAGTTTTATTGGCCTCTATAAGAACGGTATCGATGATGAAAGCTTACGAAATGCTAAAAACGATGATAATACGGATTTTTTAAAGTTATTGTTAGCTGAGTTTGATAGAGTGAAACTTAATCTGGATCCCTATAATTGGGAAATAATTATCACATGGGCAAGCAAGGTTAAAAAATATAAGGATCCAATTTATTCCTTCAAAGTAAGAGATAAAGAAATTAAAATAGAAACCCATACAGAGTCGTTATCACATACACAGATTCCTAAAGTTGCTTTGCCAAAATACGAAGCTTGGGGAGATGTTCTACGATGGAGTTTACAAGAAAATGTTCCGGGAGAGTTTCCGTACGCCTCTGGTCTATACCCTTTCAAAAGAACCGGTGAAGACCCTACTCGTATGTTTGCAGGAGAAGGTGGTCCAGAACGAACCAATCGTCGTTTCCATTACGTGAGTTTAGGGATGCCGGCTAAACGTCTTTCTACAGCGTTTGATTCGGTAACATTATATGGTAATGATCCAGATCACAGACCAGATATCTACGGTAAAATAGGTAATGCGGGAGTATCAATCTGCTGTTTGGATGATGCCAAAAAATTATATTCTGGTTTTGATCTTACTCATGCAATGACATCGGTAAGTATGACCATTAATGGTCCGGCTCCAATGTTACTTGGGTTCTTTATGAATGCTGCAATCGATCAAAATTGCGAGAAATATATCAAAGAAAATAATCTCGAAGCCGAAGTTGAGGCTAAAATCAAAAAAATATATAAAGGTATAGAGCGTCCACAATATCAGGGAGATCTTCCCGAAGGTAACGATGGACTTGGATTAATGCTGTTAGGTGTTACTGGTGATCAAGTGCTACCAGCAGATGTTTATAACAAAATCAAAGCAGAAACATTGGGTACTGTTAGAGGTACCGTACAAGCTGATATCCTTAAAGAAGATCAGGCACAAAACACTTGTATTTTCTCTACAGAATTTGCATTGCGATTGATGGGGGATGTACAGGAATATTTTATTGAGAAACAAGTACGAAACTTCTATTCTGTTTCGATTTCGGGATACCATATCGCCGAAGCTGGGGCGAACCCAATTACACAGCTGGCATTAACACTGGCAAATGGATTTACTTATGTAGAGTATTATCTAAGTCGTGGTATGGATATTAATAAGTTTGGTCCCAATTTATCCTTCTTTTTCTCTAATGGTATTGATCCAGAATATGCAGTAATTGGTCGTGTAGCACGTAAGATTTGGGCAAAAGCTTTAAAACATAAGTATGGGGCAAACCCAAGAGCACAAATGTTGAAATACCACATACAAACTTCTGGTCGATCATTGCATGCTCAGGAAATAGATTTCAACGATATTCGTACTACTTTGCAAGCATTATATGCGATCTATGACAATTGTAATTCTTTACATACCAATGCATATGATGAAGCGATAACAACACCAACCGAAGAATCTGTGCGTAGAGCAATGGCTATTCAGTTAATCATCAATAAAGAGTTAGGATTGGCTAAAAATGAGAACCCTATTCAAGGATCTTTTATTATCGAAGAATTAACGGATCTAGTTGAAGAAGCTGTATTAACCGAATTTGATAGAATTACAGAGCGTGGTGGAGTACTTGGTGCCATGGAAACCATGTACCAGCGTAGCAAAATACAAGAAGAAAGTCTATATTATGAAACGTTAAAACATACAGGAGAGTTTCCGATTATTGGCGTAAATACCTTCTTAAGTTCAAAAGGATCACCGACGGTAACGCCTGGAGAAGTAATTCGTGCAACCGAAGAAGAGAAACAATATCAGATTACAACATTAAATAACCTCCAGAAAGCCAAGGAGAGTGTTGCAGCAGAAACGCTGACTAAGGTGCAAGAAGCGGCGATCCAAAATCATAATATTTTTGAGATATTGATGGAAGCTACCAAAGTGTGCTCGTTAGGTCAAATCACAGCTGCTTTGTTTGAAGTAGGAGGGCAATACCGTAGAAATATGTAAATAGCCTTCTAGGCTTTTTGCTATAACAAAAACCTAAAGATTGCTAATCTCAAACTTGTTTTGGGATCCTGAAAAATGATGAGGCTGTCTAAAAAGTCGTCATTCCGAGCATAGCGAAGGAATCTGTCAAATTTAAGTTACTGAAAAACAGATTACTTCAAAATTAAAATTTTTCGTAATGACGGTTTTTGAGTCTTTTCAGGCAGCCTCATCATTTGCTAGAGTTTCTTTATCTTTAAAGAAACACAAACGTCATGCAAAAATTACTTTTAGGACTACTGATTACTACATTTTCATTTGCACAACAAAATCAAGTAAAAGCATTAGTAGGAGGAACCTTAATCGATGGTTACGGATCTACCCCAATACAAAACAGCGTTATTATCATCGAAAATGATAAGATAAAGGCTGTGGGTACTGTCGAAACTCTCGAAGTGCCCGCAAATGCTCAAGTTATTTCTACCGAAGGGATGTCTGTGCTTCCTGGGCTTTGGGATATGCATGTACATACTATGATTAATGGTCATGCTGATTATTCGTATTGGGATAAAGCATATCCATCATTATTAGAAAGTGTGATTATGCCTTCATCTGCAGAGCAATTATTAATGGCAGGAGTTACTAGTGCAAGAGATTTGGGAGCGCCGCTCAAAGAAAGTATTTCGGTTAGGGATCGAATCAATAAAGGAGAAATTCCTGGGGCTACTTTATATGTCTCTGGGCCATTTATCCAGAAGAAACCCTATCCCGGTACCGAAGCTTTTCGTTGGGGAATCAATGGGGTAGAGGATGCCAGAAAGAAAGTTAAAAAACTTGCAGATGCTGGTGTGGATTGTGTTAAACTAATCGATCAGGATCAAATGACTAGTGCAGAGTTACAAGCAGTCGTAGATACCGCTCATAAATATGATCTTAAGGTTGTAGCTCATGGTCATCGACCTCAAGAAATTAGGATGGGACTTAAAGCAGGAGCAGATTGTTTTGAACATACAGGACTTTCTTCTGCTCCTAGATATCCAGATGATGTGATGCAAGCTATTAAAGAACGAACTGCACAAATGAATCTGGGCCCACTGTTTTGGTGTCCTACCGTAGAAGGATTATATAATTACGAATATGTAAGGGATAACGGGGAGCATTTAGATAATGATTCATGGCACAGAGGATTGCATGATACGATTATTGCTGATATTAGGAATAGTTTTAAGCACAAAGATCGTTTGCCATATTTTCAGTTAACCCCGATTAGAAAGCCAACGTTACAGACCAAAATAGAACAATTGATGGATGCTGGTGTAGTTCTGATGATAGGTACAGATAGCGGGATCCCTATGAAATTTCATAGTCAATCTACCTGGAATGAGTTGGATGTATGGGTAAATGAGTTTGGGATCGATCCCATGTATGCTATTCGTGCTGCGACCTATTGGCCTTCATTATGGATGGGTGTAGCCAATGAAGTTGGAACCGTTACCGAAGGTAAATATGCAGATATTATCGCAGTAAAAGGAGATGTGTTACGACATATTAGTCTTTTACAAAATGTAGATATTGTCATAAAACACGGGAAACAATATAAATAGTCTATAACGTCATCAGCCAATTGCGCTGCAAATGTTTAAACTTTCGAAGCTCTCTACGTAGAAGTGTTATAAACTCTTTTCCATTACTTTCGGATTGTTCAAGACGTTCACAATTTTTATATAGACGATTCGTAATATGTATTAGAGAATTAGCCTGCTTGATACGATCATCCTGGAAAACCTGATTTTCTGCATTAATTATTTTTGGAGCCAAAGCATCTGATTGTCTAATAATATCTCCGGTAAAATAAATATGCTGGTTTTCAGAACCATTACTTTCTAATGCAGCCATATCATGAACCATATAGTTCGAAATACTACGTGAAAGTGTAAATATCTCACGTGCTTTTTTGTATAATCTTTTATTTCGTGGCTGTAATCTCATAGCAATTTGAATTACAAAAATAATGCTATTTTTAATAAATTTTCTTTTCAATTTAAAGTTAATTAGTTAATTTGCTTTAATTATTAACTGTAAATGCTTTTTTTTATTTAAAATGAAAGTTGATGTAACAAATAGAGAAATTTTGCATTATCTACAACAAAATGCTAGATTGTCTAACGCCGAAATAGGAAGAAAAGTTGGATTGAGTTCTCCTGCTGTTGCCGAGAGAATAAAAAAAATGGAGGATTATGGTGTTTTAAAAGGCTATAGAGCCGAAGTATCTTATGCTAAAATAGGCTATCAATTAAAGGCTATTGTAACCCTTCGTGCATTCATGGGGCGATTAAAACCGTTTTTGTTAAAAGTGTCTGATTTTCAAGAAGTATTGAATTGTTATCGAATTACAGGTAATGAAAATATAATAATGGAGGTTGTATTGCGTGATCAGATACATCTACAAGAGTTTATAGATAGATTAATTCCCTATGGAGAAGTAAAAACACATATTATTCTATCTAATCTTATAGAAGGTAATCCAATTACTATTACACCAAATGTGTAATTCGAAGTTTAATTTTTGGCATAAGATTTGTTACTATATAAATAAGAAAATAAGGAGTTATCTACATCTTGTGTGAGGACATTAGTTAGGGAAAACTAAAGAGAGTACAGGGATAGATAAAAAAAGCGCCAGTAGGGATACGGGCGTTTTTTGTATACACTAAACATACTTATTTCATTAGTATTTTGATCGTTCAAATGCGAATAAGATTAAAATGGATTTTGTTATATCTGATTTTTATATTTTTTTAAAGAATATACGTTACTTTTTTTAGTACTTTTTGAAGATAATATGACTAGTATATGAAGCGGAATTTTTTTAAAAAATACTTAGTTTTAAATTGGTTGATGTTTTCTGTAGTAGCATTTTCTAATGCACAGCATTCTTTAACCTTAAGAAAAGGGGTGGTAATAGATTCTTTAACTGTTCCTGATACAAATAATAGTTTTAGTATTTATTTACCTAAAGCTTTCGATATGCAAAAAAGTTGGCCAATACTTTTTGGATTCGACTCTTCTGGAAAAGCAAGCCATATTACTCATTTATATAAAGAAGCTGCAGAACAAAATGGATACATCATAGTAGCTAGTAATTTTTCTGAAGCTTTAAATGATAAGGAAAAGACAAATTATGTTACTTCGCTTATGAATCATATTTTTTCCCTTCTTCCAATTCAGAAAAACAGGGTGTATGTCACGGCGATAAGAAAGGATACAAAATTAGTGAGCTTATTGCCGGTTTTGTATAATAACGATATTTTCGGAGTTATAGCGATAGGAGATAGCTACTATTATGATTCGAGTATAAAAATTAAAAGTAACTTTTCTTATTTAGGTATTGTAAATACTAATAGTTTTAGATATAAAGATTTTTTAAGAAATAAAAGTTACTTAAAAAGGAAAAATGTCCAGGCAGATGTCCTTGCGTATGATGGGAAATCAGAATTACCACCCCCAGATATTTTTACAAAAGCACTTTCAACCTTTACTTTGCATGCAATGGGTAATAAAAGAATACCCGTAGATTCTACATGGATTCAAAGTTCGTTTCAAAGCGATTTAAAAATGGTAGAATCTCATCTTAAAGAAAGAAAGTTTTTAGAAGCATATAATGACGTAAAACGTATACGTACAAAATACGAGCAGTTTTTTGATACAAGTTTTCTCAAAGAGAAGCAAAAAGAAATAAGAAGAACCAAGGGATATAAGAAAGAGAAGCAATTATATACAAAATATGTATATAGGGAGAATTTCTTTAGACAAACGTATTTGTTTTCATTACAAGAAGATGTAATTGCAAAGAGTTATGAAAATCTAGATTGGTGGCAATATCAGGTATCAGAATTGGATACATTAGCTTTGAGTAAAGAAAAGTATGCATATGAAGTGGCATCAAGAACAAAAGGATATCTAAAGCATCTAGTAGATAATTATAAAATTGCACAGATACCTGGAGATAAAAGCTTCGAAAAAAGAATGTTCCTTAATATATTAAGTACTGTTGTAGACAATAAGGACTATGAGTCATATCTAGAAATAATTTCCTTAAGTGCAGTGGATCAAGATTACGAAACGGCGCTATTCTATTTAGAAAAGTTACTTCAGAATGGATATAAAGACTTTGATCGGCTTTATGCTATAGAAGGAACACTCGCTCTAAGAATGTCTAAAGAGTATAATATATTGGTAGAAAAACATCTGGGAAAAGCTAAGTATTTCTTTTCAAAATAAACTAAAACATTGAGATTTTGTGTATTTCGTCGATTATTAATGTTTTTTATCGTTATTAATTTTGTTTTTACAATTTTTTTATACTACATTTACACCAACATAAAATACTTGATGTATCGGCCATAATTAACATTTTAAGCTGTATGACGATACGAATTAAAATATTAGTTTGGAATACATCAGGGATGAATTAAGTGTGAGGACATTAGTCTAAAGGCCCCGAATCTTGAAGCTAAAGAGAGTACGTAATTTACCCCGAAACATAAGCGTCTTTTACAAGGCGCTTTTTTTTATGCAAAAAAGATAAGACTCGATTTTGTAGTATACTACATACTTATCCTTTATACCCCAAAGTAGAATGAATATTACAATTTTACAGAATGTAAAGTCATTTCATTTTAATGAATATAACACTGATTTATAATGAAATCTGGTCTTTTTTGTTAAAATTTATGTATTTCATCGATTTTATTTGCTTTTAATCTTTTTAATTTCATATATTAGTACTGTTATCAAATAATACTGATGCTTCTTGTAAAACTATTATTCAGATTATTATGACGATAGTAAAAAGAGTGAAAATTTTTGAAGCATTGAGGAAAAATTTTGTGTGAGGACATTGGTTAAAAGACCCTAAATCTATAAACTGAAGAGAGTACTTAATTTTCCCCGCCCCTAATAAAATAATAAAAAAACGTCCCGAAAATCTCGGGACGTTTTTTTATTATTCATGATGTATCAGGTGTGGGATATCTTTAAGTTTCCAGTCGATAACGAGTCCGCCAGCTAAAGATTTAGCTATTTCGGCTCCATATAAATGCTCGCATAAATATAATGCAGCTTCAAAACTTTTAGCCCCGCCAGCAGAGGTGATATACTTTCCATCGTGCACAAATAAAACTTCTTTTCTAATATCTAAATCAGGAAACATCGCACGCATCTTGTCTATATCACTCGGAAAAGTGGTAGAAATGGCATTGTCTAACACTCCAGCTTTAGCTAATACAAATGCCCCATCGCAGTGCGAAGTCATATAAGTGGCTGTTTTGTCTACCTGTTGTACAAAATTAATCATGGCTTGATCATTAAGATCGGTATCCAAATGATGCTCTGCACTTGGTACAACAAGAATGTCAATTTCAGGAATTGAATCTTTTAAGTAGTTGTAATCAGGAATAATTCTCATCCCTTCAAAAGTTGTTATGGGTTCATCGGTATTGGCAACGGTAAAAACATTCATTTGCTTTATGTTTTTACGATATTGAGTATGCTGAAAAATATCATAGGGAGCTGTGAGTTCTGTGTTATATGTGCCATTCATAATAAGAAAAGCCACATTGTAGCGATTAGGCTCTAATTTTGGAAATGTTTTTTTCTGTGCTGTATTTTCTTCCTTATTATGACTTGGTAATTCTTCTTTTTTTATTTCTGTACATCCTAGTAGTACTATCCCAATAAGGGTAAAAAACAATTTCTTCATTGCAATCGTGGTTTTAATTGATTTTTTCATGAGTTAACTTTCGTTTAACTATATACAATAAAAATATTCCTATTACTGCTATTAGTGTCATAAAAAGCCAACTATTATCGTATCCAAAGTTAGCAATAAACTGCATTCCGGAGTTATGTCCAAAAATATGAGCAGCAGAAAATGACATGCTATATAGTCCCATATAAGCACCTTGTCTTCCTTTTTTGGCTCTTTCTAGAGCAAATGCGTTTCCGAAAGGGAATGCAATCATTTCTCCAAGGGTAGCTATGATCATTCCTATAACCAAAATCCCAGTCCATGGAGTAATGAGTAGAAGTAAAAAACTGATGCCTGTAAGTAGAAAACCATTTATAACGTTTCCAATTTTTGAAATACTGGTTTTTTCTAAATAGGCTATTAAAGGCATTTCAAAAAGAAATATAAGTGCTCCATTAAGAGCAAGTAATAAACCGATTTTTTCCTCAGTCAATTGATGTACCTCTTTATAATATAAAGGTATGGTAGAGAAATACTGAACAAATATAAACCCAAATAGGGCTAATGAAATTAAAAATATAACATAGGTGCTATCGCGATATGCGGGAACTGGATTCTCAACAATTACTTCTTTGTCAAGTTCTTTAGCTTTTTTAGGGTTTAAGGTTTGGGTCATTACAATTCCTGCTATAATGCACGTGATGCCATCTACCCAAAACAGACCATAATACCCTATAGTAGCAATAATTAATCCACCCAAGGCCGGTCCTGCAGAAAACCCCAAATTAATTGCCAGACGAATAAAGGTAAGAGATCGGGTTTTGTTTTCGGGTTTACTATAGGCACTTAGCGCCACAAAAAATGCCGGGCGTGCGGCATCGGCAATGGCGATGAGTATAAAGAAACTAATACAAATGCTCCAAAAATTAGTAAAAAATTGAACCGCTATGAAAGATATTCCTGTTAATAGTAGAGAACCCAATATAACTTTGTAATATCCTATACGATCACTTAATTTTCCACCAATCCAGGCTCCAAAGAAAGAACCCAATCCATAACTGGTCATTACCCAACCTACTTGCTCTAAAGTAAAATTTAAGTTATCGGTTAAATACAATGATAAAAATGGGATTACCATTGCTCCAGCTCTATTGATAAGGGTGATGAGTGCCAGCCACCAAATTTCTTTTGATAGTCCAGAAAAAGAATTGATATATTGACGTAAAATTCTTTGCAAAAGAGTGTGGATTTGTGTTGAAATTTTAAAATAGTTGGTAAAAGTAGTTTTTTATCTAGTATTGGGATACAATTTTGTCGAAATTAATTAGTTAACTAATTGTAAATTGTACTTTTGCAAAAAAAAAGGAAGTGTATAGATTATTTATTTTATTATTATTTTTCTTTGGAAATGCTATTGCTCAGAATTCTCCTGATATAAAGAGGATATTGCTCTTTCAGGATCAATTAAATAAAGAGTTTGCCTCTGAAGAAACTTCGCCTTTGACTCCCAAAGATCTAAAGGGTTTTAAATCGCTTGATTTTTTTAAAATAGATACTTCTTTTTGCATTAAGGCGAAATTTGTGCGTACACCCTACGAGACTCCTTTTGTTATGAAAACAACAACAGGTAGTGAACCACTCTATGTTAAATATGGTGAAGCACATTTTGTTCTTCTAGAGAAAAAACATGTATTAAATATTTATCAAAACCAAGGACTTACTACGCAACCTGAGTACGAAGGTTATTTATTTCTTCCTTTTACAGATGTAACTAATGGTAAAACAAGTTATAGCGGAGGTCGTTATATAGACCTTAAAATACCGGATGGAGATACGATTTTAATTGATTTCAATACTTCATATAATCCATATTGTGCGTATAGTGAGCGATACTCATGCCCTGTGCCACCCGAAGAAAATGACTTAGATATTAAGATTTCTGTAGGCGTAAAAAAATACATAAAGCATCCCGAGAATGAATAAAAAAACGTGCTAATTTAAATTAGCACGTTTTTTTTATGATAAAATTTCTACTATTTAGAATTTATAGACTGCCCCTAAAACAAACGAAGAAAGACTCTTTGTTACTTCTCTATCATTATCCAAGAATGAATCTTCAGATGCAGAATCTAATCTTAATTCAGGCTTAAGTGTTAAGTTACCAATATCGTAACTACCCGTAAGTGTAGCAGCAATAACACTACCGTCAAGTTCATTGTCAAGACCAATAACTCCTGTTAAACCACCATTATATACAGCAAAATATTCTCCTCTTAATCCTAAAGTAAACTTTTCTGATGTTTTATATTGAGGGTATAATGCAACTCCGTAAAAACCTGAAGCATCTCCATCTTCTTGTGGTTCTGTAGATAAATAGGTAGAGTTTATACCAAGATAGAAATCTTCTGAAACATCCCACCCTGTTGTAAGATCAACTTGAAATGTTGGTCCAACTTCTCCAGGTTCACCTTCGTTTCCATATCTAAAGTTAAGAAAAGCACTACCATTATCAGCAGCATATCCTAATTGAGCACCAACGATATAGGTATCAAAAGGATTACTTTCTGTATAATCTGTTGGATTCATTACGGCTAACATTGCAGACCATTTATCGCTAAGTGTAAAATCTGCTTTTAGACCTGTATGAGAAAATGGCCCATAAGAGAACATGTACGATGTAGAGTAATTAAAATTTCCTGTTGGAGAGATTACTTCATAGCCAAGGAATGTATTAAAATTACCTAAAGTTAGTTTTACCTTTTCAGTAACATTCCAATATGCATATAATTGATTAACAATTTGTGCAGAACCATCAGAAAGAAACACAGCATCTTCTCCTCTTGGTCCAAACACAAGATCAGCAACAAAACCTGCTTTTTCTCCTTCATATCCTAAAATTAGATTAGCCATACCTAACGAAAAACCAGATTGGTTAGCAAACGAGGTCCCCGGAGTTATGAATGTATCATCAGTAGTTGGATCAGCATCAAAATCATCAGCTTTATTAGGAGCTGTGATATTGTATTTATAATACCCATCTACAGATCCGCTAACTGAGAAGTTATCGAACCATTTTTTTTCCTCTTCTTCTTGTGCAATAGTGGTGAAGCTTATAAAAGCTAGGGCAACAAGACTTACTTTTTTAAAAAGATTTGTTACGGTTTTTGTTTTCATAATAAACATTAATTATTGTAATTATTCTTAATTGGAACCGTAAAACTATGTTAAAAGAATTTTACCCCAATAAAAAAAGGGGTGTAAAGGTCTATTTTTATGGTTTATTGATTTTATACCCTAAAAAAATTAAGGTTTAATGTTTATTTGATGAAATTTTAAGAATTTGAAAGTGGTTTTTTAATGATATTTGAAGTATTGCAAAGTTTTCATTAAAAAGAGTTGAGAAAAGTAAAGATGATTTATAGGTAGTGTAGATATTTAAACCATATCATTTTTATTAAAATGATCAATTTAGAGCTTGATTGCCTTTTTCTTCTGTTCTTATTCTATACGTATTCTGGATATCGGATACAAAAATTTTACCATCACCTACTTCTCCGGTTTTAGCGGCTTCAATAATTGCAGCTATGGTTTTTTCTTCAAATTCATCAGATACGACTATAGAAATATGTCTGCGTTGTATATCTGATGTGTTATAACTAATACCTCGATATACTTTTCCCTTTTTTTCATTGCCCACACCGGTAACATCCCAATAGGTGAAAAAATTAACTCCAATATCATGTAGATTATCTTTCACGTCATTAAACCTTGATTTACGTATAATAGCTTCAATCTTTTTCATGGATATTCTATGTTTGTGGTTGGCGCATTCATAATACTTAAAAGTGATGTTCTTTTTTATTTGGAAAGGAACATTCCTAAAAATACGGCTAATAATCCTAAAATAAAAGAACCAGCTGTATAAATAAAAAGACTCCAAAGGTCACCGTTTTTGAGCATAATCTGGTTTTCGTATGCAAAAGAAGAAAATGTAGTAAAACCACCACAAAAACCGGTTGCCAAAAGTAAAACAGTATTTTGTGATAAGGAATTGGCTTTTAAGGATAACCCAAGAATGACACCAATTAATAAGCTGCCAATAATATTAACCGTTAAAGTCCCAAAAGGAAAGTTATAAAGGTTTTGATTGAGAAATTTACTAATTAGATAGCGGGCAACACTACCGGTTCCTCCACCAATAAATACTAAAAGTAATTGTTTCATTAATCATCAATTAAAAAAAACTGCATTTTAAACAGAATGGTAAAATGCAGTTTTTATATAGTAATTCCTATTTTATTGGAACATAAATTTCTGTAATCCATTCTGCGGGATTGGGCTGTAATCCCGGGTCTGTTTTATATACTTCAAAAGCAGGAGATTTGGCGTCGGGTTCTAAACCATTATCTGCGATATATTTATATCCTGTTTCCCAAGCTTCCTTCAAGTTAGCATAATCTCCCTTTAATGTTGTCTTAACTACTTTTTGTTTTGGTAAGAAATCACAAAGGATTACACTTTCTTTGGGAGTTACGACTTTTTCTCTTGTAGGTATTGCCGAAGAGAAAATTGTAGTCCCTTGTTCAGGGTTAAATTCGTTATACAAGGTAAACGGCATCCCGGTTTGCGGAAGATTGTTCTGTTTCATATATGTATTTACCGCAGGAAGCATTTGCGCCATCTTTTCTGCCATTCCTGCAATAGAAGATGTTGTAGCAGTATACATGTAAAATCCTCCTTCATGCTCGGTTACACCGTCAACGTTAATAGAGTATTCTTTCATTTTTTCTTTGGTATAAATATCTAGTTTTTCGAGCCCTCTTTGATACATTGGTCTTAGCATTTGCGAAACGGTACTATCTTGTGTAGCCCAGAATGCTTTTTCCATAAAAGACTGTGTGCCCTTCATTCCCCAGGTTACTTTTGTCTTATTGCCTTCAATTTTTTCAAACTTCCAATACACATCACTTTTACTTTCACCCATTGGAGTAACGAAAGTGATATTTTGATCAATACTGCTAAAAGGAGAAGCTTTTTTAGTTTCCATTTTGCCGTCTCCCTGTGTTTCACTTTTCCAACTATAAGAAGCTCCCTCGCCACTGGTTTTTTCTGGATATTCCATAATTAGATCATCAGATTCATCCATCCAAGGACCCCATTTTTCCCAAGTTTTATACTCGTTAATGGTATTAAATAATAGCTCATCTGGGGCATCAATTACTCTGCTTTCTTCAACTTGAAATTCTCCATCGATAGTAGCGACATATACGGCACCACCAATGATGACTAATAATAATAGAAAAAATAAATACTTGATTATTTTCATGTTAGTTAGTTTAGATTGTTTGATTAGCTAATATAACTAATTTTTGCCTCCTTTTATTTTGTTACATTTGTCAAAACAATAAACACTCAATAATGAAACTCAATAGAATATTATTTTTTATTGCTATTACCAGTATGCTAATGGCATGTAAAAAAGATCCTAAAGTACAGGATCAAATTGATCAACAAGAACAAACAACGGTAGAAGAAAAATTTGATTATGTTGTAGAGCAGTTTGCCGACCTTAAAATCCTGAGATATCAAATCCCGGGATGGGATAATCTTACTTTAAAAGAGCAAAAATTAGTCTATTATCTTACCCAAGCTGGTTTAAGTGGAAGAGATATTATGTGGGATCAAAATTACCGTCATAATCTAGTCATTAGAAAAGCCTTAGAAAAGGTATATACTTCATACGAAGGTGACAAAAATTCTAAAGATTGGAAAGCTTTTGAAACTTATGTAAAACGTGTTTGGTTCTCTAACGGGATCCACCATCATTATAGTAATGACAAAATCAAGCCAGAATTTAGCAAAGATTATTTTAGTTCTCTTCTTGCTGCGACTGGTACAGAGGTGTCAAAAGATGCGTATGAAGTGATTTTTAATGACAAAGATGCTAAGAAAGTAAATCAAGCAAAAGGAGTTGATAATGTGGCAATGTCTGCGGTTAATTTTTATGGCCCAGGTGTTACTAATGCAGATGTAGAGTCGTTTTACGGAAAAATGAAGTCTCCTAATCCTGATAAGCCATTATCATTTGGTTTAAATTCTCAGTTGGTAAAAGAAAATGGAACACTTAAAGAAAGAGTGTATAAATCAGGAGGATTATACGGATCTGCTATCGATGAAATTATCAAATGGCTTGAAAAAGCAAAAGAAGTAGCCGAAAATGAGGCGCAAGGGGATGCTTTAGGATTATTGATAGAGTACTACAAAACGGGGAATTTACAGACGTGGGATGATTATAATGTAGCCTGGACTGCAGCAACCGATGGAAATATTGATTACATCAATAGTTTTATCGAAGTATATAATGATCCATTAGGGTATAGAGGTTCTTATGAAACTATTGTAGAAATTAAGGATTTTGATATGTCTAAGAAAATGGCGGTATTATCTGATAATGCACAATGGTTTGAAGATAATTCTCCATTAATGGATGCACATAAAAAAGATAGTGTTGTAGGTGTTTCTTATAAAGTAGTTGCCGTAGCAGGAGAAGCAGGAGACGCTTCACCAAGTACGCCAATCGGAGTTAATCTACCTAATGCCAATTGGATTAGAGCAGCAGTAGGATCTAAATCTGTATCTCTGGGTAACATTATTAGTGCATATAATAATGCAGGAGGTTCTGGTCGTCTAAAAGAATTTGTTCACGATAGTATAGAATTTGAACTAGAAGAAAAGTATGGACAGTTAGCCGATAAGCTACATACTGCATTACATGAAGTAGTTGGTCATGCATCAGGGCAATTGAATCCTGGAGTAGGTGAGACCAAAGAAACGCTTAAGAACTATGCATCTACCATGGAAGAAGGTCGTGCTGATTTGGTAGGATTATATTACTTGATGGATCCAAAATTACAAGAACTTGGTTTAGTTGAAGACTGGGAAAAGACAGGTAAAGCTGCTTATGACGGTTATATTAGAAATGGTTTGATGGGGCAGTTGATCCGTTTAAATCTTGGAGATGATGTAGAAGAAGCTCATATGAGAAACAGACAATGGGTAAGTGCCTGGGCGTTCGAAAAAGGAGCTAAAGATGGTGTAATCGAAAAAGTAACCAGAGATGGTAAAACGTATTATGATATCAAAGATTATAAGAAGTTACGTGATATTTTTGGACAGTTGCTACGCGAAACACAACGTATCAAGTCTGAAGGTGATTATAAAGCAGCAGAAGCTTTAGTAGAAGGATACGGAGTAAAAGTTGATCAAGCAATACATGCAGAAGTATTAAAGCGTAACGAGCAATTTACATCTGCACCGTATAGTGGTTTTGTAAACCCGGTTTTAGTGCCAGAAATGGATGATAACGGAGAGATTACTAAAATTAAGGTAACACAGCCAGAAGATTTTGCTTCTCAAATGTTAGACTATAGTAAGAATTATAACTTCTTACCTGAGGTGAATTAATTTAGGTAAAGATTATATTTTAAAACCTCTTTTCTTAATTAAGAAAGGAGGTTTTTTTAATGAAGTTTTCATTGGATTAACTGGTTACATTAATTTTTATACATTCAGATGATTTGTTTGGTGACTTTGTTCCGCTTGATGAAATCAATTGACCATTTGCCAGAAACATATTTGTGTTCCAGTCTATAGTATTGCCATCCAAAAAATTATAGCTAACTGTTCCAGTAGACGAACAGTTACCTGGAGCATTCGTCCATATAAAACCATTGTTTATCGAGCCTACAATTTCACCATTAACTAGGATTTCAATTTTTGTTATAGGAATGCCATTAAAGGAGTTAAATCGTGCATAAAAGGTAATTTTAGAATATATGCAAGAACCATCATTCTCGTCTGCGTTTGAATTATAATTTAAAGCGTTAGAATCGTTGCATCCTATGACTGCTTCTTCAATAGGAATTGGAGTAGCATCGTCATCATCGTCGCTATTACAAGAAATAGTAGATATTGTTAATAGAGTTAAAAAAAGGATAAGTGATTTTTTCATGATCGTTTGATTTTAGATTAATATGTGTTTAAATTACCTTTAAAAAGAGCACAAAAATATACCCATAGCAGGGTATATTTGTCATTTTTAAGTAGTCTAACTATCTAAAAATCATACTTTTTCTCAATAGCATATCGCAATAATTCTCCTTTGCCATGTAGGTCTAGCTTGCGGATGATATTTTTACGATGTGTTTCTATGGTAGAGACCGAGTTGAAACGGATGGCAGCAATCTCAGATGAGGTTTTTCCCTGTCCGATAAGCTTTAAGATTTCTCGTTCGCTTTTTGATAATACTTGCTTCTTAGAAGGTTGTTTAGCATCTTTTGTAAACAGTGAAGGGTCAAGAGCCGCATCAAAATAAGTTCCCCCTTGTGCGACTTCTTGTATTGCGGTTAAGACTTCTTCTAGCGGAGAGTTTTTAAGCAGGTATCCTGAAGCACCAGCTTCAAGCATTTGTCGTACAGCATCTTCTTGATCAAACATAGAGAAAGCAATGATTTTGGTATGTGGCATTTCTTTTTTAATAATGTTAGTCGCGGCGATACCATCAATTTTTGGCATTCTGATATCCATCAGTACAACTTTGGGTTGTTTTAGTCGTACTATCTTTAATAGTTCTTCACCATCATTAGCCATACCCACAATACTGATCTCTTCTTCGTATTTAAGAAGAAGTTTTACCCCGTCTATTAAAGATTGGTGATCTTCGGCTATAGCTACAGTAATCATATGGGTATATTTATAATGATGTTGGTTCCTTTTCCAAGAGTGGAGTCAATCTCGAAAGTCCCCTCAAGATGTTCTACACGTTTTTCGATAGTTGCTAGCCCCATACCGTCTTTTTCTGGCAATACTTTGGCATCAAATCCTTTACCGTTATCCTCTACAATGATGTTTAATAATGAATCATGATTTGTAAGAGAAATATGAATTTCGGTGGCATGGGCATGTTTGATAATGTTAGTAATTAGCTCCTGGATCATTCTAAAAATAGTAATCTCGAGCGTGTTATCTAATCGTTTTTCGAGCCCATAATCTTGTACTTCGACTAATAACTCATTAGAATTGGATACTTTTTTGGCTAGCTTTTTAATGGCGGGTAATAATCCTTGTTTAGCCATTACACCACTGTTTTTTTCATGTGCTATCGTACGCACTTTTTGATAAGCTTCTTCAAGTAAGTTATCTGTTTTGTTGTATAGTTCTGTTATATTTTTAGTTTCGGAATTGTCTTTATTATTCTTTAAATGCTGAAAATGAAGTTTTACTGTGGCTAATGTACTCCCTAAATTATCATGTAGGTCATTGGCCAAGCGCTGCCGCTCTTTTTCTTGTCCAGCAATCATGGCATCAATACTGGCTAGTTCTTGTTCTTTTAAGAGCTTTTCTGTTTTCTGGATCTCAATTTCTCGTTGCTGTTCTGCAATACGTTGTTTACGCCTGGTATTTTTGTAGATTAATAACGTAATAATCGATCCTAATGCTAATAAAGATATACTAGCGATTAATTGATTTCTGGTTCTTCTTTGTTTTACTTCTGTTTTTAGATTGGTGTTTAGGAGTTGGATGATTTTTTTTTCTTTTTCGGCGGTTTGGTATTTAGTTTGAATTTCAGAAATTTTAGTTTTTTGTACTATTAAATCAAGACTGTCCTCGATTTTTTTTTCGATTAGTTGCATTTTATATGCATTCTTGTAATCATTTAAACTCTTATACCCACTTGTAAGATATTGATAAATACTTAATTGTTCTCTTAAACTTTGATTTGGTATTTTTAATTTTTTTAAACTGTCCAATTTTTTTATTGATTCTTCATACCTACCAATTCCTTGTAGGAAAATTGCCTGATTAATTTCTAGACCTAATGATCTAATTTTACAATATGAGGAATTACACTTGTCATATTCTTTTTTCGCAAGATTATAATATTGTAAAACACTGTCATTTTTTTTTAAAAAAAGCATGTAGTAATTTCCTTTTAATTGGAAAGATTCTCCAAAGGTAATGGGATGGTTGACTCTTTCTGCTTTAAGGAATAAACTATCAAAAAGTGAAATTGAAATTAGTTTTTTTTGAGAATAATTCTCCTGCATTTTTAAACCGATATTCCAAAAAATATATTTGTATTTATCAAAATCATCACAGATGTTTTTTTCGTATCTTTTTAAACTTTCTTTTAATGGCGGTATGTTTTTTTGCGTTTTAAAAAAGTAATCACAAATTCTTCTTAAGGATTCGCTGCTTAAGCACTTGTTTTTGTATTTTTTTGATAGATGATATGCCGTTTCATATTCGCTTATGACATCTGAATCCCTATACTTTAGTTTACTTAGTATATAATCACCTTTATTAATATGATAGATTATGTTTATAAAGGTATTACCTTCTTTACTTTTCCTCAGAGATTTGAAGTTTGAATAAGTGGAATCACTAATCCTGTGATTTTTTAGTTTTTCTAATTGACATTCAATAAAAGCAAATAAGAAAGGCGATTTAATTAGATGTTTATTTCGTTCTAAATAATCTATTCGATGATTCTTTAAAGGAATAATATATTCTTCGATAAAAGTCATTTCATATCTATTCTGACTATAAGAAGGGTTAAGGCTAAAAAGTATCAGAATTGATATGAAATAAAACTTGTTAATATTACATAAATTATACCGCAACTTGAATGTATTAAGTAATATTACATTAGTAAATTTAGAGAACATATGACCCCAGCACAGCAAAACTTATCAATTTCTTTAATAAATTTTTCATCGAAATAAAGAGGAAGGTTTTGAGAATTGATTCTTATAGAATCTAAAGATTCTTTTAAATATTTTGGGTTTATTTCAACCTCAATTAGCTCTTTCTTATTTACTGTTTCACAAGGTTTAGCTATTCTTGTTCTTCCACTTATAGGGCTACTACCTGATGTATTTAGGTCTATAAAAGTTGTTAATTTGTATTTGTATCCCTTATGATTATATAACTCTAAAGTAGGAACTCCTTTAATTTTAAAGAATGAAACCGGGGTTTTGCCAATCGATCTAACAGCAAGATCTAGTTTTGAAAAAGTAAATTTATCTCCTCTTTGAGTACCATCTACTTTGCATAAAATCATAAATGGTATCTTGCTTCGATCTGAACTAATGTGGATCACTTGTGGTTTCTTTTCATTTAAATCAAGGTTGAATCGTAAAGTGCTTTTAAAACCCTTGTTAAAGGTTTTTGGGATACCAGTTTCGTTCAATAAATTTAAAAAATTTGCTTGAAACCCTTTATTTAAAATACAACTGTCTAATTGATTTTTGGTATTATCTAGTTGACTTTTTGCGTCGATTAATTCTTTTTTATACTTGCGATTACAACTAGATAGGCAAAGTAAAAAAAATGTTAGTGCTATAAATGTTAGACATGTTTTCATTTTTATAAATTTTAGTTATTTAGTTACTTCCCAAATCTCTCAAAAAAGAGTATATCAATCCATACCCAATACATGGTATATTGCTTTGTTGACGATAAATGTTTACATGAAATAATTAGACTATAGTCTAAATAGGGGTATAGCTACAATGCAAAGATGCGATAGAAAAAAGGGGTGTGTTATGGTTTACTCAGGTTGTAAATACGTTTTTAACGCAAACAACAATATAATAAAGATAATAAAACCAATTAAAATAAACAGGCTGCCTTTGTAATATTTGCGATGTAGCTTAAGATCCTTTCTGTAGCTAAAAATCATTAGAATGATAAAAGCAACTACAAAAAATCCTGCAAATAGTAACTGGCCCTGACTAAACATATTTTGTTATTTTTACGGCAAAGATAATCTATAAAAATATACTGATGAAGGATAAAATTAGTGCGGTACAAGAATTTCATACGGCGTTTGAGATTGGGTATAAAAATGAACCTATTGCTGATCTGGGAGAAGCAAAAAACACGCTGCGGTTTAATTTAATGAAAGAAGAAAATGAGGAGTATCTAGAAGCAGCACAAAATAATGATTTAGTTGAGGTGGCAGATGCCTTGGGCGATATGCTCTATATTTTGTGTGGTACCATCATCGAACATGGGATGCAGCATAAAATTGAAGAAGTGTTTAACGAGATTCAGCGAAGTAATATGAGTAAATTGGGAGAAGATGGTAACCCTATCTATCGAGAAGATGGTAAAGTGCTCAAAGGGCCAAATTACTTTAAACCCAATATCAAAGAAATTTTAGATCGATAAAAAAATTCCCGAAGAACATTCTTCGGGAATTTTTTATTTGAAAGATTCGTAATTCTGAATTCGTAATTCAAAAACTACACCTTATATCTCCATCCAAAAGAATCCTCGGCTTTATTATATTGAATATCCATCAATGCTTTCTTGAAATGCGAAGCATAGGAGTTTTCTTGTTTTGCTAATTCGTAATGCTCACCTTTATATCCAAAAGCTTTTACAGGGCTTACTACTGCTGCAGTTCCTGCTCCGAAAATCTCTTTCAAGCTACCATTCTTTGCGGCTTCAACAATCTCACTAACTTTTACAGGTCTAACGTCTACCTTAATCCCTTCTTTTTCGGCTAAGGCAATTAAACTTTTACGAGTTACACCATCAAGAATTCGATCACTAATTGGTGCAGTTAATAAGGTGTCATTCACTCTAAAAAATACATTCATAGTACCGGCTTCTTCCATGTATTCATGGGTATCAGCATCTGTCCAAACAATCTGTTGGTATCCTTTCTCTTTGGCGAGTTTGGTTGGATAAAATTGACCAGCATAGTTTCCAGCTGCTTTAGCATATCCAAAACCTCCATTTGCCGAACGACTATATCTTTCTTCAACTAATACACTTACTTCGCCGCTATAGTATGATTGCGCCGGAGAGCAAATAATTAAAAATTTATATTCATCAGCTTCAGATGCAGAAACACTGGCCTGAGTAGCAATCACAAATGGTCGAATGTATAAAGAATTTCCAAAACCTGGCTTAATCCATTCGTTATCTAATTTGAGTAGCGTATTTAATCCTTCAAAAAAGTAATCTTCAGGGAAATCTGGCATTGCTAATCGCTCTGCAGACTTATTAATACGATTATAATTCTCATCTGGTCTAAACAAAAAAGTATCTCCGTTATCATCCTTGTAGGCTTTCATTCCTTCAAAAACAGCCTGGCCATAGTGAAAAACACGTGCAGATGGCTCCATACTCAATGGACCATAAGGAACAATCTTTGGTGTTTGCCATTCTCCATTGATATAATCACAGACAAACATATGATCAGTAAAAATATTTCCGAAATTAAGATTTTCAAAATCTACTTGTCCAATTTTGGACTCACTAACTTTATTAATTTCTAAGGTCTGCGAAATTGTATTTTTCATTTGACATTTTTTAAGGTGATCACAATCTGTTAGTAGTATAAATTCATTGTATTTTGTCAAAAAAAGATATGAATACTAACAACTAATCTTATAATTCACAAAAATACCCTTTTCTGATAAAATAAGAATTTTTAAAATACGTAATTTTACCATCAAAGACCAATAATTATAGAATAATGAATAAAAGCATACTTTTTTTAACGGGATTATTGTTTATAACGACTAACTGTAGAAATAAAAATGAAGTTTCTACATCGATGGATGATATTATGTCAGAAAATTATGATTCTTATGGAGAAGAAATATCTTCTAAAAAGATTTATTATAAAAATCTAATAACCGAAAAGTACGATGATCTTACAGAAGAAGATACAGTAGATGTTGCTTTTACTGGAGTTGTGAATTCTGTTTGTAAGGCTAAGGGATGTTGGATGAGAGTGGCATTGAGTGGTGAGAAAGAAGTAATGGTGAAGTTTAAAGATTATGGTTTTTTTGTTCCAAAAGATATTGAAAATGACACCGTAATTATTGAAGGAAAAGCATTTGTGAGCGAAATATCTGTCGAAGAACAACGTCATTTTGCAAGTGATGCAGGAAAATCTGAAGATGAAATTGCTGCGATTACTCAGCCTAAGAAGACCTATTCTTTTATAGCAGATGGTGTTTTGATTAAGAAATGATGGAAAACCAATTAAAACGAGAAATTATTACTACCGCAGATGGTTCGACAACAATTCACTTACCAGAGCTGAATGAACAGTACCATTCTAAACATGGCGCTATTAATGAAGCAAAACATGTGTTTATTAAAAATGGTTTTGATTATGTTCTAGGTCTAGGTGTTTTAAAGAAATTGAATATCCTTGAAATAGGTTTCGGAACAGGGCTAAATGCTTTTATCACCTTTCTTGAAGCAGAAAAAATTAATCAAAAAATTCATTATGTTGGAGTAGAGGCGTATCCCGTTGCGTTTGACGAGGCAATTTTAATGAATTACTCTGCAGAACTTTCAACCGAAGAAAAAGAACCAATATTTGAGTTATTACATCAATCTGCCTGGGAAGTTCCATTTGAGATTTCTCCTGATTTTGTGCTTACCAAGCGCAAACAATTTTTTGTTGATATCGAGGATAAAGATATCTTCAATCTTATATATTTTGATGCTTTTGGAGCTAGAGTACAACCCGAACTTTGGACAGTAGAAATCTTTCAAAAGATGTATAACGCGCTTCAGCCAAAAGGGGTTCTAGTTACGTATTCGGCAAAGGGTAGTGTAAGGCGTGCAATGCAAGAAGTGGGTTTTCAGGTAGAACGACTTCCTGGTCCTCCCGGTAAACGAGAAATGCTTAGAGCCACAAAAGTGTAATTTAAAACGTTGTATTTTTTTACTTTCTTTTTTATAAGATGATGAACGATTGTTAAACCTATAATAAAGAGATTGTTTTTGTTATAAGGTGATGGTATTTTGCACCAAATTATAATAAATGAAGGTTTTAATTACTGGTGCCACAGGATTAATAGGCCAGGAAATTGTAAGGCTATGTCATCAATCTGATATTGATGTAAATTATCTTACGACCAGTAAAAATAAACTAAGTACTACTTCTAATTATTCCGGTTATTTCTGGAATCCTGAAAAAAATGAAATTGATGTAAAATGCTTAGAGGGTGTTGAGGTCATCATTAATCTTGTTGGAGCAACAGTGGCAAAAAGGTGGACATCGACACATAAAAAAGAGATCCTAAATAGCAGGATAGGGACCGCTAGTTTACTTTTAGAAACCCTAAAAAATGTAAAACATTCTGTTCGGCATGTCATTTCGGCAAGTGCAATAGGAATCTACCCTGATTCCTTTCAGAATTATTATATGGAGGATTCTCCAGAACGAGATACAAGCTTTTTAGGACAAGTAGTCACTAAATGGGAAGATGCTGTTCTTCAATTCAAAACCATAGGAATTGATGTTAGCTTATTGCGTATAGGACTTGTATTGTCTGATCAAGGAGGAGCGTTTCCGAAAATAGCAAAACCAATTCAATATGGTTTTGGAGCTTTTTTTGGTAACGGTAAACAATGGCAGAGCTGGATACACATTCAAGACCTTGCTAGAATGTTTATGTATGTAATGCATGAAGAATTGAACGGAGTTTTTAACGCAGTAGCACCTAATCCGGTTTCTAATAAAAAATTGACCCGAGCTATAGCAGAAAAGTTGGATAAAAAAATAATCCTTCCTAATGTACCGAGGCTTACTTTACAATTGTTTTTAGGAGAGATGCATATTCTTCTATTCTCTAGTCAGCGTGTTTGTAGTAATCGAATTTTGGCATCTGGATTTGAGTTTCGGTATGATAATATCGTTTCGGCAATCGATGCTCTTATTTCAGAATAATCAAAAAAAACCGACACATAGTTGCATCGGTTTTTTAGTTTATTGTAGAGAGGATTAAGCTTTTTTGGCTTTTACACTAATTTTTAATTCTATATCATCATTGATGAATTTATCCCCTAGGTTTTCAAATATTGATTTTGAAGCATAGTTTACACCCCATTCTGTACGATTAATAGTAAATACTTCTGTACTTAATGTCATCGTATCTCCTTCTATAGAGGTGCTTGCAGGAAACGAAATATTCTTTTCGATTCCTTTTATAGTAAGATTACCTTCTAGATAAGTTTTTCCTTCTTTTTGAGTAATTCCTGTAATTTCAAAAGAAGCTTTTGGGAATTTAGCAACATTAAAGAAATGATCTTCTTTTCCTTCTCCTTCACCTCTAAGATGACCTTCAAGTCCTGTTTTTTCTTCACCTTCAAGATCTGTGACATTAATCGTGGTCATGTCAATCATAAAAGACCCGCTCTCAATTTTTCCTTCTTGCGTTTTTACAGTTCCTTGTTCTAATTGTATGGTACCTGTATGTTTGCCTGCTGGTTTTGATCCAGTCCATTCTATAATACTAGATGCTGGGTCTACAACATAAGAGATAGCTTCTGCAGTAGCTTCTTTAACTTCTTCGGCTGTAGCAGCTTCGGTTTCATTCTTTTTTTCGCTTTTACAGGAAAAAGCAGTCATCACAAGTGCCATTATGATTAGTGTATTGATCAATTTGATTTTCATAGATAATAGTTTACTGGGTTTTTAAAGGGATCAAAATTATTTTTTTGTGAATGAAACACTCTTAAATATATACTAAAATATTCCTGTGACATTATGACATTAATTCAAAAATGGCAGTACTTTTGCTACTTCAAAATCAAAACTTATAAAAGGTACGAGTTACATGAGTAAGAAGAATAAAAATACTGAAGATGTAAAAGATCAAGTAGAAGAAATACTTGATACTCCTGTTGAAGAAACAGAGAAAGAAACAGAAATAGTAGATGTAGAAACACAGCTTAAAGAAGAATTAGAGAAAGAAAAAGATAAATTTTTAAGACTTTTTGCTGAGTTCGAAAATTATAAAAAACGTACTTCTAAGGAGCGCATAGAGTTATTTAAGACAGCAAGTCAGGATGTTATCCAATCCATGTTACCTGTGTTAGATGATTTTGATCGTGCATCAAAAGAAATAGAGAAATCAGAAGACAAAGATCTTATCAAAGGAGTAGAACTTATTCATAATAAACTGAAGGAAACTCTGAAGAGTAAGGGATTGTCTGAAGTCGAAGTTGGAGCTGGTGATGCTTTCAATGCTGATGATCATGAAGCAATAACACAAATCCCTGCTCCTAGTGATGATTTAAAGGGTAAGATTGTAGATGTTATAGAAAAGGGATATAAACTGGGAGACAAAGTTATTCGTTTTCCTAAAGTAGTGACTGGTCAATAATACATTATGAAAGAAGATTTTTACGACATATTAGGGATAAGTAAAGGTGCTACTGATGCAGAAATCAAAAAAGCATATCGTAAGAAAGCTATTGAGTTTCATCCTGATAAAAATCCAGGAGATAAAACAGCTGAAGAAAAGTTTAAAAAAGCAGCAGAAGCTTATGAGATTTTAAGTGATCCTGATAAAAAAGCTCGTTATGATCAATATGGACACCAAGCTTTTGAAGGCGGTGGCTTTGGTGGTGGCGGTGGCATGAATATGGATGATATATTCAGTCAGTTTGGTGATATCTTTGGCGGTGGCGGTTTTGGTGGCTTTGGCGGTTTTGGCGGAGGCGGAAGACAACGCCGTGTTAAAGGAAGTAATCTTCGTATTCGGGTTAAGCTTACCTTAGAAGAGATCGCAAATGGTGTAGAGAAGAAAATCAAAGTAAAACGAAAAATTCAAGCTCCGGGTACTACCTATAAAACTTGTGGAACATGTAATGGTACTGGACAAGTTACCAGAATCACCAATACAATTCTCGGAAGAATGCAAACTGCAACCACTTGTTCTACATGTGGAGGAGCCGGACAGTCTATTGATCATAAACCAGCAGATGCAGATGCTCAAGGTCTAAGAGTAACAGAAGAAACCGTAAGTATAAAAATCCCTGCAGGAGTAGAAGAAGGAATGCAGCTAAAAGTATCTGGAAAAGGTAATGAAGCTCCGGGTAATGGTATTGCAGGAGACCTTCTTGTGGCTATAGAGGAGCAAGATCATCCTTTTTTACAACGAGAAGGAAACAACTTGCACTATGACCTGTATATAAGCTTTTCTGAAGCGGCTTTGGGAGCATCCAGAGAGATTGATACCGTTTCGGGTAAAGTACGTATCAAAATTGAAGAAGGTGTGCAAAGCGGTAAAATCCTGAGATTACGAGGAAAAGGTATTCCTAGTATTAATGGGTATGGTAAAGGTGATCTTTTGGTACATGTAAATGTCTGGACACCAAAAACATTAAATAAAGAACAAAGAGAGTTTTTCGAAAAAATGGCCAAAGATGATCACTTTATGCCAAATCCTGATAGTGGAGAAAAGTCATTTTTTGAAAAAGTAAAAGATATGTTTTCTTAATAAATTCGGGTAATTTATCATATGATGAATCATTTGTTTTTATTAACTTTTGATTAAGAAAAATTCGTATATTTGAATTATCACTAATCTATTTAGTGATAATTTTTCTTTTTCATAGCAATTTTTTTCCCATCCTTAATACTTGTATTCAGGGTGGGTTTTGTTTTTTATTAATTTTTTAAACATACAAATAGTGCTATTTATGTCGCCAATAAATAGTAACTTACATATATGATAATTACTGATGTAAATTGAATATAATATTCATTCTTTTACAGATTCAAAAAGAACAATTAACGTAAATGGTGTCATTTAGACCATGAGAAACAAATAAGGGCAGATTTCAATCAAAAACCCTCCCAATTGCAGGATAGAAGTATTAAAATACCACTCAAAAATAAATGAAATACTTAAAAGAATCTAAATATATTTGGGACAAATTTGTGCCAACCGAAGGAAAAGCCGATACTGTACAAGGAGAGTTATTGCGATCGTTGGAGAAATTACGTTGGGAAGCTCAAAATAATGGAAATAAAAATTGGGACGAACGTTTTGAAGATTTTGCAGATTATATAAGCGATACCTTATGTACTTCAGGAATATTTAATGATAAGGCACGTATAGAGATCCAAAGAAGTATTGATTGTATCAAAGATTTTGAATATCCAGAGGTAAAAGATGATATCTATGACTGTATATCTGATTATATAGTAGAATGGTATCTGGATATGAATGGAGAGATTCCTGAGGAGGCAAGAACAAAACAAGATGAGGGGGCTTATTTTTTTAGGTTTGAAAAAGTATTTAAAATAGTAAATAAAATATTACTTCCAAAATCAGATTTCAGAGAATCAGAAATGTTTCCAGAAGTTATATTAAAATTTCCATGTAAAAAATGTAATGAAACTAATGAAGTTAAGATTATACCTTTTAAAACAGGAACCTCTTTAGATATATTGACTCAAAAAAAATTAATAAGTAAAGAAGAATTGATTAAAAATGGAGTGGCTAAATCTGCTGCTAAATTTCAATCACATTTGGGAGAGTTAATATTTTGCAATCTTCCGGCCTTATATGAAGGTTTTAAGTGTAGTTCTTGTAGTGAAACGTATCTTATAGTATTTGGATCTGGAGAATCGCAACCAGGAAGAATGACTTGTCAAATATCAGGAATATGGAAAGTCGAATTTGATGATATTAATTTGGAAGCGCTTAAAGAAGAAATTTTTGGGCACTTGATATATAAAAGAGATACAGAACTTAAGAAAATTCTTGAAAAATATCCTGCTCGTATTGATGAGTTTATAAAAAGTGGTTATAATGGTCTTATGCATGCGGTTATTGATAACAATATTGAAATAGTAAAACTCTATTTAACGTATGGAGCAGATCCAAACCTTAAAGATAAAACCAATGATTCTGCACCTCTTCATTATGCCGTTGACAGGCATAATTATGAAATCGTCAGGTTACTATTGGAGTATAAAGCCGAAGTAAATTCACTGGATTCTTATGGCAATAATGCGTTATTTGCAGCATTAAAAAGTAGAAATGAAGGACGAGAAATTATTGATCTTTTATTAGAGTATGATGTAGATAAAGCGCATAAAAACCACTATGGGAATAGTGCAGAAGATCGTGCCAAACGGTTTAAATTTAAGCTCTAATCCTGTGCTAACCTAAAAAATGATGCTTTAAATACAGCTTAAAATGGGTGTCCATGAAGAATACAAACTTCTTTAAACTTGCTATAAAAAACGATGAACTGGTAAAGTTTGCAATGGGAGAAGATACATATTTTATCCAGGACAGAGAATATGATGAACATTCTGTTGTTGGTTCTTGGAATACGTATGTTTTACCTTATTTTAAGAATAATAAGAATGATTGTATAAAAAATGTGAGGTTGATGTTTTCTCAATTGTCTAAGGCTGATCAGATATCGATTTGTGTCAAAGTAGAAAAGTTACTTTATCATTTGTATGTGTATTATTACTTTAAAAGTAAAGGAGATATCAATTTTTCAATTGATGATATTGAAGAAGTTATACTAATCGAAATAGAAAAATGCAGAAAGAATATTCAATTTGCAAACGATACTGCAAAATTAAATGGACTTATTACTTCAGTTCAAGCTGTAAAAAATAAAGGAGGTCTTTTAGGATATTCATTAGAGATTGTAAAATTGGATTATGAGGCTTTCTATAAAGCAGTGTATAAGAATGATGTGAATAGTGCTACCAAAATGATTGAAAAGGGCATTGATGTAAATAAAAAGAATGAATTTGGAAAAGCTGCTTTACATGAAGTTGTTATGAATGGGCAATTAAATATGGTCAAATTGCTTCTAGAATCTAAGGCAGATATTGATGTATTAGATGATCAAAGTTATACCCCGATTCATTATGCAATTTCTGGGAGTCGTCCAGAGATTTTAGAGATATTAATATCCCAAGGCGCTAGCTTAAGTTTCAAAGATTCATACGGCAATAATTTAATTTCAATAGCAGTTAATGGGTATAGAGAGGATGATAGTATTATTAAAATACTATTAAAAAATAAAGTAGATCCAACTATTCCCAATTATTATGGAAATGACACCTTAGGTCAGCTAGAGATGCCAAAAAATGAAAAAATTAGAGTGTTGTTTTCAAAATGGGGTAATTTTCAAACATATCAAAAAAATGAATATGATAAGTTACGCGTTGCTATTTCTAAAAATGATATCGATACAGTTTCAGAGTTAATTCGGCAAGGAATTGATATTAATGAATGTACTCAATTTGGTAATACTGCTTTACATTCGGCGATGCGAGATGATCGTCTTGATATTGTAAAATTGCTTATTGATTCGGGAGCCGACATAAATATGTTGGATACTGAAGGGTATAGTTCTTTATATTTATCGGTTTCAAGAACACTTCCAGAGATTTTAGAAGAACTTATAAAGAGTGATGCAAGCCTAAATTTTAAAGGCCCTGATGATTATTCACTAATTAAAACTGCAATTATGCGATATCAAGGAGATGATCGCATTATCAAAATATTGATCAATAGTAAAGCGGTTCAAGTATTAGTAAACCAAAAAATAAAAAAAGAAATAATTAAATTATTAAAAAAAGCGAAAAACAAAAATATTAAACCTTTGTTTGCTCAATGGTTAGATTAATACTAATTTTTTTTGTTTTATAGGAAAGTTATTATATCAATATTTAATAATTATTAGCATAAGTTTTTAAGTTTTCGTATCATTCGGGTTTCATATAAATTATAACAATATCATTAGTATTTATGACTAATCTTTTAGAGGTCAGGCAAGCCACAAAACGATTTGGAACCTTTACAGCTCTTAATGATGTATCCATACAGGTGCCAAAAGGGAGCATTTTTGGATTATTAGGACCTAACGGAGCTGGTAAAACAACATTAATCAGGATTATCAATCAAATTACATTACCCGATGAAGGAGATGTATTACTGGATAATGAGCTGCTAAAACCAGAGCATATTAAAGATATTGGATACTTACCCGAAGAAAGAGGACTTTATAAGTCTATGAAGGTTGGTGAGCAAGCTTTGTACCTGGCACAGCTAAAAGGACTTAGTAAGAAAGAAGCTAAGGAGCGTCTTAAATATTGGTTTAATAAATTTGAGATTGCCCATTGGTGGGATAAAAAAATACAAGAACTTTCTAAAGGGATGGCACAGAAAGTTCAGTTTATAGTTACCGTACTTCATAGACCTAAACTTTTAATATTTGACGAACCATTTAGTGGTTTTGATCCCATTAATGCAAATGTGATTAAAGATGAAATCCTACAATTGCGTGATGAGGGTGCAACCGTAATATTTTCTACCCATCGCATGGAAAGTGTTGAGGAATTATGTGATCACATCGCATTGATCCATAAATCAAAAAAAATAGTAGAGGGTAAGCTCTCTGATATTAAAAGAGAATATAAATCCAATACCTTTGAAGTTGGACTTTTAACCGAGAATAATAATGGTTTGTATCAAACTCTTAATGAAAAATTTGAAATTATTCCTGCAGATTTTAGAACTATAGATGAGCAATTGAAAGTAAAAATAACCTTAGACCAAAATATGTCATCGAATGAGTTGTTATCATACTTGTCGGATAAAGCCCAAGTAATGCGTTTTAATGAAGTAATACCAACAGTCAACGAAATATTTATTAAAACGATCACAGACAATGAGTAATCTAAAACTAATTATAAAAAGAGAATTCATAGCTCGTGTACGCAACAGAACATTTGTTGTCATGACTTTTTTAAGTCCTTTGATTTTTGTGGGGATGATATCATTAATTACATGGCTGGCAACTCTAAATAATGACGAGACGAGGGAGATCGCTTTTTTTGATGAAACGGGTGTGTTTATTTCAGATCTTAAGAATTCGGATCAAATAAACTATATTAATTATAGTAATCTAACGTTAAACAATGCTAAAGATTCGGTAGTACTTAAAGAATTATATGGATTACTATATATTCCTAAAAAACAATCCAATCGAGAGCTGGCAGAATCTATACAATTTTATGCAGATGAAGCACCTAATATTTCCATTCTCAATGATATAGAAGAGGTAATTGCTGGTAAGTTAACCAATCAAAATTTTGAAAAAAAAGGATTGGATCTAAATGTGATTGAAAATTCTAAAGCCAACGTTAGTATTCAGATCGAGAACTTTTCTGGGGAGAAGACTTCAAAAATGTCTAGCTATGTAAAAATGATTTTTGGTGGAGCAGCGGGGTATTTACTTTTTATGTTTGTTATTATTTATGGTAATATGGTGATGCGATCCGTTATAGAGGAAAAAGCAAACCGTATCATCGAAATTATTATTTCTTCCGTAAAACCTATGCAATTAATGATGGGTAAAATTTTAGGAACATCTTTGGCAGGAATTCTTCAATTTGCTATTTGGATACTATTAGGAGGTGTTTTGTTAACTATAGCAACCTCTTTTTTTGGGATAGAACCACAACCAGTGGGTATAGAGCAATCTTTAGCTATGCAAGAAGGTAACCAACAAGAAATACAGCTAGTACTTCAGGACATCTTGAAACTTCCGTTAGTGACTATGGTGATATCATTTTTAATATATTTTATAGGAGGATATTTTTTATATAGCTCGATTTATGCTGCGATAGGTGCGGCCGTAGATAGTGAGACAGACTCTCAGCAGTTTATGTTACCCGTAATTTTACCACTGATGTTAGGGATTTATGTGGGGTTCTTTTCGGTAATAGAAAACCCTCATGGTACGGTCTCAACCGTATTTTCTATGATACCTTTAACGTCACCAATTGTAATGCTAATGCGTATTCCTTTTGGAGTAAATTGGTGGGAAGTTGTGATTTCGATTATTCTTTTAATAGGAAGTATCATATGTATAACCTGGTTAGCAGGAAGAATTTATAGAGTTGGTATTCTTATGTATGGAAAAAAACCAAGCTATAAAGAACTATTTAAGTGGTTAAAATATTAATATCATGATATTTCAAGAAGAAATCACAGAGCAGGTAAAGGATGTAATCCAAAAAGACATTTGGGGAGCAATTAAAGATTTTTTAGGGTACGAAATCTTTCATTTTGGCACAGAACACCCGATTGTACTCACAGTACAATTACTATTGTTTGTAATAGTAATTCTTTTAATGACCTCTTATGCATTAAAAGTCTTTAAAAGAATCATTACCAGAAAACTTCAGAGTGAGGATAAACTAAAGTTTGAATCTATATTCTCATTCTTGAAATATTTTGTGTATATCATTGTTATTTTTGGTGCGCTAGACGGTATCGGATTCAATATTACCGCAATTTTCGCAGCATCTGCAGCATTATTAGTTGGTGTTGGTCTTGCACTACAAACTTTTATTCAGGATATCTTATCAGGAATTTTTATCTTTATGGATCAAACGGTACATGTTGGAGATATTATAGAAATAGAAGATAAGGTTGGACGCGTAGAAGAAATTAAATTGAGAACTACCAGAGCGGTTACCATAGATAATAAAGTACTTATCATACCCAACCATAAGTTTATGACATCGTCGCTTTATAATTGGACACAGAACGGAAGCATGACAAAAGAGTCAATTAGCATTGGCGTAGCATATGGTAGCGATACTCAATTAGTAAAAGATTTATTGATAAAAGCTGCATTGTCTAATGATAGTATTTTAAAAACCCCTGCACCTTTAGTACTATTTACAGATTTTGCAGATAGCTCATTAAATTTTAAATTGATATTTACAATGAGTGATAGCTTTCAGGCGGGAATTCCTAAAAGTGAAATACGATTCGAGATAGATCGTTTGTTTAGAGAGCATAATATTAGTATTCCATTCCCTCAACGAGAAATCACTATCTTAAAAGAAAAAGAATAACACATAAAATAGCTATCAAGAGCCAAATAACCGATACTTCCCAAAAATGAGAAACAAGGATCTAATTTTAATATGCATATTCATCTGTGCTATTTGTAATATAAGATCCCAGGAAACAGATTTAGCAAGGATCGAATACGCCTATATTCCGCAAGCAAATAGTGACAATGTGTATAGTCGTTTTAGAATTTCTGCAAACTATCCCATAAAAATGAAAAAAAAGGGATCGTATTTGGTTATCTCGCCACAATATCGATATAATAGCCTAAGCCTAAAGGATGCACTGATATTTGAGCAAGGGGGTGACCTAAATGCTTTTCAGACGTTCGGAGTAGAATTTGGATATACTTTCAAGATGAAAAATGACTGGAGGTTTGGAGCTAAATTAGGATCTCAAATCTCATCGAATTTTGAAGGTTCTGGTGTCGAAAGTGATGATTTTAGGTATTCTGTATCGCTATATTTAGTGAAGAGTTATAAAAACCAGCAAGCTCCAAAAACTGCTAGATTAATACTTGGTTTGAGATATGCAGTACCCGCAAGTATTAATTTTCCGTTACCGATTATTAATTATTTTAAAAGATTTCATCCGAGCTGGTCGTATTCTGTGGGTACACCCAAGACAAGTATAAAATATTTTTTTAATGAGAAAAATACACTTCAGGCCTTTGTAGGACTAGATCGATTTTATGGTAATTTACAGAATAACAGGGCGTTTGTAGATGAAAACGGAGAAGTTAAAGTTGCAGAAAATGCATCTATGCTTAATGTTATGGGAGCATTAGGCTATCAATACTATTTTACGGAACACTTATTGTTCTACACATATGCAGGATATACATTAAGTAATGAAATTCGTTTACGAGATGATAAACAAGAAAATGTATTAACCATCAACAATGGTAATACATTCTATTTTCGTAGCGGAATTAAACTAAAAATATAATGGCAAAAATATTAGTAATCGAAGACGAAGCAGCAATCCGAAGAGTTTTGGTTAAAATCCTATCTGAGGAAAGTGATAAATATGAAGTTTTTGAGGCCGAAGATGGTCTTGCCGGAATAGAGAAGATCAAAACTGAAGAATATGATCTGGTATTGTGCGATATTAAAATGCCTAAAATGGATGGAGTAGAGGTACTTGAAGCCATAAAAAAGATAAAACCCGAAATTCCAATAGTAATGATTTCTGGTCACGGAGACTTGGATACAGCTGTTAATACAATGCGACTTGGAGCCTTTGACTATATTTCTAAACCACCTGATTTAAATCGTTTACTTAATACCGTACGTAATGCGTTAGATCGAAAAGAACTTGTTGTAGAAAATAAAAGACTTAAGAAAAAAGTCTCTAAAAACTATGACATGATTGGAGAGTCTAAAGCTATTTCTGATATTAAAGATATTATCGAAAAAGTAGCTGCTACAGATGCTAGAGTTTTGATTACAGGACCCAACGGTACAGGTAAAGAATTGGTAGCGCATTGGATTCACCAAAAAAGTGAGCGATCTGTAGGACCTATGATAGAGGTTAACTGTGCAGCGATACCGGGAGAATTAATAGAAAGTGAGCTTTTTGGTCATGTAAAGGGAGCATTTACATCGGCTAATAAGGATAGAGCAGGTAAATTTGAAGCTGCCAATGGTGGAACAATTTTTCTAGACGAAATTGGAGATATGAGCCTTTCTGCACAAGCAAAAGTGCTAAGAGCATTACAAGAAAATAAAATACAGAGAGTTGGTAGCGATAAAGACATTAAAGTAAATGTACGAGTAGTTGCTGCAACAAATAAAGATCTTAAAAAAGAGATAGCCGAGAATAAATTTAGAGAAGATTTATACCATCGTTTGGCAGTGATCTTGGTTAAAGTACCCGCACTTAATGAAAGAAGAGAAGATATTCCTCTATTGGTTGATTATTTTACTAAAAAAATCTCTGGGGAACAAGGATCTCCTATAAAGTCATTTTCAGCGAAAGCGATCAAACAATTGCAACAATATGATTGGACAGGAAATATCAGAGAATTACGCAATGTTGTTGAACGTTTGATTATCCTTGGAGGAAAAGAGGTAAGCGAAGAAGACGTGAAACTTTTTGCAGCAAAATAAATGCTATACTTACATTAAGGTAGTTTATGATCTACATCGAGGAGTATATTTTTTTAACCAACTCGTGTAATGAATAAATCTTATATTGCGACCAAAGTAAGATAAGCCCCATTGATGAAGAAAATTCTGTTTTCAATTTTAGCATTGTTTTTTGCAATACATAGTGCTGCCCAATATGACCCAGGTGCCGTAAATTACGGTGTTGTAGCTATTAAAAATTTTGGACTTGAAAACGAAGCAGGACTTGGTGCCCGAGTAGAGTACGCCTTTAATTGTTATACGACATTTATTGGAGAGTATAATCGTTCATTTGCTATAGGAGCAGAAGATACTTACGAAGGATATAATGAATTAGCAATAGGTGTAAATTTAATTTTATTTAACTGGTACCCAACTACAATTACTGCAGGTATGGGGTACATAGGTAATGATTCGGGTATTTTTGAAGATATCGAAGACCAAGCTTTTCTTGGTATTAGAGCTGGTAATTTTAATCATGGAGCCCAAATTAAAATCAGAGCCTTACATCAGGTTTCTACACCAGTACATATTTTTGCAGAACTCAATGTGAAAAGTTTAGGAAGACGATATGACACTTTTCTGATCGGATTTAGCTATGATTTTGATGCTCGATAAATCATATTGATTTATGTACAAGTAAGATTTTTATGTAGTATTTACATGAGTAATCATGATACTGTTATTTAAGAAGATACTAAAGTTTTCCTGTAAATAGAAAACTTTAGTATCTTTCGAAGTATAACACAAATCACATTATGAATACGATACATCCCAAAGACTTTAAAGTCTCTTCATCTATAGAATTATCCAAAATACCTACCACATATGACCTTGATGCCAGTGAGAAAAAAATAGAAAATGAACTTGAAGAAGTGCGTGAAAAGCTGGGAAAACTTCAAGATACATTATATGCGCATGGCAAATATGCAGTTTTAGTTTGTTTGCAAGGAATGGATACCTCGGGTAAGGATAGTTTGATTAGAGAGGTTTTTAAAGATTTTAACACAAGAGGAATTGTTGTACATAGCTTTAAAGTTCCTACAGAATTAGAGTTGGGCCATGATTATTTATGGCGCCATTATATAGCCTTGCCACAACGCGGTAAATTTAGTGTCTTTAACAGAACACATTACGAAAACGTATTAGTAACTCGTGTACATCCAGAATATATAATGGGTGAAAATATACCCCATATAGATAGTGTTGAAGATATTAATGATGAATTTTGGGAAACACGTTTTGAACAGATAAGAAATTTTGAAAAACATTTAGCACAAAACGGGACATTGATCTATAAGTTTTATTTACACTTGTCTAAAAATGAGCAAAAAAACAGATTGCTTCGTAGATTAGAGAAAAAAGAAAAAAACTGGAAATTTTCTGCGGGAGATCTTAAAGAGCGAAAACTTTGGGATCAATATCAAAATTGTTATCAGGATGCCATTAACAGAACCTCAGAGGAACACGCACCATGGTATGTGATCCCGGCAGATGATAAGCCTACGGCTAGGTATATTGTAGCAAGAACATTATATGATACTTTAAAAGAGTATGATGATATACAAGAGCCAGAATTGGATGAAAAAACAAAAGCAAATTTAGGTTTATATAAACAACAGTTAGAGAATGAATAACGCTAAAACCATATAGGTTTATAGTATAATTGATGAAATAAAAAAACGCAATGTCAAAAAACATAATCCCCTTTCTTTTTGCAATTCTATCATTGAATTGCATGGCACAAAACGAAGTAAAAGAAGATGCTACAATACTTAAAAAAATATACGACACTTCATTATTGAATGGCAAAAGCTATGATTGGTTAGATTATCTATCCAATCAGATAGGAGGAAGGTTATCGGGTTCTATAAACGCGCAAAAAGCTGTAGAATGGGGAGAAAAAGAATTGAAAGAATTAGGAATTGATAAGGTTTGGTTGCAGTCTGTGATGGTGCCTAAATGGACTCGTGGTGTAACCGAATTTGCTTTTATCGAGACAGAACCAGGCAAAACAACAAATGTGCCTATTTGCGCATTAGGAGGCTCGGTTCCTACGCCTATTGGAGGAATTAAAGCCCCTATTATTGAAGTACAAGGATTAGAAGATCTTAGAAAATTAGGAAGTGACGAAATTACCGGAAAGATGGTGTTCTTTAACCGGCCAATGCAAGCAGATCTAATAGAAACATTTAGAGCGTACGGAGGTTGTGTAGATCAACGATATTCTGGCGCTGCAGAAGCGGCTAAATATGGAGCAATAGGAGTCATCGTGCGTTCTATGAATCTGCGATTAGATGATTTACCGCATACTGGCGCCATGAGTTATGGGGATTTGCCCGATATGGATAAAATTCCTGCAGCGGCAATTAGCACCAATGGTGCTGATTTATTAAGCTCTATGCTGAAACTCGACCCTAAGATCAAGTTTCATATCAATATGAATTGCCGTACATGGAAAGATGTAGAATCTTTTAATGTTATTGGGCAAATTACAGGTAGCGAATTCCCTAATGAATATATGGTCGTTGGTGGTCATCTGGATTCATGGGATTTGGGAGACGGTTCTCATGATGATGGAGCAGGAGTAGTACAATCTATGGAGGTATTACGATTATTTAAAGAAATTGGATATACACCTAAGCGATCTATTCGAGTGGTATTGTTTATGAATGAAGAAAATGGATTACGTGGAGGTAAAAAATATGCCAAGGTTGCTAAAAATAAAGGTGAAAATCACGTGTTTGCCCTAGAAAGTGATTCGGGAGGTTTTACACCCAGAGGCTTTTCTTTTGATTGCGATGAAGCAAACTTTAAACAAGTACAAAGTTGGAAATCATTATTTGAACCATACCTGGTACATTATTTTGCCAAAGGCGGAAGTGGTGCAGATATAGGCCCACTTAAAAAGGATGGGATCGTACTTGCAGGATTACGACCAGATTCACAACGTTACTTTGATTATCACCATGCCAAAAATGATACTTTTGATGCCGTTAATAAACGAGAACTAGAATTAGGTGCAGCCACTATGGCAAGTTTAGTATATCTTTTCGATAAATATGGGGTGAAATGATATTAAGAAGAGCTTGTATATTCACTTTTATCTTAACACTATTATCTAGCTGTGATCCGGCTAAGAAATTGATTATTAACAATAAAACTACTAATGAAATAAGTCTTAAAATAGTAAGTGATACCGAAAATAGATTACCTGTTGTTAGTGAAACTGACACACATGATTACTTTTTAAGACAAAGCGGTAAAGATTCTAAAGCACTTTTTATATATAAAATGGGTACTTGGGGAAAACAAGAATTAGATTCAATTAGGGAAACAATAGTAGAGGTTAAGGTTTTTACGTTAACCGATACGTTATCTTATAAAACACAAGCAGAGTTAGCCTCGATAGTATCTATAAAAAGAAAAGGGTTGTTAAAAAGTGTTTTAAAGGTAGTGATAAAGTGATGAATGAAAATTTACTTGGCGTACTAATACTAACGCTATACTTTTCTCCTGTATTCTATCAATTAGTCATAGTTATTAAAGAATATAAAACAGGGAATAGGAAACCATTTAAAAGGCTTCGTAAGTTTTTGGAAATAAGCTTTTTAGTTCTTATTCCTTTGGTTATCATATTTGGAGCTATAAGCCATACCAATTATTTTAATTATGAAAAACCCATTACATATGATGAAGTTGATCGAATTACCTTTGAGAATTTTAGAGGAGTAGAATTCTTTAAAAAATCCTTGTATGGTAATGAACATTTTGCTTATGTGGTGACAACAATAGAGAGTGAGATAGAAGGTAATGAAGTTACGGTTCAGTCTTATTTTCATCCTTCACGTTCATTCGTTTATAATTCACACTCTAATAGTAAAGAATTATTATCGCATGAAATATATCATTTCAAAATAACGGAGTTATACGCCCGAAAAGCAAAGCAAAGGTTATCTAGACTTGAGACTAATGATTCGAATATTATTAAAGAAATAATTGATAAAACTTGGATTGAAGAAAGAGATTATCAGAAAAAGTACGATTATGATACTTTTCATAGCTACGTTTTTAGCGAGCAAAAAAAATATGAAAAAGTAGTAGATAGTTTACTAAATTTGCTTTCGAAATATGAAAAACCAAAAATTACTATTAATGGCAAAAATTAATATTTTTATACTAGCATTTGTTTCTTTGTTTCTAGCAAATTGTAAAACTGAAAATGAAAAATATCCAATAGATAAACGATATTGGGATACGATGGATTATGCAAATGTTATACGTGAATTGAAATATGGTTATGAGCCTGACGAGAAATTGCCAAGTTATAGTGATCCCGAAAATAGGATAGTATTTGAAAAATTGGTGGATCAACAAAATTTCAAAATTGTATTGGATGATAATGAGCTGGGAAAGAAGCATAGAAATGAAATTTCGTCTGATTTCTTTATGCGTTGGAAAGACATGAATAGTATTTATAGAAGCACAGATAGGAAAGATAATTACATTTATGATAGAGAATTAATTAAAGTTTGGCATTTCGGTTTAAGTCTACAATTAAGGTATTTTAAACTAGGGAATGATGTGATCATCGAAAGCTCTGATGATCCAAATTCTGGTCAGGCCAGTAGAGTAATCAATTCTAATAAAAGAACATTGGTAGGTAATTTTAATTATTATCTTGATGAAATTAATGATGAAAAAGCTTTTTCTGACGAAGGGAAAGAATTGCTTAGTAATGGGATTGATCTATATTTCACAGAATTAATAGAACTATATCCAAAAGCTAATTATAGTGGAATGCTAAAAAAAATTGAATTGATGCAAAAGAAGAGTAAGTCTGAAAGTATAAAAACATCTTTAGACAAACTTAAAAAGTTAATAGAATCAAATAAAGATCAGAATAATAGTTTATAAGTTTTTCGCCTCAAATCTTAAACTCGATAGGGAAGGAGTTTTTTCTGAACGATAATCTATATTAAAAATAAGCAATCAAACCACCCCATTCATATCATCAATATTATATATTAATAAAGTATACAAAGTTTGGTAGAAAACAAATTTATAGCCTTAGTTACGATTTAGAGTGTAAAATAGAAGTCTTAACAAGCAAAATCCCCACCACAAAACACTGCCATGTAGATAACAGCTGCAATACCAACAAGAATATCCAGGATGGGTAAGCTTGCAAATACTATAGCTAAAAGATGTTTCTTTCTCATGAATAGTATCCAGGCAACGATGATACTTATACCTGTTATAATGGGGTAGGCAACTAGAGTAATGACTAAGGTAATTGTAGGAATACTATCTTCGGATCCAGGGCTATCAAACATCATAGCAGACATCATAATCATTGGGAGAGACGGTAAAACAAGAATCCCAAAAATAACACTAGCTACAATAAGATAAATTCGGGTGTTGTTTCTTTTTTTGATTTCAGTTTCAGTAATAATAGCTTCTGACATACATTTAGAATTAAAGAACGTTAAATATACGATAAGAATATTTTAGTTTATTTTGGTTCTAATACCTTTACGTCTTCAAAACCAAAAAATGCTAGATCAATACACTAAAGAATTTCGATATAACCTAAAATTGGCAGCTCCGGTAATGATGGGCATGTTAGGACACACACTTGTGGCCCTGGTAGACAATATTATGGTAGGTCAATTAGGAACTGCAGAATTGGCAGCGGTATCTTTAGGTAATAGTTTTATGTTTATAGCCATGTCGTTGGGTATTGGATTTTCTACGGCGATTACCCCTTTGGTAGCAGAAGCAGATGCAGAGAACAATTTTAAAAATGGTAAATCGGCTTTTAAACATGGATTGTTTTTGTGTACTACGCTGGGAATCGTATTGTTTTTAATGATTCTTTTAGCAAAGCCATTGATGTATTTAATGAAACAACCAGAAGAAGTGGTTGAGTTGGCTATACCGTATTTGGATCTGGTGGCTTTTTCTTTGATACCTCTAATCGTTTTTCAGGCATTAAAACAATTTTCAGACGGTTTATCAATGACCAAATACCCTATGTATGCCACTTTGATTGCCAATGTAATTAATGTCGTATTGAATTACCTTTTGATTTTCGGGAAATTTGGTTTTCCAGAAATGGGAATTGTAGGAGCGGCTATAGGTACATTAGCTTCTCGATTTGTAATGGTTATATTTTTATGGATCTTGCTTAACAAGAAAGAAAAATCCAATGGGTATGTTACTCAAATTAAGTTTTTTGTTCTGGAAAGCAAAATGATCAAAAAGATCCTAGAATTAGGTTTTCCTTCATCACTGCAAATGTTTTTCGAAGTAGCCATATTTACAGCCGCCATATGGTTATCTGGGATTTTAGGTAAAAATCCGCAAGCAGCCAATCAAATTGCATTAAATCTATCTTCGATGACCTTTATGGTAGCTATGGGATTAAGTGTCGCAGCGATGGTGCGAGTTGGTAATCAAAAAGGGCTGCAGAAGTTTAAAGATTTAAGAAGAATAGCAATTTCAATCTTTCTGTTGTCATTTTTGATAGCAACAGTTTTTGCAATCATTTTTATTTTGTGCAATCAAATGCTGCCTATGATCTATTTAGATGTTAATGATGCAACGAATCTAGCAGACAATACCGAGGTAATTAGTATTGCAGCCAAACTTTTAATTATAGCAGCATTATTTCAAATATCAGATGCAATACAAGTAACTGTATTGGGAGCACTAAGAGGGCTTCAGGATGTAAAAATCCCAACGGTAATTACATTTGTAGCGTATTGGGTGGTGGGATTTCCTATTAGTTATTACTTAGGATTATTTACAGAATATGAAAGTTCAGGAATTTGGATTGGGCTATTAGCCGGGCTAACAACTTCGGCATTATTGTTGTATTTTAGATTTAATAAGTTAACAAATCGTTTAATCAATAGAGGTTAATTATTCGAAAAAAATAAAGAAGAAATACGTTTAACAGACTTATTACGTTTATTTGGTATTAACGAATAATTAACTATCTTTCCAAAAAAACAGAACACAAAAAATGAGAGTCCCAAATTCTAAATTTTGTCTACTGCTGATTGCCTTTACAGTAGCGTTTACGCAAAGTGGTAAAAGCCAAAACTTCGAACACAGTATCGCCCAGAATTTAATCCCAAACCCTAGTTTTGAGAATATCAATACGACCATTAGACGTATGGATATGGAAATGCAAAATTTTGGGATTATGAAAGATTGGAAACCCTCTATCAATACCCCTGACGTATACCACCCAGGATTAGAATCGGTTAGGTTTATTCATAAATCACCAAATTTTTTAAAACAGTTTGGGGCGCAAGAGCCAAAAACTGGAGAAGGGAAAGTGGGAATGTATATTGCAGGAGGAATGCATAAAGAAGGAGTAACTGCTAAGCTAAAGCGACCATTGGGAGCAGGTAAATATTATTATTATCATATGTATGTCTCTCTTGGAGAAGGAATATCTAATTCATGTACCTCTTCTATAGGAGCTTATTTTAGTGCCAGAGTTCCGAGAATATCGGCCACATCAAAACTTCCTTTACATGTAGAATCTTCTAAAATGGTTTGTAATACTAAAGGCTGGACCAAAGTTTGTGGAGTATATAAAGCAAAAGGAACCGAAAAATATATCTCTCTTGGGTATTTTTCAGATAACCCAAAGGGAAAATCTGTAAAAGGTAGTAAATATGATACAGGGTATTATTTTGTAGATGATGTACTGCTTATGGAAATGAAAGCTCCAAAAAACCTTGTTGCAGGACAAGTGTGTAATATGGCCCTTGATTTTTCACCCATTGATTTTTTGATTGGTGAGAGTGAAGCATATACAGAAATCAAGAAAGCATTGGATTCTTATATCCAGTATGTAACTATATTTAAAGTAAACACCGTTAAAATTATTGGTCATGCCGATGATGCAGGTTCTAGATTCGAAAATGAAATCATGTCTGCTATGAGAGCTAGTAATGTGAAGAAATATATGGTTGAAAAAGGAGTTGATGAATCTTTAATCGAAATTGTTGCTGCCGGAGATACGTCTCCCGTTGTTACCACAGGTTCTGATTTAGATCCTGACTCTAATAACAGGGTAGAGATTAAAATTAAATAACAGTTCGATAATAATGTTCTGGTTTGCCCAAAAAGATAGTACCTTTGAACCTTTATAATTTTAAGTATTCATTATGGGCTTTCCAAAATTCTTATTAGGAGATAATACTGATTATCCAGAAGCTATATTTGTTGTACATACAGAGTTTCCCAGGTTTATTATTAATTTGGAAAATGACGAAGTAGAATGGCTTGAGGAGTTTGATCAACATGATGAAAAAGAGCTTCAGAGTGAGGCAGAGAGCCTTTTTCAAGCGGCAAATGACTTCTATGACCGCGAGATTGAACGCTACGATGACTAAAAGATTTAACTTGACAGATGGAAGAACTCATACAACTAGATAAAGATCTTTTTTTATATCTCAATAATTTAGGAACTTCTTCATGGGATTGGTTTTGGTTGTTTATGACCGAAAAGTTATATCAAATCCCTTTGTACCTGGTTTTACTATTCTTTTTTTATAAATACTTTGGGATACGAGGTACGATAATTACTTTACTCGTTGTTGCAGCTCTTATTGCTGCTTCAGATCAATTATCAAATTTGTTTAAAAATGTTCTTTTTATGAGGCCCAGGCCCTGTAGGGCAGATGGAGTAGCAGATTTCACAAGATTTATTGCAGAACGTTGTGGGCGTCATGGGTATTTTTCGGCTCATGCAGCAAGTTCTATGGCATTAGCATTCTTTACGGGATTAGCTCTTCAAAAACACCTTAAATATATTTTTCCATTTATGGTAGTATGGTCTATTGTAGTAAGCTATAGTAGGATCTATGTTGGAGTACATTATCCTGGCGATATTATCACAGGAATGGCAATAGGTATTCTATTAGGATTGGGAGCGTTTAAACTTCATACATACCTTGTTCAACGGTATGGAAATGTAATAAGTTAAACCTTTTTAGGTTAATCAAAGATGCTTTCACCTTCTTTCATAAAATTTACTTTTCACTTTTAAACTTTTTCTTTTTCTTCTTTTTGCCAAAAAGCCGTTTTAAAATGTTGTCTCTTTTTTCTGATTTACAGTCCAAATCTTGCAACACTTCTTCAGATGGTTCTTCAAATTTACTTTTTGTAATAGGGTCAAAAGTGGCATCGAGATTCATTTTTTGATACAATTTTGCGAAAATGGGTAGCGCAGTATTTGCACCTTGACCTAAAGCTGTAGTTTTAAAACCAATATTGTAATTATCATTTCCGACCCAGCTTACTGTCACAAGTTGGGGTGTGATACCAACAAACCAGCCATCTTTGTTATCTTGTGTTGTTCCTGTTTTACCAGCGATATCATTTTCTAACTGGTAGGTAGTTCTTAATCTGGTAGCAGTACCTTGTTCTACAGTAGATTTCATCATTTCTAAAAGCACTTGTCTTGTGTAATTGCTATAGGCGGGTGTTTCTGCAATTACAGGGCCAAAAGAGGCAATAAGGTTACCGTTTTTATCTTCAATTTTAGATATATAATAGGGTTTTACTGCTTTTCCATTATGAACATAACTGGCGTAAGCTCCCGCTAGGTCTTTAATCTTAATACCATCTGTACCTAATGCCATAGCAGGTTTTTCTGAAAGAGTATCAGTAATTCCTAACTTTCTAACCTGATCAATCACTTTTGGAATACCTACTTCATTTAAAACTTTTACAGCAATCGTATTCACAGAAGTACTCAATGCTTTTTCTAAAGTAAAGTTAAGGTGAGGATCCTCTTCTTCTGATGAATTTTTAGGAGTCCAGTTATCCAAATTGGTATATGTGATTTCTTTTGTCGAAAAATATGTACAAGGTTTCATACCATTTTCTATAGCCGTGGTGTACACAAAAGGTTTAAATGTAGAACCTACTTGCCTTTTGCTTTGCGATACATGATCATATTTAAAATAGCGATAGTCAATTCCGCCAAGATATGCTTGGATTGCCCCTGTAGAGGGTTCTATAGCAATCATTCCTGCATTAAGAAACTTGAGATAATGCTGAAGACTATCCAGTGAAGATACTTTTACCGTGTTATTTCCTGCCCATTCAAACAATTCTATATCCTTTTTTATAGAAAGAGAATCCTTAATTTGATCTTCGGTGAATCCTTGTTTTTTATAGTTCTTATAAATATCAAGACCTTTCATAGCTTTCTGTACAAGGCCTTTGTTGTTTTTCCATGGAGCGGCACCGCCATACGATTTTTCATAATCGTTTTGTAAGGCTTGCATGTGTTCTTTCATAGCTTCTTCAGCCAAAACCTGCATTTTGTAATCTAATGTAGTATGAACAATTAATCCATCATTATGTATATCATATGTTGTACTATCGGGTTTTTTATGTTTTTTTAAAATTTCGGCGAGCTCTTTTTTTACTGCTGATCTAAAGTATGGGGCCAATCCAAGGTCGTGATTAAAGTATTGATAGTCTAAAGCGATACTTTGACTCATGGTTTGATCTGCCCGGTTAGTGCTTATGTACTCATATTTGACCATTTGTTGAAGGACAACATCTCTTCGCAACTGACTTCTTTCGGGGAAAAGTCTGGGATTATAACTATGATTGGCTTTTAGCGTTCCGATAAGTGTGGCGGCTTCAGAAAGTGTTAGTTTGTGAGTCGGTTTATTGAAAAACTTTTGAGACACACTTTCAATTCCGTAGGTGTTATCAGGAAAAGGAACTGTATTAAAGTAAAGCGTAAGAATTTCTTTTTTTGAATATATATCCTCTATTCTTTTTGCAACGAAAGATTCTTTTAGTTTATTAATCACCGTAGTAAACATGCTATACTTTTTTCTTCCGAATAGGTTTTTGGCAAGTTGCAGTGTTATTGTGCTTCCTCCTCCAGAAGATTTATCTTGTAGTAATATCGTTTTAAAAAATACTCGTAACAGACTTTTGTTATCTACACCATCATGCTCATAAAAACGTACATCTTCGGTAGCAATCAATGCATCGATAAGATGTTGAGGTAAATCTTCATAGGTTATAGGCTGCCTGTCGTAAATGTAGTACTTCCCAATTAGGTTTCCGTCTTTGTCCAATACCTGAGTTGCTTCTGCTTGTTTTAAGGAGCTTAATTCTTTTTTATCAGGCAATTTTCCGAAAAAACCAAAATATATACTTGCATAAAAGCATAGAAAGGTCAACAGCGTTACTCCGAATACAAGTAGCGACCATTTAATCCATCTTTTTTCTATAAGTTTTTTTATCATAATCATATTATCGACATACATAACGTCGAAAGTGACATATTATTAAGTAGAACCGATTTGTTGTTTCTTTCTAAAATCGTATATAAAAAGAATTATCATTACTACCATAAGTAATGAAAAGGGTAGAGAAGTAATAATAAGAAGTTTTTGCATTGCTATCAGGACATTAATATCTGTTTTTGCATTTCCTAATAAAATGATCCCAATCGAAAAAATAGTAAGAATAATGCTCCATAAAAGACGGTGTCGTTTTGATGGTTGTTGTTTTCCACCATCTGTAAACATACTAAGTACAAAAATGGCTGAATCTAATGAGGTAACCAGAAAACTTATAAGAAGTAAAATAGTTAACGTATTTATAAACCCTTGAAAGGGGTAGTTTTCAAAAAAAATAAAAATTGAACTAAATACATTATCAAATTGCCCTTGGTAAGAACCAAAATTTTCGATGATAGCAAAAGCCGATTGCCCAAAGGTTGTAAACCAGAAAAAAGTTCCTAACGAAGGTATAAGTAGCACACCTAATATAATTTCTCGAAGAGTTCTTCCTTTCGAAATACGAGCAATAAATATGCCGGTAAAAGGAGCCCATGCTAACCAAAACGCCCAATAGTAGTATGTCCAATCTGTAAGAAATGCTTCACCAGGGTCATACTGTCCATAGGCCAGACTTAATGGGATAAAATCAATAATATAATAATACAATGAAGTTGAGAATTGACTAAATATGGATAAAATATCACTTTGCAGAAGCACAAAAAACAAAAGAGCAATGGTAATATAAATGTTCCAGGTAGAGATTACTTTAATTCCTTTGTTTACACCTCTAAAAGCAGATATAAATGCCAAAACCGAAATGATGAGAAGTACTATAATGGTTCCTTTAAGACCGAAATCTTCTTGTAGTAAGTGTGTAAGACCTCCTTCGATTTGAGTAGTACCCAACCCAATGGCGGCTACAAGTCCAAAGACAGTAGTAAGGATAGCAAGTACATCAATACTACCAAAAATAAACTGCTGCGGTTTTTTTGAAGTTACTAGACGTTCAACAGATGAAAAGGCACTACTAGAGAGTACTTTTTTGGATTGCACAAAGAGATAATATCCCACCGCGATTGCAAATACAGCATAAAATGCCCAAGCCGTAAAACCCCATTGATAAAAGGTGTATTCTAGAGCAATGGTTCCTGAGTCGGTTTGATTATTGATAGGAGGGTTACGCATCATAAAAACAGGTTCCTGCACTGCACGAAGCAAGATTCCTGCGCCCATCCCTGCACTATATAACATAGATATCCATGCTAAACGAGAAAATTGTGGACGATCGGTGTCTTTTCCTAATCGATGTTTTCCCCAGCTAGAAAGTGCCAACACTATTAAAAGTAATACACAAAGTAATCCCAGCCAAAGATAAAACCTACCAAATCGCTGGCGTATATATACCGAAAAGGATTCAATCCCATTATAGGTTTCTAATGTGAAAACATATAAGAAAAATGAGAAAAAGAGCAGTATACCTAATGAAATATAGAGTAAACTATTTTGTTTAAGATTTAATTTCATGAGCTATTGCGCTTACTAAGTGAAGTTTTTATGCAGTATCACTTTCGATTGATTATAAATGTCCAAAAAAGTTTTGAGAATAGATTGCTAACCATAGAAAAGTTTTGAGTTTTTTAACAAGTAAAAACTCTAAAAAAATATTTATTTTTTAAGATTGATTTCTCGAAAGTTTCATTTTTTTTAAATAAACTTGTAGTAGCATAAGATTAGATTATGCTCTATACCCGAATTGAACGTTACTTGGGGTTAGTTAGAAAGATACACCCCAAGGTTTGTATTGTAAAATGTTGCTTCTGCGCATTTCTGATAGATATCACTAACTAAACCTGCAAACCCATGAGAAGAGTAATTGTTGACTACAAAAAATTGAATAAAAATATCTTAAACCTTCTTGTAGAAAAATTTCCTGATGGATATAATGATAGAGATATTGTTTCTTTTAAAAACCATCATAATGAAGCCATTGAAGCTGTAGAAGTAAAAACAGTCGATACAATTTATCTGGTTAAAATAAGTAAAAGATTAGCAGATTCGATGCAGAGCTTTGAAAACCCTATAATGGATGTACCTACAGGCGTAAGTAAAGAAGATGTAGGAGAAATTGAAGATAAATAGTTTTTCTACTCTATAAAATAGCAAGTCTTTGATAACTCAAAACTAAAAGTAGTTTTTTGGGCCTAGGCTTGTATATATAAATAATGGCGAATTTCATTAAATATATTAGCCGTGATAAATTACCCGTTAGAAGGTTTCCTTTTTTAAATTCATTTATAGCTTGATCAAATCAAATCTTTTTAATATCAAAAAACGTTTGTCTTTTACTTAATAATAAGCAAATACTAACGTAAAATTAAAATAATTTTAGTGAAAATGTTATAGATATGTTAAATATTGCTTTATTTGTAGTTTTTACTTCTACCAATAGAAGGGTATAGCACGTATGTTTTTGGTATACCTATAGAAGTATAGATTATAAACAAATAACTTGTAAGTAAGGGGAAATTCTTATGAGTTAGATAAAGGGAATACATGAAGTATTTGGAATACTACTTGTTCTTGTTTTTTGCAGGGGTGCAAATGTATGGGCAAACATCTACGAGCAAACATGAGAGTACAGTTTATATTGTACCAGAGGTTTTATTCGGAAAAACCATGGAGGCTAATACTGATTTTCCAGAAACAGATCCTCAAAAATCCTTTTTCATTAGTTTCGGTGGATATAATACTATGGTCGATGAACAATGGACAATTGGGTTGAGTTATCCAAAAACCGGTATTTCTTTAGGGGTAACCGATTTTGGGAATACCGAAAAAATAGGGTATGCCTATACACTAATGCCCTTTATTGAAACTGGATTATTTAGAAAAAAATCAAATAGATGGAATTTGAATGTCGGTATGGGAGCGTCATATATCGATACACAATTTGATCCAGATACGAATCCATTTAATAAGGCGATAACAACACAATTTAATTGGTCATTTAGATCGTTTTTCTACTATGATTTATTAAGGAGAAAGTCCATACGTTGGCGTTTAGGATTAGGATATACTCACTATTCTAATGGTCATACACAATTACCCAATCAAGGATTAAATTCATTTTTGCTTAGTTTATCATCAAGTATTGGGCAGGAGCGAGAAAGATCTGATGAATATGTAAAAGAAAAAAAACAAAATAGAAGTAGATCGTCACAAACATATTTTTCTTTAAGAACTGGTATTGGACAAAATGTCCTTTCTCGTGTTTTTAACGATAAAAAAGAAGTGTATTCGGTAGCATTTTCTGCAGGTAAGGTTATCAACAGAAATTTTAAGTTTGGAGTAGGAATGTATTATCGATTTTATGAACATTATTATGATCATATTAATGAAGATAAAGAATTAATAAGGGATCAGGTACCTTATTTTAAAGAAAATATATATCGATATGCTACAAATCTTGGAGCTTTTGTGACTACAGAGCTTTTTGTAGGACATTTTGGAATCGAATTTGATATGGGCATAAATATTCATAAGCCTTTTTATAAAATAGACTGGCAACTTAGTCAGGGGTTTTTCTACAATGGAGAATATGCTAAACTTGGAGAATTAAACTCATACTATAAAGTAAAACGAACTGTGTCTAGTAGATTAGGGATAAAATACTATTTATTTAATACATATACATTGAATAGAAATAACTTCTTCCTTGCTGCACATATTAATGCAAATTTAGGACAAGCCGACTTTTCTGAACTTAGTTTGGGTTATGTATATCGTTTCAATTTCAAAGAAAGAAAAAGAAATAAGAGTTAATTTATCTACTCTTTTTCTCTTAATTCTTTACTTAATTCTAATAAATACCTGGCCGCAGCAAAGGGGGTTATTTTATGCTGTTGAACAGCTTCGATTTGTGAATTTAACGCAGCACGTACTTTAGGGTGGTTATAGAAATTACTTTTTAATTGTTCTTCAATGGTTTGTAGTAGCCAAAATTTATTTTGTTGAATTCGGTTGTCCTCAAAAAAACCATTTTTGGCCGTGATATCGAGATATTTTAAAATTAAGTCCCATATTTCTTCAATACCTTTTTCTTCTAATGCACTACAAGTCATCACCTCAGGAGACCAACTATTCTGGTTAAGTGGGTATAGATGCAATGCTTTTCTGAATTGATTTTTTGCTTCTCTGGCCCGTTTTAGATTATCACCATCGGCCTTATTGATTACTATCGCATCTGCCATTTCGATAATACCACGTTTAATCCCTTGTAGCTCGTCACCTGCTCCGGCAAGTTTTAACAATAAAAAGAAATCTACCATACTGTGTACAGCGGTTTCACTTTGTCCTACTCCCACAGTTTCAATAATGATAATATCATATCCGGCTGCTTCACAAAGAATGATTGATTCTCTGGTTTTTTGTGCAACTCCACCCAATGAATTCCCCGAAGGAGAAGGTCTGATAAATGCATTTGAAGATCTGACCAACGATTCCATACGGGTTTTATCTCCTAAAATACTACCACGTGAGATTGTGCTACTTGGATCTACGGCTAAAACCGCAACTTTTTTACCTTTTTGAATAAGCAGACTTCCTAATGCTTCAATGAATGTGCTTTTTCCGACTCCAGGGACTCCTGTTATTCCTATTCTTACCGAATTATTGGCATAGGGGAGACACTTTTCGATAAGTTGTTGAGCTTTTTTAGTATGGTTATGTTGTGTACTTTCAATTAAAGTAATGCCTCTACTTAACGCTGTGGTATCTTTAGAAGTGATAGCTTTAAAAATAGTATCTACTGATACTTCTTTTTGTTGTAGTTGTTTAAATCGACCAATAGCTTGGTTATTAGTACTCGAAGGTACTTTTGAAGTTGGGTTAGTATGTTTGGTCTTATCTTTAGGCACAGAATAGCTTTATGACAAAGTTAAAAATTACTTTTGGTAAACTTATTATCGTTTAGCAATAGAATATGTTGTTTTAAATTTTTATAGGAACTGCTATAGCAGTCTTATCCCATGCCAGATAGAGTATTGTAAAATCATTTGCATTCTCAAAATAAATAGAAAATTGCTCTTTTGTATTTAGTAATGGTAGTACAGGGACTTCTACAATAAGGGCATCAAAAGCGGGATCTCTTTTTACTGTACCATCCATATGTACTCCCCAGTCATACTCTTTACTATTAAAGATAACTTTCCATGACTTAGGGTTGGGTATAGTCCATAAGGTATATGTTCCCGCTTTAAGTGGTGTGCCGTCTATATGCAGGTCTTTGTCGGTTGTAAAAGTAGTGGCTTCATTGGCCCCAGTTCTCCATACTTCGTTGTACGGAACTAAGTTTCCAAAAATTTCTCTATCTTTTTTATATGGGCGATTGTAAAATACAGTAAAAGTAGCATCTTTAGCCGTGTGTGTAATCGTTTCTTCTGGGCTATGCTTTTTAGTATTTTGTTTCATGATAAACATGCCTGCAAATCCAATGATAACTAATCCCAATATGATAATAACGGTTCGTTTTAATAGCTTTGGCATAATACATGTTTTTGATATCGAAAGATAGTTTTTTTCGATATCAAAAACATATAAGTACATTTTTAATTACTCATAAAATAAATTTACTCAGTTAATTGAGCAATGTTCATCACATTTACTGCGCATGTATTTCTAAGAGTGGTTAATACGTTGTGTACAGGTTCAGAAAAATATTTTTTCTCAATTAGATTGTCAATATGATTTATCAACTTATTAGTACAATCTAAGTTTTTCTCTAAAAGATTAAAAACATCTTCTACCTCTTCATGATTACGATAGTCGTAACCTTTCTTTAATTTTTGCATGGTTAATACTGGTTAATAGATTAATAAAAGTCGTTGAATTAGTATCATTTTGATGAAAAAGCTTACTTTAACAATAGTTAATTTCATATTAATTATTTGATATTCAAATGATTGTTGGATTTAAAGAGTTTTTATCTATAATTTTGCAACAAGAGAAATACAATTTCGTCTATATAGATGAATAAAGATTTAAGATTGTTTTAAATAAGAATCACTAACCAAAAGTTAAAGAAGTTTGTTACAAAGCGAGCTAATAGAGTTATGTAGAGCTAACGATCGTAGGGCTCAGATGAAGCTTTATAATAAGTACTGTGATGGTATGTATTATGTGGCATTACGATTCCTTAAGGATTCCTTTGAGGCAGAGGAAGCTATGCAAGAATCTTTCATTAAAGCATTTAGTAGGTTACACCAATTTACTGGTGATGTAACTTTTGGCGCCTGGCTTAAGCGAATTGTAATTAATAAAAGCATAGATATGCTAAAAGCGAAGAAGATGAATATGGTGGCTATTAATGAACAAGTGATGACTACTGTAGAAGAACAGAACGATTGGTCGGTTTCTGATTCTGTTACAGTAGATGAGGTAAAAAATGCAATCGAAAGATTACCAGAGAAATATAAATATGCAGTTATGTTATTTTTAATAGAAGGGTATGACCATAAAGAAATAAGCGAAATATTGGATATTACTCCAGTAGCGTCACGAACACTAGTTCATAGAGGTAAAAAACAGCTTCAGGATCAACTAAAACATTTGAGAGATGGCACAAGATATTAGAGAGCTATTAAAGCAAGATAAAAAGCTTCCTTCAGAGCGAATAAAAGAAGGTCACCAACAGCGATTTATGGATAGGTTGGAGGAAGAACTTCCTGTAAAAACAACAAAGAAGATTAATTATTCATGGCTCAAGATTGCCGCAAGTGTAGTTGTTATTCTCTCAGTTTCTATGATGACATTTAATCAGTTTCAGGGGGATACATCGAATACAACTGATGTTGTTGATAATACAGAAGTAAAAAATTCTATGGTGGTATTAGATAAACAATCTTCTCCTTTGGCAGAAATATCCCCAGAGTATGAAGAGGTCGAAAATACCATATTAACAAGTATAAAATTCCAATTGTCTCAAATAACTGTAGATGATACCAATAGAGAATTGGTAGAAAGTTTTATGGCGCGGTTAAAAAACCTGGATAGTGAATACCAACGACTTAACAAAGAACTTATGGAAGTTGGGCCAAATCAGCAGAGTATAGAGGCAATGATAGAAAATTTAAAGTTGAGACTTAGTCTATTAAATAGATTAAACGATAAATTAAAAGAATTAGAAAAAATAGCGAATGAAAATTACGATGAAATACAAGCTTAGTATTGTTGCATCATGTATGTTATGTTGTGCAGGGCTATTTGCGCAAGACAAGCAGAATAAATTAAAAGAAAAATTTAATGTAAATGCAGATGTAACGGTTAACCTTAACACTAGTCATACTAATGTTGTCTTTGAAACATGGAATAAAAATACAGTGGAGGTAGAAGCTTTTCTTGAAGGTGATGATCTTACTGATGAAAATAGTAAGCGAATTCTTGATAGTTGGAAAGTTAATGTTTCGGGGAATAGTAATGATATAATAATCAATTCTGCAGCAGGAAATTTATGGGCTGGAAGTGTTACTGCAGCTAATGTAAGAATTAGCAAAGAAGAGTTAAGAATGTTGGGGCCAGCTATTGCCAATATGTTAGGTCCTATTATGGAAAACATAGCGAATAATCCAATGCCTAATGCTCTTTCAAAAGATTTTTCAAATGTTAGCGTAAATGCGAATAAAAAAAGTAAAGGTGAAGAAAAGTATATCCAACAATGGGAGAATCAGATACGTGAGAAGTTTAGCGATGATATAGACCAAAAGAAGCAGTTATGGGCTAAACAGTTTGAAGATAAACCAAATAAAGTATCTGGTCAATTGGGGATACGTGTTGAAACATGGGGACAGCAGTATGGAAAACAAATGGAGGCTTGGGCTTCTCAACTAATAAAAGATATTGAAGGCCAACCAGCCGGAACTGCTAATGTTACAGTATATCGCTATAGCGCTGCCAAAAAAAGCATGAATACGGGTGGGAATAAAATTATTAAAGTACGCATGCCTGTAGGTGCTAAGTTGAAACTTAACATTCGTCATGGTGATGTGCAATTGGCAGAACGTTCTAAAAATGTCAAAGCCTCTTTATCACATACTAAACTTTCGGCCAATATTATTGATGGAGACCAAACCTTTATTAAAGCTTCGTATTCTCCTGTTTTTGTTCGTCAATGGAACAATGGTCGACTTGTAGTAAATTATGTAAAAAACTGTAGAATACAGAATGCTAAGAATCTTTTAGTAAATGCAGATTCAAGCAATATCTATATTCAGGAATTAGAAGAAAATGGAGCGATTTCTGGAAGCTTTGGAGTAATTACAATAGAAAACCTTGGTGAGACTTTTTCTACCTTAGATTTAGCAGTTAAAAACAGTGATTTTAAATTAAAATTACCTAAAACGGCTTTTAATTTATCCTATAGTGGGGCGCAAAGTATAATCTCTTTGCCTAAAACCCTAGAAATAAATACAAGAAAGAATTTTGGAAACGTATTTATAAATGGATTTCAAAATACACGTAGTACCGATAAAATGATTACAATTAATGCTAAATATAGCGAAGTTGTATTACATAGTAAATAGATAGTTTTTTCATAGTAATTGTAGTGTTAATTATAAAAAAGCTTCATTGGTTGATCAACTAATGAGGCTTTTTTAGTACAACTTAGTGATCCTTTTCTTCACATTTAATTAAGAGTAAAAAGTAAGAATAATTGTTTATTAAGTTATTTCATCTGGAAAACAATGCTTTTTGTCTGTTGTATCAAGAGATTTTTAAAAATAAAACACTTGTAATCAAGAGGTTAGGTTGTAAAACGTTAAAAATTAACATTTTTTGTGTCTTTTGTCGAGAATCAAAAACACTTGATCTAAAAGTCTGGCTTTTAGTTTGTTTAACAACAATTAAATAATATCATTGTATGGTAAAACCGTAATAAAGGAACTAAGAACCATTATTATAAAGTATGAAGAAGATGAAATCAATTGCATATATATTTAGTTTATTATTTTTTGTTGCTAGCTATGCGAATGACAATGACCAAACTCTTGAAGTAGAGAAGGATGGTTTGTTAGTTATGGTTATGAATTTTGAAGAAGGTGATAAAATTAAATTGTTTGAAGTTGAGACTGGAGATCATATTTTATCTAAGACGCACAACGAGATTGATTTGAGTCAATTGCCTATGGGATCTTATTTACTTGAGAATAGTGAAGGGAAATCTATAGTTATTCAGAGATTAGAAGATGAATTAAATATAGATGGTGTTTTTGATATTGTAAATGATGAGTTTGTTTTAGAGAGAGATAGTGAAAGAGTTTATGTGTCTAGTGAGGTAGATGTAGAGGAAGAGTTCGTTAATTACTATGAGCACACACAAACAGGTTTATTAGAGATTACAAGAGATGGAGATATAGTTACTGTTGTTGATTTTGTTGAAGGAGATAAAATTAAATTATTCGAAGTAAAGGATACAGTACATATTTTGTCTAAAACAGAAGGTTACGTTGATTTAAGCCAACTTCCTACTGGTGTTTATGTGTTAGAAAACAATAAAGGAGAATCTGTGGTTGTAGAGAAATTTGTAGACAACGACCAAGTTGCAGATATGTAAAATAAATAAAATAATAAAAAAGGCCTATCCATATTTGGATAGGCCTTTTTTTATGCTCTTGATGTACGTAGAAAGTACATATCGATTTATTTATGTTTCGTAGAGTTTGCGTAAAGCAATAGATCTTTTTAACGCTTTGGCATGAGGTTTGTTTAAGTGATTGGAATAAAAAACAATCACACAATGAAAAAACAATTATTTATTTTAGGGGCTTTAGTTTTAGGATTTGTTACATCAAGTTGCAATAGTGATGATGATGTAGGTAATGGTAATCTTTCTCAACAGCAAGAATCACTCAAAATACTTTCATTTGAGTTTTTAGCAAGTAACAATGATAACTTGCAAGAGGATGTAATTGCGACCATAGATGAAGCAAATAAAACTATTACAGCTGTTTTACCAGCAAGTACTTCATTAACATTTTTAGAGCCAACAATTAAAGTGTCAGAAGGAGCTAGGATATTCCCTGGCGAAGGTTTTCCGGAAAATTTTACTCAACCTGTAGAATATAAAGTTACCGGTGATGGTTTTAGCGAATCAACATATACAGTTACTGCTATATTAGAGGATAATAATGAGAGTAAAATAATTAGGTTTGATTTCGATGTGGATAGAAATCCATCTGCAAATCTTAACGAAGATGTATTTGGAATAATAGAAGATAATACTATCACAATAGAATTTCCTTCTGAAGCCAATATTTCGGCATTGATTCCGACCATCGAACTTTCTTCGGGTGCTACAATTAACCCTGGGACAGATATAACGCAAGACTTTACGAATGGATTAACATATACGGTTACTGCTCAAGACGGAGTTACAAAAACTGAGTATAGTGTCGAAACTTATAAAGATGCGATCTCTAAAGTTACTTTTACCATCAATGGTGAAGAATATAATGCTACTATTAATGGGCAGGATGTTAGTTTGGAATTGCCAACGGGTACCGACCTTGATAATCTAACGCCTATAATTGAAACTTCAAACGGAATTACGGTGAGCCCTGTGAGTGGCCAGGCTCAAAATTTTAATGAGTTACTTATTTATACCATTACAAGAAATGATGGCACCACCCAAGAATATAGATTCGATATCTATATTGAAGATAGTCCTAGAAGTGATAGGGCAGTTTTGGTAGAGTTTTACAAGGCAAATTTTAAGTTGGATAATCTAAATTTACCGGTTGAATATCTTAGAAATTGGGATCTCAACGCTACAGAAATAGATAATTGGAGTGGTGTTACTTTGAATAGTTCGGGTAGAGTAGTTTCATTTAGTATTGCGGCGGCGGCTCTTGTAACTGTTTATGAACTTCCAGAGAGTATAGGTAAATTGTCTATGCTTGAATCTTTATCGATTATTTCTTCAAAATTAAGCGAACTCCCTGATGGGATTAATACTTTGAGTAATTTAAGTTTTTTAATATTGATAGATAATAGATTAACCTCATTGCCATCAACATTAGATGGGTTAAATCAATTAACATTATTAGATTTAGGGCAAAATAATATCCAAACGATACAGGTAGGAGTATATAGACAGTTAATAAACTTAGTTTCTTTAAGATTAAATGATAATAACATATCAGAAATACCAAGAGCATTAGGGGATTTAAGAACTAGTAATTTGGGAACACTTGATTTGAGGGGGAATCCAGTTACGAATATCCCAAAAGAGGTATGTGAATTATTTGATAATCCAGATAATCTTAGGCTGGATGAAGATGATATATGCGAAGAGTAATTAGTTAAAACTACAGATAAAAAAAACACCGATATGCAATCGGTGTTTTTTTTGTAATCCAGGAGCAATTTATTTATCTAGATTTTTGGTCATATTGAAGCCAACAAATAATCCTGCTCCAGCCATTAAGAATATAGTTCCAGGTTCGGCTATACCGTTCTTTACACCAATTACTTCTGTTAAAATCCCTGCGATAAAAATACCAAGTCCAATTCCCATTAATAATAGTGAGAAATTTAGAATAAATACTTTCCATAATGGCGTTACTCTTTTTTCTTTGCTACTATAAAAGATAGAAGCATCTGCTCCCTTTTCGATTAGGGCTAACCGTTCTTTGTTTCTGGCAGATACAAATAGATATACTATTCCGAAAATACTACCAAAAAAAGTTATGGGTATTAGAATTTCTGGTCCTTGCATAATTTAATTTTTAAATGATTAATACTGTTCGTTTTTCTATTAAGACGATATCTTAGTTAATCAGGTTACAAAAAAGTGATAAAAAAATATTTTGTACTTTTTAGAAAGAATAGTGTAACCTATAATTATATAGTGTCGTCTTATGTATAAATGAACCATCAATCAGATCAATATTATATCAATCAAGTTCTAGAAGGGCAGATAAATGCTTTTTCGATCCTTGTTGAGCGATACCAGACATTAGTATATACGGTAGTATATAGAATGGTAAAAAATAAGGAGCAAGCCGAAGAAGTTGCGCAGGATAGTTTTATTAAAGCATACGAATCATTAAGTAAATATAGAGGAGATGCAAAATTTTCGACATGGTTGTATACCATAGCCTACCGAAAAAGCCTGGATATAATTAAAGCTAATAAGCGAATGATGACATCAGAACTTATTGAAGATATACATGAAGGAGAGATAGCGCTTGTTAATGATGCGTTGAGCTATTTACAAGCTAAAGAAAGAAAAGAAATTATCTCAGATAGTATAATGAAGCTTCCCGAAGATGAAGCAGTTATCGTTACTTTGTATTATTTTGAAGAAAAAAGTGTAAAAGAAATTGTTGAAATAGTGGGTTTAACCATAGATAATGTGAAAGTAAAATTGTATCGAAGTCGAAAAAAACTTTATTCGATATTACAACATCATATATCACCAGAATTAAGTAGTAAAAATGGAAGAGCAATATAAAGATATAGAAAGATTGGTAAAAGAAGCAGGATTGAATACTCCTCCTTCTGATTTTTTGCAAAATGTGATGAAGCGAGTTGAAGTTGCTCAATCTAAAAGTACATTTGCATATCAACCGCTTATTTCTAAAAGCACTTGGGTTGTTATTAGTTTAATTGCGGTAGCAGTAATTTTTGCATTAACCTTTTTACCCCATACAACCGAATCTGTGTCTAGAACTATTGATTTTTCCATTTTAAATTCAATAAATATCAAAAATCCAATTTCTGGATTAGTACTGCCTAAAACAACTATTTATGGTGTATTGTTTTTAGGTATCCTGTTTTTTGTGCAAGTTACTCTGCTCAAAAAGAGGATTGATAGAAGTTTTTCTATTTAACGTTTCAAAAAATATTTTTTAAACTGCGGTACATTTTCTATTTTACATACATATTAATTATAGGGAAGCAGTTGTATGCAAAAAAGAATATGTATAATTGGAGCAGGGCCAAGTGGAATCACTGCACTCAAAAACTTAAAAGATAAAAATTTAGAGGTCGTTTGCTATGACCGTAATAAGGAAGTAGGTGGTAACTGGATTTATTCTGAAGACGAAAGCCATTCTAGTGTTTTTGATACTACGCATATTATAAGCTCAAAAACATTATCTCAATACGAAGATTATACCTTTGATGATTTTGATAAAACCGTAGCAGATTATCCTTCTCACGATGAACTTAGAAGGTATTTTCAAGCCTATGCAAAGCATTTTGACTTATATCCATGTATAGAGTTTGAAACGTCTGTAAAGGACTGCAAAAGGATAGGGACTAATAAATGGCACATTACCATACTACAAAATGGAAAAGAAAGAGAAGAGATTTTTACTGATCTTGTAGTTTGTAATGGTCATCATTCGGTACCTAGAATGCCACAATACCCAGGTAATTTTTCTGGAGAATTTATGCATTCTCATAACTATAAAAAAGCGGCACCCTTCGCAGATCAAAGAGTTTTAGTGATTGGAGGTGGTAATTCTGCCTGTGATGTAGCAGTAGAGACTAGCAGAGTGAGTAAAAAGACTAGTATAAGTTGGAGAAGAGGGTATCGTATTATCCCTAAATTCTTTTTTGGAATACCATCGGATATCGTTGGAGCACGTTCTTCATGGTTACCTATCAAAATCAGAAGTTGGTTGAATGATCGATTACTAACGATTATGTTAGGCAAAAACAAACTGTATGGACTACAGGAGGTAAAGACTAAATTCGGACAAACGCACCCAACAATTAATGATGAATTACTCTATAAAATTAGACATGGTAAAGTACATCCTAAAGTAGATATCGAAAAATTGGAAGGAAACACTGCCTATTTTAAGGATGGGACAAAGGAAGATATTGATGTAATTATTGCTTGCACAGGATATGTTCTGAAACATTCTTTTTTTGAAGAATCATTTATAAACTATAGTGATGGTCCGGTACCATTATATTTAAAGATGTTTCACCCCGAGTATCATGATGTGTTTTTTGTGGGTATGTTTCAGCCATTAGGATGTATTTGGCCGGGATCAGAATTGCAAAGTAAAGTTTTGGCCAATTATTTGGCTGGAGAATGGAAAATGCCTTCAAATATAAAAGCATTATGTAAAAAAGAAGTTACAAACCCTCATTACAAGCAGATAAATACACCCAGACATACGATTACAGTAGACTATCACGCTTTTAGAAAAGCATTACTAAAACAGTTACCTAAAAATTGGAAGTCTAAACAATCTAAACCTATTTCAAAAAGTGCTTAATGAAGAATAACCATTTTTCTGAGTTTATCTCTAAGTTATCACAAAGTTTTATTCCGGTAGTGTCTTCAGAGTTTTCTAAAGAAGAATATATTTCTATAGATTTATCCGAAAACAATAAACATTTAGAAAGTATAGATGTATCCTCTTCAAAGGCATTTGAGAATCATATTACTGCGTATTTGAATAAAAATAATGCAAAAGTAGCTTACGGTGGATATAATGAAGTAAGAGGTATGTATAGAAGAAGTGCACATTTTAATCAACAAGATCCCGAAACCGAACGTAATATTCATTTGGGGATTGATGTATGGTGTGATGCAGAAACCGAAATATTGGCTCCGTTAGATGGGAAAATACATAGCTTTAAGAATAATAATAACTATGGAGATTATGGTCCTACAATCATTTTAGAGCATATATTTAACGAGGTAACTTTTTATACCTTATATGGTCACTTAACCATAGATTCTCTTTCTAATTTGAAGGCTGGTCAAAATATATATGCTGGAGATTGTATCGCATATTTAGGAGATGCATCGGTAAATGGTGATTATGCGCCTCATTTGCATTTTCAGATCATTAAAGATATGCAAGGCTATACTGGAGATTATCCAGGGGTGTCTAGCAAAAAAGATTTAGATTTTTATCTTCAAAATTGTCCTGATCCGAATCTTCTACTAAAAATTTATAAATGATTAAAAAAATAAGCTTCTATAATCAATATCGCAGATTATAGAAGCTTACTACTAACTTACTTTTTTTGCCTATACTAGTTTAAAATTATTTGGTCTTCACGTAAAGGTGCAGTTTTTGTAACTCCAAAGCCTATATCATTGGCAATAGTTAAATTAACATAATAGAGCAAAAAATCATTACTGTTATTAACTATAAGAGAAACATCGATAGTTACTTCACCATCATCTGGCATGGTGAAAACTATTTGATTTGTTTCGATGTTTATGTTAATGTAATCCAGATCCGGATCATCAAACCAATATGTAACAGTATCGCCAATCTGTTGTTCGGGGGTGAGTAATTCTTGGCCATTTTTATCTTTTACAGAAAAAGTACTTTCTAAATAAGCAGAATTCGGATCTATACCTTGTGCTAACTCTGCAAAACCATCAATGCTTAATGTAACTTTTGAGTTTGCAGTAGCTTTATAAATACCAGTAACTTCATCATATGAGGTAGGATCTTGTACGACTACAAAATCTCTTACTGTTGTAATAGAATTGTCTGCTACAGAGGTTATTATTACACTGGCATTTCCTTCCCCAACAGCTTTTGCAAAATTACCGGCATAAATTTCTATAACATTTGTATTTGTAGAGGTAAAGATAATTTCTTGGTTGGTAGCATCTTCAGGTTCTATTCTTGGATAGATATTTCGTGATTGACCTGTAAATAAGGAGAGTGGGTTGTCATAGAAAAATACAAAATTACTAATAGGGATTGGTGTCTGGACTATTCGTAGCATTACGCTTGCGGTTATATTTGCATCAACGGTTGATGTAACTGTAATAGCAACTGTACCTTCTTTTAAGCCTGTTACGGTACCGCTATTATCAACAGATGCAATAGAAGCATCACTAGAGCTGAAGGTAAAACTATCATCTGCAGAGCCTCCTTCTATGTTAAACTTATTCACTTGTATTGTTTTAGAATCCCCTATTAGTAGCGAGGATCTTTTTGGTTGAGCCGAAATAAATTTTGCGTCTATAGGTCTTCTATCTGTAACTGTTAATTCTATAGACCTAGTTACACTTGGGTCGTCAACAAAAGTTGCGGTAATGATTGTGACTCCAATATTTTTGGTATTTATATAACCTGATTTATCTACTACAGCTATATTATCGTCACTACTTGTCCAGGTTAAATCTACGGCATTTGCATTTGCAGGAGAAAATATAGGGATTAATTGTAGCCAATCGCTTGCAGGATAGCTTGTAGATGCTCCTCGATAAAACGTAAAACTTGTTAATGGTATTTCGTCAGAATTTGGTAAAGTGGTAAACTCAAAATCCAGTGCAGCTGATTTTTGATTTGTACTAATAGCCAATAGAACACCTTTATAAAGTGTTTTGGGTTCTAGATCTTCAAAAGTAAAAGTAGTAGTAGTTAGGCTACTGGTTACTAAATCTCCTTCTAAATAGATATTGTATGTAATTTCTGATCCATCGCTTATTGTGGCAGTATCCCAGTTTAATGTTGCTCCAGTATTTGTTACATTGTTTACATTGATGTTCGAAATCTCGGGTGTAGGTGCATCGGGATTCGAAAATTGTTTGGTTCTAACAGTAAAAAGTATTGGAGACAATCCCGTAGCCATTTTAGTGTTGGCAGCTTTAGAAGAGGTTTTCTGTATTTTAGGTACAATACGACCAGAATATTCTGTATTAGCCTCTAATTTGGTCAAAGTGTAATCAGTGTCTTTATTACTGTCTTTTATTTTGGTATCCCCTAAAAAAATATCATACACTATGGTTTCATTATTTGGCCCCGTAGCAGCTTGCCATTTTAGGTCTACAAAATTAAATGAAATGTCATTGTCTTCAAATTGAATGGTTGGGTTCTCAGAACCTTCGATACCTGGATTTTGAAGAACTGGATCATCGTCACTACAGCTAATTGATAATAATAATGATAGAAAAAAAATTGATCTAGTAATGTATTTCATAGTAGTTAATTTTTGTGTTTATCCCCTAAACACTTTTGTAAATAAATGATTGTATGTGAATTTTGATTAATAGTATCCAACTTTCCCTTTTTAAATACTATTGTAGATTAAAATCAACGTTATATGAGTTGCTTTATTGTTTTTTTTGTTAAAAAGGGTAAATATATAGGAATGTCATGCATATCAACAAAGTAATGTTCTTGAGATTTATAAATCCGTACTGATATATTCGTATGTTTTATGCATCTGTTATGACTTTTTATTGATATTAAAAATAAAAAAAACCTGAAGTACTACTTCAGGTTTTTTATTCTTGACATTCAATGTAGTCTTATTCATTTACCAATACCCATTCTCCTTTTTGGATTAAAGGGATGGCTTGTTTGTATTTCATAGTTTTATTTTCACCACTCATCACATGTTTGATGGTTACTTTATCATTACGACCAATTTTTGGTTGTTCTCTAACGATAGTCTCGGTGACTTGTTGATGCCCTTGTGTCTGCCCTGCAGCTCTGTTTTGAGCAGCACGCTCATCCATATTAGGGATTTCTTCTTTAGAAGTTTCGAGCTTTTCTTTTCTGCGCACCTGGCGAGCTTCAGATATGTCTTGCGTATTACCTGTTGGTAATTCTCCTTTAAATAAGAAAGAAATCACATCCTTGTTAACGTCATGGATCATAGATTTAAACAATTCAAATGCTTCAAACTTATAAATCAATAAAGGATCTTTTTGTTCGTGAACGGCAAGTTGAACACTCTGTTTCAATTCATCCATTTTACGCAGATGCGTTTTCCATGCATCATCAATGATGGCAAGTGAGATGTTTTTTTCGAAATCTGTAATTAATTGCTTTCCTTCGGTCTGGTACGCTTTTTCTAGGTCGGTGGCAACATTTAGGCTTTTTACACCATCTGTAAACGGAACCAGGATTCTTTCGTACTTGCTAGATGGATCTTCATATACCTGTTTAATTACAGGATAAGCAGCTTCAGCATTTCGCTTCATCTTATCTTGATAGTGTTGATATGCTGCTTTATATACTTCGCCTGCAATTTTTTGCTGATCCATTTTTTCAAAATCAGCTTCAGAAACAGGGCTACTCATCGAGAAATAGCGAATCAACTCAAACTCGAAGTTTTTAAAATCCTGAGTTATTTTGTTGCCTTCGGTAATCACTTCGGCAGTATCATAGATCATATTGGCAATATCTACTCTTAGACGTTCTCCAAATAATGCATGATATCGACGTTTGTAAACCACCTCTCTCTGTGCGTTCATCACATCATCATACTCTAGTAATCGTTTACGAACTCCAAAGTTATTTTCTTCTACTTTTTTCTGAGCACGTTCAATAGATTTAGAGATCATCGAATGCTGAATTACTTCACCTTCTTTTAATCCCATTCTATCCATCATCTTAGCGATACGCTCTGAACCAAATAAGCGCATTAGGTTATCTTCTAGAGAAACATAGAATTGAGAGCTTCCCGGATCTCCTTGTCGACCTGCACGACCACGTAACTGTCTGTCTACACGTCTTGAGTCATGACGCTCGGTACCAACAATTGCTAAACCGCCAGCAGCTTTTACTTCGTCTGATAATTTAATATCGGTACCACGACCTGCCATGTTGGTGGCTATGGTTACCATTCCGGTATTACCAGCTTCAGCTACAATATCAGCCTCTTTTTTATGTAGTTTCGCATTTAGTACATTGTGTGGTACTTTACGAATAGTAAGCATGCGACTTAATAATTCAGAGATTTCTACCGAAGTAGTACCAATAAGTATTGGTCTTCCTGCTCTAGAAAGCTCTGTAACTTCTTCGATTACTGCATTGTATTTTTCACGTTTAGTTTTATATACTAAATCCTCTTTGTCATGTCTTGCAATAGGGCGATTTGTTGGGATTTCAACTACATCTAGTTTATAGATTTCCCAAAGTTCTCCTGCTTCTGTAACCGCAGTACCAGTCATACCTGATAATTTGCGGTACATTCTAAAATAGTTTTGTAGAGTAACGGTAGCAAAAGTTTGGGTGGCATCTTCAATCTTTACATTCTCTTTAGCTTCAATTGCCTGGTGTAGCCCATCACTGTATCGACGACCATCCATAATACGACCGGTTTGCTCGTCAACGATTTTTACTTTATTGTCCATTACCACATATTCTACATCCTTCTCAAACAATGAATATGCTTTTAGTAATTGACGTAATGTATGTATGCGTTCACTCTTTACACTATACTCTCTAAAAAGATCTTCTTTCTTTTCGGCTTCTTCTTCTTTAGATAATCCTAAATTTTCGATTTTAGCGATTTCCATACCGATTTGTGGTAATACAAAGAAATCTGGATCATCTTTACCTGATAGATATTCTACACCTTTATCGGTAAGATCGATTTGGTTGTTTTTTTCTTCTATAACATAATACAGGTCTGCATCAATTTTATGCATCTCACGGTTATTATCCTGCATATAGAAGTTTTCGGTCTTTTGCAGAAGTAGTTTTACTCCTTCTTCACTTAAAAACTTAATTAAAGCCTTGTTTTTAGGAATCCCTCGATATACCTGAAGTAATTTGAAACCTCCATCTTTGGTTTCTCCTTCTTTGATTAATTTTTTAGCTTCTGCAAGAACCGTGGTAAGATATTTTTGTTGTACCGAAACGATATCCGAAATTTTTGGTTTTAATTCATCAAATTCGTGTATGTCCCCTTTGGGTATAGGTCCAGAAATAATTAGAGGTGTACGTGCATCATCAATTAATACAGAATCGACTTCATCGATAATGGCATAATTATGAGGTCGTTGTACTAGGTCTTCAGGAGCGTGAGACATGTTATCACGTAGGTAATCAAAACCAAATTCGTTATTAGTACCATAGGTAATATCTGCATTATATGCTGCTCTTCGTTCTGCAGAGTTTGGTCTATGATTGTCAATACAATCTATGGTTAACCCATGAAATTGAAAAATAGGTGCCATCCATTCACTATCACGACGAGCAAGATAGTCGTTTACGGTTACTAGATGTACTCCATTACCCGATAAAGCATTTAGATATACAGGTAGGGTAGCTACTAACGTTTTACCTTCACCTGTTTGCATTTCTGCTATTTTACCTTGGTGCATTGCGATACCACCTATAAGCTGTACATCGTAGTGAATCATATCCCATTTTACCTCTTTACCAGCTGCATCCCAGCTAGTAGCCCAAATGGCTTTGTCATCATCTAGTGTTATATAATCTTTTGTGCCAGAAAGCTCACGATCATAGGTAGAAGCTGTAACTTCTATAGCGTCATTATTAGTAAAACGTTTGGCTGTTTCTTTAACAACGGCAAAAGCTTCTGGAAGAATTTCATCTAATATCTTTTCGGTAGCTTGATATGCTTCGTCTTTCAGTTTGTCGATCTCTACGTAGATATCTTCTTTTCTGTCAATATCTTCAACGGCATTAGCTTCGTCTTTAAGTTTTTCAATTTTCGCGTTAATCTCAGAACGAGCTTGATCTATTCTATTTTTAAACTCAATAGTCTTAGCTCTTAATTCATCATGCGAAAGTCCTTCGATTGCTTTTTCAGCTTGTTTGACTAATTCAACTTTTGGTTGAATTTCTTTTACGTCTTTTTGGGACTTATCCCCAACAAATACTTTTAATACAGAATCTAAAATTCCCATAATTATGGATATATATTTTATCGAGATTTTTCAAATCTAATGGCATGAAGCAATTAAATTGGTTATTTCAACCTATTGGTATGTAGGTGTTTTTGACCCTAATTGTTTAGGGTTTATATCATCTCTGGCCATAAAGACCTTAGTTATACAATACTTAGTGTGCTATACTGTATATAGCACATTTAATGGCGTAATTTACGCAAAAAAAAAGCCTCTTTCGAGACTTTTAATACTATATTAAATATTTAATATTCATCCTCATTCCAAAGATAATCTTCATCTGTAGGATAATCAGGCCATATTTCATCTATCGAGTCATATGAATCCCCTTCATCTTCAATAGATTGTAAATTTTCTACAACCTCCAGAGGTGCTCCAGTACGAATTGCATAATCTATTAATTCGTCTTTTGTAGCAGGCCAAGGCGCATCGCTCAAATATGATGCTAATTCTAAAGTCCAATACATATGTTTACTGGTTTAATTTTTTGCAAAAATAATTTTTTAGTTTAAAAAGTCAAGTAAAAAATTAATTATTTAGACAATAATTATAAGAACGTGAATTTTTTTTATATTCTCTTACTAATTTTATAGCTCTAAAATCTTTAAGAATTCTTTGAAGGAATCCACTTAATTTCATCTGCTTTAAGATCGAGTGACAATTTTCGTGCCAGTACAAAAAGATAGTCAGATAGTCGGTTTAAGTATTTCAAAGTAGTTTCTTCGAAAGGCTCTATTTCATATAGGGCAGTGGCTAAACGCTCAGCTCTTCGGCATACACAACGAGCAATGTGACAGAATGACACCGTTTGATGTCCTCCAGGTAATACGAAATGAGTCATTGGTGGTAAAGATTCGTTCATTTTATCGATTTCTTTTTCGAGTAACTCGATATCTTCATCGCTTATGGTTGGAATGTTTAATCTTTTCTGTCCACTTTTTAAGATCGCTTTTTCGGGATCTGTTGCTAGCACAGCTCCAGCGGTAAATAACTTATCTTGTATAATGACTAATATGTCTTTACTATGCTGATCAATCTTTTGATCCCTTATCAACCCAATATGAGAATTTAATTCATCGACAGTGCCATAACTGTCGATGCGAATATGGTGTTTAGGGACTCTGGTACCACCAAATAAGGCTGTGGTGCCTTTATCTCCTGTTTTTGTATATATTTTCATGTGTTTATATTTATTGTTTTATAGGTCGGATAGAATGGCATAGTAATTATTCCGGTTAGTATTGAAATTCTTATAGTATGTTTATTTCATATGAAATTGGTGTTTCAGGCCTATTTTCTTTCCTTCTTTTTTAAATAATTATTTTTAAAGTTTCGTTTTTTACGACCATACAGCTTGTCTTTATTTCGTTTTGTGTTCCATGATACAGCTAGAAATAAGATAGCGATTCCTATAATCATTAAAATAAGCTGGGTTTCTTCAGAAAGAGAATCAAACATTATTTTTATTTTTAGAGTAAAAGTAGAAAAATGCTTTTAATTGCATAATAAGATTAACTTGGTATTTGCAAAGTGAAGTATATTAAAAACATTAAATTTGCTGTGCTATGGAATTCTCATCAAAATTATTAGAAAATGCAGTGTACGAAATGTCACAGCTACCCGGAATAGGAAAGCGAACTGCATTACGTTTGGTTTTACATCTATTAAGACAACCTAAAACCCAAACAGAACATTTGGTGACCGCCTTAGGTACATTACGGCAAGAAATTAAGTTTTGTAAGAAATGCCATAGTATAAGTGATGTAGATACTTGTGTTATATGTAGTAATTCTAATCGAATTCAGGACATAATTTGTGTAGTTGAGGATATTCGTGATGTAATGGCAATCGAAAGTACAGGTCAATATAAAGGTTTATACCATGTTTTAGGAGGTAAAATAAGCCCCATGGATGGCATAGGGCCACAAAACTTAAATATAGGCTCATTGATAGAAAAAGTTAAATCTGGAGAAGCGAAAGAACTAATATTTGCACTTAGCGCAACTATGGAAGGTGATACTACTAATTTTTATATCTACAAACAATTAGACGGAGTAGAAGTCAAAACCTCTACAATTGCTCGAGGAATAGGGGTGAACGATGAGTTAGAATATGCCGATGAAATTACACTAGGAAGAAGTATTGTAAATCGAATTCCTTTTGAAAATGCATTAAAAAACTCTTAAATTCCTGATCGTAAACAACTTATCTTCTGAAGCTATCTGTAATCATAGTAAATTATAATGTTCGATTTTTTTTAGAACAATGTATATTGAGTGTGCGTGAGGCTATTGCATCTTTGGATGCAGAGATTATTGTAATAGATAATAATTCTACAGATGAGAGTTATGCGATACTCAAGAATAGGTTTTCTGAAGTGATTTTTGTTAAAAACAAAAAAAATGTTGGTTTCGCAAAAGCGAATAATCAAGGTGCCTCTGTTGCTAAAGGCGAATATTTGTGTATTCTAAATCCAGATACCGTTGTAAAAGCTGATACGTTTATCAATAGTATAGCCAAAGCAGAAAATCTACCAAATGTAGGTTTAGTTGGTCCAAGGTTGATTGACGGTAAAGGAAATTTTCTTCCTGAAAGCAAACGCAATATCCCATCACCTTTAACCTCTTTTCGAAGGCTTTTTAAAGTAAAATTAGGGATAGTTAAGAGCTATTATGCAGATCACATCCCCGAAACCGGAATTGGAGATGTAGACATTTTGGTAGGAGCTTTTTTTATAGTAAAAAAAGAAGTGTATCAATCAGTGGGTGGATTCGATGAAGATTACTTTATGTATGGAGAAGATATTGATTTGTCATATAAAATTAAAAAATACGGGCTTCAAAATTATTATTTAGGAGGCTTAGTTGCGGTTCACTATAAAGGAGAAAGTATGGATCGTAATGCAACTTATATTAGGCTTTTTTATGGTGCTATGCGCTTGTTTTATAAAAAACATTTCAAAAGCAATATGATACTTGATTTCATGGTCTCTATGGCAATACGTATGGTATCTATCATACAGTCCTTGCGAAATTATAATAAAACAAAAAGAAGAATAGATCAGTACTATTTAATTTCTGAGGATAAGGTCTTATTTGAAAATATTTCTTCTATATTGGATAAGAAAGTTGAGATATGTAGTGCTATAAAACAAGAAGATTTGGGAGATCAAAATATCGAGATTATCTTTGACAATAATTATTGCACTTTTGGAGAGATCATTAATCAGATGCAATTACTGAAAGGAAATACGGTTACCTTTAAAATAAGACCTAAAAATTGCAACTATATTCTAGGAAGCGATTTTAATGATGGAAAAGGAGAAGTATTGATGTTTTAAATAAACTTTAGTAAATAAAAACTAATTTTTGAGCTAAGTTTTAATTAAATTCGCAAAAAAAATAACATACAAACACTTTTAATTAAGGATATGGCAAAATTCGAGCTTAAACTTCCAAAGATGGGTGAAAGTGTTGCAGAAGCAACAATAACAACTTGGTTAAAAGAAGTTGGAGAAACTATAGAACTAGACGACGCAGTTGTAGAAATTGCAACAGATAAGGTAGATAGTGAGGTACCTAGTGAAGTAGAAGGTGTACTATTAGAAAAGCTTTTTGAAGTAGATGATGTAGTTCAAGTAGGGCAAACCATTGCGATTATAGAAACAGAAGGTGAAGGAGGAGTAGAAGAAGCTTCTGTAGGTACAACGATTGCAGTTGAAGAAACTCCTAAAGAGGCAGCAGTCATAGAAACTCAAATAGCAGAAACTGCTGAAACAATAACAACAGGTGGTGCAACCGATTTCTCGGAAAGTAGTAAGTTTTACTCTCCGTTAGTAAAGAATATTGCGGCTGCAGAAAGTGTTTCGTTAATAGAACTAGAGGCTATTCAGGGAACAGGCAAGGACGGTCGTGTCACTAAGACTGATATTCTTCAATTCGTTGAAGATCGTAAGAATGGTAAGGTTGAAACTCAGCCCGTAAAAGAAGAAGTAAAAGTAGCACCAGCTGCGTCTCCCGTTAAAAAAGAGGTTTCTAAACCATCGCCAGTAGTAGCATCAGGAGAAGATGAGATTATCGAAATGACCAGAATGGGTAAGCTTATTGCACATCATATGGTAGAATCGGTGCAGACCTCTGCTCATGTACAATCTTTTATCGAAGCCGATGTAACTAATATCTGGAATTGGAGAAAAAAGGTAAAAGCTGATTTTATGAAGAGAGAAGGAGAGAACCTTACATTTACTCCAATCTTTATGGAAGCTGTTGCAAAAGCAATACGAGATTTTCCGATGATTAACATTTCTGTATCGGGAGATACAATTATCAAAAAGAAAAACATAAACCTTGGTATGGCAGCAGCCTTAGCAGATGGTAATCTTATAGTACCTGTCATTAAAAATGCAGATCAATTAAATTTAGTGGGTATGACTAAAGCAGTTAATGATTTGGCTGGTCGAGCACGTAATAATGCGTTAAAACCAGATGATATTCAAGGTGGGACGTATACGGTAACTAATGTGGGTACTTTTGGTAGTATTATGGGAACACCGATAATCAATCAACCACAAGTTGCGATTTTAGCACTTGGAGCTATCAGAAAAGTTCCTGCGGTTATCGAAACGCCAGATGGTGATTTTATAGGCATTCGTTATAAAATGTTCTTATCTCATTCTTATGATCATAGAGTGGTTAATGGAGCACTTGGAGGGCAGTTTGTGCAACGAGTAAAAGATTATCTAGAAGCTTTTGATGTGAATAGGGAATTCTAGGAGGGTAAAATATAAATGTTAAAAAACCACAGTTGCTATGCTGTGGTTTTTTTAATGTAGCGGTAGTATGTAGTACATAGAAAATTAGTTAATACTATCCCTCTTTTTTAACTCTCTGCTTCGTTTTACATCAATAGTTTCTAATTCGTCATTTATAATTAGATCATAGGTGTAATTAGATTCTACATCGGTTAAAGGAATAAGAATAAGCATCTGTACCTTACTTTTTGCCGGAATCTTTTTAATAATTGGTCGTTGCGCACTTCTACGGTATCCGGTTGGGTTTACTTTTAAAAACACGCTCTTTTCGGCATTTGTATCATTTTGAACATACAGAATAGTTCGCTTTTTCTGTTTTTCCTCAACTAATCGAACTGGCTTTTCTTGAGAATAAGATAAAAAACCAACCAATAAGATAGCGAATAAGATTACAGTGTTTTTTTTCACGAAAATGGACAATTACTTTTTCCTATAAATATACCAATTTTATCCTCTGAAAAGAAAGAACCGATCTTTCATGTTTTCAATTTCTGCATTCTTATTGGTTAGTATATAATCAATAGCTTCAGAGGTAAATTTTTCTCCTTTTTGGGTGAGTGAAACAATATCATTATTAATAGTGATCATATTGTTTTTCGTAGCCAAATCTAATACAGATTTAGACCTTACCTTTTGCCAGTTTATATGCTCATTTAGGTGTTTTACATGTCGTTCTTCTTCCTCTTGATGATTTCCTAAATGAAGGAGAAAAGTAAGTAAAGAGACTTCTATACGTTGTTGTTTTTGTCGATAAAGTACTGAGAATAGTCCTTTATTAGGGGCGAATAAATAAACGAATAAGAAAATTAACCCCAATACTGTGGTCATAGACCCCGAAATAGAAGTATCTAATCCATGAGCTACCCAATATCCAATAATGGCACTACTAACTCCAAATAATATGGCTAATAACAACATCTTTTTGAGATCGTTTGTTAGTAGATATGCGGTGGCAGCTGGTGCAATCATTAATGCAATAACTAAAATAGCTCCTACGGCATCAAATGCTCCAACGGTAGTAATTGAGGATACAGTCATTAATCCATAATGCATGATAACTGGGGATAGACCTAATGCAGAGGCAAGTCCGGCATCAAAGGTGCTCACTTTTAACTCTTTAAAAAAGGCAAAAAGCAACCCTAGAGTGATCAATAAAATAGTACCAATGATCCATAAGGACTTAGGACCAATATCTGTTCCTCCTAAAATTAGTCTGTCAAAAGGGGCAAAGGCAAGTTCTCCTAATAAAACGGCATCGATATCTAAATGTACATCATTTGCATTTTGTGCAATAAGGATTATTCCTATACTAAAAAGTGCAGGGAAAACGAGTCCAATAGCAGTATCTTCCTTAACTAATCCTGTTTTTTGAATGAATTCTACTAGTACAACCGTGAGTACTCCGCTAGCTGCCGCCATGATAATAAGCAATGGAGATGATAAATCATGAGTAATAAAAAAACCGATTACGATACCTGGTAAAATAGAATGACTTATGGCATCTGTTATTAGAGCCATTTTTCGCAAAACTAAAAACGTGCCAGGAATAGCGCATGCTATAGCGACTAAACTTGCTATTAATTGTATTTCTATCTGTGCGCTACTCATCTTTATTGCTGGTTAATTGATTATACAAGTTGGCTGCAGTTTGATATCCTGATGCTGTCATAGACCACATATTACCTTGTATCTTAACATAGTCTTTGTCTTCTAATTTTTGAAGTGATTTTCTTGTGAACCCTTGAAAATTATTAAGAATTTTAATGGCATGTGGATGTGCAATATCTTCATGTGTTTTAGCAATGTTATACATAAATGATAAAGTCTTATGTAATTGAAGATCATTTCTGTTTTTTCTAAATCGTATTTCTCGAAACAGTAACCCACGTCCTGGAGAAAAGATAAAAGAAAATAATACAAATACACCTGCAACCAAAACAATTACAGGCCCAGTTGATAGATTGTTATGACTAGCACTAATTGCAGTACCTACGACACCGGATAACGCTCCAAATATAGCGGCCAAAATTACCATGATACCTAGGCTATTTGTCCATTGTCTTGCAGCTGCTGCAGGAGCTAATAGCATAGCACTCATTAATACTACTCCTACGGTTTGTAACCCAAGAACAATAGCAATAACAATAAAAGATGTAATAAGAATATCTAAAAACCGAGTATTAAACCCTAATGTTTTAGTGTAGTCTGCATCAAATAGCAGTATTTTGAGTTCTTTCCAGAATAATAGCAGAATCACTAGGCTAATACTGGTAACAATAACCATAAGCCATACATCGCTTTCTAAAAGGGTAGCTGCCTGACCAAAAAGATAACTTTCTAAACCAGCCTGATTGGCATTTGGCATTTTCTGAATATAAGTAAGTAATAGCATTCCAAAGCCAAAAAACAAGGATAAGATAAGTCCAAGAGCAGTATCAGATTTAAGGTGTGTATTTTTAGTTATCCCTCTAATCCAAAAGGTTCCAATTAATCCACTTATAAGTGCACCTAATAAAAAAATAGAACTATTCTTGGTGCCAATGATTAAAAAAGCAATAGCTATGCCTGGTAGGGCAGCATGAGAAATGGCGTCTCCCAATAGACTTTGTTTTCTTAACACAGCAAAACTACCTAACATACCGCAGATTGCACCGAGCACCGCTGTGCCTAATGTTATTGTGCGTAGCGTATAATCGGTAAAAACAAGCTCTATGTATTCTTGTAAATTCATAACTACTACTGATTTACAGCTACTTTATAATTAATTCCGTAGGTTTTGGTCAGGTTATCATCATTGAAAATATCTTTAACGGGTCCGGTAGCAATCTTTTTTACATTTAAGAATGTAACCCAATCAAAATATTCTGGCACGGTTTGTAAGTCGTGGTGCACTACAATTACAGTTTTTCCTGCTTTCCTGAGTTCCTTGAGGATATTAATAATCGCTTTTTCGGTAGTAGCATCTACTCCCTGAAAGGGTTCATCCATAAAATAGATTGCTGCATTTTGCACCAAAGCTCTTGCTAAAAAGATACGTTGTTGTTGGCCTCCCGAAAGTTGACTGATTTGTCTGTTTTTAAAAGCAAGCATTCCTACTTTTTCCAGAGCTTCTAGAGCAGCTTTTTTTTCTTTCTGACCAGGTCTTTTGATCCACCCTAAGCTTCCATAGGTACCCATCATGACGACATCTAGGGCAGTGGTAGGGAAATCCCAGTCTACACTTCCTTTTTGAGGAACATAAGCTACCAGTGATCGCTGTTTCTTATAGGGTTTGCCATAGATTTGTACACTACCGGCAATAGGGTTAATGATGTCCAAAATCGATTTAATCAGAGTGGATTTTCCTGCTCCATTTGGACCTACGATTGCCATAAGGACACCTTCGGGAATAGCAAGGTCAATATCCCATAAAACAGGTTTGTAGTTATAGGCTACTGTGAGGTCATCTATCTGAACAGCGATTTTATTTTCCATTATTTCAATGCGTTTATAATCGTGTTTACATTGTATTCGAACATACCGATATAAGTACCTTCTATAGTTCCAGCATTACCTAGAGCATCAGAGAATAGTGTTCCTCCGATAGTAACTTCATGATTTTTAGATTTTACTGCAGCTTGTAAAGCTTCTATAGTACGCTTAGGAACCGAAGTTTCAACAAAAATAGCTTTCACTTTGTTTTCGATAATAAAATTAGCCAATTTTTGTACGTCTTGTACTCCAGCTTCAGTTGCTGTTGATAATCCTTGTAGACCTACTACGTTGAACTCATATGCTTTTCCGAAGTAGCTAAACGCATCATGTGCAGTAACCAAAATTCGCTTTTCTTTTGGAAGAGTAGCAATTGTCTTTTTCAGTCTATCTTCTAATTTGTTAAGTTTTGCCATATATGCTTCGCTATTAACCTTAAAAACTTCTGCATTTTTTGAGTCTATAATCACAAGCTGATTAGTAACAAATGTTGTTATTAGTTTCCAATTCTGAACAGTAAACCAGATATGCGGATCATAGTTAGAAGCGAAATAGTCTGATCCTATTAATGTCCTTTTATCTAAGCTTTCTCCTATAGCAATAGTTTTAATATCCTGATGCTCCATTTTTTCGAATACTTCAACTAATTTTCCTTCCAGATGTAAACCGTTATAGAAAATTACATCGGCATTCACTAATTTAGTTACATCACCTTCACTGGCTTTATATAAGTGTGGATCGACACCACTACCCATGAGTCCCTGTACTTCGATTGCATCGCCACCGATATTTTTAACCAAATCGGTAATCATAGAAGTGGTGGTTACTACATTGAGTTTTTGATTTTCTTCTTTTGCTTCTTTTTTACAAGAAAATATTAGCGTAAAGATTATTATGAATGATAGTATTTTTTTCATGAATCATTAAGTTTCTCTAGAATTTGATTTAATTGTTTAGTGTTTAAGTATGATGAATGTTGAAAAACAATTTCATACTTATCATTTAATATAGTTAAAGTAGGATAAGAAATTTTGTTATTGATCATGCCTAACTCTATGGCTAACTGGTGGACGCCTGTCTTTTTTCCGTTGGGGATATATTTAAACTCACGTTCTCTAAAAAAAACAGTTTCTTGGTTTTCTGCATTAAATGAAATAAAATAAAAATCATTATTAAGCTTGTTAATGATTTCCGGATTTTTAAATGTTGAGTTTTCCATACTCTTACAATACATACACCAATCGGTGTGTATAAAAATAATGATGAATTTAGGATCTTTATCGACAGTCTGTTCTATAGATTCAAAATCCTGTTCTTTTATCTGCGCAGAAAGTACGTTGCTTATAATTAAAAAGCTAATAAAGAATAATATTTTTAGATACAACTTCATGCTACAATAATGTATATCGCAGACCTAGAAAACCTCGTATACCCTGATTTGAAGCGTAGATATAGGTGGTGTCAAATTCATCTCCAAAAGGATTGTTTGCTCCTGCGATTAAAAACGGGTTACCTTGACTTGGGGTCCAGTCTAATAAATTTTTTACTCCTCCATATATTTCAAGGTTATTTTTGGATTTATAAGTGGCTTGAATATTTTGGATGCTAAACCAGGGAGACTCATCTCTTCTTGGATCGTCTAATCCTTGTACAGGTAAACGCATCGGTCCAAATAAATTACCGGTATAGTCAAACGATAATCTAGCCGATGGGATGGAGTAGGTAACTCCCCAATTTCCACTGAAATTTTCAGTCAAAATTTGTCGACTTTTTATGCCATCTTCCTTGTTAGATACATCCATCAAGCTCATTCCTGCTAGTGCTTTTAGTCCATTTCCTAAACTTACATCTGCATTTAGACTAATTCCTTGAGAAATTGCATATCCATTAAGGTTGCCATATCGTATTTCATTTATACTAGTTTCATAGTCTGGTATAATAGCATTTGTGAAATGCGTATACCAAGCTGATGCATCTAAGGTTACAAAAGCTCCACTGTTAAAATATATTTTTTTCAGATAATTTATATTGATATTATAGGATTCTTCTGGGTCTAAATCTTCCTCGATTACTACATTTCTGGATCCCGTTAATGCGGCATGTTCTTCAGTAAAAAGATTAACAACTCTAAAGCCCGTTCCTGCATTAAGTCTAAAAATATTTTTCTTGTTAGGATTCCATTTATAAGCAAGTCTTGGAGTAAATATAGCTCCGTGTCGATCATCCAGGTCTAATCGTGAACCTAATAGAAGTTTATGTTTTGGGGCTAACGTTATTTCATCTTGTATAAATACACTTGGAATTGTTATTTCTTCTGGGTTATTGCCTGCTAAGTTTTCGGTAGCTGGTGTATTATCATCATAGAACTGGTATCTCATTGCAACTCCCGCAAGTAGGTCATGATTTTTTAAGGGTTTGTCCCAGGTAATCTGAGAAAACCCGATTCGCTGTTGAGCTTGATAACTCGTTGTTCCGTAAAAAGAATTTTGATCGTGATCTGTTAGTGAAAATGATAGATTGACAGATTCTTTAATGGGTAACTCGTAGTTTCCTAATAGCTCATATCTGGTTGTGTAAATACTTTCTCCATATATCTCATCGCTACCTCTAAATGTTTTGTCCCAGTTGTTTTCTCCACCCCATCGATCTTCATAATAAAACCTTGCAGCAATCGAAAAAGCTTTGTTACTTCTTCTTTTAAAGTTCCATTTATTAAAAATTGAAATACGATCTTGTAATGTAAGATCAGTAAAACCATCGTTATTTTTGTCTATGATTTCATCGTAGTAAAAATAATTAGCTCCAAGAATCGTAGTTGCTTTTCCGATATTTCCTTTTATTCCAAAATCTATACTGGTTTCGCCCCATCCTGTTGCAAAAACATCGGTGCTTAACTCTGGAGCAACCTCAGGGTTTTTGGTAATAATATTGATAAGCCCGCCAACAGCTTCGCTACCATATAGCGAAGAGGCTGGTCCTTTTACAATTTCGATTCTGTTTATTAAAGAATTAGGAATACCCGACAGGCCATAAACGGTTGATAAACCACTTACGATTGGCATTCCGTCTATCATAACCAAGGTATAAGGCCCTTCTAAACCATTAATATGTATATCTCCGGTGTTGCATATACTACAATTAATCTGAGGGCGAACACCATTTACATTTTGTAATGCTTCAAAAACACTAGGAGTAGGATTTTTTTTAAAAAAGGAAGGCTTGTAAATCTCAACAGGAACCGGGCTTTCAGATCGTATTACAGGTTTAAGTGTCCCAGAAATAACTATTTCGTCTAACGAAGACCCTTGTGTAAGGGCAAGGGTTATTTTATTTTCTCCCTTATTAATGGTAATCTTTTTTTTAATAGAATTATATCCCGTAAAAGAAGCTATAACTTTATAAGTTCCAGTTGGGATGTTAGTGATATTGAAAACTCCATTTTCATCACTTGAGCTTCCTAATGAAGTTCCTTCAATAAATATATTGGCAAAAGGAAGTGGTCCATTGTCATCATATATCGTCCCTTTTAATAGTCCATTTGTATTCGTTTCTTGAGAATGTGAATAAAAAAAACTTAGGGAACTCAAAAAAGTAAGTAAGATGATTCTTCTTAATTGCATTAGGTTTAGTAATTTTGTTTATTATTGTCGCAAAACTAAAAAAGTTAGACATGACTAACAAATTAAATTTGAATAATTTAACAAAAAGTGAAGAAGATTACTTAAAAGCTCTTTTTCAGTTGCTTGTAGAGGGTAATTCTCCTAAGGTTGGTAATAACCAGTTAGCAGAGTATCTTAAGGTGTCTCCGGCATCAACAAATAATATGATTAAGAAGTTGAAGGTTAAAGAATATGTGGTGAGCGAAAAATATGGAAAACTTGATTTAACAGATGAAGGTAAGTCTATTGCGGTTAGATTGATTCGTAAACATAGATTATGGGAGACATTTCTTTGTGATTATTTGAACTTTACCTGGGATGAGGTTCATGAGGTTGCAGAACAGTTAGAACATGTAAAATCCCATAAATTGATCAATGAATTAGATCGATTCATGGATTTTCCCAAGAAAGACCCTCATGGTGAATTGATTCCTGGTGCAGATGGTGATTACTCGATTTTACCTAAGGTAATGCTGTCTTCATTATCAGAAGGAGATGTTTGTCAATTAGAAGCTGTAAATGATGGATCGGTTAATTTTTTGAAATATGTTTCAGAAATAGGTTTAGTATTGAGTAGTGAGATAAAAATTATTGAAATAAGAGAGTTTGATAAATCTATTCGGATAGAGTTTAATAATGGGATAGAAACTGTAACACGTAAATTTGCTGATAATGTATTTGTTAAGAAGATCCTGTAATTTTGTAAATGTTAAAATAGAGTTAGGCTATAACAATGTTAAAGAATAGCTGTTATCTTTGGGTATCACACAATCAATTTATGGAGCTTAATTTAAAAAAGCCGATATGTTTTTTCGATCTTGAAACTACCGGTGTAAATATTTCTAAAGATCGAATTGTCGAAATTTCTATTCTAAAAATATTTCCAAATGGTACTCAGGAAAGTAAAACCTGGTTAGTAAATCCTGAAATGCCTATTCCTCCAGAAACTACCGCCGTACATGGTATTGATGATGCTAAGGTTGCTAATGAACCTACATTTAAACAGCTGGCGACTAAAGTTAGTGAAATGATCAAAGGATGCGATCTGGGAGGGTTTAACTCTAATAGGTTTGATATCCCTTTATTGGCAGAAGAACTACTAAGAGTAGGACTCGATTTTGATATGAAAAATACAGTTGCAGTTGATGTGCAAACCATTTATCATAAAATGGAAAAAAGAACATTATCAGCGGCTTATAAATTCTATTGTGACAAAGATTTAGAAGATGCTCACTCTGCCGAGGCAGATACTAATGCTACATATGAGGTTTTAAAAGCTCAACTGGATCGATATTCTGAATTAGAAAATGATATTAAATTTTTAGCAGACTATAGTTCTCGAAAACAATACGCCGATTTTGCTGGTTTTATTGCTTATGATGATAATGGGAAAGAAATCTTCTCCTTTGGTAAACATAAAGGTAAGTTGGTAGAGCAGGTTATGGATGATGAGCCGGGATATTTTGGATGGATACAAAATGCAGATTTTCCCTTATATACTAAAAAAGTTCTTACTGCAGTTAGACTTCGTAAACTGAATAATAGTCTAAATTTATAACCTCTAATAGCATCTTTACCTAATGAAACTTATTTGTATAGGACGTAATTATACAGATCATATCGAAGAACTGGAAAATGAAAGACCAACGGATCCTGTGGTTTTCATGAAACCGGATACTTCAATCTTATTAAAAAAACAACCTTTTTTTATTCCCGATTTTTCTAACGACGTGCATCATGAAGTAGAAATATTGGTAAAAATCAAGAAGGTCGGAAAATATATTGATAAAAAATTTGCTCATAAATATTATGATCAAATCGGTTTAGGAATAGATTTTACTGCTCGTGATCTGCAAAGTAATTTAAAAGAAAAAGGATTACCATGGGAGAAAGCCAAGGCCTTTGATGGTGCTGCTGTTATTGGTAATTGGGTTGAAAAAGATAAGTTGGGTGATGTTAACGACATTGATTTTCATTTAGAGAAAAATGAGGAAATTGTTCAGCAAGGAAACACCAGATTTATGTTATGGAAGATTGATGAATTAATAGAATATGTTTCAAAATATTTTACTTTAAAGATAGGAGATGTTATATTTACAGGAACACCTGCAGGTGTTGGTCCTGTAAAACCAGAAGATATTTTGACAGGATATATTAGCGACAAACAAATTTTTTCAATAAAAGTAAAGTAAATGAGCAAAGGATATAGTTTAAAAAATGTAGATGAATTATCTGGTGGCGATAATGAGTTTATAGCTGTGTTAGTACAAACTTTTTTAGAAGAAATACCGCCAGATCTTGATAGCATGGTGCAAGCTGTAGAATCAGATAACCCACAAATGGCATATCAATATGCGCATAAGATGAAACCTAATCTTCAATTATTTGACATTGATCTTTTATCACAGATTAAACAGATAGAGGCATGGTCTAAGACAAAAAAAGCTAAAGAAGAAATAAAGCCTGTTCTTGATCATATTGTGGTTACTGTAAATGGTGCTATTGAGAATTTGAAAGCCGATTTTCAATAAACTGTATGCTGGCGGAAATAATTACCATAGGAGATGAAATTCTTATAGGTCAAATTATCGACTCTAACTCTGCTTTTATTGGCAAAGCGCTCAACAAGATAGGTGTCGATGTCCTTCAGATTACTTCAATACGTGATGATAAACAAGATATTTTAAATGCTCTAGAAGAAGCTCGAAAACGAGTAGATATTATACTGCTTACAGGTGGTCTTGGACCTACAAAAGATGATATTACGAAGCATACTTTTTGTCAATATTTTAACGATGATTTAGTGCAGAATGATGTAGTACTAAAACATATAGAAGAGTTATTTGCGAAATATATTTCTACACCGATTTCTGATATTAATCGTCAACAAGCATTAGTGCCTGGTAAATCTACTGCTCTAATGAACCTTTACGGTACTGCTCCTGGAATGTGGATGGAGCAAAACGATAAAGTGTTTATATCTATGCCTGGAGTTCCTTATGAAATGAAAGGTTTAATGAAAAATGAAGTGCTGCCCAGGTTACAAAAAAGATTTGATAGACCGTATATCATCCATAAAACCGTACTTACCTATGGTATGGGAGAAAGCGCAATAGCTGCAAAAATCGAAGATTGGGAGGATAACTTGCCGTCATTTATTAAGTTAGCATATTTGCCTAATCTAGGTAGAGTGCGATTACGTCTTTCGGCTAGAGGAAAAGATAAAAAACTTCTTGAAGATACTATCGAAACTAGAGTAGAAGAACTTCAACGAATTATTGGAGAAATTATAGTGGGGTATGAAGAAGATGAGACGATAGAAGTAAGGATAGGTCAATTACTAATTAAAAAAGGTAAAACACTCTCGGTAGCAGAAAGTTGTACAGGAGGTAAAATTGCACAATCTTTTACTAGAAATGCAGGGGCATCTGCGTATTTTAAGGGAGGAGCGGTTACTTATGCCACGCAATCTAAAATTGATGTTCTGGGGATAGATGCAAGTGTTGTTGATAAACATACGGTAACTAGTGCAGAGGTGGCAGAAGCTATGGCATTAACTGTTAGAGAGAAGTTTAAATCAGATTACGCAATTGCAACTACCGGGAATGCAGGACCCCAAAAAGGAGATGGCGATGTAGAGGTGGGAACCGTTTTTATAGCTATTGCTACTCCAGATACAGTTTTTTCGAAAAAATATGTATTTAGCAATCTACGAGAGAAAACAATTGGTAAAGCAGTAGTTAAGGCGTCAGAAATGCTGCTTGATGAATTAATGTAGATGTTTTTAATAGACTATAGGTTATTTATCCATTGGATGCTTCAGCTACACTATTAAATTGTTTAAAGGGTATTTTTACAAAGCGTTTTTCAATTTCAACATTTATAGTGCTTGTTGTAGTATAAGTAACTACGGCAAACCCTTTAAAATTAGGCATGTCTATACCTGGGCACTGTAGGTGGTTTAAAGGGGAGATTGCATAGGAGTTTATTCTGTTTGAAATGTATCCAAAAGATTTTTCGTTGCCATAATGCTTATTAATCAATGGAATTAATTTATTGGTTTGTTCTAAATTGACTTTGGCTCCTTCTATGATCTCTGCAATAATATATTGATTATAAAAGTAGTACGTACCTATGTTCGTAATATATTTTTCTAATAAATAATCTGTTGTATCGCTTTTCATTATTCTAGATTTTGGGATATATGAATTTACTAAAGAATTACAGGTATAATTCTTCTTAATCTTGCTACTTTAAATTAGGTTTTAAGAAGTTCGATGAAAGATTTTTCGCGAAAATATTATAAAAACAACTTACCTACTCGCTTTAATCTGGAGTAATTATTTCTTCTGTCCAACGAATGGCATCCTCGAGATTGTTAAAAATATTTGTAGGTATATTTAGGAATGACTGTTCTAGTTTTGCAACTCCATTATTAATAGAATTATAGCTAACAACACCATACCCTTTTAGATTAGGAAACATTTTTGAGGATTTAAAGTGCCCAGTAGGGCTAATAGAGTAGGAGTTTATTCTGTTTGAAATATATATAAAAGGAATTTTTTTTCCATAATATTCATTACACAGCTCAAGTAATCTGGTAGCATTGTCATAATCGAAAATAATACCTTCTTTCATTTCAGAAATCACAAAATTCTTATAAAAAGAAACAGATCCAATATTTAGATCATGCTTTTTAATTAAATTTTTGGTACTACTCTGGATCATTTAAAAAAGTTGTTAGCTAACTAATATACAATATAGTAGCGAAAAAATCAAAAATCTCATAATTTGTTTTGCCTTGAACATCTTTGTTAATTAAAGAAAAGAAGAGAAAAAATAACATACAATGAGTAGCTTTTTACAATCAATCTGGTAAAATTAATTTTTCAACCCATTCAATTGCGTTTTCTAAGGTATAGAATATTTCGGATGGTTTACTTAAAAAAGCTTTTTCTAGTTCGGCAACTTTATGACTTACAGGGTTGTGAATAACCACTGCGACTCCTTTTAGGTTTGGAAACAATTCTTTGGATTTCATATGAGCCGTTGGCTCAAAAGAATAGGAGTTTATTCGATTTGAAATGTAAACAAATGGAGTTTTGTTTCCATAATAATGTTTGCCAAGTTGAAATAACTTTGTCGCTTTTTCAAAATTAAAAACAATTCCTTCGTTTATTTCGGTGACTACAAAATTTTCATAAAAATAGACAGAGCCAATATCAAGAACATGCTTCTTGATGAGCTTTTTATTAATCTCTCGGGTCATAATATATAAGTTGGTAGATCCAAGATAAACTAATGAATGCTAAAAATCAATATTTAAAGATTTTTCTGAACTCTCGTTTACTTTACTTCAGTCATTTTTTTAGACCAGATAATCCCATCTTCTAGGGTATCGAAAACCTCTGTTGGGATATCTGCGAATGTTTTTTCAAGACATGCTATTTTATGATTCACAGGATCGTATGTGACTATTGCGTAGCCTTTAAGATTAGGGAATTTTTTTGCTGACCCATGAATTCTGGTGGGTTTAAAAGAATATGAATTAACCCTGTTAGAAATGTAAACATAAGGAATCGTACCTTTGTAATATGTTTCGATTAGCTGATATAGTTTCTTTCCGCTTTCAAAGTTAAGGTCAGATCCTTCGTTAACTTCACCAACAACAAAATTTTCGTAGAAATAAAATATTCCTATGTCGATTTCATGCTTTTGGATAAGTGATCCTTTAAAGTTTTCAACCATTTTGATGGATTTGTATTGCTAAAATATATAATAAATATGAAAATTTATGGTTTGACCATATGCATGTTGAGGTAAATGTTTTTTTGCGTGAGCAAAACCTCCTAATTTTCGTTTTGAGAGACAGGAAACAGGGAAAATAAAAAAACAGAAAAAATTACTAAACTATTATTGGTGGTTCACTAAATAATTCGTTAATTTGCACCCTGTTTTGAAATAATACCAAAATTAAGAAGAGATGTCAAGAGTTTGCGAGCTTACAGGTAAAAAAGCAATGGTAGGAAACAATGTTTCTCACGCGATGAATAAAACAAAACGTAAATTCAATGCGAATTTGATCAAAAAGCGTTTTTATATTCCAGAAGAAGATCGATGGATAACACTAAAAGTGTCTACTTCGGCATTAAAAAATATAAATAAGAATGGGATCTCTGCTGTTTTAAAAGAAGCAAGAGCTAAAGGTTTTTTAACTAAATAATTTCCCCTTTTTAAAAGATACTACAAATGGCAAAGAAAGGTAACAGAGTACAAGTAATCTTAGAATGTACAGAGCATAAAGCTTCAGGTAAACCTGGTACATCACGATATATTACAACAAAGAACAAAAAGAACACTCCGGATAGAATGGAAATAAAGAAATTTAATCCTATTCTAAAGAAAATGACTGTTCATAAAGAAATTAAATAATAAGACATGGCAAAGAAATCAGTAGCATCGTTACAGACAGGGTCAAAAAGATTAACTAAGGCCATTAAAATGGTAAAATCTCCTAAAACTGGAGCTTATACTTTTGTCGAGTCTATCATGGCACCAGAGGCTGTAAATGACTTTTTAAAGCAAAAGTAGTTTCCCTTTTAAAATCTTTTAAAAAGAAGCCGTTTCAATTGTATTGGAATGGCTCTTTCTTTTTATATTTAGGTAGTCTAATTAAGCGAATTCAATTTTTGAATTTACAGTATATTGAATAATAGAAATGGGAATTTTTAAGAATATATTTTCTTCAGAAAAAAAGGAAACACTAGATAAAGGATTAGAAAAATCTAAAGCAAGTTTTTTTTCTAAATTAGGTAAAGCAGTAGCCGGTAAGTCCAAGGTTGATGATGAGGTGTTGGATGAACTTGAAGAGGTGTTGGTCTCTAGTGATGTTGGGGTAAAAACCACCATCAAGATTATTGAAAGAATAGAGAATCGTGTAGCAAAAGATAAATATTTGGGAACAGAAGAGTTGAATCAAATATTACACGAAGAAATAGCTAATTTACTCTCAGAAACTAATGTAGGTGAAGCGGTAGATTTTGAAATCCCTAAAGACAAGAAGCCCTATGTTTTAATGGTTGTTGGAGTTAATGGAGTGGGTAAAACTACGACTATTGGCAAGCTGGCACATCAATTTAAAAACAAGGGATTAAAAGTTGTATTGGGAGCAGCAGATACGTTTAGGGCAGCTGCTATAGATCAATTACAGGTGTGGGCAGATAGAGTTGATGTTCCTATTGTTAAACAAGCTATGGGAAGTGATCCCGCTTCTGTAGCATTTGATACCTTGCAATCTGGAGTCAATCAAGATGCAGATGTTATCATTATTGATACGGCAGGACGATTACATAACAAGGTTAATTTGATGAACGAATTAACGAAAGTAAAACGAGTGATGCAGAAGGTCATTGGGGATGCTCCACATGATGTATTACTTGTTTTAGACGGATCTACAGGTCAGAATGCTTTTGAACAAGCAAAACAGTTTACAGCGGCTACAGAAGTTACTTCGTTGGCAGTAACAAAACTAGATGGTACGGCTAAAGGAGGAGTGGTTATTGGTATTAGTGATCAGTTTCAGATTCCTGTAAAGTATATTGGAGTAGGAGAAGGTATAGAAGATCTTCAAGTGTTTAATAAATATGAATTTGTTGATTCCTTTTTTAAATAAACACAAAAAAACCTTCAAAATAATTGAAGGTTTGTTCCCCAATATTACACAACCTTTGTTATAAATAATTCCCGTTTCACAAAGATTGTGTATAGGGATTGGTTAGCTTGTTTTTATTAGTATTAGAAAAGTCATAAAAACACAATAGACGACTAAAAATGCTCCGCTGATTAGAATTCTGTATTTTGACATTGTTTTGATTGGCTTTGACATGAGTTTGTGATATTCGTAACCATTTGTAATGCGTTATGCATTTTTTATTTAATTACATTAAATAATGTTTGTCGCTACAACTTGGCAATCTGTATGATAGAGTATTCTGTTTTACATCTTCTGTAATAAAAAAGGATAGCGCAGTACTTTTCCTTATGGTTAGAAATACCTCTGTATTTATAGTCGCATTCGTACTATCTATTTTATTTGATTTTTTCTTAGATGTAATTACTAAGGTGATAAAAAATAATACAGCAATAATGAATACTATACTAAACGCAGTTTTTAGGGTATTTCTCATAGTTCTGGTTTGTTTAGGGCATTATGATAATATTACATTATTTCGATTTAAAAAATAACTGATCTTTACTTATACCGTCATCTTCTCTTTCTAGTTGTATTTGGTTTTCTTTTACTTTTTTTATGTCCCAGATGGTATTAAGTTTGTCTAAAGGTGCTTCTGTACCAAAATCAAAATTTACTTCCATTTTTCCTTCAGAAGTAGTAGATACAGACCAAGTACCATTAGTGATCTCTCCAGTCACTTCATTCTCAATAACCACAGTGTTGTCACTAGAAAAGTTGAATACAAAGTCTTTGTAATTTTTTGATTCATTGCTTTCGTTATCCTTATACTTTAGGATCTCCCATGTTCTATTTGTGATGGTTTCTGAGAAGTTACTATCGTTGTCATCGTCATCGTCATCGTTGTCATCATCATCATCGTCGTCGTCATCATCGTCGTCATCATCGTCGTCATCATCATCATCGTCATCATCATTATCATCGTCGTCATCATCATCATCATCATCGTCATTACAATCATTGTTTAAAGCAGCTTCAATAGCATCTTCTAAACCATCAAGGTCATCGATGTTAATTTCGGATCCATCAGAAAGAATAACCGTAATCGGAAAGCTAATATTTACAACATCTTCTTCATCAATATTTTTGATGAACAGATATAGGTCTTTATCGTTTTGGAAAGTTACTGTAGTAATTAATTCACTTTGAGTGTCAAAAGCAGAAGCAGAAAAAGGATACTGGTAATCGATACATGCAATGTGCTCATCATCATCACTATTATCCTTACTATCACAATCGTTTACAAGTTGATTCAATTGATCACTAGTGGTTACTATATTTTCAGAAAAATTGGTAAAAAGCACAGTGATCGGGAAACTAAAAATAATCTCATCCGAATCATCAAAAACATCTTCTAATGATTCTAAATCTTCTTCAGAATTAATTGCAATTTCTTGTCCATTTGCGGTGATTGTGTATGGCAATATAATGCTAAAACAACTTGAATTATCAATGCTATCATCTATAGATCCATCATGAGAAGTGGTGCGTAACATTAAGTTTGCGACCTTAGAGTTTACCTTTAGAGATTGGTTGTCTGGAGCTTGAGTTAATTCGTCTGACTCGCTTCTACAAGAAGTAGTAAATACCATTATAGATACTATAATAAGGAGTAGAATTGAATTTGTTTTGATGTTCATAGGGTATAATTCTTTCACAATAATGGGTATAATTATAACAACTAACATATAAAAAATCCTTTTTTCTTTTTCTTTTTTTTACATTTAACCTTAACAAAATCGTCATAATGCCAAAAGACTTGCATGAAAATGTCTGCGAGGAAGAGATGTTTTCGAAGCTCTATACTAAGTATTCAAAAGATTTATACAATTACCTTTATTATACATATGGAGAATCATTAGGTCCTAATGATAAAATGCAGGATGCCTTCATTAAATTATTGGATAATTGTAAAAAAGTAACTCCATCTAAAGCAAAAGGATTTTTATTTAGTGTTGCAAAAAATATGATGCTTAACGAGATTAAACATCAAAAAGTTGTCTTAAAACACAGGGAGATAAAACCAAAAGAATACACCAACGAGTCTCCCGAGTTTATAATTGAGCAAAAACAATTTTTACAGAAATATCAAAATGCACTAGCTAAATTAACAGAAGACCAAAGGGTCGCTTTTTTGTTAAATAAAGTTGAAGGTAAAAAACATGCCGAAATAGCCGAAATGTTAGGGGTTACAAAAAAAGCTGTAGAGAATAGAATCTATACTGCTTATAGAAAACTTAAAAGTGAAATTGAAGGATTTGAATAAATTTCAAATTATTTAAAGGAAAAACAAAAACTTAGTTGTTTTATATATAGAAGAACTTTTATAATGGATAAAGAATATCTTATAAAAAAATGGTTAGCAGATGAATTAACAACATCTGAAGCTAAAGCTTTCGAAGAATTAGATGATCATAAAATGCATTTAAAAGTTCTTGAGGGAGCTCAGTATTTTAAAGCTTCTGAGGTTTCTAAGGTTGCCAATCTGGATACGTTTTATAAGAAAATTGAAAATAATAATGCACCAATTGCCAAGAGTAGAGCCTGGTATACTCCTTTTTTAAGAGTAGCAGCTATTTTAGCGGTAGTATTTGGAGTTGGATCACTTTTCTTTTTAAATACTGGGTCCAGTATTAGCTCTATGGCTAATGAAAAAATTTCTTTAGCATTGCCCGATGCATCTGCTGTGGTATTAAATGCAAAATCAGAAATAGTATATAATAAACGTAATTGGAATGACAAACGAGAAGTAGTTCTTGATGGTGAAGCTTTTTTTAAAGTAGCCAAAGGATCAACCTTTGATGTAATCACTGATGCCGGTAAGGTAAGTGTTTTGGGAACACAGTTTAATGTCAAAAATCGTAAGGGATATTTTGAAGTACAGTGTTTTGAGGGGTTGGTAAATGTGCAATACGATGAATACTCTAAAAAATTACCAGCAGGATCTACTTTCAAGGTTGTCGAGGGAGTTGTTACTACAGATGTTACTTCTAATACCGAGCCACAATGGATTAATAATATAAGTAATTTTAAAAGTGTTCCATTTCATGAAGTTATTCTTGAATTTGAAAGACAGTATGATGTTGTTTTTTCGTTAGAAAATATAAATACTTCGCGTATATTTACAGGAGGGTTTGTTCACACAAATTTAGAAGATGGGTTAAAATCCATAACTTTACCTCTAGATCTGGAATATAAAATTGACTCAAAAAAGCATATTACACTATATAAGAGTAAATTATAGTCGGCAAAATATTGCTCTCATATGGCTATTTCTTGTGTTTTGTGTTTTTTCTTCTGGTGCGCAAGAGGTAAATGATAAAACAATACCTCTGGTAGATGCCATTTCTAGTATAGAGGGGCGGTTTCAATATAAATTTACGTTTGCAGACGATACTATCGAAGGTGTCTTTATAGCACCAATTCAACATAAGCTTTCTTTTGAACAAATTTTAGAATTTCTAGAGCTACAGACAGGTTTAAAATATAGTGTGCTGGCTAACAATTTTGTGTCAATTAATAAAAAAAGTAGTTCTTTTATAATTTGTGGTAATCTTAAGGATACATATACTAAATCAGCACTAGAAGGTGCTACTATTCAAGGAAAAAAGTCTTCTGCCATAAGCGACAAAGATGGGAAATTTGAACTCGAAGTATTTACATCCACCGAAACTATAATTATAGGGCATTTAGGATATGAGACCGTTTATCGACTTGCTGATACTTTTGTAATTGATGACTGTTCAGAGATTTATATGGAGCCTAAAACCGAAGCGTTATCCGAAGTAATACTTCATAATTATATCACCAAAGGTATTGATAAAGCTAATGATGGAAGCTTTCAAATAGATTATAAGAATTTCGGAATTCTTCCTGGTCTTATTGAAACAGATGTTTTACAAACTGTACAGGCATTATCTGGTATCCAAAGTACAGATGAGACCGTTTCGAATATAAATATTCGAGGAGGGACTCATGATCAGAATTTAATACTCTGGGATGGGATAAAAATGTACCAATCTGGACATTTTTTTGGATTGATATCGGCAATTAATCCTTTGATTACAAGAAAGGCAACATTACTAAAAAATGGTACTAGTCCAGAATTTACAGATGGAGTTTCGGGAACCATTGTTATGAATACGGATACAGCGATTAATGATCGTTTTGGAGCAAGTTTGGGACTAAATATGATTAATGCTGATGCTTTTGCAGATATTCCTTTGGGAAAGCAATCGTCATTACAAATCACAGGAAGAAAATCAATTAGAGATATCGCAGAAACACCAACATACTCGCAATACTTTAATAGAATATCTCAGGATAGTGAAGTTGATGAACAAGAATTATTAACTTCTGATATTGGTTTTGATTTTTACGACATTAACTTACGATGGAATTATAATATCACAAATACAGACAAACTAAGAGTTAATTTTTTAACGATCAATAACGAACTTGTTTTTACAGAAAATGCTACTATAAATAATATCTCGCAATCCAGGCAAAGTAGTTTAATACAAAGTAGTCTAGCTGGTGGAATATGGTATCAAAAACAATGGAATGATAAACTAAGATCAATTTTGCAGATATACGAAACTGATTATAGTCTTAAATCTATAAACGCTAATCTTCAAGAAGAGCAACGTTTTTTACAAGAGAATAAAGTTTCGGAAACTGGAATAAAATTAAAGGGATACTATGATATCACCGAAAAGGTAACCTTGCTCAATGGTTATCAATTTATAGAAACCGGGATTTCTAACCTCAATGATATAGATACACCTGTTTTTAGAGAGAAAAGAGATAGAGTTATACGTACACACAGCTTATTTTCTCAAGTGCACTATGCGCCCCAAAAAACCACCTCTTTTAACCTTGGGATACGCTATAATTATAATGATAAATTTAACACTCATATTATTGAGCCAAGGCTAAGTTATAACCAAAAAGTTCTTAAGTATTTTAATATTGAACTATTAGGAGAATTCAAACATCAAAACACCTCTCAAATTATAAATTTTCAGAATGATTTTTTGGGTATAGAAAAGAGAAGGTGGATTTTGTCTAATGATAATGATATCCCGGTAGTTAAGAGTAGACAAGCTTCCTTGGGTATACAATACAGTAGATTTGGTTGGTTAATAAATGCAGAGGGGTACTACAAAAAAGTAACAGGTATAACGGCTAGAAGCCAAGGGTTTCAGAATCAATACGAGTTTGTAAGATCGATAGGTGATTTTACCGTAAAAGGTCTGGATTTCTTGTTGAATAAAAGGTATAAAAACCTGAGTGCATGGATGAGCTATTCTTATGCGTATAACACATATACCTTTGAAGCATTTGATGAACGAATATTTCCTAACAATGTAGAAATTAAGCATGCCGTAACCTTAGGATCTTCGTATTCTTTTCGTGATTTTAAAATCTCTGCAGGTCTAAACTGGAATTCGGGTTTACCTACAACCAGACCATTGCCCGAAGATCCTATTTCTGGGGATCAAATTAATTATCAAGACTCAAATAGTAGTAGGTTGGATGAATACTTTAGGTTAGATATCTCGGCTACCTATGATTTTAAAATTAGCAGCAAAATCAAGGCCCATACCGGAATATCTATCTGGAATCTTACAGATAAAGAAAATGTGATTAATACATACTACCAAATTAATCAGCAAAACCTACCTCAAGAAGTAGTTGAATCATCTTTAAATATTACACCTAATGCTACGTTTAGGGTGTCTTTTTAGAGGTTAAGATTAATTAATAAGTAAATTAATTCTTTCCCATAATTCGTTATCAAAACTTGAAGGGCCTAATAGGGTTTCTCCTGCATCTTCTCCCATTCTTACAATAACTAAGTTTTGACTTGGAACCACATATAGTTTTTGATCATTAGCTCCTAATCCGGCAATAAGGTCATCGGGGGCATTTGGTATAAGTTTTCCAGAGAATGGCATTTGGGCTGCAGGAGGTATAAAACTACTTTTTCCATTCAACCACCATAAATATCCATAAGAAGGATTTAGATCTTGAGAAGTAGTTGTCATATCATCAAAGTAATTTGGATCCGAAAGTAATGCTTCTTTATCCCAGGTACCTTCGTTTAGGCTTAATAAACCAAAACGAGCCATGCTTCTTGCTGTACTATAATATATGTTGACATATCCAAAACTCAACCAGGTACCGTTCATGCCTATTTTATTTCTTATTTTGGAATTAAAATAACTATCAAATTCTTGATTTACTGCATCAGAAATTATATCGGTCAGCAAGGTATATCCGGCATTATGATAATACCAGAAATTATCAGGCTGGTTAAGATATGTGAGACAATCTATATCGGTACAGTTTAGATTAGAAACATTATAATCAAGTCCTGTGGTCATGGTTAAATGATTCTTAATTGTGATAGCGTTTTCCTGTTCTGGTGTAATCATGGCCCATCCTGCACCCAAATATGTATTTGAAGCTTCGGTAATTGATAATAGACCCTCTTCTTGGGCAATGCCAACGGTGAATGCGGTTAAAGTTTTTCCAGCAGAAAACCATGGATTATCATCTTCGGCTGTTGCGCCATTAAAATATTTCTCAACAACGATTTTACCATTTTTTAGAATAATAAAGGATTTTGTCGCTTTTTCTTCCAGGAAATTATAAAGTGGCTCCTCATTATTCAGATTCCACCCCAAGTCTGATATTGACGTTGTTTCCCAATTGTTAGAATTTATCGGAGGAAAATATAATCCAGTTGCATCCGTAGGATCGGGATTGCCCGAATTTGAATTATCTTCTGAATCAGAACTACTATCAGAACATGAAATACTTAAAATAAATAACAAAAGTAAGGGTACAAGAATCTTGTTCATAATATGGGGTTTGTAGATTTGGACTACACAATATACAAAAGGTTTAATAAAGGCTACATTATTAATATTTATAGATATTAGATTTATAGTCGATACTTTACTTAATCATTGTATCTTTGCACACCTTTATTGAAAAGATATGAGAACGAAGACTTTAAAAAAGAACAAGATCAATGTTGTAACACTAGGTTGTAGTAAAAATGTTTACGATAGCGAAGTGTTAATGGGGCAATTACGGGCCAATAATAAAGAGGTTGTTCATGAAGAGGAAGGAAATATCGTAGTGATTAATACTTGTGGTTTTATTGCAAATGCAAAAGAAGAGTCTGTCAATACGATTTTAGAATACGTACAGAAAAAAGAAGAGGGAGATGTTGATAAAGTTTTTGTTACTGGATGTTTATCAGAAAGATATAAGCCGGATTTAGAAAAAGAAATTCCTGATGTAGATCAATATTTTGGAACCACAGAACTCCCGGGATTATTAAAAGCATTGGGGGCTGATTATAAACATGAATTAATAGGAGAACGTTTAACCACAACTCCTAAGAATTATGCATACCTAAAAATTGCTGAAGGCTGCGATCGACCTTGTTCATTTTGTGCAATTCCGTTAATGAGAGGAAAGCATAAATCGACACCAATTGAAGAGTTAGTTGTAGAAGCTGAAAAATTAGCTGCCAACGGAGTTAAAGAAATAATTCTGATTGCACAAGATCTTACATATTATGGGTTAGATCTTTATAAGGAAAGAAAATTAGCAGATTTACTTAAAGAATTGGTTAAAGTTGAAGGAATCGAATGGATTCGTTTACATTACGCATTTCCTACGGGATTTCCTATGGATGTATTAGAGGTCATGAAACAAGAGCCAAAAGTATGTAACTATATCGATATTCCGCTTCAACATATAGCAGATCCTATTTTAAAGTCTATGAGAAGAGGAACTACTAAGGCAAAAACCACTAAACTTTTAGAAGAATTTAGACAAGCTGTACCAGAAATGACTATTCGTACTACGCTTATTGTTGGTTATCCCGGAGAAACTCAAGAAGACTTTGAAACGTTAAGAGACTGGGTCAAGGAGATGCGTTTTGAACGATTAGGGTGTTTTACCTATTCTCATGAAGAAAACACGCATGCTTTTAATCTAGAAGATGATGTTCCCGAAGAAGTAAAAATGCAACGCGCCAATGAAATCATGGAAATCCAATCACAAATTTCCTGGGAACTGAATCAACAAAAAATAGGGCAGGAGTTCGACGTCATTATTGATCGTAAAGAAGGACAATACTTTGTGGGAAGAACAGAATTTGACTCTCCAGATGTTGATAATGAGGTGCTTATTGATGCTTCTGAATTCTACCTAAAAACAGGTGAGTTTGCTACAGTAAAAATAAATGAAGCAGAGGATTTTGATTTATATGCAGAGCCTATATAACTACATACTATGTTAGTTTAAAATTGGAAAGTAATTTTTAATCGCACTCTCTAGTTTCTCAACAGTTAGCGGTTTTTTTAGGTACATGTTAATTTCGGGAATTTGATTCGCAGCATTTTCATCGTCTGGATTTATGCTGGTGGTAAGCATAGCGATTACAATTCTATCTTTTTGTTTTTCAGGTAATTTCTTGTATTCATCAATAAAATCCCAACCATTCATGCCCGGCATATTGATGTCAAGAAATATGATCCCTGGTCTGGGGTATTCTTCCATAGGATGCTGGCTCATCCCTCTAAGATAGCTTAACGCTTCAGTAACAGAGCTGTTCACTTTGATGGCGACATCTAGGTCTGCACGCTTTATTACTTTTTTATTTATAAAATTAGTGATCTTATCATCATCCACCAGGATGATACAATCTAAACCGGTTATCTTTTTCATGTGTTAAGATTTTATTTTGGTATTAATGGTAAAGAAAAAAGAACTTCCTTCTCCAGGTTTAGATTCTACCCATATATCTCCATCATGTAATTCGACGATTTTTTTACAATGAGATAAACCTATACCTGTACCAGAATATTCTTCTTTAGAATTTAATTGTTGAAAAATGGTAAAGATTTTTTCTGAAAATTTCATATCCATCCCAATCCCATTATCCTCAATCTTAAATTGCCATGCTTTAGGTTGCTTGTGTGCAGAAATTTTGATTACAGATTGTGCCTCTTTTTTTCTAAACTTAATTGCATTATTAATCAGATTCTGAAACAGTAATCTCAACTCGGTTTGATACCCCAAAAGAGTGGGTAATGTATCAATTTCGAGATTTGTATTGGCTTCAGAAATAGAAGAAGCAAGATCCTCTTTTACAGCTTTTATAAGTTCATTACAATCTATTTGTTCTAGTTTTGATCTTTGTCCTAAGCGAGTGTAATCCAGTAAAGCAGTGATTAATTGTTTCATGCGATCTGTAGATTCATTTAAAAAAGAAAGCGAATCTCTTCCTTCTTGATCTAGTAAATCTCCGTACTCTTCAATTAATATTTCGGTTAGACCAGTGATGGATTTTAGTGGTTCTTGCAGATCATGTGATGCTATATATGTAAACTGCTCTAACTCTTGATTTTTATGTTCTAATTTTTTGGTATATTTTCTCGAATTTTCTTCAGCTTTTTTTCTTGCGGTTATATCAATAACCGATGCGAGTACCATTTGACCATCAGATGTTTCCATAGGATTTAGACCAATTTCAACAGGGAATCTATTAGTATCTCTATCTATAGCATATAGATCTCTTCCTGATCCCATTGATCGAACTTCTGGATTTTTTGAAAATTCTTTTCGATACTTTGGATGATTTCCTCTTATTTCATTCGGAATCAAAATCTCTATTTTTTGCCCAAGAAGTTCCTCTCTACGATATCTGAATAATTTTTCGGTTTGTGTATTTACAAGTCGTATTACCCCTTTTTTATCAACTAAGATCATAGCGCTAGAAGCAGATTCTACTACCAACCTGAAACGCTCTTCGGCTTTTTTTCGCTCAGAAATATCAATAATAGAGGCTAATACTAAATTGCCATCTACAGTAACAATAGGGTTTAACCCAATTTCTACCGGAAACTCAGTTTTGTCTTTTTTTATAGCATAAAGTTCACGGCCAACACCCATCATCCTTGCCTTTGGGTTTTTAAAAAAGGAGTTAAAATGCCCCGGATGTTGTGATTTAAACCTTGCAGGGATTAATATTTCTATTTCCTGACCAATAATTTCTGCACGTTCATATTGAAATAATTTTTCAACAAAGGCATTGGTATATGCTATTTTACCTTTCTCATTAACAAGAATTAAGGCATTAGGCGAGGCATCTACCATAACCTGAAAAGTAAGCTCGGTGTGCTTGTATTGGGGCGTGGGTATACTCATTAAAATTAGTTTTGACGTTAATAAAAAAACTGACTAAAAACTATTTTTGACGATGGTTACATGAGTAATTACGTATCGAAGATAATAAATATTAACAAATTATTTATACGGTTTTCCGCAATCAATTTGGATTATGTATGAGTTTGATGCCAACAAAAAAAAGGAAGCTCAAGATGGGCTTCCTTTTTTAATCTATAATAGGGTCTTTTATTTTAGGGCTAACTCAAATGTAAAGAGAACTATTACGATTTGGGGTTGATAATGTAGCAGTAGTTCTTCTGCGTTAAATTATAAACCTCTGTTTGGGTCATTATACTCATCGATAATTTTTTCTTGATCAGTGTCAGGACCGATAGTCGTATCATTTTCTAGAGTTACGGTTTGCTCATCAAATGATTCAGATTCACAAGAAAATAAAGTCACACTAAGGATAAGTAGGAAAGATAATTTTTTAATCATGTCTATAAATTTAAGTTTGTTTTTTATTCGTTTAAATCGGCGGCAAATGTATGTAAAAAAGGATCACGAAATCACAATTTATTTTTAAGGAATTGGCTATAAAACGAAGGTTTAAGAAAAGGTAAATTGAACATCCTTTAAAGGATGTAAGGTGGTTTTTTTCAATTCAACAATGGCTTGAAGAAATCAGGTTCGATTTTATCAATTTTTAGGAGTTTTTATTGAATAATTGATAATTCTAAATTTGTTAAAATAACCTTAATAATTAACAATTAAGTAACATTAGAGCCTATTTTTATGTTATTTTTATTGATATTTCAATAAAAATCAATTTTTTGTATCAAATTAACATGATAAAAAGCAAATAGGATTGGTCTTGTTAAAGATTAAGGATGCACTAAATTGATATGGTAATTTTAAGCCTAATTTGGTGCTAGTTTTTGAGTTTTTTTATCGTTTTTGAGGCTAATTTATCGATATAAATTTGTTTCAACCCACAAGGTTTTGGACTATTCTGTCTTGGGTATTCCTAAAACATATAAAATTTCACTTGGTTTTCCTTTGGGTATATCAATTTCCCAATTGAAACTGTCGGTATTATGTAATGTAGAAATCATTTCATGTAATTCACTTTTAGGATTAAGGTTCGGGATTTTCGTGACAATCCTATATGGATAAAGACCTTAAACCTTCATATACTACAATACTTACAGCATTGGCTAAATTTAAGCTTCGTATATGTTCGTTGTATAAAGGGATTTTATATGTTCTATCTTTATGGGTTTCGATAATATGTGATGATAGACCTGTAGATTCTTTTCCAAATATAAGATACATATCGTCCTCATACTCGATAGACCAATGCGTTTTGTGACCATGACTAGAAAAAAATGCCATTTTCTTATCTTTATTTATGGCAAAAAATTCTTCTGTACTATCATAAATCTTTAGTGAGATATGTTTCCAATAATCAAGTCCGGCGCGTTTTAATCTCTTGTCACTTAACTCAAAACCAAAAGGTTTTACTAAATGTAAATTTGATCCTGATGCTAAACTTAACCGACCAATATTACCCGTATTCGTATGTATTTCAGGTTCTATAAGAACAATATTATATGCCATTATTTATGATGTCTTAAAGAGGGTCTTTAATTTTTAGACTGGTTTTCTTTACTGAGATACCTATTTGGTATTTTGTTATCTTCAGTTTCATTAGTGAATGTGGTACTTGCTATCCACCATCTATCATTTGCATATATCAATTGATAGCTATTAATGCCTCTTTTTTCATAGGTTCCGATGAGATTTTTACAATAATAACTCTGAAACACATTTGCGATTCCGTTGTATTCATTAATCGTTAATCCTAGTGATATTTCTTCAAAACCATCTCTTTTGTATAAAGGCCCCACATTTCTTACGAATTCTTCTAAATTCATTACTCGTATCTGTTTTTTTGGTGGCGCTTTCCGGTTGATAAAGATTTTTTGTGCCCTTGGTAAAAACAAGCTTCTATATTCATCCCAATTTCTTGGTTCATCTTTTGCACCTGATATTAATTCTATCATCTTATTCGTAATGCCTTCAATTGATTTGACAGAAACAGTGTCTATTTGAGCATTTCCGAAAAAGGAAATCAATAGGAATATTGTGACTATTATATGTTTTTGCATTGTATTAAATTTTGATTATTTCTTTTTAGCAGCTTTGATTCTCCTCTAGAGTTAATGTTATTTAAGATTTGGAACCGGAAATCCTCTATCTCTCATTAATGCTTCGATCTTGGCATCACGCCCTCTAAATTTTCTATATGCATCTGCCGGGTCCATCGCATTACGAGGTGCAAAAAGGTATTTAACTAATTTAGAAGCTACTTCTTTGTCATAGAACCCACCCGGAGCTTCAGCAAAGGCCTCTGCTGCATCTGCAGTAAGTACATCGGCCCACATATAGCCATAATATGCTGTAGCATATCCTTCACCAGAGAATACATGCCCAAAATGTGGTGTACGATGACGCATTACCAATTCTTTTGGCATTTTTAGTTCTGTCAGGGTTTCTTTTTCGAATTTGTCTACATCTAAATTGGTAGGATCTGCTAAATGAAATTTCATATCCATCAGGGCAGAAGCAAGGTATTCTGTCGTACCAAATCCTTGATTAAAGGTAGCTGCTTTTTTTACTTTATCTATTAATGCTTTTGGCATTGGCTCACCGGTTTTGTAATGCACCAGGTAATTATCAATTACTTTATCGGTAGATAACCAACGTTCTAATAATTGAGATTGAAATTCGGTATAATCACGAACACCATTGTTTAGTGTTGGATATCTCACTTCTGAAGCAAAAAAATGTAGTGCATGTCCAAATTCATGGAAAAAAGTAGTCGCATCATCCCAGGATACTAAAACGGGTTCTCCCGGTGCTGGTTTTACAAAATTAGAGTTGTTTGATCCCAGTACAGTCTTTTTACCATCAAAAGTAGTATGACTTCTATATGTATTTGCCCATGCGCCAGAGCGTTTTCCGGTTCTGGCAAAAGGATCCAGGTACCAGAGCCCAATATGTTCTCCAGAAGTTTTATCATTTACTTCCCATACTTTTACATCTTCATGAAATACGGGTACTTTACCTTCTTCAACCGGGGTGAATTTAAAATTGAACAACTCTCCCGCGACAAAGAACATAGCTTCTCTTAATTTATCTAATTGCAGGTATTGTTTTACTTCATCAGAATCCAGGTCGTATTTCTTTTTTCGCACTTTTTCTGCATAGTAGCGATAATCCCATGGCTCTATAGTGATAGTATCTTTATTGGCATTTGCCAGGGCTTGCATATCTGCGACTTCTTCTTTTACACGAGCAATAGCAGCAGGCCAAACGGCATTCATTAATTTCATGGCATTTTCTGGGTTCTTTGCCATTCTATTTTGTAATCTCCAGTCGGCAAAATTATCATACCCTAATAACTCTACTCGTTCTTTGCGCAGTTTTAGGATTTGAGTAATATTATCATTGTTATCGTGTTTGTCACCATTATCACCTCTAGAATAATAGTTTTCCCATACTTTTTTTCGTAATGCTCTCTCATTAGAATAGGTAAGGAATGGGGCCATAGAAGAACGAGTATTAGTTACGGCATATTTTCCTTCATGACCACGGTCTTTTGCTGCTTTTGCATAGGCATTTATCAAAGACTCAGATAGACCACTTAATTGATCTTTAGTTACATAGGTTACATATCCTTCTTCATCTGCTAATATGTTATTAGAGAAATTAGTGTACAATTCTGATAGCTCTTTATTAATTTCGGCATAACGTTGTTTTTTTTCTTGATCCAATTCTGCTCCTTTCATGGCATAATCTTCATAAATCAATTGTACAACTCTTTGTTGATCTTCTTCTAATGGAGTTTTTAAAGAGTTTTCATAAACGGCTTTTATTCGTTGAAATAATTTTTCGTTTTGAGAAATCTTTGATCGAAATTCAGATAATTTGGGAGCCATTTCTTTTTGAATTTCCCTGAATTCTGGAGAAGACATATTACTTCTTAAAATTCCATAATATGTAAAAACTCTATTAAAATCTGCTCCAGATTTTTCTATTTCTACAATAGTATTCTCAAAAGTAGGAGCTTCTGGATTGTTTGCGATAGTATCTATTTCTTTAAGATTGATTTCCATCGCTTTCTGCAAAGCAGGTTTTACATCTGTAATATTTACCTTATCAAATGCAGGAGTACCACCATAGGGCCCTTCCCATTCTTCTAATAATATATTCGATATGTTTTCAGATGTATTTGTCGTCACAGTTTCTTTCTTTTTTTGAGTACAACTTGTAATAAATACAATAGCAGAAAGTAGTATTGTTTTCAATGTTGCTGGGATGTGTAAATTAGCCATTTTAAAGTCTAAATTTGTTGTTGTTAGTTAAAAAGATAGCGTTGGCAAAGAAGAGCTTTCCATTTTGCCAGAAAGATCTAAATAGTGGATTGTCTACCATATATATAATGCTTCCGTTACCTATGTTTATTTCGCCAAAAACCAAAGAATTATTGAGGCCTTTTAATGCCTCTTTACCTGCGAAACCAGAAACGTTTTGAGGCTCTTCAATATAAGCAATATTGTACCCATTTTGAAGTAGTTTGTATGCGTCACTTCCCAATTTTAAACTAAAATAGGTGTCGTCATATCCAAAAGCCATAGGATGAGAAGCATCTACTTTGGTTTTAAAAATACTACCTGTAATAAAATCTTTTACGCTTTCACGTTCTCGTTGATCATAGGGTGTGCGATTGCCAATAGAATCTTTTTTCTTTTCTTCGGGTTCGTTTTTCTTTAATTCAAAACCATCTTTATTAGCAAAAATCTGTAATGCATTAGCAATAGCAATGATTTTCCCTCCTTTTTGAATCCAATTTTTGAGGGTTTTTAATGTTTCTTCTTTAATTTGACCATCATAATATCCATTAGGTATAATCAATACATCGTAGTTCTCTAAATCGACTTTTTCAAAATAATTGCTATTTATAGATGTGATAGGAAATTTTAGTTGCTGTTCGAAGAAATGCCATATTTCGCCATAGCTTAGAGAGGATGTGTAATTTCCTTTTAGAACAGCTATACGCTGATTGTTGATCAGTTTTACATCAGGAGATCCAAAATCTACTCCACTTGTAGCAAAACTACTTGGAGCTGGATACAGTTTTCGACGATGCTTGTTAGCAAGTTCGGTTACGATCTTATCATAATCTTTATTTTTACGATTGTCACTTTTGGTAATGATAAGACTACCTTTTTTGAAACGATCACCATTGTTCGAAAAGTTTTTTTCGCTAAAACGAACTCTTATATTGTGTTTCAATAAATCTGCCATAAAAGTTGCATCATCAAGGCTGTTCCATTTTGTGATATATCCTGCCCCCGAAGGGTTTACGGTGTTGTTTATAACGTTCTGTTTTTGAGTGCCATTTATAGCAATCAATGAAGTAGATGCAATAGCTTCTAACCCATATGCATGAGGTACACTCCAGGCTGTTATGTCATAGGTAAGGGGGTTGCTTAATTTAGCATTGGGTTCAAAAAGTACTTTAATCATCTTGCCTTTGGGTTGATTAGTGTTCACAACCAGTGCACCATTAGCATTTATACTACCTGGTTTATTTCCTCTAAAATTAAACCCCGAAACTTTTGAAGTGTTTGTAAAACCATACTTTATGTCGTGTTTGTCAAGCAGTTTGGTAAGTGCATTAATTTTATCAGATTCACCGGTTAGTACATAACTTTTATACTTTAAATTACTGTTGTTAAAGAACTTTTTAAATTCTGTGTTAAGCTTTGCTGCATTTTTTGAAGAAATCTCAACGGTAGATAACCCTGTTGTAGTATGATGTAATGCCCTGTCCTTTAGAGTTAAAATATACCCTTCATCGGTTTGGATACCCAATCCTGCACGACCATGACCAGCTTGTTCGTAGGTCATACCGATCGCTCCCATAAATGTGGGGTAGGTGTCTCCATAACTTGGGTATAATAAATCAAAACGCTCTCGAGTAAAGAATAGCCATCCTTCAGCATCAAAATATTTTGCATGATTTTTACCAATCTGTGTTTGGAAATCGCGTTGCCACGAAGTAATGATTTCATGAAACGGCTCGGCAGCTGGTGCAAAATAATAGGGCTCGTTGATACCTTGTTCATGAAAATCTACATGTATATGTGGCATCCATTGGTTATAAATTCTTAAACGTTGCTCAGACTCAACCTGGGTAGCCCAGGCCCAATCTCTATTAAGGTCAAAAAGATAATGATTAGGTCTTCCTCCTGGCCAGGGTTCATTATGTTCGGTTGCATTTTGATCTGTATTATACGGAGTTGCCTTTATTTGGTTGTACCAATTCACATAACGATCTCGACCATCTGGATTAATACAAGGGTCCATGATTACTATTGTGTTTTGTAACCAATCTGATTTTTTAGTAATTAATTCATATATCGTTTGCATGGCAGCTTCGGTACTAGAGGCTTCATTACCGTGCACATTATAGCTTAACCATACAATTGCAGTTTGCGGAGAAGAAGCACCTTCAATAATACCGGTATTTTTAAGATGCTCTAATCGTATGGGTTCAATATTTTTCAGATTTTCTTCAGAAGAAATTATGGCATAAGTTAAGGGGCGGCGCTCATTTGTTTTTCCGTAATTAGTATAGTTCACCATACCAGAGTTTTCGGCCACATGCTCAAAATAATGCACTACATCTGCATGGCGTGTAAATTGATCCCCAATTTCATAGCCTAAAAATTCTGAAGGTGATTGTAAACTGCCCTGTGAATAAGAAAAAAGCGTAACTATGACATAGAGTGAGAAGAGTAATTTTTTCATTGACTGATTGAAATTTTAAAAATGAAAAATACCGAGTTAAATTTAGGTTATAATCTGTATTAACTAAAATTTAGGATTTACAATCACAATCTAATGTATATTTAACCTCTAAAAAAAGAGTAGTATATGCCTAGTGACTGTATTCCGTTTAGAGATACGAATTACTTTTCATCCCTTATTTGTGATTATTTAGATCAAAAAGCTGAATTAAAGCCATTTTATAATCGTTTTCCGAAAGTAGAAAATTTTGAAGCTCAGATACTAGAGAAACAACAATCATTTTCTAATGAAAACAGGAAAATTCTTGTAAATGCTTTAAATAGTCAATATCGCAGTACTAATTATTCTGAAACAACTAAGAAAAACATAGAATCTTTAGCACAGACTTCTACATTTACAGTGACTACCGGGCATCAATTAAATCTTTTTACCGGTCCGCTATACTTCTTATACAAGATTGTTTCTACTATAAATTTGACCAGAGAATTAAAAGAAAAGTATCCGAATTATAATTTTGTACCGATCTATTGGATGGCAACAGAAGATCATGATTTTGATGAGATTAACTATTTTAACCTGTTCGGAAAAAAAATACAATGGAATCGTAAGGATGGCGGTGCAGTAGGAGTTTTTGATACCAATGGGTTAGATAAGGTGTTTGATATCTTTTCTTCTGAAATCGGTTCTGGACGTAATGCAGAACGATTGAAATCACTTTTTAAAGAAACTTATCTTAAGCATAACAATCTAGCTGAAGCTACCCGATATCTTGCAAACGAACTTTTTGCAGACTATGGTTTGGTCATTATTGATGGTGACGATAGAGAGTTGAAACGCCTTTTTATTCCATTTGTTGAAAAAGAATTGGTAGAGCAAACATCATACAATACGGTATTGCCAAAGGCTCAAAAACTAAAGGACACAGGGTATAAAATACAGGTAAATCCGAGAGCGATTAATTTATTCTATTTAGCCGATGGTTTAAGAGAACGAATTATAGAAGAGGACGGAAGTTATTTTGTAAACGAAACAGAAATAAGTTGGAGCAAAAGTGAGATAGTAAAAGAACTCTATGAGTTTCCAGAACGATTTAGTCCTAATGTGATGATGCGTCCCTTGTATCAAGAAGTGATCTTACCTAATCTTTGTTATATCGGAGGAGGAGGAGAGTTGGCCTATTGGTTTGAACTCAAGGATTATTTTGATGCTGTACAGATTCCGTTCCCAATGTTGCTACTACGCAACTCGGTGTTGATACAGACTAACAAACAAGCAGAAAAGATTAAAAAACTGAATGTATCTGATACAGAATTGTTTCTAAAACAACATGAATTGATCAATCATAAGGTGAGACGAATATCGAATATCGATATCAATTTTGATCCACAACGGGCCCATCTAAGGGAACAATTTGAGGAAATGTATAAACTCGCAGAACAGACCGATGTTACTTTTGGTAATGCAGTAAAGGCTCAAGAGGTAAAGCAGCTCAAAGGATTGGATGTTTTAGAAAAACGTTTGTTAAAGGCACAAAAACGAAAGCTAAGTGATCATGTGCAACGATTAACCACGATTCAGAATGAATTATTTCCTAATCAAAGCTTGCAGGAGCGTACCATCAATTTCTCAGAAATGTATTTGGAGTATGGTGAGGAGTTGATCCCAACTTTGATTAAACATTTAGATCCGTTGAAAGGTGAGTTTCTAATCGTGAGCTCTTGATCAATAATAATTAATTCAAGCTCTAGTTCCGTTGGATGCTGCCCTATAGCATTAAGAGATACTTTCCATTTTTCTTCATATATAGGGAAGTCTTATTATTTTATGATCACATTCATGGCACTAGATACGTACCCTTCCAATCGTTATTTTGTTTTCGAAATAAAACACGAATGTGATTAGGTCTGTTTAAACGTAGATATTCAATTTTATCTGGAATCAATTTAATAGCAGTAAAGAAATGTTTTTCCTCTAGAAAATCTATTTTTTCGGGGTTTCTGATCTCTTCTCCAGGAGCTAATTTTGTAGTGTACTCCTTTTTCGACTTCTGCGGAATCTGTTCCCAAATATTTTTTAGTGTTTCATCGTCTGTTACAATTTCGGCTTTGGCTCTTATCGATAATTGTATTAGTCTTTCGTTATCTAAAAAAAGAAGACTTACAACATTGTGTTCATGAATATGAGTAATTTTTTTTGACCTTTTGTCGGTATATATCGTTAAATTTAATTGGTCATCTATATCTCGTAGGACCACAGTTCGTAATCTCGGCCTGCCATTGATCCCCGATGTTGCAAAAGTGAAATATCGAAAAGGATGCTCTGAACTTTTAATTGCATTTCTGAGGTCATTTACGATTGTAGAGAAGATAATTTCAGTCATTGGTGTAATGATTAAGGTTGGTCTCATAAAGTTAATCATTTTAATAATGAGTGTCAAAAAACTAGCTTAATTTCATATTGTATTTTGAATTTTTTTTCTTTTAGAAATAGGTTTGTATATAATATTGTAAAATTATTCCTTTCAGGATTTCGGGGGTAGAAATTAAATTTTATTTTTGCCTATGCAAAACAACAAGGTACTTATTTTAGACTTCGGGTCACAGGTAACACAACTTATTGGGCGTCGCGTTAGAGAGCTCAATATCTATTCAGAAATACATCCATACAATAAACCTCCACAGGATATTGATAATTATAATGCTGTAATATTGTCGGGTAGCCCATTATCCGTTAGAGGCGATAATGTAGCGCATCCAGATCTTACCGAGATACGTGGTAAAAAACCACTATTGGGTATTTGTTACGGTGCGCAATACCTAGCACATTTTGGGGGCGGACAAGTAGCAGAATCTAATACCCGGGAGTATGGGCGTGCAAACTTGTCTTATGTTAACAATAATGAATTGTTTCAAAATATTTCAGAAGGTTCGCAAGTTTGGATGAGTCACAGTGATACCATAAAAGAATTACCAACCAATGCTAAGCTTTTAGCAAGTACTCATGATGTAGAAAATGCAGCGTTTAAGATTGATGGTGAAGAAACCTATGCGATTCAATTTCACCCAGAAGTATATCACTCCAAAGATGGTACACAACTCCTGAAAAATTTCTTAGTTGATATCGCCGGTGTTGCTCAAGATTGGACTCCAGATTCTTTCGTAGAAGAAACAGTGAATAGCTTAAAAGAGCAGTTAGGTAATGATAAAGTAGTGCTTGGGCTTTCTGGAGGTGTGGATTCCTCGGTTGCGGCTATGTTATTGCATAAGGCTATTGGTAAAAACCTTCATTGTATTTTTGTTAATAATGGTTTGCTTCGTAAAAATGAATTTTCTACAGTGTTAGATCGCTATGAAGGAATGGGGCTAAATGTAAAAGGAGTAGATGCTTCGGCACGTTTTTTGGATGCTCTTGCAGGAGAAAGTGATCCGGAAAAAAAGCGTAAAGCTATTGGGCGAGTGTTTATTGAAGTTTTTGATGATGAAGCACATGCTATCGAAGATGTTAAGTGGTTAGCACAGGGTACTATATATCCAGATGTGATAGAGAGTGTCTCTGTAACCGGTGGTCCAAGTGCTACGATCAAGAGCCATCATAATGTGGGTGGATTACCCGATTATATGAAACTAAAGATAGTTGAACCATTAAAGATGCTATTTAAAGACGAGGTACGTCGTGTTGGAGCATCTATGGATATGGATAAAGAGTTACTAGGTAGGCATCCATTCCCAGGTCCAGGGTTAGCTATTCGAATATTGGGAGATATAACCAGTGATAAAGTTCGTATTTTACAAGAAGTAGATGCTATTTTCATCAACGGCTTAAAAGAAAATGGTTTATATGATAAAGTATGGCAGGCAGGGGCAATTTTATTGCCGGTTCAAAGTGTCGGAGTAATGGGAGATGAGCGAACATATGAGAATTGTGTGGCCTTAAGGGCGGTAGAAAGTACAGATGGAATGACTGCAGATTGGGTGAATCTGCCTTATGAATTTTTACAAAAAACTTCTAATGCAATAATAAACCGGGTAAAAGGCGTTAATAGAGTAGTATATGATATAAGTTCTAAACCACCCGCAACTATAGAGTGGGAATAGAACCATATTAAATTATGATTTTTGGAGTCAGGGAATAAAAAAAGAAATCAAATGAAAAAGTTGTTGTTAATCTTTTTATTGTTAATCATAGGCAATTCTGCTTTTGCACAACAATATAAGAGTCATAAAGTTGCCAAAGGTGAAAATGTGTATAGAATTGCTAAGCGCTATAACACAACACCAGAGGCTATATACCGAATTAACCCTACCGCCAAGGATGGAATTAAAGAAGGAGAGATCCTGGCTATCCCAGTGACAAGTGACGAGGAGTACAAAACACATATTGTTGAAAAAGGAGATACTGTTTACAGCCTTTCTAAAGAATATGGTATAACCACAGAGGCTATATATATCCTTAATCCAGAAGCTGTAAATGGTATTAATATAGGCCAAATTCTTAATGTAGGTAAAGTAGAGAAGAAAGATCCTACTAGTATTGATGGGGTATCAGAAGAAGGTAAAGATTCAGTTTTGGATAGCTTAAAAGCAACCTCAGATGAACGTAATGTAATTCGTTTTATAACCCATAAAGTAAAACGAAAAGAAACTTTATATGGCATAGCAAAAAAATATAAGATTACTGTAGAAGATATAAAAAAGCATAATAAGAGATTGTATTCTGAGCAGATTAAAAAGAAGGATAAGGTTAGAATACCTTTTTATGCTGATGGTCCAGCTATAAAAGACGCTGTTAAAGACACTGCAGTTACTAGATTGACTACTACAACTCAATATAGTATTAAGCCAAAAGATACAAGATATGCTATTGCAAGACGACATGGTATCACTATTGGTGAGTTAGAGAGACTTAATCCTAATATGGATACTGATCTTCCGGTAGGAATGCAAATCATAGTACCCACTTCTGTTTTTGTACCATTAGGTCAACAGGCAATTGAAGATGGATTAGAACTTTATCAAGTGCCTCCAAAAGAGACGATCTATAATATATTACGCGTTACTGGGATTTCTTCGGATTCACTATTTAAGATGAACCCTTATCTGATTCAAGAAGGTTTAAAAGAGGGTATGGTATTAAAAGTTCCCAAAATGAATAGAACTGTCGATACTATAGCTGTGCCAAAAATCTCAAAAACAGGATTAGTAGATTTACAATCTATGCTGTATAATTTTAAACCCAAGAAGATAGCCGTGATGTTACCTTTTAGTCTAGACACTCTAAATCTTAATGCTAGACAGCAAACCGAAGAGTATTTAAAAAATAAACAAAGCCTTCGAATTTCACTTGATCTTTATAGTGGGGTTTTGATAGCTATAGACTCTGCAAGAACCAAAGGGATCACAACAGAACTTAATGTTTTTGATACACAAAAGAATAAAAATAAGAATCATATAAAAGATTTAATAGACCAAAATAATTTTGATACTACTGATGCTGTTATTGGTCCTTTGTATCAATCTAATTTAGAAACAGTTGCCGAAGAGCTTAAGAAGTATAATACACCTGTGTTTTCTCCAGCTTCAAGAAAAGAATCGACCATGTATGATAATTTCTTTCAAACCAGGCCTTCAAATGTGATGCTTCAGGACAGGATTCTGTCTTTTGTAGAAAAAGATTCGACTGATAAAAATATTATAATCATAGTACAGCAGGGGAAAAAACATGAAGAAATTAAAAACAAACTAATTGCTAAATTTCCTGAAGCTAAAGTTGCTCAAATTGAAGAAGGGAATTACCTATATGAAGTTCGTCTTAATAAAGTTTTAGACAATAAAAGACCTAATTGGGTTTTTCTGGAATCAAATGATGTAGCTATGATAAGCAATGTTATTCCTCTACTCAATGCTAAATCCGAAAGTCATAAAATAACCTTATTTACTACAGATAAAAATAATGCTTTTGATGATGATAATATTAAGAATGAACATTTGTCAAAACTGCATTTGCATTATCCATCCATGAATAAAGAATTTAATGATGCTAATGAGGACAAGGATGAAAAGAAAATATCACCGTTTGTAATGAGGTATCGAAAAGAATACGGTGTAAACCCAAGTAATTGGGCGGTACGTGGTTTTGATATTACTTATGATATTTTAATGCGATTAGGAACTGCAGATGACCTTTATCATGCGGTTTCTTTTGAGGGGACAACAGAGTATGTGGAGAGTAAATTTAATTATGATAAAAAGGTTTTAGGTGGATATCATAACCAAGCTGCTTATCTTATTAAATTTGATGATGATCTAAAATTAATCGTAGTAGATTAGTTTTTTTTATAGCGAGTAAACTTTTGATAAATAACTCAAAAACAAAAAAATATAAAAGAGATATTGGTGTTACTTGGGGAAATTTAAATTTAATGCCAAATAAATATTGATTATTTATAGAAAAAAAAATAATTTTCTATATCTTTGATATTCTTAAGGTTAGCTTTTTTTTCTGATAGTTTGTTAGGAAATGAATTTTCCTTGGCACTATAATTGATTATAATAAGTTGTGTGGAATACAATGAAAAATAATCCATATTTATGTCCTAGAAATTATGTGTAATTTAAAAATACGTGTATATTTAGGATCAAAATGGTAACACTTTTTTAAGAAATGTTAACAGTATTTGCCCCATATTGTTGCTTTGAGACCTTAAAAACAGTGAAAAAATTGACTTTTGGTTGGGCATAATTGTTACAATTATGATTAAATACTTTACTATTATTTTATTTCTATTTTTTGCCAATAATAATGGTTATGTTGGAAAGTTCTCATATACAGAAAGAAGTGAATTAGCATGGTCAGATTTTAGAGGCAGACCAGAAAGTAGTAGTACTTATGATGCTAGTGTAAATACTGGAATAACCTACCAATGGTCATATGGAAAAGATAAAGGCGATATTGAATTAAACTATCAAGTAGATAGTTTTTGTTACCCTTCGCTATCCTGGGTTAAAAGAGGACAAATGTCCGAGCACCTTCTCTCTCACGAACAACTACACTTTGATATTTCAGAATTGCATGCTAGAATAATGAGAAAAAGGTTGAAAGAATACAAGCCTGGAGGAAACATAAGAAGAGATCTCAATAAAATGTATAAGTTAGTAGAGAGAATGAGAATCAATATGCAGGAAAGATATGATGAAGAAACAGGTCACTCTAACAATCAAGCCAATCAAAAAAAATGGGAGAAAAAAATACAAACATTAATGTGGTATTATAGAGATTATCCAAAATAATCATTTTTTCTTCTTACAGTGGATATCCAGCTTCAAAAAGATTTTCTTATAAAGTTAGCTCATACCAAAATGCCTTTTGGTAAATATAAGGATAGGTATCTAATCGATATTCCAGAATACTATATAGTTTGGTATCATAATAAAGGGTTTCCTAAGGGAGTACTCGGGCAACAATTACAAACAGTTTATGAGCTCAAGTTAAATGGACTAGAACATCTAATACGGAATATCCAAAAATTATAATCTACATGTTTACAAATTGGTACCCTGCCAATTCATTTTCTTTTAAGTTAATTTCTGTTTCATTTAATAAGATTCCGTGTTCGATATAAGCTTTTAAGTTAGCAAGCCAAAACGTCCATCCATTACTACATCCAAAATGTACTCTCAGCTTACTTTCGTCGTCTGTCGGGATGTCAAATTGTGTAAGAGTAACGATAGTTACATTGTTTTTCTTTTCTAATACTATAGACACCTTAGAAGTTTCAAAGGTGATTTCGATATGATCTTTTCCATTAGCTTCAAGGACTTTTCCATCTTCTTTTCCATCCCAATTATGCCATTGCCATGTATACGTATCTCCCTTTTGAATATGTTCTAATGGTTTTCTAAGTTGTCCTGATGAATTTTTGTATTCTGCATTTTTTAAAAACCATGAAGTGATTCCGTGTTGAGTAGCCCATAGGTCATATAATTTTTCAACTGAAGTATTGATGTAAATCTTCTTGGTAAACGAATTCCATTCTAATTTTTCCATGACTAGATAATTTGATTAGATGTATCCCTAAAAATAAGAAAAATGTATCTTAAAATTAGTTAAACATCTGAATATCAAATTTAATTCTCTCAAAAGTTTGACAGTGAGCTAAATTAATTCTTGGTGTTTGTTTAAAGTTTTGTTAGAGGTCGTACAGATCATTAAGGAATTTGTATTTTGTAATAAACTAACAAGACTATGAATATTAGTACACTGGCTATTAAGGTGCTGGCTTTATCTGTTGTCATTCATTTGCAGGCATATTCGCAAGATTATAGAGAAGGGCCTTTTACTCAACTCATTATAAGGGGAGTTACTTTAATCAATGGTAATGGATCGCCTCCTCGGGGTCCGGTTGATATTGTAGTAGAGAAGAATGTAATTAAAGATATTGTTGTTGTAGGATATCCCGGAGTGACAATCAAACCTGATAAACGACCCGTTTTAAAACCTGGTGGTAAAGAACTTAATGCCGAAGGGATGTATCTATTGCCAGGATTTGTAGATATGCATGGACATATTGGTGGAGTCGCTCAAGGAGCGGATTCAGATTATGTTTTTAAATTATGGATGGCACATGGAGTGACCACGGTTAGAGAACCAAGTGGAAGAGGTATTGATTGGACAATGAAACTGAAGCGATCTAGTGCGAAAAATGAAATCATAGCACCTCGCATCTTTGCATATACAGGATTTGGTCAAGGGAGTTCTGAGTCGATAAGTACACCAGAAGCAGCAAGGAAATGGGTTCAAGACAATGCAAAAAAAGGAGCAGACGGGATTAAATTTTTTGGAGCGGCACCAGAGATAATGGCCGCAGCCTTAGATGAGAATAAAAAATTAGGATTGCGTTCTGCATGTCATCATGCACAAACAGATGTCGCACGTTGGAATGTTCTAAACTCTGCCAGAGCTGGACTTACGTCAATGGAGCACTGGTATGGGTTACCCGAGGCTTTGTTTGAAGATAAGACGATTCAACATTACCCCTTAGATTATAATTATCAGAATGAGCAACATCGATTTGAAGAAGCGGGGAAACTGTGGAAACAAGCCGCGCAACCTTATTCTGATCATTGGAATAAAGTAATGAATGAACTTTTAGAACTGGATTTTACTTTAGATCCTACATTTAATATCTATGAAGCGAGCAGGGATTTGCAACGAGCCCGAAGAGCAGAGTGGCATGAAACCTATACGCTTCCATCTTTATGGCGGTTTTACCAACCTAGTAAAATCTCACACGGTTCTTACTGGCATGATTGGGGTACAGAACAAGAAGTTGCCTGGAAAGAAAATTATCAATTATGGATGACCTTTATTAATGAATATAAAAATAGAGGAGGGCGAGTAACTGTAGGTTCCGATTCTGGTTTTATTTTTCAATTATATGGTTTTGCTTATGTAAGAGAGTTAGAATTACTTAGAGAAGCCGGTTTTCACCCATTAGAAGTAATTAGGGCGGCAACTTTAAACGGAGCAGAAGCTTTGGGTGCAGGGGATAGAATAGGGTCTGTTGAAGTAGGAAAATTAGCAGATTTTGTATTGATTGATCAAAACCCGCTTAAAAACCTAAAAGTACTTTATGGTACAGGTGCTATTCGATTAACAGATACCAATGAAGTAGTGCGAGTTGGGGGAGTTAAATATACGATTAAAGACGGGGTAATTTATGATGCTAAAGCGCTACTTAAAGATGTGAAAAATAAGGTAGATGCTGCTAAGAAAAAAGAGGATTTTTCTATTCTACAACCGGGTGTGAAGGAATAAAAAAATGCGCCAAATTCTACTTTGACGCATTTTGTAGTATACTTAAAAGATGTTATGATATATCTTCGGTAATTTTTGAGAATATATCTACATCTACTTGATTTTTGGTAAGGTCTTCAAAGGTCTCTCTCTTACGAATAAGATGAGCTTCTCCGTTATGCCATAATACTTCCGCAGGGCGGAAACGAGAATTATAATTACTTGCCATAGAGAAACAATAAGCACCTGCATTTTTGAAAGCAACAATATCACCTTCGGTAATCTCAGAAATCCTTCTGTTAGTAGCAAATGTGTCTGTTTCACAAATATATCCTACCACAGAGTAAAATCGTTCTCTACCTTCTGGGTTAGATATGTTTGTAATTTCGTGATGCGAATTATATAACATGGGTCGTATAAGGTGATTAAAACCACTATCGATTCCCGCAAAAACTGTTGAGGTGGTTTGTTTTACCACATTTACATTAGCTAAGAAATACCCAGCCTCACTTACCAGAAATTTACCCGGTTCAAAACCTAAGGTAAGTTCTTTGCCATATTCTTTACAAAAAGCATTAAAGCGTTTAGTGAGTTTTTCACCAAATTCTTCAATGTTAGTTTCTATATCTCCAGGCTTATAGGGTACTTTAAATCCACTACCAAAATCTATAAAATCCAAATCTTTGAAGTTTTTAGCGGTTTCAAATAAAATTTCGCTGGCATATAAAAAAACTTCAACATCCAGGATATCACTACCTGTATGCATATGGATTCCGTTTATATTCATCCCTGTGTTTTCCACAATTCTAATGATATGAGGAATTTGATGAATTGAAATGCCAAACTTGCTATCAATATGTCCAACAGAAATATTACTATTTCCACCGGCCATTACATGAGGATTAACTCGTATACAAACAGGTACTTTAGGGTGTTTTGTACCAAATTGCTCTAATATCGAAAGATTGTCAATATTGATTTGCACTCCCATCGCAGCAACCTCTTCAATTTCTTCTAGAGAAACACCATTAGGAGTAAAAATTATATCGCTTGGTAGTACACCTGCCTGTAATCCAAGTTTGACTTCTTGAATCGAAACCGTATCTAATCCCGCGCCTAAAGAATTCATTAGCTTTAAAATAGCAAGATTTGAAAGTGCTTTTACAGCATAATTAAGCTTTACCCGTTTGACTTTTTTAAAGGCGTCAAAAAGGCGATTGTACTGTGAGGTGATTTTCGCAGAGTCGTATACATAAACAGGACTCCCGAACTTTCTTGCTACTGCTAATAAATTTTCATTTTCCATCGTGTCACGAATTTAAGCCTACGAAATTATCAATAAAATCAGAGATATTAATGTCTTATAAAGAAAAAATCTACTACAACGATAGAATTTGAGATTTTTAACTTGTGTTTAATGGAAAAAACAAGGTTATTTAGTAATTTTAATAAAAAAACATGTTACCTCTATTTCCTTTACAAGCAGTGGTTTATCCGGGAGAACGTCTACCATTGCATATTTTTGAGAAAAGGTATCAGCAATTGATCGATGATTGCGATCAAGAAGGTATTTCTTTTGGAATACCTACATATATTGATAAGCAATTAGAATATGGCACAGAGGTTAAACTTCGTAAAATAGTCAAAAAGTACCCCGACGGAGAAAGTGATGTAGTATGTCTGGGGACAAGAATTTTTAAAATCAAGAATTTTTTTCAACAATTTCCTGGTAAGCTTTATGCTGGTGGCGAAGTTGAGTTTCTTACCGATAGTGATAGTGGAGCAGAAGAGCTTCAGGAAGAACTACTAAAAAATATTGCAATTTTATATGTTGAATTAACCATTGATAACCCTCCTGTATTTAATATCCCATTTGTTAGTTATCAAGTAGCGCATAAGGTGGGTTTAACGCTGCATCAAGAATATCATTTGTTAAAACTTCGTAGTGAGTTAGAGCGACTCAATTATCTTATAGGGCATCTCAAAATAACGATTCCAGTAGTAAGAGAGATGAATAAAGCAAAAGAAGTGATTAAGATGAATGGTCACTTTAAAAACTTTGATCCCCTAGATTTCGAAGACTTTAAAATATAAGAAATTGGCTCGTATCTTTTTGATCAATTTTTGAAATACTTTCGTCTATTTTAAATGTTAAATATCTTCGATGTTTTTTAATGCAAAAGATTGGCACAGTAACTTCACTTTTCCTATTTTTGGGACTCCTATAAAAAAGGCAAAAAATATAATAGTATGAATTTACACGAATATCAGGGTAAAGAGATATTAAGCAGCTTTGGCGTGCGTATTCAGCGCGGTATTGTGGCGCAAAATGCTAATGAGGCTGTAGCAGCAGCAAAACAACTTACGGCAGAAACCGGAACAGGTTGGCATGTTATAAAAGCACAAGTGCACGCAGGTGGACGAGGAAAAGGTGGCGGAGTAAAGCTTGCTAAAAACCTTAAGGAAGTAGAAGAAATTGCAGGCCAAATTATTGGAATGAATTTAATTACTCCTCAAACTTCAGCCGAGGGTAAGAAAGTTCACCAAGTATTGGTAGCAGAAGATGTATATTATCCTGGTGATAGTGAACCAGATGAATTTTATATGTCTGTGTTGTTAAATCGTACTTCTGGGCGTAATATGATCATGTATTCTACAGAAGGAGGAATGGATATTGAAACTGTTGCAGAAGAAACACCTCATTTGATTTTTACAGAAGAGATTGACCCATCTGTTGGATTACTACCTTTTCAAGCACGTCGTGTGGCATTTAACCTAGGGTTGAGCGGTGGAGCATTTAAAGAAATGACCAAATTCGTAATGGCATTGTATACAGCTTATGATAAGTCTGATGCCTCATTATTTGAGATTAACCCGGTGCTTAAGACTAGTGATGATAAAATTATGGCTGTAGATGCCAAAGTTACTATAGATGATAATGCACTATATCGCCATAAGAACTATGTTGATATGCGAGATATTCGTGAAGAAAACCCGATCGAAGTTGAAGCTAATGAAGTAGGTCTTAATTATGTAGATCTTGATGGTAATGTTGGTTGTATGGTTAATGGAGCAGGTCTGGCAATGGCTACAATGGATCTTATTAAACAAGCAGGAGGTGAGCCAGCTAATTTCCTTGATGTAGGAGGTACTGCTGATGCTAAACGTGTAGAAGAAGCATTTAGAATTATCTTGAAAGATGATAATGTAAAAGCAATTTTGATTAATATTTTTGGAGGAATTGTTCGTTGTGATCGTGTAGCCCAAGGAGTAGTTGATGCTTATAAAAATATGGGAGATGCTATAAAAGTACCTATTATTGTTAGATTACAAGGTACTAATGCAGATATCGCAAAAGAGCTAATCGACAATAGTGGGTTGGATGTGCAAAGTGCAGTTCAATTTCAGGAAGCTGCAGATAAAGTACAAGCAGTATTAGCATAATAAACTAATAGATTTTTTAGTATATATCAGAAGCGATCTTTATTAAGGTCGCTTCTTTTTTTTTAGCAAATTCTAAATACATAATGGTATGAATGAAAAATTGAAAGAAATAGTTGATACATTAAAAATGGAACCTCACCCTGAAGGTGGTTTTTATAAAGAAACATATAGAAGTAATGGAGTCATTCCTCAAAATACTTTAGATAAAGAATTTACAGGTGATCGTAATTATTGCACCGCTATTTATTTTTTACTTACTTCAGAAAATTTTTCAGCTTTCCATAGAATAAAACAAGATGAGATTTGGCATTATTATAGTGGATCTTCTTTATATGTTCATGTAATTAATCCAGACGGAAAATACAATAGATTTACAGTAGGTATGAATCTGGATAGAGAAGAATTACCTCAACTAGTCGTTCCGGCAGGGTGTTGGTTTGCATCTAGTGTAAAGGACACTAATAGTTATTCTTTGGTAGGTTGTACTGTATCTCCTGGTTTTGATTTTGATGATTTCGAATTAGCAGAAAGATCTACTTTGATAAAAGAGTTTCCGGATCATAATGAGGTGATCACACAATATACCAGGGGTTAATTTTTTATTTTCCGATCAGATAGTTAATGCTCACTGTGGCTAAATCTGAATTGGGAAACTTAGAAAAATACTTTTCATCACTTTGTAGGCCTACTTCTTGAATTACTTTCAAAAAAGAATCAATTTCAAGGATGTATTGGTCAGAAAATCCATGAGTTGCATCATATGCGCTGGCAGCAGTCTTTCCAAGGTTTTTAGCGGTGAGATCAGGAGCGATAGTGTGTAGCTCAATCACAATTAATCCAAATTTTTCTATATGGGGTCTCCATTTTTTTAAATGATCTTTTAAATTACGCTCTACATTATCATTATGTAATCGTTTACCTCGATAAGCAAAAGCTCCTGTTGATTGGCTTGGTTTATCTAATATTGATGTAGGGGCGTCCCATATTCTATTGTGGTCCAGAAATGTTCTTACAGATAATAAATCCTTCAGTTCAATTTTATAATTTTCTTTAAGATCCTTTTGAAGCAAATCAGGATCACTAATATCGCCCCAAATTACTTTTGCCCATATATCTGCTTGGATAAGGTTGGCTCGGGTAACTTTTAGGGCAGCTTTATTATAGTCTGCACCCACAAGAAATAATGGATGATCATCAAGATGTTTTCCTCGTAATGTTTTTGATTCGATAACTTCAAATAGATGTACTAAAAACGCCCCGTTACCACAACCCATATCTAAAATACCTTTGGGTTGTTCTTCTAAAGGTTTGTTGAATAGACTAATGATGATTTCATCAATTTTTTTGAAGTAAGTAGCATGTGCACCTCCGCTTCCCCATACATTCATTTCTCGATCTACATGAGTTTCATTTTCATTTTTCGAATTCCATAATACATTTGGATCACCATATAACAACATGTCCATTTGTCTAAACATAGGAATGTATGAAACCGTTACGCCATATGCTGAAGCTCTTTTGGCAAAGAATAATCCTTTTTCTGTAAACGTATACGTACTATTGGACTTACTAAACCACCCTAAATAACTTAAAAAAGTAAGAATTTTGTCAAAACTCTCTGGATGATGATGATATTCATCTGCGCTAAAAGAGGCTTCCATGAAATATTTATGAAACATACCTCCCATACCAAGATGAACCGTGGTTGGGCCTACTAGAATACCTTCAATATGCTTTAGAATTTGATTTAGGATCTGATCGGTTTTAGGGTTAGAACTTGGTTCTAAATCAAAACGAGTTTCATATTTTTCAAATAATTTTTCGAGCTTATGAAAGGGCTCTAATTCGAATTTACGAGGATGAAATTTCCCTGAATATTGTAATAGATCAATTACATCTTTGTATACATGAAAATGGGTAAATGCTGTCTCAGAATATGGGTTAGTACTGATAGTAACTTCTGTTTGATCAACGGTGTAGTTTAGCCAACCTTGAGAACTTAATATTCGTAATGCAACATTTAGATATCCTTCGTTGGCTTTACAATCAATTGCGATTTGAGAAATGGATGCTTCTTTGTTTTGGAGTAAATAATCAGTAACCCCATTTTTGAAAAGAGAGTATGCCACCGGAGCTACGGCTATTCCATCCAGATGGCGAAAAAGCTCTTCGCGATATACTTGTTTTTCGGCAGGTGTAAGCATAAATACTTAATTGAGTTGTTGTATGGTTGATTCGTTTCAACCAAATTAAGCATTTATTTTTGAAGTTTATGTTCTTATTTTGTGTTCTTCTCGGGTTTTGGTTTTTCATCTTTCTTTGGCATTGGGCCTCTAAGATGAATAATGAGTCCATTTAAAAAATTACGAAGGATTTGATCACCACACTCCATGTATTTTGGGTGGTTTTCGTTCCTAAAAAATGCACCAAGTTCACTTTTAGTTACTTTAAAATCTACCAGTGAACATATTTTTATAATATCATCATCTCGCAATTTATGAGCGACTCTTAGCTTTTTGAAAATATCATTGTTTGTTAAACCCATGTTGCAAAGGTATGCTTTGTAAAGAGAATGTTGTTCATTATAGTTTGAAATTTGTTATTTTCGACAAAAAAAGTAATTGGTTTAATGTATAGTAAAGAAGAAAAATTGAGTTTGCTTTCTGAAATGGTGCAATTTGCAAAAGCAGATAAGCAGTTTAAAGAACAAGAGTATAATTTTATACTTGCCGTAGCGTCCCAATTGGGTGTTACCAAAGAAGAGATAGATATTTTGGTTAAAGAGGAAGTGGATAAAAAAAACCTACAACCCGAATCACAACGAATACTTCAATTTCACAGGTTAGTATTACTTATGAATGTAGATCAAGAGGCTTCTCTCTCAGAGATTCATAAAATAAAAGAAATAGGATTGCAAATGGGGTTGCGCCCCGAAGCAATTGATGTTGTTTTAGAAACAATGCATGATTATCCAAATAAGGTAATCCCTCCTAAAGAGTTAGTTTCAATTTTTACCCGTTTTTATAATTAATATTTCCTACTAAATTGTACACTAATAGTTAGTTTGTTTTTACTTGTAGATAAGGTTTTTTTAAGAGGATTAAAAATTAATTATAAGACCTAAGTGATTGTAAATGTGTTTTTTATCGACTTTAGTTACTTGTTGTCGAAATGTTGGGGTGCTAAAAACGAAATATTGATGAATAGTATTTCTAGATGTATTTTCTTTAGCATAAATAAAGCAGATTTTTAATCGCATTATTTGAGATCTTATGTTTAATCTTAAAAAATAAGGGTATGAAATTTTTTTACGGAATACTATTTATTGATCTTAAAGCATTTAGAGCGTTTGTTCAGGATTTGCCTGCAGCTTGTAGTAATGCCATTCACAGGTAATTTTATTGGTAGTGTGCCAATAAAATAATGTGACCTAATTTTAAAAAGGATATTTTAAAAGTGGAGATAGTTAAACAGTCATCCATTTTTAAACTATCCTTTTGTTTTTTGTCAAACTTTGTCACTAAAAACAATGTAAAACTGTCTTTTTGGCATTATTTTATTAGTGATTAGTGTCATAATGACATGTTTTTAGGATTGGAACTCAAATTGCTATATAGAAAGTGAACTTAAAATTAAGATTAACTTTTAAAAAAATATACAATGAGTTTAGTAAAAAGAACAGACAGACTACCTTTCCTTTTTGATGATTTCTTCACTACCGATTGGTTAGGAGGAACTACAAATGAGAATAAAATTGGCTTCAGCACTCCTGCGGTTAATGTACAAGAAACAGATGATAGTTTTGTAATCGAGCTTGCAGCTCCGGGGTTTGCTAAAGAAGATTTTAATGTACAGTTGGATAATGATGTTCTTACGATTTCTTCCGAAGTAAAATCAGAAAAAGAAAGTGAAGAAAAAGGTAAATACACCAGAAAAGAATTTAACTACAGTACATTTAAGAGGTCGTTTAACTTACCTGATACTGTAGATGGAACAAGAATTGAAGCTTCTTATGATAACGGACTATTATTGGTTGCGTTACCCAAAAAAGAAGAAGCAAAAGTACAACCTAAACGGTTGATTGAGATTTCATAAGTTGATTTGAGATTTTATTTAGTTAATTAATGTTGAGAAAACACCCTTTATATAAAGGGTGTTTTTTAGTATTATAAATCTAACCATTTTTTAAAATTAGAAGTTCGCTCTCTGGATACTATGATTTGCTCTTCGTCCCGAGGTTTTAGCTTCAGCAATAATCGACTATTAAAATAACTATGGATTTCGATTACTGCCTTAACAGAAACCATATATTTTCTATTAATTCTAAAAAAATGAACAGGGTCTAAAATTTCTTCTAATTGATCAATAGAATACTCTATGGGATATTGTTGTCCGTTATACGAATGCAAGAAAATAATACCATCATGAGATTTGAAATAGGCGATATCTTCTACATTAAATGTATTAAAATGATTACCTACTTTTATCATAAAACGCTTTTTGTATTCTTTGTTGAATAACTTTTTTATACGCTCCAACTGATCTTGATCTATTGGTGGAGTATTATCAGTATGATTTTTACGATATTTTGCTAATGCATTCTTTAAATCCTTTTTATCTATGGGTTTTAATAGATAATCCAGACCATTGTATTTAAAACCTCGTATTGCATATTCATTATAGGCAGTAGTAAATATAACTGGGGGATGATCCTCCAAAAAATCCAGAATATCAAAACCATATCCATCATTAAGCTGAATATCAAGAAAAATAAGATCCGGTAATGGGTTGTTGTCAAACCAAAGACGTCCATTTTCGACAGACGTGATCTGACCGGTTATTTCTATTTCTGGTGCCAACTCTGCAATAAGGTTAGCTAGGCGTCTAGAAGCAATATTTTCGTCTTCAATAATTACTGCGGTCATCTCAGGAAACTTTTACGATAGAAACATCTTTGATATCTTTTGTTAAAAGAGGAATGGTAACTTTAAAAAAACCATTCTCGGTTTCTATCTTTACTTTTTGATTTGCATAAAATGCATATCTCTTTTGTATATTTTTTAGCCCTAATTTTGTAGACTCCTCCTTTTGTTGTCTTACATGTAGATTGTTCTGTATTACCATACTATTTTTATCCATAGAAAAAATACTAATTTCCAGTGGCTTTTCTTTTGAGTAATAATTATGTTTTAGTGCATTTTCAACCAACATTTGTAGAGTTAGTGTAGGGATTACATATTCTTTTGGGTTAATAGAAATATGTGTAGTAATACTTAGCGCTCCTTCATGTCTCACATTCATCATAAAAATGAAAGAATCTAAAAAGTTAAGTTCTTTCTCGAGGCTAACCAAATCTTCTTCTCTATGGTCAAGAATATATCGATAGCACGAAGCTAATCGAGATACAAAATCTGAGGCTAAATCTCTGTCTTCATACATTAGAGATGTTAATGTATTTAGGCTATTAAATAAAAAATGTGGGCTTATTTGATTTTTTAATGATTTATATTTTGAAGTCATGGCCTCTTTTTTAAGCTTATTCATCGTATTTTCTAACTCTTTTTTCTGTTTAAGTGCATAGTAAAACATGTTTAAAAGAATAGCTGCAAACCCCAAAACAGTAGCTCTAAAAAAGTCGATTCTAAATCGTAGCCAGGGATCATCGGCATCTATTTGACATATGTGTTCTAATTCAAAAATTGCAACATAATAAAGTAATGCTGCAACGGGAAGAACAATTAGTAAATTGATTGCTAAAATTTTAAAACCATTGGATATGTCTAAACTTCTGTCAATGTTAGAGTTTAATTCGCGGAGTATCAACCAATCATTGGTTTCCCATGACAACATAAGAAGAAAAAAAGCGCTGAAATAATAAAAAACAGCAGGTGCATCAAGAAAATTGCCATCATCATCATGATTTATAGTCAGTTTTACTAAAAAGTAAATCACATTAATGATAAGAAAGCGGATTGCAAATTTTTTTATGTATGTTTTTGAAATCATATACAGTACTAGCAATTAGTATGATAAAGATACATAACAGATATGCAAAAATCGTTTACAGCTATATTCAATTGTCATATTAAGGGTTGAATTGTAACTAATTTGACCTGACTTGAAAAATTCACGTTCAAGATGTATAAATAGTATTAAAACAGATATTCATCATTTCAAGTTAAAAACTGGCGGTTCAGGATATTCTATTTTCAATCTTTTCAAGATGTGTGCAGTTTTGGATGAAATCTTCAAAATCCAATACTATTATGAAAAAGATTGTTTTTATCTTATGTATTTCAATAACATACATTGCAAATGCCCAAACTGGCGTAATTAAAGGGACTATTATCGATAAGCAGTCAGAAATTCCTTTGGTTGGTGCTACTATAGAATTATTAAATGTAGAAGAACCTAATGGAGTGGTTGCAGATATTGATGGTTACTTTACCTTAGAGGCTGTTCCGCTGGGTCGTCAAACAATACGGGTGAGCTATATTGGTTTTGAATCGGTGACTTTGCCTAATATTGTAGTCACTTCGGGTAAAGATGCCGTGGTGAATGTCCCGCTTATCGAAGCTTTTGATCAGTTAGATGAAGTGATTATTACGAATAGTAATGCAAAGGCAAAAGCCATTAACAAATTGGCTTCGGTTTCTGCCCGACAGTTTGGTGTAGAAGAGGTAACACGTTTTTCTGGGGGTAGAAGTGATGTTGGCCGATTAGCAGCAAATTTTGCGGGAGTATCAGCACCAGATGATAGCCGTAATGATATCGTTGTACGAGGCAATTCACCAGTAGGATTGCTGTGGCGATTAGAAGGGGTGCCTATTCCCAGTCCAAACCATTTTTCGACAGCAGGGACTACAGGAGGGCCTGTATCTGCATTAAACCCAAACCTTTTGAAAAATTCAGATTTTATTACCTCTGCCTTCCCTTCAGAATATGGTAATGCCATTGGAGGTGTGTTTGATCTTGGTTTTAGAAAAGGAAACCAGGACGATTATGAGTTTACAGGGCAAGTAGGAGTTTTTACAGGAGTAGAAGCTATGGCAGAAGGTCCTTTGGGTAACAACAAAGGTTCTTTTTTGGTTGCCGGAAGATACTCTTTGATTAGTTTAATTGGAGGTGGAGCAGGTGGAACTTCGGCAACACCAAATTATAATGATATATCTTTTAATGTTGATCTTGGAAAAGGAAAACTAGGTAATTTTTCTGTATTCGGAATTTTAGGGAATTCAGATATAGAGTTTTTAGGAGATGATATTGATGAAGATGATCTTTTTGCTGCCGAAGATGAAAATACTTTTGTAGAATCAGGTTTTGCGGTTGTAGGGTTAAAACATCAAATCAATATAGGTAAGAGCTCTTTTTTAAGAACAATTGTTTCAGGTTCATATAGCTCTAATGATTTTAAAGCTGATCGTTTTATTAATAAAGATACTCCGCAAGAAAGAATCATACGATATACTGAAGCCGATAATAGAGAAACGCGTTATTCATTATCTACACTTTTTAATTCTAAATTAAGTAATAAAAGCACCTTAAGAACTGGGATTTTAATAGAAAATTTTGGTGTAGAATTACTTGAACGTGATCGCGAAGAACAACCAGATATTAATGGTGATGGTGATCCAGATTTGTTTACATTTAGAGATATTGACGAAGATTTAAGTATTGTACAACCCTACATCCAAGGGCAGTTTAGACTTACAAAAAATCTTACACTTAATGCCGGTGTCCACAGTCAGTATAGTACATTAAATGAACAATTTGTTTTCGAGCCAAGAGGAGGATTATCATATAAAGCAGGCCGAAACCATAGTATTAGTTTAGGATATGGGATACATCATCAACCGGTTTCTTTACCACTACTGTTTTTAAACGAGGAAATCAATGGTGAATTGGTGCAAACCAACCGAAATCTTGATTTTGTAAGGAGCTCCCATTATGTTTTAGGGTATGATGTGCGCATTAGCAAAGGTTGGAGAGGTAAAATAGAAGTATACTATCAGGATATAAGCAATGCTGCTGTAGAATCGTTTTCGTCTAGTTATTCTTCGTTGACCGAAGGAGCCGACTTTGGGTTTGAAAATGATCGAGTATCCTTAATTAATGAAGGAACCGGTTTTAATCAAGGGGTCGAATTAACTCTAGAGAAATTTTTTAGCAAAGGATATTATGGTTTATTAACCGCTTCTTTTTTTGAAAGTAAATATGAAGGTAGTGATGGTATAGAGCGTAATACACCTTTTAATAACGGTCAGGTGGTTAATTTTTTAGCAGGTAAAGAATTTAAAATGGGCAAGTCTCAAAAAGATGTACTGTTTTTTGATACACGAGTTACATTTTCTGGCGGAAGATATTTTACTCCCGTTGACCTAGAAGCTTCTCAACAAGCTGGATTCGAAATCTTACAAGAAGACGTTGCCTTTAGTGAACAGATTGATGATTATTTTAGATGGGATGTGAAATTTGGATATAAAATAAATAGTAGATCAAAAAAGCGTTCACATCAATTTTATGTGGATTTGCAAAATATTACGAGTAATGAAAATGTGTTTACAAGACGATATAACAGAGTAACAAATCAAGTCGATCAAGTTGATCAGATTGGATTCTTTCCTGATTTTGGGTATAGATTTCAGTTTTAACCCCATAGATATTTAAAATCAACATCATGAAAATAATAATAACAACAACCCTTATCTTAAGCCTTATTATCATAGGTGCTGTTAGCGTATTTGATCAACCTTCAAAAGATAAATTTATGACCAGTGAATTAAATAAAATAGAACATTACCTTATCCATAGAGATAGCCTTAATAAAGAAGTTTCTAAAGTGGCCGTAGGATGGCACCTTGATCATAGCTTAAAAGTTATAAATGGGATTTGTGATTCCTTGCAAATATCAAACCCGGAAGCATATAAAAGAAAATTTAATATAGCTCGTACATTTTCTTTTACTTTTGGGTTTATACCCAGAGGTAGGGCACAATCACCCAAGTCGGTATTACCACCCGATACTATAAAAACTGATGATATTGTTTCTCAATTGGCAATAGCCAGAGATAAATTAATAAGTTTAGAAGCTATTGATGATAAGTCTAATTTTAAACATCCGGTTTTTGATCAATTAAATAAAAAACAAGCTAAACGTTTTATCGAAATTCATACTCGCCATCATTTAAAAATTGTAAAAGATATCTTGAAAGAATAAACGGGTAACAACTTATATATGGTATATGTTTTTATGACTTCAGATAACTCAATTTCACAAGGTGAAATAATTACACCATTTTCTGTTTTCTGATAATAAATTCGGCGACCAACAAATTGGGGGCCCAACATAGCCAAGCAATGATTTTGTATGCCGGAATGAAATCCATTGCTAATCCTCCTAAAAAGATAGGCATATAAATTCGTAAAGTTACAGCAGCAAAACACAAAGCATAACTACGTATCATCCAGTGTTGATGCTTTTCTATATCCTTGTTTTTAATAGATGTGTACGCTTTTATGGTTGTAAATAGCCAAAGTATTGCCAGAATTCCGAAACCAATAGTGGTGATAAAACCTCCTTCAGCAAAAAATGCGATACATAAGCCGGCAGCTCCACTACACATCACCGAAATAATATAGATTTTACCAAGAATTCTATGAAGACGAAGCCATTTCATTCTCAATTTTTTAAAGAATTGAGAAAATCCACTGATAAGAGCAAGTCCACCAAGGAAAATATGCGTATAGAAGGCAATAAGATAAAACAAACTATCTAATAGTGCAGAAGATTTACTGCCCAATAAACCATCATTATAATCTAAACCAATAAACCTAAGTGGGTAAAGTCCAATAAATATGGCAAATATTGCCATAAAAACATATCCTGTAGAAATTCGTATCTGTTTACTATTCATTTTAGAATTCAATTTATAACTAAAAGATAAGCGATATGACTTTTTGTTACAGTTTTTGTGTATAAAGGTTATTGTAGGTTATTTTTTTCAGTTTAACTTCTTCCAAAATACGACTTTATCATCTCTCTCTGCATAAAATTCTCTGAGTACCGCTTCTTGCGTATAGTTACATTTTTTATAGAATTCTCTAGTCAATTTATATTCGTTAGTTCCTGATGTTTCTACAATTAGAATTCTATTCCCATTTTTTCTCAGTAAATTTTCAATGTAATTCATCATTTCTTTGCCTATTCCTTTACCCTGCGCATTCTTTTCAACTGCAATTGCATACAGATTATAAGTTCCTTCTGTAAGTCTTTCGGGAGCGCAGTAGCCTAAAGATATTGGTGTTCCTTTGTTTGTTGTTGTAAACCAAATATCTTTTGAGGAGGGGTTGGTTAGGTAATCAGATATCATATCATCCAATAATTCTGATGGAAATAATTCACTTGAGTCTAAGACTGATTTCAGTGCTGGTATATCTTCTTTTTCGATTTTTCTAATTCTTTGTTTCATTGCTTATATTTTAGAGACAAAGGTATTGTGATAAAATCTTTTAAAATTGTAAGGTTCTGCTATTGTAGGCCTTTGATGGAGTAATTCCCAATACATTTTTAAATGCATTACTTAAGTGAGCTTGATCAAAGAAACCACTTTGAAGAGATGCTTCGGTTAGGGTTACCCCTTCGTTTAACACTAAATGAATGGCTTTTTTTAATTTACTCCATACCAGGTATTTCTTTATAGAAATTCCTATACTCTCTTTGAACAAATGTGATAACCTACTTTCAGATAAGAAAACTTTAGATCTTAATGTAGAAATCATAGTATCATATTCTAATTCATCATTTTCAAGAATTTCAAGGCATTTTTGAATTCTTTCATCTTTAATTTGTTTTAAATCTCTGCGAGTGGCAAATAGTTCTATTTCCTTGAATAATTTAGAGTTTTGACTATTATCTTTATTAATAAAAACACCATTGTTTAGTTCTATCCCAAGTTGATTTAAAAATGTACTTAATAATTCGTTATAGCCTTCTACCATTAATAATGTGGCTGTGCAATTTTCAGAAATTACTTTATGTTTTGTATTAGAATCAATGATTGCAAAAGCTACATTTTCTTCTTTTTGATTACCACTTTCTAATGAAAAAAATCCGTTCGATGCCATAATGATTTCTACAACAGGGTGTGAATGATGATCTGAATTCAAATCGTCTATTTCGAATTTATAGATCCCTTTTTTTATGTCAAAATCTAATACGTTCATTTAGATTTTTTAGTTTAGAATTACATACAGCAATAGCATGATATACAAGAGTACATACTATATTGTTTGTAGCTATTCGTAAATATAGTTATTATCATTTTATATGCGATAGGGATATACTAAAGACTTTTTCTTACATTTAGTAAGACAATACATACTCTAAAACCAAAATCACATGGATACATCTTCAGCGACTTCCCCAACAAAAAAGTATACTCATTATAGGGTTTGTAACTTCTGTGAAGCCATGTGTGGACTAGAGATAGAACACAACGGTAAGCAGGTACTAAGCGTAAAAGGAGACGAAAAAGATCCTTTTAGCAAAGGTAGTATATGCCCAAAAGGCGCTGTAATTGCCGAGATGTATAATGATCCTGATCGGTTACGAAAACCCTTGAAAAAGACAAGTTCGGGTTTTGTAGAAATTGACTGGGAAGAAGCTTTAGATATTGTAGGTGAGCGACTTAATGCAATTAGGAAAGAACATGGTAACGATGCAATTGGGCTTTATTTTGGTAACCCTACAGTACATAACTATGGTGCTATGATGTATGTAGCTGACTTAAAAAAAACAATACGTTCTAAAAATAACTATAGTGCGACCTCGATGGATCAGCTGCCACACCATTTTGCTTCTCATTTTATGTTTGGTAACGGTATGATCATGCCGATCCCAGATATTAATAGAACCGAATATATGATTATTATGGGCGCCAATCCATCGGCATCTAATGGTAGTATCATGACAGCAGCTGGAGTACAAAAAAGATTAAAAGATATCCAACAACGTGGAGGTAAATATATTGTAATCGATCCCCGAAAAACCGAAACCGCAAAATCAGCAGATGAGCATTTGTTTATTCGGCCGGGTACCGATGTGTATTTCTTGCTGGCGATGTTGCATATTATTACCACAGAAAAAAAATACAACCTTAAAAAGTTAGCATCTCATGTCGTAGATCTTGATAAAGTAATATCAATGACAACTCCTTATACCCCCGAAAGTGTTGTATCAATCACAGGAATCTCAGTAGAAGATATTAGGCGCATTACCAACGAATACTTAAATACCGAAAAAGCAGTATTGTACGGTAGAATGGGAGTGAGTACTCAACAATACGGAGGATTATGCAATTGGCTTATTAACCTGATTAATATTTTAACCGGAAATTTGGATAGCGAAGGTGGGGCAATGTTTACAAACCCGGCAGTACCGATGGTAAAAAATAAAGTAGGGCATACGCCATACAACCGATGGAAAAGTAGGGTACAGGGCTTACCAGAATTTCAAGGTGAATTGCCTGTGTCTACGATGGTAGAAGAAATCATTACCGAAGGCAAAGGCCAGATAAAGGCAATGGTCACCCATGCAGGTAATCCAGTACTCTCATCTCCCAATGGGGGTCGTTTAGATAAAGCATTAGACCAATTAGAGTTTATGGTTTCTATAGATATATACCTCAATGAAACCACCAAGCATGCAGATATCATTTTGCCACCAACAACAGGGTTAGAGGTTGATCATTATGATCTTATCTTTAATGCCTTTGCCGTTTCTAATAACGCAAAATTCTCTGAAGCACTGTTTCCTCCTAAGGAAGGTCAATTACACGACTGGCAAATCTTCAAAGGACTAACCAAACGATTATCCAAAAAGAAACTACCATGGTTATATAGAATTAGTACACCAAAATTATGGCTCAAATTAGCCTTGCTAAATGGCCCCTATGGTAGGTTTAGTAGTATAAAACGATTATTTACAGGGCTTACCCTTGGTAAGATTAAGAGATCGGTACACGGTATAGACCTGGGGCCACTAATCCCAATGTTTCCGAAGTTGTTAAGAACCAAAGACCAAAAGATTCATCTGGCGCCGTCCTTATTTTTAGAACAATTAGAAGAGTTACATGCTGAGTTCTCTAAGAGCAAAGATACATTAGATGATAATGAATTTCGCCTTATCGGAAGAAGACATTTGAGAAGCAATAATTCCTGGATGCATAATGTAGATAAGCTCGTAAGTGGTAAAAACAGATGTACTGTAATGATGAATATTCATGATGCCGAGCGATTAGGGTTCAAGGAAGAAGATGAGGTTATGGTAAAATCAAGAGTAGGCGAGATTAAAATTCCGATAGAGGTGACCAAAAATATGATGCCTGGCGTTGTAAGTATTCCTCATGGATTTGGGCATACCAGAAAAGGATCTCAATTAAAAGTAGCTGAAGCCAACGCTGGAGTTAGTTTTAATGATATTTCAGATCATAATCGAATAGATGGCTTAACCGGCAATGCTGCATTTTCTGGACAAATTGTACAAATTATTAAGTAATTACCATAGTAATAAAAATATTTAGCTCATTTTTATAGAGGATACAAAGTTTTAAATTATACCATGGATTTATTACAATATGATGATTTTTCAAAATCTCGTATATTAATAGAAAGGATAGGTACTTCGGGGAACATGGACTTAAGTACGCTCACAATTTTTATTGAAAGATCGGCTTTTTGTTCGTTAGTCCTGCCTTCCATGATATTACCAAATACATGAATAAAATCATCTTGAGTGCCTCCGATAGAATAATATTTAAAGGGATTGATTCTTACTTTGATATCACCCTCTGCAAAAAGATGAGTGGATTCTGCAGCAGCATAGACAGCTTTTATAATTTCTTGTGGTGATTTTAACTCAATAATATGTTCTGAGCAATCTAATACGAAATGTGGCATGTTTTTTTACTAGTTTCAGTTACGGTGTATTATTATACAACTTTTGTGTATTTAATATTCAAATTCTAAAAATGGTTTTATAGTATTCAGTTATTAGTTTACAGTTGGCAGTCATTAACTGCATACTGTAACTGCCTACTTACATCTTAAGATATAAAACGAATTGTATTCATTATTCAAAAACCAATATAGGCTCTTAATGTATATTGATTTGATTAATTATTCTGAAAATAAGTGTCAATTTTTGCAACCATATGGTCTTTCTCTTGGTCTGTTAACCAACTTGCTTTAAAACTGTTTTTTGTAAGCTCGGTGATTTGCTGTTTCGAAAGATTAAGTGCTTCGGCTATACCGATATAGTTTTCATTCATATACCCCCCAAAATAGGCGGGGTCATCAGAGTTAACGGTTGCCAAAAGCCCCAGGTCCAACATCTTGGCTATCGGGTGATCTTTTAGGTCGGTTACTACTTTTAGCTCTAGATTAGATAAAGGGCATACGGTAAGGGGCATTTGTAATGCAACGAGTCGTTCAACAAGTTTATCATCGTCTAAACAGCGATTACCATGATCGATTCGGGTTACTTTAAGCAGATCCAATGCTTCCCATATATATGCTGAAGGGCCTTCTTCTCCGGCATGTGCTACTGTTATAAAACCTTCTTCTCTGGATTTAGCAAAAACACGTTCGAATTTAGAAGGAGGATTTCCTATTTCTGAAGAGTCTAAACCAACAGCACTAATCCATTTTTTATAAGGCAAGGCTTCTTCAAGTGTTTTAAAAGCTGAAGCTTCATCAAGATGTCTTAAAAAAGACATAATTAGTTTAAAACTGATACCCAGTTGTTCTTTACCATCCTCAAGTGCACGATGAATACCTTTAATGACAATGTCAAAAGGGATTCCACGATCAGTATGTGTTTGTGGATCAAAAAATATTTCTACATGTACCACATTTTGTTCGTGAACTTTAGTTAAATACGCCCAGGTAAGATCATAAAAATCTTGCTCTTCAATAAGTACATTAGCCCCGGCATAATAGATGTCAAGAAATTCCTGAAGGTTATTAAAACTATACGCCTTCTTCAATTCTTCTACAGACGCATATTTTATTTTCTTATTATTTCTTTTTGCAATTTCGAACATCAATTCGGGTTCAAAAGTTCCTTCGATATGCAGATGAAGTTCTGCTTTAGGAATGCCCTCTATAAATTTTTTGATTGAAGTGGTACTCATATAATTTTAAATTCAGTCATATTAATAAAAACTACACTTTTTGATCCTGTATTTTTCCTTGTAGCATTTTGATCTCATCACGTAAGCGTGCGGCAGTCATAAAATCGAGTTCTTTGGCTGCTTTTTCCATTTCCTTACGCACATTTCTAATTCGGGTTTCTAGTTGTTCTTTGGTATAGTATGCCGTTTCTTCTTCAGCGGCTTGTAGCGAAGGAGCAGCTTCAAATTGGTAAGGCTCTACTTTTTTACCGGCAAGTGCACTATCTAGGGATTTTTTAATTGCAGCGGGTGTAATACCATGCTTGGTGTTGTAGGCAATTTGTTTTTCTCGTCTGTATTCTGTTGCGTCTATAGTTTTTTGCATACTCACCGTAATCTTATCAGCATACATAATAGCTTTACCATTTACATTTCGCGCAGCTCTTCCGACCGTCTGAACTAATGATCTCTTATTTCTTAGGAAGCCTTCTTTATCGGCATCAAGAATGGCTACTAACGATACTTCGGGTAAATCCAGCCCTTCACGAAGTAAGTTTACTCCAATAAGTACATCAAAAATACCTTTTCGCAGATCCTGCATTATTTCTACACGTTCTAGTGTATCTACATCACTATGTATATATCGGCAACGTATATCAATCCTGGTCAGGTATTTAGTTAATTCTTCTGCCATTCTTTTAGTTAGCGTAGTCACCAGGGTGCGTTCGTCTGCCTCAATTCGTTTTTGCATCTCTTCGATAAGATCATCGATTTGATTAAGGCTTGGTCGAACCTCTATTACCGGATCTAGTAATCCTGTTGGGCGAATGATTTGCTCTACAAATGTTCCTTCACTCTTTTGCAATTCATAATCTGCCGGCGTAGCACTAATATATATTACTTGATTTTGTATCGCTTCAAGTTCTTCAAATTTTAAGGGTCGATTATCCATCGCAGCAGGAAGTCTAAATCCATATTCTACCAGATTTTCTTTTCGTGAACGGTCTCCGCCATACATGGCATGTGTTTGCGGTATGGTTACGTGACTTTCGTCTATGATCATAAGATAATCGTCGGGGAAATAATCAAGTAAGCAAAATGGCCTTGTACCGGGAGCTCTGCCATCTAAATAGCGAGAATAATTCTCGATTCCCGAACAGTATCCTAATTCTTTAATCATTTCCAAATCAAAATTAGTGCGTTCTTCTAATCGTTTTGCTTCAAGATGTTTTCCTATCTCTTTAAAATATTCTACTTGTTTTCCCAGGTCGAGAGCAATTTGATCAATGGCATTATGCAATATTTCGGGTGAAGTGACAAACATATTAGCTGGATAGATATTCAGTCGATCATATTTTTCAATAATTGCATTCGTTTGAACATTAAATGCTTCTATTTCTTCAATTTCATCACCAAAGAAGTGTACTCTAAATGCATCATCTGCATAGCTGGGAAAAATATCTACGGTATCTCCTTTTATTCTGAAATTACCATGTTTAAATTCGGCTTCGGTTCTAGAGTATAAACTTTGTACTAATCTATGTAATAAGGCTGTTCTTGATACGAATTGTCCTGACTGTATTGAGATTACATTTTTTTGAAATTCTGCAGGATTACCAATACCATATAAACAGGATACCGAGGCAACTACCAAAACGTCTCTTCGTCCCGAAAGAAGAGAAGAAGTAGCGCTTAACCGCATTTTTTCTATCTCCTCGTTAATAGAGAGATCTTTTTCGATATACACACCCGAAGTAGGAATATACGCTTCGGGTTGGTAATAATCATAGTAAGAAACAAAGTATTCTATTGCATTTTCAGGAAAAAACTGTTTAAACTCAGAATATAATTGAGCGGCTAATGTTTTGTTATGTGCTAATACCAAAGTAGGACGTTGTACTTTTTCAATTACATTGGCGGCAGTAAATGTTTTACCTGACCCGGTAACACCTAATAATGTTTGGTATTTCTCATTAGATTCTATACCCTCTACTAATTGTTTTATCGCTTCGGGTTGATCACCTGTTGGTTTGAATTCTGATTTTAATTCGAACTTCATGGATATTCTTTCTTTTTCACAATAAAGATACAGAATACGGCGAATAGATTTATCGAATCAAGGAGAAACTTCCGGTAAGAATTCGACCATTATCCAATTCAACACGATACCAATATTGACTAGCGGGCATCAATCTACCATTAAAGGTACCATCCCATCCCACTCCACCAGCTCTTAGCTGCTTTATAAGCTTTCCGAAACGATCAAAAATAAGAATTAAAGAGCCATTCATAATCTCGGTAGATATGCCTTCTACGTTCCAGGTTTCATGAAAACCATCACCATTAGGAGTAAAATACCCCGGAAAACCAACCACCGAAATATCTTCGGTTACCACAGGAATACAACCATTTTTATCTCTAACATAAACGGTATGAAACCCAGGGGGTACATTAGTAAAAATCGGACTGTCTTGATACGAACTTAAAACTTCTTCTATCTCGATCGCATATTCGTAATTACCAAGTCCTTCTGCATTAATAGTGACGACATTGTTATCTGTACCATCAATAATATCTACAGATGTTATCGTAGCGATACTGGAGGTTACTACTTCTGCTGTTCTTGTTTTAGAACAACCCGTTAGAATATTGGTAATCTCTGCAGTATATATTCCTGCCTGAGTGACAGAGATAATCTCTGTTGTTTCGCCTGTAGACCATAAAATAGCAAAATCACCAGGATCATTATTGGGCTGTATACCAGAATCAATTTCAATAGCGCTTTGATTTTGACATATAAAATATTGTTCCTCTTCTTCGATATCTGGTAATGGGATTACAAATAATTGTACAGTACTAATTCCGAAACAATCTCCGCCATTTTCAACCTTAGCATAAACAATATCGTCTCCTTGAGAATTTTGCGTTGGATTTGTATAGGTTGTTATTGGGTTTCTATTAAGTAATGCATCTTCTGTATTTTCAAAATAATTTATTGTGAGTCCAGGTGTTGTTATACCAAATAACACTTGTGGATTAGCTTCAGAAAGATTAAAAATAGTAAAACCATCTTCGGTTCCATCATCATCACATGCTCTCAATTCTGCATCACTTACATTGGTAGTACTTACCTGCAAAGTGAGTGTTGAAATACTAAAACAATTGGTATTGTCATTGTTTATTACTCTAACATATAACTGCTGATTGTTTTGGTTGTTTTGAAAAGTATCAATATTAGTAATTACTGGAGATCCAGCTTGTGCCGAAGGCATATCAAGGAAAAATTGAGTAGAAAAATCGATATTACCACCCGTAAGCTGATCGTTTGCGAAGTTTAAATCAAATAATGTGATATTGTCTCCTATAGTTTGATATGCATCACATTGTATTAATGATGATGGTATAATGGCTGGTACCTCATAAAAGGTCGCATTGGCTACACCAATAAGAGGGCAGCTACCATCATTTAGGTCAACTTCTAGTCTATAATTAGCTGTTGTTGTGATATCTAAAGAATTAGTTGTATTTGCTATTTGAACATCATCTATAAACCAAGTATAGGTAGCGCCAGGAATGTTTTGATACGTTAATTGATAAGTATCACCCTCACAAAGAGGTAGATTTACATCATTTGGATCTCCCATGTTTATGATGTCAATAGTTTGCGCAAAAATAGATTGAATAAAAGGAGGGAGCCCTAATTGCGCATTTCTAGAACCATCTACATTGACCAGTATACTTCTTTCATTGTAAATTATGCTTGATGCCGGATCTTCAGGGTTTTCTATAGCTCCTAAGTAATTGCCTATTTGAGCATTAAAATCCAATAAGGTTCTATAGATTTTGCCATCAGGGCCCAATTGTATAGCTCCTGCGGCGAAAGAAGAAATTTCTTGATTAATTTGATTGCGAATCCTGGTTCCACTTGAAGCAATTTGATTATCGGGTAATGATAGATCATATTGTGTTAAATAACTTTGTCCATTTCCGGCTGCACCAATATCATATGTGGCATATAAACGTTGTCCGATTTGAGAGAATTCTATTCCGTAGGGAGAATCAATATTACTTAATTCGATTTCATTACTTACTTGTCCGGTTATATTATCAAAATTATAAAGTAATACGCTACCCATAGCATTTCCTCCGGCGATTGTTGCGAAACCAAAATGAGCTACCGCTAATTTGTTTCCCTCTGGAGAAGCTTTAATGTACCCTAAAGCATTACGACGATATCCCGAAACCGGAACTGTAACACCAACTCTGGAGGTAACAGGTGTAGGATCTACGCCAGTCGAATTAATTCTAAAGGTATAGAATGTATCTACAAAATGGGTAATGACCCAAAACGAATCACAATCATCACTTTTTACTGCGGTAATTTTTTCTGAACATTTATATAAACTTTCCAGACTATTAGATGTGTCATAGGTGATTAAAGGAATGTTTTTTTGTGTGCTTACCACATCACCATTTCCTCCATCCAAGGATATATCTACAATAGAGTACATGAATCCATCATTAACTCCGTCACCATCAGTTGTACCTGCATTATTATCTGCATTAAAGTGATGCGGTTCATCTACAGTGAAAATAATATACAGATTAGGATTGTTGGGTTGAGGGACAATCAAGGCAGATGAGGTACTAGATGGATCTCCTTTTAATCCAATACCATTAGGCATAATAGTATGAGATTTGTTCCATACTGTAATACCATCAGTATAAAAAAGTAAATTGCCGGTAACATCAGATATAGTAGTGCACCCTTCTAGGGTATTTACTTGTCCATTGGTGAGTGCTGTAGGAGGCGTAGTATTAAAACTGATCCCTGCATTTTGTCCAAAGTACCAATTGTTAGCTTCTCCTTGACCTAGAATTGGTAAGGTATAAAACAAACAGGCAAAAAAAACTACATATAAATATCTCATCTAATAAGCCATGAAGCCCAAAGATATTATAAATCTCTCTTTTTGAGCAATCGATAAGAAAGAATGACAAAAATAGCAGTCCAAACTAACACGATTAAAATTTCATACCAATGTACTAGATAATCCTTTTGAAAGTTTTCTCCAAGTTGATTAACTGCCGATTGGATAAAATTTAATCGACTAAATGGTTCGATAATAAGGTTGTTCATTGATTCTAATGGAAAGAATTGTACAATGTTGTCTGCTATGTCTGTTCCTTTGAATAGTTTAAATTTGAGTAAAGCGTAGACTATATTTTCAAGAATCCACCAAATAAATAGAAATCCTAATGCAAAAGCAGAGCGTTTTACAAAAACTCCTAAAAACATACAAAAAGCAAAAAATCCTATTAGTTTAACAAAGTAAGCTAAAACATATTCTAGATCTGAAAAAACAATCGATAGCTCATTATAATCAGAAAAGCTTAACCCTAGAATAAGAGATACACAAAACAAAAATAGCGTTGAAGCAAAAGCATATACAACAACAGTCAAGAATTTGGATCCAATAAACTCTTTTTTGCTTAATCCATCGATCAAATTTTGTTTTAGTGTTCTATGGCTATATTCATTTGCCATCATTGAAACGATTACAATCGCTAAAAAAAGCTTAGCCCATGATACAATATATGTTGTGAAATGCCAGATATATGGAAAGTTAAAAATACCCTGATCCGCAATTCTGAATTTAATACCAGCAAAATTAAATTCTATTGAAGCAATTAACGCGACGAAGGTAAAAAGAACAAAGTACGTTATTGTGATTACCTTTGCCGCTTTATTATATTTAAATTTCTGAAATTCTATATTAAGTAGTCGTAACATGGTTCTAATTTAAATTATTGGTTAGTTGTAAAAATTGTTCTTCGAGGCTTTCTTTTCTTTTTACAAGATGTGTAAGAACAATACCTTCTTTAAATAATTGTCTGTTAAGACTTTCTTCATCCAATTCGTGGGCTAAAAAAGCAGTAATTTTATCATCTTCTTCTTTGAAGCTTTTAAAATCCTTATGAGCGGATAACCATTTTTTGAGAATAGAATTTTGATTACTCTTTAATTCGAAGAAACCATAACTTGCATTCATCTCATCTACAGGGCCTGAATATAATTTGATTCCTTTTCGTATAATAACTACATGTGTACAAACTTTCTCGACTTCATCAAGAAGGTGAGAAGCAAGAAGAATAGTAGTCCCTTTTGAGGCAATTTTTTTTATAATTTCTCTAATCTGATGTATTCCTTGTGGATCTAAACCATTTGTAGGCTCGTCCAGGATAAGGATTTCAGGATCATTTAATAGGGCAGAAGCAATAGCTAATCGTTGTTTCATTCCTAAAGAAAATGTTCTAAATTTACTATCCTTACGTTCTAACAATCCTACGATTTCAAGCTTTTCTTCAATTTTTTCTGAAGACACTTCTTTAATCTGGCAAACTAGTTTCAGGTTTTGAACTGCTGTCATATATGGATAAAAATTTGGACGTTCAATAATAGCTCCTACCTTTTTAAGCGCATCATGAGTTGAGGTGTTTCCATCAAACCAGGTAAAATCTCCAGAAGTTCTATTAACCACGTTGAGTACGATACCCAATGTAGTTGATTTTCCACTTCCGTTAGGGCCAAGAATACCATATACGTTCCCTTTTTTGATAGTAAAAGATAGATCCTTTACGGCTGTTATCGGACCAAATTTTTTGGTAAGATTTTTTAACGTGAGAATAGTTTCCAATTGTTATTGTTTTGGAGGTTATATTAAACAAGACGAAAAGTACGGCTTTTTGTTACAAAAGTAGTTGATGCTTATGAGTTGATTATTGATGTTTTTAGTGTTTCAAGATTGTTATTTGTAAATTGCTTGCCTTATTGAAGTTTGTTATGGAAGAAAAGTTAATGTCGAAAAAGAAGCCGACCTATCCAATAAATGATCAACTCGATGCATACTTAAAAGAATGTAATCGGAAAATTAAAATCCCTGTGTTTTATGATGATTTGCTTAGGTTTTCGGGATCGATAGTGGTATATGATAGTAATGATGAAGATACACTATGGGTGCGAGTATACTACGAAGAACATGAAAGACCTGAGATAGAATCTAGTCTCAAAAAAGTGTATACTATTTTGCATTCTGATGGAAATGAAGATGCTATAGAGTTTTTAAATATTGATGCCATTGACTATTGCACCTTTGGTAATTCTAAACCCTTTAGAATAAAAGTTAGGAATATTTTAAATGACAATTACACCTACATTTATGTTAAGAAAGCCGATGCTTCGCGTATTTATGGTTTAGAATTAGAACATATGTTCTCTCCAAATCGAATTAACTTTTTAGTGTACAAAAATACATTGATAGAAGAGCATATTGCAGGAATACCAGGAGATGTATTTATTAAAGATTTTTTACCGGATCTAAGTGATCAGGCAAAATCTCAAATAGCTAAAGAATTTGTAAAATTTAATGAACGTTGTCAAATGCGCCTGTTGGGTGATATGAGGTCTTATAATTATGTGATTATTCCTATACATGATTTTGATCATGTAGAATATAAGATTAGGGCCATTGATTTTGATCAACAATGCTTTGAAGGAAAGTTAAAAGTCTATCAACCTCAATTTTTTAAAGAAAATTTTACGATGGTTGATGTTGTAATGAATAAGCTACAGCCTAGTTCTATCGAACAATATAAAAAAGAAGAACGTTCTGTTTTGGCTAAACGTATCTTAACATCAAGATCACGTTATGAAAATTTGGTTGAATGCATGTGTGCAGATCATATTTCTACCGAAGAGAATTTAAAAGAACTACGAGAGCATTTGTATAATTTTACACTGGATCTAAAGTTTCGTCGAAGTCAATCTATGGGAGAGGTTTTAAAAACGGCAATGGATTTTGTGAGGCGTAATTATGAAAATGTAAATATGAAGAATTTGTTGGATAAATAATCATATACGAATTTGTAACAAAAACTACTTCTTGATATTTGAGTTAAAAAAGATGCTACAAAATACCGATGCCAAGTAGAATAGAAAATACGATTAATAAGATACCAACAATAATCTGGATCGTATTTATAGTAATTTTCTTTAAAAACTTATTTCCAAAATAGGCCCCAATAAAAGCCATCAAAGTGGCAGTAGTGAGCATAGTGTAATTTAAATCATTGCGTAGTTGCCAGAGATCTTTAGCATATATAGTAATTCTTGAAATATCTATCAAGCAAGCAATAGTTACTCCTGTGGCAATAAAAGCTTCTTTACTAAGTCTTGCTCGTATTAAAAAAGCGGTTCGTAATGCACCTTGATGGCCGGATAATCCTCCGAAAAAACCACTTAATGCCCCACCCAAGGGTAAAAATTTAGTATCAATCTCAAGTCTTTTTAATCTTGGAATAAGATCAAAAAGCGAAAAGAAAATCAATAAAGTAGCGATGCATATTTTTACGACTGTAATCTGATATACGTTGTCTGCAATAGAATAGATGTATAATGGTTTTATATCTGTAAGCGTTCCTAGTAAGTAGGCTCCTAAAAAAGCAAACAAAATAGCAGGTATGCCAAATCGTAGTACAGTTTTTATATTCGCTTTTTTACCGATCAAAGTTAATTTAAACAGGTTATTAAGCAAATGAACAATAGCAGTAAGCGCAATAGCAATATCAATAGGGAAAAATAATGCAAATACCGGCATAAGTAAAGTGCCTAATCCAAAACCAGAAAAAAATGTTAATCCCGATCCTAATAAGGCGATAATACCAACCAGAATATAATCCACTATATATTAAGTTTTTTGTTCCTTGTTAAAGTACACAAGGTAGTAATACATTTGTTTTTCTTCATCCCAGCCTTTTTCGACAAATTTTTCTGCAGACTCTGGGTTTATGAAATCCATTTTGATCTGAACGTTAGTATCCAGGTTGATTACGTTTTTCATTTTTTTACGAGCAGCAGTAACCGCGTTATTGGCAATAGGGAAGTTGGTAAGATCCTCAATCTGATATTTAGGTGCTTTTTCTACTTTATAATGTTTAAACTCGGGTATTAAATCTGGATTGTCGATTACATCATTTAAAAAAGCGGTTTCTTCAAACTCATCATTTTTTGCAAAGTGATTTACCGCACGGTTCATAAACATCACTTCTTCTTTTTTATCTTCTGCTGGTAACACTACATCTTTTGCAAAATCCTGGCAGAATTTCATATACTTTTTAGTGTAAAAGTTTTCATCTGCAAAAGCTTCAACGCCAAGGAAATTTTCTAACCAATATTTGGTATCATATCGATTAGAATCAACAGAAAGAACTTTATACCCTTCCTCTTTTTTGTGATTAAAAACGAGACATCCTTTATCTAGCTTGTTAAGGTTAACGCCTTGCTGAATTAGTAATTCGATATCAGACTCTTTTTCTTCAAACTGAAGAAAATCATGCTTCAATTCGGATTTAAAAATCCCAATGGCAGCAACTTTTTCATTATCAATAGTTACATTGTCTAGATACGTGACGTATACTTCTCCGCTTTTAATATGTGGATGATTAGATTGCTCATAAAGTAATGATGCAATTCGCTTTGATTTTTCATGAACCGAAGATGGATTCTCAAAAATTTCGGTTACAATCTTATATAATGGATTAAATTCTATATCTACTTCATTCGCAAATTGAAAATAATTTTCTTCTTTCTCTCTAAAAGGTTTAAAGAAATATTCTTTCAGAATAGCAGTAAGTTCATCATTAACCTGGTATGGTGATTCTGATAGAAATATACTTTCGCCTTTGTTCTTGTTTCCAACCTTGTGAACAGAAAGCGATTCGATTTGGGTACTATATAGGTTAATCATAATTCTAAGTTTAAAAGCTACAAAGTAGCAGTGTTACATTGTGTGTTTGTGGTTATTTTATTTTGGGATTTTAATTCCAATGCTCATCAAATCCAAGATCGTCATATTCATCAAGATCCATAAAACCTTCTTCTTCACCTTCATCAAAATCATTAGTGTCATCAGCCTTAAATTCTTTGTCAGGTGCTTCATCTGGTAATTGCCCATGAACGAACATTATGTTAGGGTATTCCATACCACTTTCATACTCTGCAATTTCTGCTAATTCAACCAGAAATGTCCACATGCTTAAGAAATCATAAATATAAATTAGTCTTGGAGAGGCTTCATGAACGACATCAATAAGAGTGGTTTCATTCATTAATTTAACTGCCTGGCTTCCGTCGCTCATGTCAAATAATGAAATTTCTTCGCCTTGATTCCATTCATCATCACTTATATAAAAAGAAGCCATTTCTGTGCCATCAAAACCGAAGGATTGAGTAATCACATTATGAAATTGCTCTAATGTAGCATCTTGCTCTATTTCAATATCTCTAAATACATCTTCTTCGGTATCTAGTATAATTCTGAAACGGTAAATCATTCTTAACTATTTTGGAAATGCAAAGATACTATAAATGCATTGTTATTTACTAAAACGATGTAATGAAAAAGTCATTGCACCAAGTAAGAAAAAAGCAGTAATTTGATGTAATATACCAAGTACTATGGGAACTCTATAAATTAGGGTAAAAACGCCAAGAAAAAACTGAAGACCAACTATAATTAATAATATGTGTAACGATTTTGTTTGTAGATCACTTTTCTCGATGCGCTTACCTCGATACCATATCAATAGTATGAGCGCAACAACTATATAGGCCAGGTAACGATGTATAAACTGAACACCGCTTTTTCCTTCTACAAAATTCATTATCACCGGAGACTGTTCTATATAAACAGATTCGTGAATTAGCGCTCCGTCATTCATGAGTGGCCAATGATTATGTAATAAGCCAGCATCAAGACCTGCAACAAAAGCTCCATAAATAATCTGAATGAGGAGAATTACTAACCCCCATCGAACTAGATTTCTAAACTTTATATCAATTACTTTTTTAGTTGGATATATGAGATCTAATGCTACCCAAAATGTATAGGCAAAGGTGATAAATGCGGCGGTTAAGTGCATTGCAAGTCTATAATGACTTACATCGGGTCTGTCAATCAACCCGCTTTTAACCATAAACCACCCAAGAAACCCCTGAAATCCCCCTAATAACATTAATATGATGGATTTTCTTATGGTAGGCTTAGTAAGTTGTTTTCGTATTAGGAAATATAAAAATGGGATTATAAATACTACACCTATAAACCTGCCTATAACGCGATGTAGCCATTCCCAAAAGTAAATGTCTTTAAAATCCTCTAGAGTAAATTGATTATTTATCTTTTGATATTCTGGATATTGTTTATATAGCTCAAATGCATCATTCCATTCTGTTTCATTCATAGGAGGAATAGTGCCCGAAATTAATTTGTAATTAGAAATAGATAGACCAGAATGTGTAAGTCTGGTAATGCCACCTATTACCACCATAATAAAAATTAATAAACACCCTGTGAGTAGCCAGTATATTACTTTTTTATTGTCTTTTTTCATAAATTAATTTCATTAACGTCATTTCCATGAAAACGGAAATCTTTTTATGCTTCCCTCTATGTTTTTGGATTCCAGCCTACGCTGGAATGACAAAAAAAAGTTATTTTCACCATCAACCATCAACCATCAACCATCAACCATCAACCATCAACCATCAACCATCAACCATCAACCATCAACCATCAACCATCAACCATCAACCATCAACCATCAACCATCAACCATCAACCCTCAGCCCTAACTCTTTTCCTTTACGAAGCATAAATTGATAAGCCTTATCATGCTCATTAGGGATTTCTCCTTCAAGAATTGCTTCTTTTATTGCTTCTTTTATAATTCCTATCTCCCGGGAAGGTTTTATATTAAAGGTTTCCATGATCTCTTCTCCGGTAACTGGTGGTTGAAAATTTCGGATATGATCACGTTCTTCAACTTCTACCATTTTTTGTCTTACAATCTTAAAATTGTTGTGGTATTTCTTGAATTTTTTAGGGTTTTTAGTGGTAATGTCTGCTTCACATAGAGTCATTAATTCCTCTATGAAATCACCTGCGTCAAATACTAATCTTCTTACTGCAGAATCAGTAACATCTGAAGCAATTACAATGGGGCGCGAACTCATTAATACCATTTTCTGAACAAATTTCATCTTTTCATTCAGCGGCATTTTTAATCGCTTAAAGAGTTTAAATACCATTTTTGAACCTACAAATTCATGTCCATGAAATGTCCAACCTACTTTTTTACTAAATTTTTTGGTTGGAGCTTTACCGATATCATGTAATAATGCAGCCCATCGTAACCATAAATCATCAGTATTTTCTGAAATATTATCAACTACTTCGAGTGTATGATAAAAGTTGTCTTTGTGGCGCTGCCCTTCAATTTCATCAATACCTTTCAAGGCAATTAATTCTGGAAGAATATATGCCAAAAGCCCAGTTTTTTCAAGTAATTTAAATCCAATAGATGGTTGTTCGCTTAGCATGATTTTATGCAACTCATCTACTATTCTTTCTTTGGTAATAATCTTTATTCGATCTTTATTTTTGGTGATAGCCTTTAGGGATTTCTCTTCAATTTTAAATCCTAACTGCGTTGCAAATCGAATTGCTCTCATCATTCGCAACGGGTCATCAGAATAGGTGATGTCTGGATCTAGAGGGGTGCGAATTATCTTTGATTTTAAATCATCTAGCCCGTTAAAGGGATCTAATAAATCTCCGAAATTTTCTGATGCTAAGTTTAGTGCAAATGCATTTATAGTAAAATCCCTCCGGTTTTGATCATCTTGTAAGCTTCCGTTTTCTACTATGGGATTACGACTATCATCAGAATAGGATTCTTTACGGGCTCCTACAAATTCTACTTCAATGTCATCGGTTTTGAGCATTGCAGTACCGTATGTTTTAAAAACCTGTACTTTTGGCTTATCTGGTAAAAGATTTGAGACTTCTTTGGCCAGTTGTATTCCGCTCCCAATAGCAACAATGTCGATATCTTTTGCGGTTCCTCTTTGTAATATGTGATCCCTTACAAATCCTCCAATCACATAACTATCTAATTGAAGAGTTACTGCTGCTTTGGCAATAGTATTAAAAATTGGGTGTTGTAAGGCTTCTTTGTAATTTTTAGCTTCCGACATGAATCAATTTACTTCCGTATAATTTTTACAGTGCTATCACCTCCGATCTTAATAATCGAAGAAGGTTTTGCACCTTTATTTTGCAGTGGCAAATTTACAACATAGTCTACGCCTTCCAAAATAGTGTTAGATATTTCTTCAAAATTTTTAGGAGATGGTTTACCACTAATGTTTGCAGAAGTAGATATAATGGGTCTTTTAAATTTTCGTATTAATTTTCCGCAAAAAGGATCTCTTACTACACGAATCCCTAATGTATTATCTTCTGCAATAATATTTTCTGCAACTCGTAGTGGTCTATCATAGATTATGGTAGTCGCTTTTGTTGCATATTTAAGTATGTCGTAGGCAACTTCTGGTATTTCTTCTACGTATTGCTGCAGCATTTTAAAATCACTTACCAGACAGATCATAGTTTTACTCTCTGCTCGTTGCTTAAGTTTATATACCTTCTCTATAGCTCCTGGGTTTGTAGCATCACAACCTATACCCCACACTGTATCTGTAGGATAGAGAATAAGTCCACCTCTTTTAAGTACAGTGATTACTTTTTCTATTTCTTCTCTGTGATCAGTCATTAGATTATTTTTTGCAAGTGTCAAAAATACAAAAGAACATGAAGCTTTCATCTTTATAATGGTAAAAGAATGTATTCTAATTTGGGTTATGAATTTTATCACATGTTTTAGACCAATAAAAGTGTGTAAGGTTCATTTGTTTTATAATACTTAGTATGAGTTTTTATTGCCATGAATTCCCTGAAAACCAACTGTGTTTTCACTGAAAACCAACTTAAGCTACTTGATTTTCGATTGTAGAGTGTACTACATTTGCCTCGAACAAAAAACAAAATAAACGGACTTTAACATCGCTTTAAAGTTTTTACTTTTTAATCTTAAACTATTAATAATGAAAAAAAATGTTTTTTTACTGCTTATACTTGCAGTAACAATTTCTTGTCAAAAAGACAGTCCAGAATCTTTTACTGAAGCTACTGATCAAGAATCTAATGTTGAGTTTAGTCCGGAATTAAAATCAGGTAGATTTTCTTTTAAAAACTGGGAAGAATTTAATGGCTTTTATATGAGTCTCGTTAATTTAGACTCAGATGAGTTGGAAGCAAAATCTTTTTACACTACCGAGAAGGATGATATGGAAATTTTACCGGCAATTCAAGGAATTTTAAATGAAAATAATGAGTTTGAAGTTGCTGATCAAATTATCTGGTTTAACGAAGGGAATTTTTATGAATTGGATAGTGAAGTTAATGGTATAACTCAAAAAACTTCTCCAAAAGATCTTAAAGAAATTGGTTCTGTATCTTATACGCTTGTAAATAATGGAGAAACGAGTAATGATGAAACAGAAATAGGTCTGGCAAAAACAGTTCCTGTTGCAAATCAACATCAATTTTGGAAACAAAAATATATTGAAAAGTGTGGTAGTGGTAAAACTCAAGGGAGGTCACCTAGAAAATTTAAATATGTGCATGAGGTTTTCGCACAATATTTATCCTTAGGTTATATTAGACAATATTCATTGCATCTACGTGTAAAATTAGAGTATAATTATAGACGTAATCGTTGGAGATTATCAGGAGAGAGAAGAGAAATTAATATTAATATTACAAATAATTCCTTTTTAAGAAATCAGTTCGGACAGGTTAGTAGTTCTTATCCAAGTGATATACAACGTTCTATTGTGTTTTCTAGTGGTTGTTCTTCTCATGTAAATAGATTTCTGAATTCTGTTGAGGCTCCGGGACTTATACCTAATGCGTATTGGGATGTTAATGTAAGTGGAAGAATAGTAGAAAAAATGTTAGGTGATGATGAAAGAAATCGCTGGACAGATCGAATCTCGTGGTAGATTTCATCGAGTATGAAATCAACCATTGATTACACTCAAAAATAGGCTAATTATTTTTTAAAGCGGAATTTCTTGTATTCGATTTTCCGCTTTAAATTTAATATGAATTCTTATCAATATAGCTTTTCTCTGTTTCTTAATTAGCTATTATTTAAATTTAGGAATTGTATTTTCTGCATCAATATATTTAGGGACTTCAGGATTTAAAGTTTCTCCCGAAATAACTTTTTTATATAACTCTAGATATTTTTCTGTCATAACTTTAGAGTTAAAATACTTTACAGCGTGATCATGACATCGTTTGGGGTTATAGTCAAATTCTTTAATAGCTTTAGCAATTTCATCAGAGCTTGTTCCTGTAAATCCAACTTCCGGGGTTATCAACTCTTCTAACGAACCGTTTTTAGTTCCAAATACGGCACAACCTGCGTACATACTTTCGGTAATTGCGATGCCAAATGGTTCGTGCCAAACTACAGGAAAAACTAAAGCTTTCGAATTCTGAGCAACTTTCATTTTCACATCATTTTCGACCATTCCGTGAAAAATGATATTTGGATTTAGAATATATTTTAACCCTCTTTTAATATTGCGAGAATCCCATCGTTTTCCTCCCATAACGTGGAGTTTATTTCCGGATTTAAGGGCAATTTTTGCGGTTCCGAATAGATTTTTTACTTTCCAGGAGGCTTTGGCCAGAAAGTGGAGATACGTTCTTTCGCTACTCAAATCAGGATCTGGGTAATCATCCCAATCAATCCCATTATATACAAATGCAGATGAACCATATCTTTTTGCATGATTTTTTGATACAAAAACCATGTTTTTATCTAATACTCTTTCTGGAGCCGGGTTGCCTTCCATGGTAAAAATATAAGGTTTGCCCACCGTTTCATGTAGTGAATAAAAAAGATGAACAACATCTACATCCTCTGGTATCTGGCTCTGAAAATCTTTTTCTTCATCATAAGGTATAACAGTTGCAAAATCAGAATATGAACCTTTTTTTGTTAAAAAATACACTTCGTGTCCCATCTTAACTAACTCCTTCCCTAAACCCCAAATAACGCGCTCAGTACCTCCATATTTTTTTGCTGGGAGAGTAGCAGTTCTGTCTTCGATAAGTATTTTCATTTTTTGTTTAAAATTTATATTAAATGTTATTTTTGTTATCCCTATTAAAAAATCTAAATTACTATATATTTGTCGATATATCTATAAGATAATTTATGAAAGTTTTACATGTCTCTGGAGCTAGAAGTTGGGGAGGAAATGAACAACAGTTATTATATTTGGTAGAGGAACTAAACTCATACGGAGTTGAACAGTCTTTATTTTGTTTTGAAAACACTCCTTTAGTCGAAAAAATTAAGGGGCAAAATATTACTATCATTTCAATCCCTTATATAAAAGCTCGTAAGAAGGGGTATAGAAAACAATTGAAAAATGCTGTAGCGGAACACCGGTTTGATCTTCTTCATTTACACACTAGTGATGCAGTTACAGGATATATGATAACCGACCTTTTACATAAGCTTAAAGTGAAAGCAGTTTTTTCAAAAAAAGGTATCGGAAGTAGCGTTAGCTTTTTGAGTAAGCTTAAGTATAATTATAAGAATATTCATAAGGTTTTATGTGTGTCTAAAATTGTTTCTGATTATTTTAAAGGGGTGTTGTATACTAAAAACCACACTAAGCTGTGTGTAGTTTATGATGGGGTAAAGGTGAATGATCAAAGTGAAGAGGCTATCCCGTTTCATAATATCAGAAAAGAATTGAATCTTGCTGAAGATTGTAAAATCATTGGTAATATAGCAAACCATACTAAAGCTAAAGATCTTAAAACCTTAGTAAAGACTTTGGATATTATAGTGAATAAAGAAAATAGGAAAGACATACACTTTGTTCAGATTGGTGAGTTTTCAAAACGAACCCAAGAACTTAAAGATATGGTTTTAGAGTATGGGTTAGAAGATTATATATCGTTTATTGGTTTTAAAAATGAAGCAGCATCAATTTTACCTCAATTTGATATATATCTTATGACATCTGAGCGAGAAGGTGGGCCGACAACAGTTTTAGAAGCATTTTATAAGAAAGTGCCTGTGGTTTCGACTAAAGTTGGGATGGTAAACGAAGCGATAGAAGATGCTGTAAATGGGTTTATTGCACCAGTTGGAGATTATGAAACACTTGGAGAAAAGATATTAATATTACTTCAGGATGATACGCTAAGAAACTCTTTTACTAAAATCTCTTTTAAAAGACTTATGGATTCTTATACCACAAAACACTTAGGGATAAACACATATAATGTATATAAAGAAGTCGTTTAATGATAGTTAAATCAGCACTTATTATATCAACATATAATTGGCCTGAAGCACTTTCACTAGTACTTCAGAGTGTCATTAAGCAAAGCTTGTTGACAAACGAGGTCTTGATAGCAGATGATGGTTCTGATGATCAAACCCGAGATGTAATAGAAAGATTCAAAAAACAAATAAACGTACCTGTTAAACATGTATGGCACGAAGATTCTGGGTTTAGGAAAGGAAAAATTTTAAATAAAGCTATCGCATCTACAGATGCAGACTATATTATCGAAGTTGATGGAGATTGTATCTTGCAAAAAGATTTTATTAAAGATCACCTTGGTTTTATAAAAAAAGGTGTTTTTCTTTATGGCTCTAGAGTAAATATTCAAAAAGACTATTTACCAACATTGTTTAAAAAACAAAAAACATCTTTTAACCTTTTGTCAACAGGTATTAAAAAAAGGACTAGAGCAATACGAATTCCGTTTTTAGGATACCTTTTTACCTCTAAATCAAAATTGTCTAAGAAGGTAAGAGGGTGTAACATATCTTTTTGGCGAGAAGATATAATCAAAGTAAATGGCTATAATGAATCTATTGAGGGCTGGGGTAGAGAGGATAGTGAATTGATTGTAAGGATGTTAAATAATGGTTGTGTGGGTAGGAGATTACGATACCGAGGGATAGTGTATCATATTTGGCATCATGAAAAATCTAGAGATAAAGTTAAAGAGAATGACGAAATTCAAAGACTTTCGCAAGAAAAGGATTTAATTTGGTGCGAAAATGGAATAGATAAATACAGTAACAATTAAAAAAGATGCAAAACCGATTTGTAGTACATTCTTCTCAAACTCTTCTCAAACCTGAGATAAGAAATGCAATTGACAATTTTGAAGCGTATGAAGATATTCTTGGAGAAGCTGAGCGTAATGTGATAAAAATTGTCACCATTAATGATAAAAAGTACACCATTAAATCATTTAAAGTGCCTAATATTATTAATCAGGTCGCATATCGTTTTTTTAGAAAGTCAAAAGCCGAACGATCTTTTTCTTACGCTAATAAATTACTTAAGTTAGGGATTAATACACCATTTCCTGTAGCATATGATTTATATATGTCTTCTTTCTTATTTAAAAGAAGTTATTATGTTAGTGACCTTGTAGATTGTGATTTAACATATAGAGAATTAACTACAGATTTTTCTATTCCTGATTATGATAAGATCCTTAGGGCGTTTACTCGATTCACCTTCAAATTACATGAAAAAGGAATAAACTTTTTGGATCATTCTCCTGGCAATACATTAATAAAAAGAGAAGGGGATGGGTATGAATTTTATTTAGTAGATCTTAATCGTATGCAATTTGGAGAAATGGATTTTAATACCAGAATTAAAAATTTTGTAAAGCTTACTATTCATGAATCGATGGTAAAAACAATGAGTAATGAGTATGCTAAATGCACTGGTGAAGATGAAAAAAAGATATTTGATCTCATGTGGAAGTATACCAGAGAGTTTCAGCATCGGTTTTATCGAAAAATTAGACTTAAAAAAAGGATATTTTTCTGGAAAAAAAAGTACAAAACTATTCCTTCTGACTCTCCGATTTAATTAACTCTCTTAATTTGATATACTTCAGAAAAGTTAAATGTGCCGTCTGAATGCAAATAACAAATCCATTTAGACCATCAAGAAATCCCAGTCGTAAGAAATAGGCCTTGAAAAATGCCCAGGTTGGATTAAAGAAAATTTTCCAGAGTGTTGCTTTTTTTCCTAGCTCATGATAAGAATGTGCCGATATTGTCGAGAATTTTTCAATTTGCGAATTGTAGGCACTATAGGTAGGGTAGTTCCAATGCAGGATATCTCCTTTTAGTTTTCCACAGTTTTTTGGGTTGTATAATTTGTAAGAATCATGAGGGTTAATACCTTTCCATTCTCCTTTCCCTTTTTTGAAAGCCCTTAGTTTTTTATCAGGATACCAATCAGAATGATTAATCCATTGTCCACAAAAATTATTATAGCGATTCATGTAATACCCATCATGAACCCAATTGGATTTTAATTGTATTAAAGTTTTTTGAAGCTCTGGTGATAAGGCTTCATCTCCATCAAGCGAAATAATATGATCGTAAGAAGCTTGTTCTATTACAAAATTCTTCTGCTCTTTGTATCCAAGAAATTTTTGTTTAACAAATTTAACGTTATATTTTTTACAAATTTCTTCGGTTCTATCTGTCGAAAAAGAATCTACAACGACAATCTCATCAACTACTCCTTGGAGCGATGCAAGACATTCTTCGATTTTTCTTTCTTCATTATATGTAATAATAACTCCAGAGAGTTTAACCATAAGTTGAGTTGATTTTGTGAGTTATGCGTATAAAAATAGGTATTTTTTAAAGTATTGGTGTTTCATAAGATCTATTCTATAGTTTGAATTAAATAATTCCTGAGTTTAGGGATAATTAATTCTGAAGAAAATTCCTTATATAAATCTAATGCTTTATCCTTCATGTTTTTAGGTGATACGTTGCCATATAATTCTGGTTTTACATCTATTAAATGTATAGAATCGTGTTCAATTCCATCTTCAAACATATTCCAATCTTTTTTTATAATCCATGGAGAAAAAATGGTAAAAGAAGGGACATCAATTGCTTTAGCTATGTTTACGGCTCCACCTTCATTACCAATTAGCATGTTGCAGTGGGATAGAATTGCAATAAACCCTCTTAAACTCTTTGCGTATACGTTAAAATGTATGTTGTTTTGCGTTGCCGGATATGTGAGATCATAAATGGCTTTGGCATCTTTTTCCTGACTAGGCATATAATTAAAAAGAACACTGGCTTTTGTTACAGAAACAATTTCATCAATTACTCTTGCCATATCTTTAAAAGGGAGTGTTTTTATCGGCTCACTACCTAGTACACTAATCATTACTATAGGCTTTTTTGTTTTTATTCCATTGGATTCTAAAAACTCTTTAGCTCTTTCCTTTTCTTCCTCTGTAAGCCATATTTTTGGTCTCAAAATTTCTGTTGCGATTCGATCTTCAGGAAGGACTAATCGTAACCTGTTTTCTATAGAAGTACTGGCGTTAGTTATTGGTTTAGTTTTTCTATGAATAACTTTGGTGTATAACAACTGCGTGTACCACTTATAAAAAGATACTCTTTTTGGAGCTCCAGAAAATAAGGTGATCAGATTACTTTCTAGTTTTCCGAAAGCATCTATAACAAGATCGTACTTAGTTTTTCTTATTTGTTTCAAGAACAAGAAAAATGCTTTTTTGCTATCCCGATATTCTTGTTTAAACTCTATAATATTATCAAAAAAAGAGTTGTTCTTGACTACAGGTATAGTATTAGAGTTAATTAAATAATCAATAGTAGCATCAGGATACTCTTTTCGTAGAGTTTCGCATATGATGGTGCTTGTGAGAACATCACCAATCATTTTTTGTTGTATGACTAATATTTTCATAAACTATTGATCAAAAGAATTGAGTTTGTCTCGGTTTGTTTCAAGACAAACTCAAATTTTAATACCTTCTATTAAACGGCTACATCATATTCGCGAAGCGCATCATTAAGAGAAGTTTTTTTATCTGTACTTTCTTTACGTTTACCAATTATCAAAGCACAAGGTACATTATATTCACCAGCAGCAAATTTTTTAGTATAACTTCCAGGTATTACAACTGATCTGGCAGGTACCACTCCTTTTCTTTCTACTGGAGTGTCACCGGTTACATCAATGATTTTAGTAGATGCTGTTAATACTACATTTGCACCTAGGACAGCTTCTTTTTCTACTCGTACTCCCTCTACTACAATACAACGAGAGCCTATAAATGCACTATCTTCAATAATAACAGGTGCTGCCTGTAAAGGTTCTAATACACCTCCAATACCAACACCTCCACTTAAGTGTACATTTTTACCGATTTGGGCGCAACTACCTACTGTAGCCCACGTATCCACCATTGTTCCTTCATCTACATAAGCACCAATGTTTACATAACTTGGCATTAAAATAGTGCCTGGAGAAATATATGCACCATGGCGGGCAACAGCATTAGGTACTACTCTAATTCCCTTAGCTTCGTATCCTTTTTTTAATGGAATTTTATCATGATACTCAAAAATACCTGCCTCGAGAGTTTCCATTTTTTGAATAGGAAAGTATAATACAACCCCTTTTTTTATCCATTCATTCACTTGCCATCCATTCTCTGTGGGTTCTGCTACTCTTAATTTTCCTGCATCTAATAAATTAACTACTTCTCTTATGGCATCTTGGGTAGTTGATTCTTTTAAAAGCTCTCTATTATTCCAGGCTTTTTCTATGGTTTCTTTTAGTTGGTTCATTGATTAAAAATTTTGGTAAAGATACTAGCTTAACTCAAAAAACATATCGATTTGCAATATTTTAGGAAACCATTAATAAATAAGATGTTTATTTGACATAATATCATATTTTTGCAGAAAATATATAGATGGCACGGATTTTGGCAATAGATTATGGAGGTAAACGTTGTGGTATTGCAGTTACAGACGAGTCCAAAATAATTGCTTCTGGATTAACTACAGTTGATACTAAGAATCTATTGTCTTGGTTAAAGGAGTATGTGTCTAAAGAAGTTGTAGAGCTTTTTGTGGTTGGAGAACCTAAAAGATTGCATGGTGAGCCTTCAGAAAGTGAAAAGCTAATACAGCCTTTTTTAGAGAAATTAGCTAAAGAATTACCCGAGATACCAGTAAAAAGAATAGATGAACGTTTTACATCTAAAATTGCGTTTGATACTATGATTGCTAGTGGTATTTCAAAAAAGAAAAGAAGAGATAAAGCATTAGTTGATCAAATTAGTGCAACAATAATATTGCAAGATTATCTTTATAATTTATAATTATACAGTATTAAATAGAAATTATTCATTGATATGATTTTTCCCATTGTAGCATACGGTGACCCGGTATTGAAGAAAAAAGCAAAAGAGATAGAGAAAGATTATCCTAAACTCTCTGAGCTTATTGAGAATATGTTTGAAACTATGTATAATGCCCATGGTGTTGGATTAGCAGCACCTCAAATTGGTCTTCCTATACGTTTGTTTCTTGTAGATGCAGAACCTTTTTCTGAAGATGATGAATTGTCTGACGAAGAGGCAAATGAGTTGAAAGATTTTAAAAAGGTGTTTATCAATGCAACCATTCTCGAAGAAACTGGAGAAGAGTGGGCTTTTACCGAAGGATGTCTAAGTATTCCTGATATTAGAGAAGATGTGTTTCGTAATGAAACCATTACGATTAATTATTTTGATGAGAATTTTGTTGAACATACAGAAACCTATGGCGGTTTGGCTGCAAGGGTAATTCAGCATGAATACGATCACATAGAAGGAGTTTTATTTACAGATAAACTATCCAGCTTAAAAAAACGTTTAATAAAAGGAAAACTGGCAAATATTTCTAAAGGGAAAATTAATTCAGAATATCGAATGCGTTTTCCTTTGATAAAAAAGGGTAGATAATTAAATTTTTATATTGGTCAATGTTTGATTTTCTGAAACGAACTACAGATATTTGCCAACTTTGAATAATATATATATGAGCTTAGATAAAATACTAGCAATTTCAGGTAAACCTGGGTTATATGAATTAAAAACACAAACCCGAAGTGGATTTGTAGCAGAATCTTTATTAGACGGAAAGAGATTGTCGGTAAGTATTAGACATAATGTTAGTGTACTTAGCGAAATTGCAATTTATACATTTACAGAAGAAGTTCCGCTAAAAGATATTTTTAGAAAGATTCAGGAAAAAGAAAATGGAGAACAGGCTATAAGTCATAAAGAGTCTAAGAATAAATTAGAAGACTATTTTAGTGAGATACTACCAGATTATGATGAAGATAGAGTATACGCTAGTGATATAAAAAAAGTGATACATTGGTATAATATTCTACATTCTAAAGGCATAACAGACTTTTCAGAAAATGAAGATAATGCTTCAGAAGAAGAGGAATAATAAAAATGTAATTTTAAAAAAGCAAAATCCTGGTATGCACCAGGATTTTGCTTTTTTAATAGGGTCAATTCATTATCAGTTTTTAGGTTGTTAAAGGAATGTGGGTAAATTGCATAAATATTGCTTAATTTTCAAGGTACCAATTCATGACTTCTTTGTATTTTTGCGCAAAATTTAAATACAACCTTACAAATATTTAGTGTACATGGCTAATACCAAATATGTTTTTGTAACAGGAGGCGTTTCTTCTTCCTTAGGAAAAGGAATTATAGCAGCCTCTCTTGCAAAGCTACTACAAGCAAGGGGATACAGGGTAACTATCCAAAAATTAGATCCATATATTAATGTGGATCCAGGAACTTTAAACCCTTATGAGCACGGTGAATGCTATGTAACAGATGATGGAGCAGAAACAGATTTGGATCTCGGGCATTATGAACGTTTTCTAAATACACCAACTTCACAAGCTAATAATGTGACCACAGGTAGAATTTACCAAAGTGTAATAGAAAAAGAACGTCGTGGAGAGTTTTTAGGAAAAACAGTTCAGGTAGTTCCTCATATCACTAATGAGATCAAAGAAAGAATCCAGATTTTAGGAAAAAGCGGTAATTATGATATCGTAATTACAGAAATTGGAGGTACCGTTGGTGATATAGAATCATTACCATACATAGAGGCTGTAAGACAATTAAAATGGGAGCTTGGGGATGCAAATGCTTTGGTAATTCACTTAACGCTAATACCTTATCTTTCTGCTGCCGGAGAATTAAAGACAAAACCTACCCAACATAGTGTAAAGACATTAATGGAAAGTGGGATTAAAGCAGATATCTTAGTTTGTAGAACTGAACACGAATTATCAGATGATTTACGAAGAAAACTTGCACTTTTTTGCAATGTTAGACAAGAAGCTGTTATTGAATCGATAGATGCATCTACTATTTATGATGTTCCTAACTTGATGTTAGAAGAAGGACTTGATGCTGTTGTGTTGAAACAATTGGTGCTAAGAGATGATAATATCCCAGATTTAGAAAATTGGAATAAATTTTTAGAGCGACATAAAAATCCAAAGTGCGAAGTAACTATTGGGCTTATTGGGAAGTATGTCGAACTACAGGATTCTTATAAATCTATTCTTGAATCATTTATTCATGCAGGTGCAGAAAATGAAGTAAAAGTCAATATAGTTAGTATACATTCTGAATATATTGATGATAAAACTATAGAAAAGAAAATCGCTCATCTTGATGGAATTTTGGTAGCACCAGGATTCGGAGAACGAGGGATAGAAGGAAAAATAAAAGCTGTGCGGTTTGCCAGGGAGAATAAATTACCTTTTTTCGGTATTTGTTTAGGAATGCAAATGGCGGTAATAGAATATTCCAGAAATGTTTTAGGCTTAAAAGATGCTTGTTCTGTAGAGGTAGATGAAAACACTACTCATCCTGTTATTGATTTAATGGAAGAACAAAAAAATATTACTGATATGGGAGGAACCATGCGATTAGGTTCCTGGGATTGTGAATTGGCCGAAAATAGTAAAGTATTTGATGCTTATGGAGAAAAACAAATTGCAGAACGTCACCGCCATCGTTATGAATATAATAATAAGTATAAAGAACAACTAGAAGGTGCAGGTTTAAGAACTACAGGAGTAAACCCAAAAACTGGACTGGTAGAGATCATAGAAATCCCTGATCATCCATGGTTTGTTGGTGTGCAATATCATCCAGAGTACAAGAGTACTGTTGCTAATCCACACCCATTATTTATAGCGTTTATAAAAGCAGCTGTAGAATATTCGAAGAATAGTAAAAGTGCCAAAGTGTCACAGGGATAGTAATTGGCGAGATAATTGACATTAAAGAAAACATAAATAATCTTGAAAGCCTTTCTGTAGCAACAGATAAAGGCTTTTTATACGTATAGTACATGGAAGAAAAGAAGTTTGACCTTAACTCGATAATTGGATTTGCACTTATTTTTGGAATCATCGTTTGGATGTTCTATATAAATCAACCAACCCCAGAAGAGATTGAGGCAGAAAAGGCCAAAAAAGAACAAGTAGAAACAAAGGAGAAAACAGAGAAGAAAAACACCACAGATTTTGTAAAAGAAAGCGAGGCTATTGTGGTTAATCCTCAGGATTCTGTAGCGTTATCCAATGCAAAATCTCAATTGGGGGCATTTGCATATTCGGCTAGTTTACCTTCTGCGAAAGAAGAGTTTACTAAAGTCGAAAATGAAGTTTTAAGCCTTAAAATAAATAATAGAGGAGGATATATATCTGAAGCGTTATTGAAGAATTTCAAAACATATGATTCGGTTCCTGTATATTTAATCAAAGACGGAAAGAACGCTTCTTTCAATATTAATTTTGGTACTACAGATAATAGAATTCTAAATACAAAAGATCTGTTTTTTGAACCTACAGTGACCAAAAATGGAGAGAATACTGTTCTATCTATGAAACTAAAGGTTTCTGATTCTAAATTCTTAGAGTATAGATATGAGCTAAAGCCTAATGAATATATGGTCGATTTTACGATTAGGTCTCAAGGGTTACAGCAAGTAATTAATAGTAGTCAAACGGTAAACCTGGATTGGAAACTTCAAGGAATACGACATGCTAAAAGTGCAACATATGAAAACAGATATACTGAGATTTCGTATGAATATGATGGAGATAAAGATGATTATTTAGGGCAAGGCGAGTTTGCAGACGATGAAGAAGAAAATGTGAGTTGGATAGCATTTAAACAACATTTCTTTACTTCTGTTCTTTTGACAGATTCACCATTCAAAAAAGCATCTTTTACATCTAAAAATTTAGCTGGCTCTACCGATTTAGATGATAAAGAGATAAAAGTAACCAAGGAGTTTACAGCATCAATGCCTCTAGAACTGCAAGGAGGAGAGTTAAATTATGCTATGGATTGGTACTATGGTCCAACCGATTATAAAATTTTAAATACTTATAAACGCAACCTAGATGAAATTGTACCCTTAGGTTGGGGTATTTTTGGAGTAATAAATAGATATTTATTTATTCCGTTTTTTGCATTTTTAAGTGGCTTTCTACCTTACGGTATCGCAATTGTAGTTATGACTATTATTGTGCGTATTATCTTATCACCGGTTACCTATAAATCATATTTATCTCAGGCAAAAATGAAAGTTTTACGCCCAGAGATTACTGAGATTAATGAAAAGCATAAAGACAATGCAATGAAGAGACAACAAGAAACAATGGCTCTTTATGGTAAAGCAGGTGTTAACCCGATGAGTGGTTGTTTACCAGCGGTAATGCAAATCCCTGTTTTCTATGCTTTATTCAACTTCTTTCCAAGTGCATTTCAGTTACGACAAAAGAGTTTCCTATGGGCAGATGATTTATCGAGCTATGATACCATAGCCGAGTTGCCATTTACGATTCCTTTTTATGGAGATCATATTAGTTTATTTCCAATATTGGCATCGGTAGCTATATTTATTTATATGATGATGACTACCGGGCAAACGATGCAAACGCAACAGCCGGGAATGCCTAATATGAAATTTATCATGTACCTGTCTCCATTAATGATGTTATTCTTCTTTAATAATTATGCCAGTGGATTATCATTGTATTATTTCATTTCTAATCTGATTACAATAGGAATTATGTTAGTCATCAAAAATGTGATTATTGACGATGACAAAATCCATGCAAAGATTCAGGAAAATAAGAAGAAACCTAAAAAGCAAGGTAAATTTCAGAAGAAAATGAAGGAACTGATGGAGCAAGCTGAAGAACAAAAAAAGCAACAGCAAAAACCAAAAAAGAAATAGTTTCGTAGATATGTATATAAAAAAAGCTCCTTTTTCAGGAGCTTTTTTGTATTTTGAATTACTTTTATATTTTTATAAATAGAAAATTGGTATACTTTTTGGAAATCACATTCGTTGAAATAATGTCCCAAATTATATAACTATGCGAAGTACATTTTTATTTTGTGTTTTAATTTTTGCCTTTTTTTCGGGTTTTAGTCAGAAGTATAATCAGTATGATGCCGAAGGAAAGCGACATGGAAAATGGAAAAAAAAATACGAGAATACCGATCATATTCGGTATGAAGGAACTTTTGATCATGGAAAAGAAATAGGAGAGTTTAAGTTTTATAAACCTAGTAGCGACGGATCTCCTACGGCAATTAAAGTGTTTTCTAAAAACAATGATACTATATTGGTAAAGTACTTTACCAAAAAAGGGAAAATAATAAGTGAAGGAGGAATGATCGGTAAAGATCGAATAGGATTATGGAAATATTATCATAATGACTCCAAGAAGATTATGATGACCGAAGAATATCAATCAGGGAAACTACATGGAGAACAGCTTACTTATTTTGATAATGGTCAACTCACAGAAAATAATTCCTATATAGAAGGTAAAAGAGAAGGCAAAAGAATTATGTATTCTGAAGATGGAATAAAGATCAAAGAATTTACCTACGAAAATGATCAATTGCATGGGATTACTAAATATTTTGATACTAAAAAAGGCGAACTAATTATCGAAGGAAATTATAAGAGAGATCGCAAAGATGGTATCTGGAACTATTATGAAAATGGAAAACTATCAGAACAGAAATTATTTCCTCTGCAACAAGGAGCAAATGATAATTGATTTATGATATAGAGATATAGATAAAAACCATAAAGCAATGCATAAGCGTTGCTTTTTTTATTTCTTATTTTTGCATAAGAATTAAAGATTAAAGTATTTTTTGATGAAGAGAGTAATCGTTGGATTATCAGGAGGAGTTGACTCTAGTGTTGCTGCATATTTGCTAAAAGAGCAAGGATATGAGGTGATTGGATTGTTTATGAAAAATTGGCATGATGATTCGGTAACTATTTCTGATGAGTGCCCTTGGCTTGATGATAGTAATGATGCATTATTAGTAGCAGAAAAATTAGGGATACCTTTTCAAACCGTTGACCTTAGTGAACAATATAAAGAACGTATTGTTGATTACATGTTTAATGAATACGAAAAAGGCCGTACGCCTAACCCAGATGTTTTATGTAATCGCGAGATTAAGTTTGATGTATTTTTAAAAATTGCTTTATCTCTTGGTGCAGATTATGTGGCTACCGGGCATTATTGCAGAAAAGATACCATTGTAAAGGATGGAAAAGAAATCCATCGTTTATTAGCGGGAAAAGACCCAAATAAGGATCAATCGTATTTTTTATGTCAGTTATCTCAGGATCAATTGGCAAAAACGCTATTTCCGGTAGGAGAATTGTTAAAACCAGAAGTTCGCGAAATTGCAGCAACACAAGATTTGGTGACTGCCGATAAAAAAGATTCTCAAGGGTTATGTTTCATAGGAAAAGTTCGACTGCCAGACTTTCTACAGCAAAAGCTACAACCAAAACAAGGAGATATTATAGAAATTGCTTCTTCCGAAGATAAATACCTACGTGAAGTACCAGAATTTATATCTAAAAAGGAAGAGTTAGAATTTCTTTCAACAAAATATCAATATGATGTTAATGACGGGAAAGTGGTGGGTAAACATCAAGGAGCACACTACTATACTAAGGGCCAGCGTAAAGGTTTGGCCGTTGGCGGTACACCAGAGCCACTTTTTGTAATAGAAACAGATGTAGAAACCAATACAATTTATACTGGGCAAGGAAAAAGTCACCCCGGTCTATACCGAAAAGCATTATTTATCACGAATGAAGAATTGCATTGGGTACGTGAAGATCTTAGGCTACAAATAGATGAAGAACTCGAGGTAATGGCAAGAATTAGATACAGACAACCCTTAGAAAAGGCAACATTATATCAAGTAGATTCTGGGATGTATGTAGTTTTTGAAAATGGGCAAAGTGCAATAACCGAAGGGCAATTTGTCGCTTGGTATCATGATGATGAATTGGTAGGATCTGGAGTAATTTCTTAATAAAATACTACTGGAGTAAGTATTTAAATTCACTATCAAAATAGTAAACCGAATTAATCCTGCTCTATAGCGGGATTTTTTTTAATATACTATATATTCGATTTAGTTATATATTAATTTAGATTAGCTTTGTGAAGCTTTACATATTTTTGACTTATACTAAAATTAATGAATAAAATAAAAGATCTATTTAACATACAATACCCAATCATACAAGGTGGAATGATATGGGCAAGTGGTTGGAAGCTTGCAAGTGCAGTTAGTAATGCCGGAGGACTAGGGCTCATTGGGTCTGGTTCTATGTACCCAGATGTACTTAGAGAACATATCCAGAAATGCAAAAAAGCTACCGATAAACCGTTTGGGGTTAATGTTCCAATGTTATACCCTAATCTCGAAGAAATTATACAAATCATTATAGAAGAAGGGGTTAAAGTTGTATTCACTTCTGCAGGAAATCCAAAAACATATACAGCATATCTTAAAGAACAAGGAATCACAGTTGTGCATGTAGTAAGTAGTCTTAAATTTGCTTTAAAAGCTCAAGATGCAGGAGTTGATGCAGTGGTAGCAGAAGGTTTTGAAGCGGGAGGGCATAATGGTAGGGATGAAACCACTACGCTTACATTAATCCCAATGGTTAAAGAAAAGATCAGTGTTCCGTTAATTGCAGCAGGGGGTATCGCAACAGGTACAGCAATGTACGCAGCAATGGCACTGGGTGCAGACGGGGTCCAGGTAGGGAGTCGTTTTGTTGCAAGTAATGAAGCATCATCACATATCGATTTTAAACAAATGGTAGTAGATGCTAAAGAAGGCGATACGCACCTTACTTTAAAAGAGCTAGCACCCGTTCGTCTGCTTAAGAATAAGTTTTATTATGATGTGGCTAAACTATATTCTAAAGGACCTACTGTTGAAGAACTGAAGGATTTATTGGGTAGAGCTCGAGCGAAAAAAGGAATGTTTGAGGGTAATCTCGATGAAGGAGAGCTCGAAATTGGACAAGTATCTGGATTAATTCATGATATCAAACCAGCTGCAATTATCATAGAAGATATGATTAATGAATTTAGAGTTACTAAGAAAAAAATGGAACAAGTTTCTATATAAATACCAGATATGAATTCTAGAGAAGAACAGCTTAAGGCTTTTGATAGAGTATTGACCATAATGGATGAGCTTCGAGAGCAGTGTCCTTGGGATAAAAAACAAACGCTGCAATCATTAAGACATCTAACCATAGAAGAGACATATGAGTTAGGTGATGCTATTTTGGATAACGATCTGAATGAAGTGAAAAAAGAGCTGGGAGACTTGCTTTTGCATATTGTTTTTTACGCTAAAATCGGTAGTGAAACGAAAGATTTTGATATAGCAGATGTGGCAAACGAAATTTGTGAAAAACTAATCAATAGACATCCACATATTTATGGAGATGTAAAGGTTGCTAATGAAGATGATGTTAAACGCAATTGGGAAAATCTTAAACTAAAGGAAGGGAAAAAAAGTGTCTTAGAGGGGGTTCCGAAATCATTGCCAGCACTAGTAAAAGCAAGTAGGATTCAGGATAAAGTAGCGGGTGTAGGCTTTGACTGGGAAGAGCCTCATCAAGTCTTTGAGAAACTTAAAGAAGAACTTGAAGAATTACAACATGAGATTAAAGTGCAAGATCAGGATAAAATAGAATCAGAATTTGGCGATGTCCTTTTTTCTATGATCAATTATGCACGCTTTCTTAATATCAATCCTGAAGATGCCCTAGAGCGTACTAATAAAAAATTCATAAAACGGTTTCAGTACCTGGAAGAAAAGGCTAAAGAAAACAGCAAAAGCCTAAACGATATGACATTGGCCGAAATGGATGTCTTTTGGGAAGAAGCAAAAAAAATATAGCTAAAAAAATTACCCATCTATACAAAAGTAAAAGATGGGTAACTTGATATATATAATTAAGGGGCGATTCTTTAGTTTTTAACCAATTTCTTGACTTGAGTATTGCCGTCTATCGAAATTCTACAAAAATAAATACCTGAGGTATTTAATATATTGCCTTTGTTTACACTAAAAGTATGTTTTCCTTTATCTACTATGTCTTCGTAAATAGTATTAGTAGCTCCGTAAAGATTTACAATATCAATTTGTACTTTACTCTTATCTTTTTGGGTATGCCATACTATTGTAGAGTTTTCTGAAATCGGGTTTGGATATATCGACATACCTGGATCTACAATACCAACTTCTACAGTGTTACTAGATCTGGCAGCAACAGGTTTGTCATCATACCAAACACCGTTGTAATACCAACCATTTTTACATCGATTAAGGTCTGGTGTTTTTGAAGATCCATTATTACTAAAAATTATATTTGCACAGGATGTGTTGGTAAATGTATAGCGATGCCATCCATCGGTATCTGCAGTCATAGATTCTCCTGGCCATGTTGTTGTTATATTAGACGGAGTAACATTCCAGAAGTATATTTCTGGAGAAGTATAAGAGTCGGATTTAAAGTAAACAGTTAATTCTTGTGATTGCTCTGGATTGCTATCATACCAAGTACCATTGTAATACCATCCGTCTCCGCATCTATTTAAATCTTGGGTTTGATTAGTGCCATTATTACTAAAGATAAGGTTTGTACAGTTTACATCATTTAATGTATATGTAAACCAGCCATTACCAGCATCTGTCATAGATACTCCTGGCCAACTAGTAGTAGTTGTACCCGGGCTGGTATTCCAAAAATAGAGGTTAGGATTTGGTAATGAACCTTTATAATATATAGTCATTGAGTTAGTTGAGGTAGAAAAAGTAAATGTATTACTAACTATATTGGAGCTTAACCCTTCAGAATCGTAGGCAATTGCCTTAACTGTTGTGTTTTGAGTTAATGCTATTGGAGAAGTGTATAAACTTGATGATGTTGTTGGCTGCTCTCCATTAAGTGTATAGCGAATAGTAACTCCTGAAGGATTATTGTCGCTGGCATTCAAAGTTATTGATATGGTCTCACCTTCAGAAAAAGAACCTCCCTCGGGAGACATTGTAAGGGTAGGGGGAGTATTTGTAGTATTCCCTGGTTGGGTGTCATACCAAATTCCGTTCTCATACCATCCATCTCTATTTCTGGAAAGGTCGGGAGTTTTATTAGCGCCATTATCACTAAATAGTAAATTAGTGCTATCTACTCCTTCAAAAATGTATTCGTACCACTCTGTGTTATCAATTTTAGTCATTTGGGGACCTGGCCAATTACTTGGTGGTAATACATCAGGAGATTCATTCCAGTAATGAACATTTACTTGCGACCAATTAGACGGTTTCTTATAATAAACACGCAAACCTTCAATGGGGCCTATTGTATAGTTTTTTGTAGAGATCTGGGAAGCTGCACCATCTTTGTCATAAGCAATAGCCTTTATTGTGGTGGATTCGGTAATTGTAAAAGAACTAGTATATCTTGCACTTGCTGTATTTGGAGTGCTACCATTTGTTGTGTAATATACCTCATATGGTGATCCAGCTCCTCCGGCACCTTCCATAAAAATCTGAATCGGGTTTTCAGACTGGTTGTTGTTCGGGTTGATTATGGCAATAGGATTCGTAGGTCCATTTACGCAATTTTCAAAAAAGCCACCACCGCAACCTCCTAATAATCCGGGTCCGTTTAGTACATAAATCCCTGCAGAACCAGAAGTGACATTAAAATTTAAGTTACCATTGGTAACAACGATTTCTCTACCAGTAACTGCATCACGATAGATTCCGTTTGTCATACCGGATATTGAAAAAGAAGCACCACCATCTTTGGTAAGTCCTACTGCGACTTCACTGTTTTGATGTGTTCTACGATACGCCACTGCATTTCCAGGAGCATCTTTCCAATTCCAAGCGCCTTTTTGTAATGCAGGAACAGCTTTACGTATTGCATTTAGTTTTTTGATATGTTGATATATTTTGTGACTCGACGCCTGATCTATAACATCACCGTAATACGCTCTACCAGTTTCATTAATGGATTTCTGAATACCAGATGCATCATGAATATCATTAAATTCTCCTGCTTTAAAACGCATTTCGGTGCCATAATATACCGTTGGAATTCCTCTCCAGGTAAACATAAAATTCATACAAGCGGCAAGATTCTCATCAGAGCCTCCGTAGCGTCTGTTCCAGTCGTTGTTAGGACCAAAGTCATGATTATCAAGCCAGGTAACAAGAGTTGAAGGATCACTATATAAATGATCATATCGGGATGCAGCCTTTACTGTAGGAAAAGATTGCCCTTCTTCAAAAGTTCCATGAAATGTAGCTTCTCCAAAAAAATCTATAACTGCTAGATCCACTGGAGCCGAATTGTTCACTGCGCCTCTCCAGGTATAATAATGCGGGTTGGTTTCATCCACCGGGTGTAGTTCATGACGTTTTTGAGCAACCTCACCAAAAATAAACAAGTCTGGGTTTACGGCTTTAAAAGCATCATAAAAGTAAAGTATATCTTCTCTACTCATATGTTTCACGGTATCCCATCGAAAAGCATCTACTCCCATATTAATAAAAGTGGTATATGCATTTACCAGGTAGTCTCTTACTACTTGACTGCCTGTGTTTAGATCCGGTGTGTCACCGGCCAAAGCTCTGTTTTGTAAGTTTTCAACATCATCAAATCCTTGAGCAAAACCGTTGCCAGAGTGGTGATACCAATCTGGGTCAGAAGTATCGACATAGTTCTCTTTCCCAGGAAAATTATAGGCTTCTAAGTTTTGATTATACGGTGCCGGCATTTTTGCAAGATTTGCCCTGCTCCAAATTAGGTTATCATCTGGATTAGGGGTTAATCCATCATATTCCCAATTTGGATTGTCAGGAGCATACCACGAGGCAGTAGGATCAGTGTTGTATTTTATTTCTGCTACATCCTTTATACCAAATCGACCAGAGTGATTGGTAACGATATCCAGAACAATTTTCATATCACGGGCATGAATCTCATTGATAAGATCTTGAAAAGTAGCCCCTGGTGATTCTAATCTTGGATCGACTCTGGTGAAATCCCAGGCATGATACCCATGATAATCCAAAGGACTTCTATTGTGCACAATTGGAGTGATCCAGATTGCTGTAAAGCCTAGGTCTTTTATGTAATCTAATTTTTGAATCAGCCCTTTAAAATCACCTCTCCATGTAACATCGTTAGGGTCGGTAATGGTGGGGTTTATAGTTGGATCGGGGTTGAAAGAAGACCATTCTGTGGGGGCATTGTTAGAAGAATCCCCATCAAAGAAACGGGTAGTCATTAAGAAGTAAATAGTTTCTTCTCTAAAATCTGTTTGACTATTTGCTGATAGTGGAAAAAGAGATAGAATACCTGTACTTATAATCCCTAATACGGTAAGTAATAATTTTTTCATTTGTGTAAGCCTGTGTTAATGTGAATTTAGATGACTATAGATAAATTGTGATTGTGTGAAAAAAACGAATCTATACTTATAGATAATTTATCTTTTTAATAATTTTTTTGCTGATATTGCAATTTAAGTAAATTCTTACAAGGACTTTTAGTAGAAGATTTCCGAAAACGTTTGAGTGTTAATAAATCATTAACATAAAATTGATTTTTACTAGTAAATAAAGATTCGTGTGGTATAGTAAACTCAGTTATGCTATATAGTAAGCTATATCTGTCACTTAGTGAAGATGATGAGGTCATTAGCGACTTCTATAGTTTTAAACTTAAATTTTTGTTGCACCCAATGTAATGTATCGTAAGAATAAAAAAACACATGTGTAGCATCATTTTTATACCACCAAGAATCAAAGTTAATGGATTCATCATGCAGATTGGTCTTGCAAAATAAAATACCGCCCTTATGTAATAGAGAATGAAGTAGTTTAAATTCTTTTGTAGGATTATTGAAATGTTCTATCACTTCGCAACAGGCTATATAATCGTATTTTGTTTGAAGTGCATTATTATCTGGATCAAAAAATGGATCATAAGTGGATATATTATATCCCTTTTTTTGTAATTGATATGCGATAACAGAATCCTTACCAGAACCAAAATCAAGACCCTTGTGATTTGATTTGTATTTTTCGTTTATCGCATTTACTATTGGAGATACAAATTTTTGATAGCCTAAATCATGTACATCATTTTCATGAAGTCGGTACCGTTCTTTTTCAGCTTCAGTAGAAAGGAAATAGATTGAATCTAATAAAATCCCTTTGCATTGTGGGCATTTATAATATTTTCTATTGTGAGCTTCAGAATATAATATAGTTTCTGAGCCACAAAGCGAACATTGCATAAGGATTACAGTTGTTTGATCTTTAGCAGTTTAGCTTTCCAAACTTCAAGATTTTCTTTGTGCTTTTCAATGTTTTTTTGTACTTCTTGCACTAAAGGATTATCGTCTTTGGCGTTTTTAAAGAATTGAAGATTATTTTCTAACTGGCGAATTTCTCCCTTAACATCGTCAATCTTTTTACGAATAAAACTCCGTTCATTTTGTAGAGCTCTATTATCACTCTGATTGGATAAAGTACTTAGTTTATTATCGTATTTGATAAGTTCGGTTTCTTTACGACTTAAATTAAGTTGTTTAAAAAGGTCATCTAAAACTCTGTTGTATTCAGATTCAATGTTTTTCTTTTTGTAAGGTACTCTACCTAAGGTTTTCCAGATTGCAATATTCTCTTTTATAGTATTAAGATCTGCCTCGGTATCACCAGAAAGCTTTAATTCGTTCAGAGCTTCTATATGAGCTTGTTTTTTCTCAAGAGATACAATTTCTTCCTTATTTGCTTCATTTCTTTCAGCATGTAAACGGTCAAAATATGAATTACAAGCTTCTTTAAACCTTTTCCAGATTCGATCACTATCCTTACGTGGCACATGACCAATTTTCTTCCAATCTGCCTGAATCTTTTTCATTAAAGGAGTAGTGGCAGCTAGGTCATCACTATCCTTATTGTCCTCGGCAATTTTGATCAGTTCCATCTTTTTATTTAGATTCTCAAACTGTTCTTTTTTAAGACCTTTGTAGAACGCGTTCTTATTTCGATTGAAATCTCGAACTGCCGTTTTAAATAGACTCCAGGTTTCCTCATTTACATTAGAGGGAACTTTTCCTGCTTTGAAGAAGCTTTCTCTTAGTGCTTCAATTTCTTTTATTTTATGTTGCCAACCACTATGGTTTTTGGGATGATCTGAGCTTACATCTATTATTTTGGCAATAATTTCCTTTTTAACTTCAAAGTTTTTATCATAGACCTTATCTAACTCTTTAAAATACTTTTGTCGATTTTCATGTATCTGTTTAGTAAGGGCGCTAAATTTCTCCCAAATGGGTTCTCTGTACTCTTTTTCAACAGGTCCTAGGTCTTCTTTCCACATTTTGTGAAGCAATTGTAACTCCCTAAAGGCTCTGTTTACATCGGTTTCTTGTGCAAGTTCTGTAGCACGCTCAATGATCTTAAGTTTTTGCTCCAGATTGTGCTTAAAATCAAGGTCTCTAAACTCTCTGTTTAGGTGTAAGAAATCATAAAAATTCTCGGTATGATGATGATATGTATTCCAAACCGTATTATATTTATCTCTAGGGATTGGACCTGCATTTCGCCACCTTTCCTGAATACTTTTAAAATGATTATACGTTGTGTTGATATTCTCATCTACATTGAGTAGACCTTTTAACTCTTCAATTAATTCTAATCTTTTGTTGAGATTTTCTTGAAGATCTTTTTTTAGGTTTTGATAGTATGAATTGCGGTTTTCTTTGTAATCAAAATAAACCGAATTAAACTCTTTTTTTATTGGTGTCGAATAGTAGAAATCAATGATATCTCCTCCATCTGCTAAAAACTCTTCTTTCTTTTGTTCTACTTCTTCGTTGAATTTTTCATTAAACTCACTCTTAATTTCTTCAACATGCTCCTTAATCGTCTGTATTTTTTCAGTTTTAATAAGGTGTCGAAGCTCTTTAATGAGCTCTTCTTTGCTCATGGCATGATAATCCTTCTTTTCAATATCATGGCGCTCTATTGTACTTTCATCCTCACTATGCTCAGCAACAGCGTCGTTCATTTGATTTTGAACATGATCTTCTTGTTCTGAAGCAACTTCTTCGTTAGAAACACTAGTCTTTTGTATGGTTTTTTCTACTTCAGGTTCTGAAAGATCTTTTTGAGAGTCACCAGCTTCATCTTCAGTATGCTCAGCAACAGCGTCGTTCATTTGATTTTGAACAGGATCTTCTTCTGAAGTAACTTCGTTTTCAACTTCTTCGTTAGAAACACTAGTCTTTTGTATGGTTTTTTCTACTTCAGGTTCTGAAAGATCTTTTTGAGAATCACCAGCTTCACCTTCTGTATGCTCAGCAACAGTCTCATTCATTTGATTTTGAACAGGATCTTCTTCTGAAGTAACTTCGTTTTCAATTTCTTCATTAGAAACACTAGTATTTTGTTCTACTTCAGATGCTGAAATATCTGTTTTAGAGTCACTAACTTCAGTATCTTGGGGTTTTGATTCTGGTTCGTTAGATTCTTGATCATTTATAATAGAATTTTCAGACTTGGTTTCTAAAGTTTCTATTTTATTCTCGTTGTTTCCATCTGCCTTAGGCAGGTTATCACGTGTTGACATTGTGTGAACGTTTTTGTTTGTCTGAGCTATACCACTTGTTAATTTCTGAATTAACAGGTATAATCAATGACTAAGATACTAACATATTAGAAAACCTCAAAGTTATTAAGGCCTTTTAGGAACTTCTTAAATCCAATGCAGGTAGAAGTTTTAGTGAAAAAGGAAGTAAAGATTAGCTATTCCAGATTTCCCAGGCTTTTTCTGCTTGTAAAATTAACATTTGTAGTCCATTAGAAACTTTAGCTCCTTTTTTTAACCCTTTTTTCATAAAAGTAGTTTGATCCGGGTTGTAAATTAAATCATATAGGACATGGTTTTCGGTAATATATTCATAAGGTATATTAGGGTAGTTTTCTACTTTTGGATGTGTACCTATGGGAGTACAATTGATTATTAATTTATATTCTCCTATGATATCTTCGTCAAGATCATTATAACTAAGTTCATTAAAATCAGGATTTCTGGATACAAATGTATAGCGTATATCCAATTGATTTAATGCATAAGCAATAGCTTTTGATGCACCTCCTGTGCCTAAGATTAGTGCTTTTTTTATGGTTTCGTTTAGTAATGGTTTTAATGATTCGGTAAATCCATAATGATCACTGTTGTACCCTGTTAATTGTTGGTTTTTATTGAATTTAATGACATTTACAGCTCCTATCTCTTTAGCAACAGGATCAAGGTTGTCGAGATAAGAAATAACATCTTCTTTATATGGAATAGTTACATTAAGACCTTTGATATTAGTGTTTTCTGTGACTTGTTTTAACTCTTCAATTTGCTTAAGATCAAAGTTATTATATTGACAGTCTATGTTTTCTTTTTCAAACTTTTCTGAAAAATAGTTTCTAGAAAATGAGTAGCCGATGTCTCGGCCAAGTAAACCGTATATTTTTGTCATTTCGAATTTTTTAGTGTCCTTTTACCATACCATTCTAACCATAAAACGATGATAATTCCTACGATAATAAAAAAGATCCCGATATAAGTTTCAATAGCCAAGAAATCTGGAAAATAACGATCGTAATTGTCTAATATAGGATTCCCTTGTGCATCAATTTGCTTGTTTCCAAGAGTATCAAGTCTGTATATTTTATTTTTCCATGGCCAGACGACTCCTAATGAACCCGTAATAAACCCAATTATTGAAGCAAAGGTTGCTGTTTTATAATGTTTTAAGACATACCCTAAAAAATGTGATAGTGTGACCAGACCTGTTAATGATCCTATGCTAAACACCACAAGCACTTTTAATAGCCTAATTCTTTTAACATTCTCCAAAAAAGATAGATCCCAACGTATCAAATCGGCTATAGTATCATATAAGGCATTTACCGAATCTACAAGAAGAAGCACATAATTTCCTAATAAAATTAAAATAAAAGAGCCGGATAACCCTGGTAGTGTCATGCCAGATACGCCAATGATTCCACAAATAAATACAAACCAAAGGTTGTCGTTTTCTTTGGCCGGATCTAATAAGCTTATACTAACGCCTGCTATAGTGCCAATGGTGATTAAAAAAATATTTCGCTTACTCCAATCATCGAAATCTTTAACAATATAGTAAATGGATCCAACGATCATCCCAAAAAAAGATGCCCAAACATATAATTCGTAATGAATAATGAGATAATCCAAAATTTTAGAAACACTGAAATAGCTTATTAGCATTCCCAGGATGAGGAGCCCAAGAAATTTACCATTAATGTATCTCCAGAAACTGTTAAACCTAAAATTGATAAAAAGTTTAAACGCTTTTAGGTTTATTTTTTGAAGTGAGTAAATAAACTCTTCATAAAAACCTGCCACAAAAGCAACCACACCACCAGAAACTCCAGGAACTTTGTTAGCAGCCCCCATGGCAAGACCTTTAATAACAAGGAACATCTTATCTGTAAAAGTTCGGGTACTTTGTTGCATACGTTAGTTTGCTTTTTTCATAGCAAGGCGCTCTAAGATAAGAATTAATAGAAAACCTGAAGCCGCAAGTAATAAAACCCATATAAGATTTGGATCTCCTTCGAATTGCGTTGGAGAGATACTTTTTTCTATGAATGGGACTTGTAGCCCTTCAGAATTTGTTCTCCAGGAGAGTGTTTTTTTCCATGGCCATATTTTATTAAGTGATCCAATCATAAAACCAGTTAATATAGCCAGAGTCATGTTTTTATGATTTTTGAACATCCAATTTAGGATTTTAGAGAACAATTTTAGGCCGGTAATTGCTCCTATACCTATAAACATCAACTTTATCATTGCTTGCCCTAAAAGATCAAAATCCATTGAAAATAGCCCTTCTCGAAGCTGGTTAAGAATATCGATAAATGTTTGGTAGGCTCCTAAAATGAGCAGTATAAAGGCTCCTGATACCCCCGGTAATATCATGGCAATAATGGCGATAAAGCCACAGAAAATAAGATATAAATTACTATCGGGAGATGCTACAGGTTCTGCAATAGTAATGAAATATGAAATAATTGCGGCCACAAGGATACCAATATATATTTTAGGTTTCCATTGAGTAATTTGTTTTCCGATGTAAATAATACTTGCCACCACTAATCCGAAGAAAAAAGCCCATAATAGTAATGGTTCATTATGAAGAAGCCATTTTATAACTTTAGAAAGCGATAGAATGCTTATGGTTATTCCTAAAAAGAGGACTGATAAAAAAGAAAGATTATAGACTCTCCAGGAGGTTAAAAAACCTTCTTTTTTCCAAACAGAAAAAAAAGCAAGATCTAGTTTGTTAATGGTTTCTATTAATTCTTCATAAATCCCAGAAATAAAAGCTATTGTACCCCCTGAAACCCCAGGAACCACATCGGCAGCTCCCATTGCAAGACCTTTTACAGAAATTACTAGGTAGTCCTTAAGACTTCTTCGCATTCGTGATGTTTTTTAACGATTTGTATTCTAAACAAATGTATGCAAAACTTAATAGAAAAAAAGCAGTCTTTTTTTGAAATTATTTATACTCTGAGATAATATTTCGAACCAAAGTAAGATTGAAAACTTTTTCAAAAAGTTCTTCCAATACGATATGATACTCATAATCTTGCTCTAAGGCTTTTCTGATATGGTATTCTCCCTTTTCAAAATCTTGTTTTTCGTAGTATATCCCGGCTAATCTGTATTGGATTTCTGGATTTTCTGGATAAAATTCGATAGCTTGATACAAACTCTGTACGGCAGCGTCAGATTCACCTAGAAATCTTAAAATATCAGAACGATTTAGCCAGGTTTCTAATTCATAGTTACCTAATTCTAGTGCTTTACGATAGCCTCTTTCTGCTTCTTCAAAAAAAGCTAATCGATTATTTATTTTAGCATATCGTTTCCAGTATAATACATTTTCCCCATCAATATTGATGGCTTTGTTTGTATAATATAGTGCTTTCTGGTAGTTGCGTTTACGCAAATAGAAATCAGTTATTGCGATCCATCCTTTATCCAGTAATGGATCTTCATGTACTGTTTTAGAATAATGCTGAATGGCCAGGTCATCATTGCCTAACTTTTCAAAGCATTTTCCTATCCTTAATAGCGCAAATGAAGTAGGATCATCCAACTCTAAAGTAATGCGATAATTTTCTATAGCTTCATTATATCGTTTCAGTTTTTCTAATACTTTGCCTTTCTCTAGATATGCACCAATGAAATATTCATCGCTAATGATAGCAAAATCAAAAGCAGCTAATGCTTTTTTATATTCTTTTAGGTCGAAATATTGTTTACCCACCTGATGCCATGCAACTTCGCAATATGGATTTTTATCAAGAAACATGTTTAGGTATTCAATAGCTTCTTCATGTTGCTCTAAGAAATCAAAACAATATATGATATTGTATAAAGCAGAGTAGTCTTGGTCATCTGCTTCAAGACATCTCATGAAATTGATTTTCGCATTTTCAAAATCATCCATGAAAAGATATTCCATTCCTATGAGAGAATACACATCTGCAACATCATTGGTGTAACTAAGGGCCATCATGAGTAACTCGATAGCCTTAATATGGTCATTTTGTTTGGATAAGATATTAGCCTTTTGAATATAAATCTCTTCATTTTCTGGCTCTAAGGCGTGTAATTGTGCCAAAAGTGTATCTGCCTTTTCTAAACGATCTTCAAAAACTAAAACTTCCACTTGTAAAAGCTTTAGGTTTACAGAAGATGGATGTTGAGAAAGGCCTAAAGAGATGGCTTTTTTTGCTTTGGCAATTTTTCCGTTTTCCAGGTAGTGATGAATAATAGATTCAAACTCATCAGAATCAAAAAATTTAACGTCATTAGATCTCAGCATAGACTCGTAACGAGTAATCGAGAAATTATTTTCTTCTTCGCGGTTAAACTTCATACACGTTGATTATATATGCGGAATAAATTATATAAGTAAGGTTAATTTCTTTTTTGTTTTTCCCAATACCTTAGCATAGTGAAATATACCAGTACTCAATTTACTTTCGCATTATTGATTTCCTCTGTATTAAAATTACAAATGAAAATGAATGATTAAACTTCAGAAATCAATTGTTTTTAACAAACTAATTAACAAAATGTATACCATTAATTATTAATAGTATACGGTTGTCTTATTTAATAAGCCGCTACTTGGTTTAGGATGCGGAAATGTGAAGATTATCTACTAAATATAAGGTTTTTTAATCAGAATCCAGTTATGAATACCCTATTTTTGAAGTCCTTTTACTTCATCTAAGACATCCAGAATGATGTCACATCCTTCTTTAATTTCTTGTTCGGATATAGTGAGAGGTGGTGTAATACGTATAGCTTTGGGCTCAAAAAGTAACCAAAATAGGATTAAACCTTTGTCCTGGCATCTTGTTATAATTTCATTCGCTATTTCTGAAGAAGGAGTAATAATTGCTAACATTAATCCTAATCCTCTTATTTCTGTAATTAAAGGATGCACTAATAAGGACCGAAATATTTTTTCTTTTTTTAGCGAGGCTGCCATTACGTCACTGTCGGTGATTTCTTGTAAAGTTGCCAAAGCGGCAGCTGCAATTACAGGGTTTCCTCCAAACGTTGTGATATGCCCTAATTTTGGGTTATCCTGGAGTTGATCCATCATGTTTGATGAAGCTGTAAAAGCGCCGATAGGTAACCCGCCACCCATACCTTTTCCCATGACCACAATATCCGGGATAATATCATAGTTTTGAAACCCAAATAATTTGCCTGTTCTACCAAATCCGGGTTGTATCTCATCCAGTATCAAGAGTGCCTCAACTTTATCACAGCGTTCTCTAATTTTTTTTAGATAACCATTCTGTGGTTCGATAAACCCTGCACCGCCTTGTATAGTTTCAAGGATTACCGCAGCAGTTTTTTCTGTAATTTTATGTATATCTTCTTCTGCATTAAAAGTAATAAAACATACGTCTGGGATTAAAGGCCTAAAGGCTCTCTTGCGTTCTTCATAACCCATTACACTCATTGACCCCATGGTATTACCATGATAGGCGTGCTTTGCAGAAATAATTTGGCTCCGGCCTGTAACTCTACGGGCTAATTTTAAGGATCCTTCGATTGCCTCGGTACCAGAATTGGTTAAGTATGTTTTTTCTAAAGGATCGGGGAGGTGAGAAGCTAATAGTTTGGTAAGCGCTACAGCAGGTTGTTGGATATATTCTCCGTATACCATAACGTGTAAGTACTTGTCTAATTGTTCTTTTACGGCATGTACAACTTTCGGGTGCTTGTGCCCAAGACTGCAGGCTGATACTCCGGCTACAAAATCCAGATATTTTTTTCCGTTAGTCGAATAGATATAACTTCCTTCTGCATGAGAAACCTCCATTGCCAAGGGATGCGGAGTAGTTTGAGCTTGATATTTGAAAAAATCTTTTTTCAACAGTGTTTCCCGGTTAATTTTAAAAATAGATTTTGATTAAAAAAGAAGAAGTATTTACTTTTATTCTTTTCTATCTTTAGTATTGATGCTATCCTTTAATTTTTCATTTGGATGCTGTAGCGTAGTTACCGTTATACTATCTCTTTGTTTTGCGGTACGACTAAGATCGGGATCTATAAAGGATGTCTTTTTTTTAATTTTTTTCTTTTCAGAATTAATACCCTCTTTTATATCTTTTTTAGGGATAATAGAATCCAATTGTTCATTAGATTCTTTGAGTTCTGCATCCTTAAGTTCTTGCTCTAACAGGCGAGAACCTTCTGATTTATTATCCTCGATACGTTTTATTGTTTCTTCATCAAAGAAATCTTCTTCGTCTTTTGGTAATGGGATTCCCTTTATTTTAGTTAGTTTGGGAGGAGATTCTCCCCTAAAAAGGTCTGCTTTACTATTAATGCGCTCCTCTCCGCGCCAATTCAACCCAGAGAGTTCTCGTGCATTTTTTGGTAAATCTATTTCCCGATATAAGGTACCATCAATATTTTGATAGTAATATACATCTTCTATCTCTCGGTCGTTAAGAAGTAATTTGATCGAACTAGAAAGGACTTTATTGATACCGATTAATTTTAGTTCGCCCTCGCTTTCGCGTTGATAGAAAATGGTCTCGGTATTCTTATCAATATCTACCTGATAGATTTCATTATCTTTAAATAAACCATAGAGTATTTGGCCTTTTATCTGATTAAATCCGGCTTTTAGAGTGTCTTCCTGTACAAGAAACGCATTTTGATACACAATAAGTGAATCTAATTTTTCTGTTTCTGTATTTGAAATGATTTTTATAGTATCTCCGGTCATTTGATTTCTTTGCGCCCAAATAATAGGCTTTCCAATTAGTTTGGTATAGCCGGTGGTTTGATCTACGTTAATAGAATCACTCTTACCACTCATATTACTTTTATAGATTCTTACATCATAAAACCCTTTCATTATTCTACTTTCTGGTTTCCCTGTAACCATTAAAGTGTCACTATGTATATATATAGAGTCTTTTTCCTGCAAAGTAGCTGCTAAAGCTCTTTTGGTAATAAAAACAGAATCTTTGTCTTTAAAAACTTCGGCGTAATGACCAGTAATAATAGAGTTGTTAGCAGTGTCTAATACTTTAATATTGTTGGTTGCCGAAGCAAACTGAATCGCACTATTATAAAATATACTATCTCCAAATACAGTACGCTTATCGTAGTCAATTCGTGCATTTTTTATAGCATATCCAGTTTTAACTTTGGTGTCATAAAATCCACGTTCACAGTATAGTGTACTTTCTTTTCCTTTAACAGTAGATGGCCCATAAAGATAGAAATGATCTACATCAGGAAAATAATCCAACCGGTCAGAATCAATATTGTTTTCAGGGTTTACAACTTTTACATTAGTGTTGAAAGAAAATTGATTGCGATCCATAAAAAAACGACCAATTTTACTAGTTAGGGTATTGTTTGCAGAATCTTTTACAGTTCCTCCACTACGATAATATGCTTGTTGTTTTAATCGATCAAAGAATAAAGTATCTGTACTTAATGTGTTAGAACCGGTTTCCATAAATACCTGATCACGAGCATATGCAAATTGTGTATTGCCATTATATTCTGCATACTTACTTTTTAGGGTAAGTGAGTCTCCTTGTTTTATGATTACATTACCTAATGCTTTAACAAATCTATCTTCGCTATAGTGCACCGCTTGATCACACCATATTTCTACGCCTTCATGTTGCATATACACTTGTTTATCCACTTTAGCGAGAATTGTTGCGCCAGGAAATCTATTCTCATCTTTAATCGTACGATCAGATTGAACTTTTATTTCTTTTCCCTCTTTTTCTTCTTGTGCAAAGGTAATTACAGAAAACAGGAAAAAGAATAGTATATAAAACGCTTTGTTTTTCAAGTGTATCAAATTTGTATGCAAAATAACGAAAATTGTATCTAATGATTGTAGAGGTTCGTATAAAATAAAATCCTTATCTATTGTAAATACTTAAATGCATATTTAATGTTGCAAAGCTTTGTGGTATAATCATGGGTTTTCGATATTGAGGTCGTTTTGCACAAGCTTTTTAAACTGATAAAAAGTAAATAAAAATTAGTCAGAATACAACTGTAAATGATGATGTAAAATAAACTTATATAATAATTTCGATTTTTTTAACAGTTTATGTGCTTAAGCATCAGTAAATTGTGCCTTGAAAACAACAAAAACTACAATCAGTGCTATGGGGATAGCATTTGATTAACACTTTATTTTTATTTCAATGTATTTGTAAGGCCTTTAATATATAGGCCTAAGGGTATATAATATGGTTATATTAATAAGTAAGAAAGATTTTAAGTAGTAACACAAAACATCAAAAAATTAGTAAATGGTATTGAAAAAAAACCTTTGGGGGCTGTTTTTTTTCTTTTTTTGGGGCACAATATTTTCTCAATGGGAACAGTTAGAAAGAACAAATGACATTTTTATCGAGTACGCTTTTGTTGATACTCATAAAATGCACTTTAATAGAGTAAACGATTCATATTTAGATTATAATGAAGTTCTAAGTAGAGAAGATGAGTATAATTCTTTATTGGACACTCTTACGATAACAGAAGAAAAGTCGGAAAAATTTAAGATCAACTTTTTGAATATTAACTCAGAATATTCAGATTATGCTCCTAGTTTTTATGAAGGGGAATTGGTATTTGCTTCGTCTAGGAATGTTAATAGTATTTCTAAATCATTTGATGAAGTAAGTAATCAACCATTTTTGGACTTATATACCACCGCAAAAAAATCTGATAAAGAAAAAATAAGGAAGTTAAAGGGAAGCATAAATACAAAGTTTCATGAGTCCTCTGCAACCTTTAGTAAGGATAGAAAAACAGTTTATTTTACAAGGAATAATTATTCAAAAAGAAAATCCAAAGCAAATATAGAAGGTAGTGTTTTGTTAAAAATCTATAGAGCGAGATATGTAGACGGGAAATGGAAGGATATAGAAGAATTACCATTTAGTAGTGATGAATATTCGATAGCTCACCCAACATTATCTCCTGATGGAAGATTTTTATATTTTGCCAGTGATATGCCAGGAAGTTTTGGTAAATCGGATATATATGTCGTAAAAATAAACGAAGATGGTAGTTTTGGAATTCCTGAAAATCTTGGGGATCGTATTAATACTTCGGGGCGAGAGACTTTTCCTTACATAAGCGATAAGGGAAAATTGTTTTTTGCAAGTGATGGCCATAAGGGGATGGGGGGGTTGGATATTTTTATGACTATTGATAATTATAATGAAGATGTTGAAGTTTATAATCTAGGAGAACCAATTAACAGTCCAGAGGATGATTTTACATTTATTATCAATGAAGAGCATAAAATAGGTTTTTTTGCGAGCAATCGTAAAGGAGGAAGAGGAGATGATGATATTTATGGTTTTAGACAACTAACGTCATTTCCTGAATACCATAGGAGTAAACAAAAAACGATCAAAAAGATAGAGCGAATTATGGATATAAAACCTCACGAAGAGGGAGTAACTTCATTTTAGTTTTCTTTTAGGAAAATATAGACCAAAAAAAGCTACCAACAAGGTAGCTTTTTTTGGTCTATATAGTATTTTTTATAGTTTTATCTGTGGATAGTTTGCGTTCTATCCGGTCCTACAGAAACAATAGTTATTGGTGTTTCTAGTTCTTTTTCTAAAAATGATATATACTCATTTAATTCTTTTGGTAATTGAGCAGCTTCTGTCATGCCTGTAAGGTCTTCAGACCAACCCTTCATCTCTGTATAAATAGGCGTTACATTTTCTGGTTCTATGTTGTAGGGTAGATGAGTAATTGTTTTACCTTGATATTTATATGAGGTACATATTTTTAAGGTTTCAAAACCACTAAGTACATCACCTTTCATCATCATTAGTTTTGTTACGCCGTTTACATGCACAGCATATTTTAGGGCTACAAGATCTAACCATCCACATCGTCTTGGTCTACCGGTTGTGGCTCCAAACTCATGACCTACACGTGCCATAGTTTCTCCATCTTCATCAAATAATTCTGTTGGAAATGGCCCACTACCCACTCGAGTAGTATATGCTTTAAAAATCCCAAAAACATCTTTGATTTTATTTGGAGCGATACCTAAACCAGTACAAGCACCTGCAGCAGTAGTATTTGATGAAGTTACAAAGGGATAGGTTCCAAAATCAATATCTAATAATGATCCTTGTGCTCCTTCGGCCAGAATTGTTTTTCCTTCTTTCTGAGCTTGATATAAATATTCTTCACTATCAATAAAAATAAGTGATTTTAATACTTTTACAGCTTCAAAAAATTCACGCTCTAATTCTTCTAAATCGTATTCGATTTTAGCATCATAGAAATCGATCATCGCCTCATGCTTATTTGCCAGGTTTCGATAGCGTTCTTTCCAGTCACTTAATTCTAAATCCCCTACACGAATACCATTTCTACCGGTTTTGTCCATATAAGTTGGACCAATACCTTTAAGGGTAGAGCCAATTTTTGCTTTTCCTTTTGAAGCTTCAGAAGCAGCATCTAAAATTCGATGTGTAGGAAGAATTAAATGTGCTTTTCTAGAGATTAATAATTTAGATTTGTAATCTAAATCAAATTTATCCAGATTGTCTAATTCTTTTTTGAAAATCACAGGGTCAATAACTACGCCGTTACCTACTAAATTGATGGCTTTGTCATGAAAAATACCACTAGGAATAGTGTGTAATACATGTTTGATTCCGTCAAATTCTAAAGTGTGACCTGCGTTAGGACCGCCTTGAAATCTTGCTATTATATCATAATCTTTTGTAAGAACGTCTACAATTTTTCCTTTACCTTCGTCTCCCCATTGAAGACCAAGTAATAAGTTTACCGCCATTAGTTGTCTTGATTAGTTGGTTTCTTTTTAGTTCCGTAGAAATACAAAGAGTGATTTGTAATATCTACATTAAAAATTTCTTCTATCGTTTTTTTTATCGATTGAATTCTGGGATCACAGAATTCAAGTACCTCCCCAGTATCGGTTAAAATAAGGTGGTCATGTTGCCTATCGAAATATGATTTTTCATATTGAGCTTGGGTTTGCCCAAACTGGTGCTTTCTAACCAGTTTGCATTCTAACAAAAGCTCAATTGTATTGTATAACGTTGCACGACTAACTCTGTAGTTTTTGTTTTTCATTTTGATATACAGTGATTCTATATCAAAATGTTCCTCACTTTCATATATTTCCTGAAGTATGGCATATCGTTCTGGTGTTTTTCTATGTCCATTTTCTTCTAAGAAACTGGTAAACACGTTTTTAACGATGTTTTGATCGCTTTGTGTGGTTGCTTTAGTACTCATACGTTTAAAAAAGCAAAGTTACATTATTTTTTATTCTCTAACCACTTTATCAATACCACTTATTTTTGAAAGATTTTTCATGACTGTTTTCAGGGTGTTTTTATTCTTAACACCTACTGTTATTTTTCCTATAAATACTCCATCATTAGTATCAAAGTTCATACTATAAATAGCAAGGTGCATATTGTTTGAGATTACTTGCGTAACTTCATTTACAACTCCAATGTTATCAATACCATTAAGTCGTATAACCGCTTTAAACTCTTCTTGGCTAGAGTCTATCCATTTGGCAGGCATAATTCTATAGGCATAATTACTTTGCAACTGCAGCGCATTAGGACAATTCTTTTTATGCACTTTTATGCCTTCATTTACTGTGATGAATCCAAATACATTATCTCCAGGGATAGGGTTACAACAATTAGATAACTTATATTCTAGTTTTTCTGAATCTTTACCAAATACGAGTAAATCAAATTTAGAGGTAATTTCTTCTTTATTAACATCTTTAACATTTCCTCTACGAATTCTATTCTTGATAAAATTCATGAAAACATTACTTCGGGTGTTGGCAAACTCTTTGATTTTTTGATTATCAATAGTTCCTATTCCCACTCTATAAAAAAGGTCTAAACTTGTTTTTAATTTAAAATATAATACAAGCTCATTAACGACCTTTTCACTCATTGTTATTTTTTGAGAGCGTAGCTTACGTTTTAGTATAACTTTTCCGTCTTCTGCAATTTGTTTCTTTTCGTCTCTTAATGCAGATTTGATTTTTGCTCTTGCCCTGGCTGTTGTTGCATAATCTAACCAGCTGGATGATGGTTTTGATTTGGTTGACGTAATGATCTCTACCTGATCTCCACTTTTGAGTTCATGACTAAGTGGTACTAATTTTCCATTTACTCTTGCCCCTCTAGTTTTTAGCCCGACTTCGGTATGTACACTAAAACCAAAATCAAGAGCTGTAGCTCCTTTTGGTAGAGATTTTAAATCTCCTTCTGGAGTAAAAACAAATATTTCTTTAGCATATAAGTTTAGCTTGAATTCTTCGACGAAGTCTACTGCATTGGATTCAGAATTCTCCAGTGCTTCTTGTAGTCTATTTAACCAACCGTCTAATCCTTGATCTTGCTTTTCTTCGGTATTTTTATATTTATAATGTGCCGCATATCCTTTTTCGGCTATTTCATGCATGCGCTCACTTCGTATTTGTACTTCGACCCATTGGCTATCAGGGCCAATAACGGTTATGTGTAAGGCTTCGTAACCTGTGGATTTTGGTTGAGAGATCCAATCCCTTAATCGAATAGGGTTGGGTCGGTAATAGTCGGTTACTACCGTGTATATTTTCCAGGCAATAAATTTTTCATTTTCGAGATCAGATTTGTAGATGATACGTATTGCAAATTTATCATAGACTTCATCAAAAGAAATATTTTGTTTTACCATTTTTCGTCGGATAGAAAAAATGGATTTGGGCCTCCCTTTTATTTCATAATTTAAGCCTTCTCTGTCTAATCCAACTCTGATCTGATCCGAGAATTTTTTAATATACTCATCCTGATCTTCTTTACTTTCTTTAATTTTTTCAAAAATATCTTTGTATACTTCAGGTTCAGTATATTTTAATCCAAGATCTTCTAATTCTGTTTTAATGTTGTATAGGCCAATTCTATGGGCCAGAGGAGCATAAATGTATAAGGTTTCGGATGCTATTTTTACTTGTTTATCTGGCCTCATGGCATCCATCGTTTGCATATTGTGTAAACGATCGGCGATTTTAATGATAATAACTCGTACATCATCATTAAGGGTAAGCAGCATTTTTCTAAAATTCTCTGCTTGTAAAGAAATATCCCTATCTTTTTTTAGGGAAGATATTTTGGTAAGTCCATCTACGATGCGAGCTACGGTTTCGCCAAACATTTGCTCAATATCTACCAAGGTGTATTCTGTGTCTTCTACAACATCATGAAGTAAAGCTGCTGCAATAGATGTTGCATCAAGTCCAATTTCACTTGCTACAATTTTTGCAACTGCAATGGGGTGAAAAATGTAGGCTTCACCACTCTTGCGTCGTTGATCTTTATGTGCATCAACGGCAATATCAAATGCTTGGCGTATAAGTTTTTTATCTTCTTTGGTAAGATCTCTGTAACTAATACGCAGCAATTCTTTGTATTGCTTAGCTATCTGTTTGTTTTCTTCCTCTATAGCAGCTTCGGTCATATCACAAAGTTTATAAGAAAGCCCTATTTTGTATCGTGTGCGTCCCCCTTAATGATATTAACTAGAGGTCAAAAATTATGCCTTAAGTCGATATCTGTGACAAATTATCCTAATCTGTCAATAATAATTAAAAGTACAATTAAGAATTGTAACCACCAAGTACTTATATAATGGATTTTATTTTCTAAGTTTTTTGATTCTTTGTAATAGTGTAGGGTGAGAGTAATGTATGAAAACCATTGCAGGGTGAGGGGTGAGGTTGCTTAGATTGTTTTTTGAAAGTTTTTTTAGACTATTTATTAAAGCTTCATTATTGTAGGTGTTTTTTGCATATTCATCAGCTTGATATTCAAATTTTCGGGATACTAGATTCATTATTAATCCTGTAACTTCAGAAATAGGGCTGTATAATATTCCAAAAGCTATTAATCCTATATGAAAAGAAGGGACTTGTACTCCAAGTGCTTCAGAAAGAAGAGGGTTGGATATAAAAAGCGATAAAAACCATAAGGTTAACCCAGTAAGAGCGATTGATAATAGTAGATTAACAATGACATGTCTTTTTTTATAATGCCCTACTTCATGTGCTAGTACAGCAACAATTTCTTCATTATTGAGGTCCTTAATTAGGGTGTCATAAAGCGTAATCCTTTTTTCGCTACCAAATCCCGAAAAATAAGCATTTGCTTTTGTACTTCTCTTTGAACCATCAATCACAAATATATCTTTTAGTCTGAAGCCTACTTTTTTAGAATAGTCATTAATAGTGTCTCTAAGTTCACCCGGTTCTAAAGGGGTTTGCTGGTTAAATATAGGAACAATGAGTTTTGCATAAAACATGTTCATGGCAACTGTAAAGATGGTTACTAATCCCCAGGCATAAACCCAAAAAGATTTTCCTGTAAGCTCATAAAACCAAATGATTAATGCCAAAAGTCCACCACCAACTATCATCATCATGATGATACTTTTTATCTTATCAATAAAAAAAGTTTTGATGGTAGTTTTATTGAAACCGAATTTCTCTTCGATAGTAAAAATTTTATAGTAAGCAGCAGGTGTAGAAAGGATATCGCTTCCAATCATTATTATTCCAAAAAAAACAAGTCCAACGATTACAGAATTATCTGATATGGATCGAGCTACATTATCTACCCATGCAAAACCATCTAAAAAGAAAAAAAGAAGCATAATGCACAGAGAAACACTCGAAGAAACTAATTTGAATTCGTAGTTGGCTCGTTTATAGGCAATGGATTTTTGATACTCTTCTTTTGGATAAACATCAGAAAGTTCTTCCGGAATCTCATCATTATAATGTCTTGCGTTAAGAATATCTAATAACGAATCTATTAGAAAAACAATAATAATTATGGCTATTAGTAGGTAAAACAGGGAGTTTGGGGTCATTATTTTAAAGCAATTAGTTCGATCCTTTGGGGTATGAAAGAATGGGTAATATACTGATTTTAAATTTATTTTTGTTACTATTTTTAAATCTTTTGATTTACGAAATCCCGCTGACGTTTTGCTTCGAAAATTAGAATTCCAGCAGCAACCGAAACGTTCATAGAGTCAATCACACCGCTCATTGGAATTTTAATGTTTTGATTGGTGTTGAGTAAAAAATCCTCACTTAAACCGGTTGCTTCTGTACCAACGACAATGGCAGAAGGTTTAGTATAATCTTGAGTGTAATAATTTACAGAGGCCTGCAAAGCAGCACCGTATATGTTAATTTGATGTTTTTTTAGAAAATTTATGATATCCAAAGAGGTGCCCGTAGCAATAGTATTTGTAAATAAACAACCAACGCTTGATCGTATAATATTGGGGTTATACATGTCTGTTTTTGGATTAGCAATTAAAACAGCATCTAATTGAGCCGCATCAGCAGTACGAAGTAAGGCTCCAATATTACCGGGTTTCTCTGGTGCTTCAGCAATAAGAATAATAGGGTTTTTAGAAGGCAATACAAGGTGTTCTATGTCTAGATCTTTAGATTGTGCTATGGCCAATATACCTTCTGTAGTGGTTCGGTAAGCAAGTTTTTGGTAGATATCTGTTGTAATTTCATACAGTTCAATTTGATTACTGCAACTTTTGATTATGGATAAAATTTCTTCGTATGAAATAATGGAGGGGCAATAGTATAGTTGTGTAACAGTATATTTTCCTTCTAAAGCCAACGTAATTTCGCGTTTGCCTTCAATGATAAAAAGACCTTCTTTTTTTCGAATTCTGGATTTTTCTTTAAGCTGGGTAAGAAATTTTATTTTGGTATTCTGTAAGCTTTTGATTTGATTTTGCATAAGTGCAAAGATAATAATAGCGTAATAGAAAATATCTTCTTTTTATGTATTTAAAGAGGTTAACTCCTTTATTGACTGCTTGATTTCTTCTATTATTTTTGAGTAGGATTGATCTAATTTTAAAAATAGTTCTGAAATTTCACCCAATTTCCCTTCTTTTGATAGATGTTCAATTTTTTCTAAAATGGCTGATTCTTCTTGCAAGCCTAATGTTTTGAAACTGGACTTAAGTTTATGAGAAACTTCTTTAATCAATAATCCGTTTTGATTTTCGATGGCATTTCTTAACCTGTTATAATCTTCTGGAGTTTCTTCTATAAATATTTGAAGTACACTTTGAATAATTTCATGATCATTATCAAAGGTTTTTCTTAAAAATGAGAGGTCACAATTTTTTTTAGTAGGGAGGTTTAGTGTATCCTCTTTGGTAAATGATGATTTAGTGTTCTGAGAGGTTTTTGGTCTTAGACTGTATAGTATTTCTTCTAATGCTTCTTCGCTTATTGGTTTGGTAATGTAAAAGTTCATCCCAGATTCTATGGCTCTCTTTTTAGATTCTGGAAACACATCGGCAGAGCAGGCGACAATAGGGATCTGATTAATTTTTGGATTCTCTGATTGTCTAATTTGTTCTGCGGTTTCTGGACCATCTAATACCGGCATGTGCATATCCATAAGAATTAGGTCGTATGTGTAATCTTTAAGTTTTTCTAAAGCGATTTTTCCATTTTCTGCTATATGTGTATCAATATTCCAATTAGAAAGCAATTGTGCTATGAAGAATTGATTCATTTTATTGTCTTCTACAACAAGAACTTTCATCCCTGATAAGATTTTAGCGTTTTCGATGGTAGACGAAGTTTCACTTATTTCGGAAGATTTTAAATTGCTTTTTGAATATTGTATAGAAAACCCAAAAGTAGATCCTATTTCTGGTTGACTCTCGGCGTGTAGTGTTCCTCCTTGTAGCTCTATAAGTTGTTTAGAAATCGAAAGCCCAAGGCCTGTACCTTCTCTTTTATTTTTTCCGGGCTTATGTACTTGATAAAAACTTTCAAAAATAGTGGCTAATTTATCCTCAGGAATTCCTACTCCAGTATCTTTTACCGAAAAATGGATAGTAATAAACTCGTTATCCATCTTTTCAGTTTTTACTTGTGTAATTATTTTCCCTTTTTGAGTGAATTTTATGGCATTTCCTAGTAAGTTGATTAAGATTTGATTTAGTCGTAACTGATCTCCAATAATAAATTTGGGTACAGATGGATCAATATGCATCTGATATTCTAATCCCTTTTCATCAGCCTTTATCTTAAAACCTCTCGATATATTAGAGATAAGTTCTCTAATATTGAAGTCTGTATTGTGAAGTGTTAGTTTCCCGGCCTCAATTTTAGAGAAATCAAGAATATCATTAATCAGCACCAAAAGGTTTTCTGCAGAGAATTGAATACCATCTAGATTTTTTTTATCCACCTTTGGATTGTTGAAATCGCTTTTTTGTAAGATTCCTGTCAACCCTAAAATTACATTAAGGGGTGTTCTGATCTCATGACTCATATTGGATAGAAATACAGACTTGGCCTTTGCAGATTTTTCTGCAAATACTTTGGCTTCTCTAATTTCATTATCAATGATTCGCTTGTTTGTAATATCTCTAAAAAATGCATTGAATAGATAATCGCCTTTAGTTTCTATAGCGATGATAGTTAATTCTACATAGACCGACGTGCCATTTTTTCTGGTTACAGAAGTTTCAACACGTTTATTGATTAATTCATCATCTCCTGTTTTTATATAATTGCTAAAACTTCTTTTTAGCTCTTGTCTAAGCTTGTATGGCACAAGAGGGTAGAGGCTTTTTCCTATGGTTTCCTCTCTTTTTAATTCTAGTATATTCTCTGCTTGTTTATTCCAGTTAAGTACAGTTCCTTGACTATTTACTAAGATAACCCCGTCCATTGCGGTTTCTAAAATTGTAGTTTTTAGATGCTCACTATGTTTTAATTCATCTTCTACTTTTTTACGTTCAATAATTTCTTCGGTCAGTCTTTCGTTTATTTCTTCAAGACTATATAGTTGCTTTTGAAGCATCTTAAGCATTTGCTGCTTACTAGGGAAATTAATAAGGTCTTTTGCAAGAATTTCTTCAGGGATTACATTTAATGTCGCTGTAAAAGAATCGAGAAGGTGGTATGATTGAAAGTGTTTTTTATAAATTAATAAATAAATATTGGTGATTGCATTTATCCCTAAGCTATTTTTTATTTTAAAGAAAATCTGATTAGAAAAGTCTAACAAATTTGCTCGCTCTTTTATTAAATCAATAGTTTGGAAATCATATGGGGTGTCTAAGTATTTTTTAATCTTTATAATTTTGGGATCACTATAACTACCAATTAGTTCTGATGACTTCTCTAAAACTTGCATAAGAAAAACTCTGCACAGTATTAATTCTTGTTTTTTTAAAGGCTCGAATATCAATCTAAAATTGGTGTATTTAAACAATGAACTATATTTTAGAAAGATTAGATCATGTATAGATTGTTTATTAAGGCGGCTTACTGTATTTTTTTCTGTAATAAATTCTTCTAGAAGCAGATATAATTCTGGTAACGCTTTTATTTTCTTGTTAAGCGTAGATCCTTTAAATACTTTAATTTTTGTTTTTAGATTAGTGGCATTAGAGGGTGTGTCAATTTTGTTCCATAAAAAATCAATAAGAGTAATGATTTCTTGCTCTTCTTGATCTTTCGGAAAATCGGCTGTTTTAGGGGATAGTATTCTTTTAAGCCAATTAATCATTATGTGTTATATTTTACTGGCCTTGTATATTTTGTAAAAGCCTAATGCAGATAAGCCCCATGTTAATATTAAGGCAACAAACCAAATGTAATTACCGGCTTTATCTCCAAACACATTATTAAAAATATTATACCCAAAAATATGTGCTATTTGCATATGAAGATGTCCAAGAGCCATAACTACAAAGCCCCAGGCCAGCATCGTCATACCTGATCCAAATTTACCGCCTTTTAACCTTGTAGCGGTAAGAAAGCTAAAAATGAGGGCAATGGCAAGAAAAGGCATTTCTAGTAAACCAAAAATTTGTTCAGCTCCTAATTGAGCTCCAGAATGTGCGTTATGATCTTGAGCAATTAATGTATCACTCATTAAAAATAATCCCAATGTAAGTAAGAGGTAGTTTCTTTTCATATCTATTCAAATTTCTTAAAAATAACGATAAAATGCGGAAAAACCGTATTTTTAACAGATTAAATACAGTTTTTATCGACAAAAAGTCACTTTGTTAAAAAATGAGAACAAAAAAATCCCGCCTTTAGAGCGGGATTTTTATATAAGTGAGATTGTATTATTTATTAAAAGATTACTTTACTTTTTCTACAATAGCTTTGAAAGCTTCTGGGTTGTTCATTGCTAAATCGGCAAGAACCTTACGGTTTAGCTCGATATTATTAGCTTTTACTTTTCCCATGAATTGAGAATAAGACATCCCGTGTAGACGAGCACCCGCATTAATACGTGTGATCCATAAAGCACGGAAAGTTCTCTTCTTATTTCTACGGTCTCTATAAGCATATGACATTGCTTTGTCAACCGCATTTTTTGCTACTGTCCAAACGTTTTTACGACGTCCAAAGTAACCTTTAGCTTGCTTAAGAACTTTTTTTCTTCTAGCTCTTTTTGCAACAGAATTTACTGATCTTGGCATAATTTTAAATTTTTTAGTAGTAGGCGACCGATAATCGGTTCTTGATATTTTTATAATTTATAAATCTACATTCGTAAATCAATAATCATAATGGCCTAACTCCTGGGTTTATAATAATTCTAACCTGATTAAAAAGTGATTACTTTAAACGTAACTGCTCTTTAATACTATTTTCATCGCTTTTATGCACTAACGTTGAGTGCGTTAAAGCTAGCTTACGCTTCTTAGATTTCTTTGTCAAAATATGACTCTTAAAAGCGTGCTTTCTTTTGAGTTTACCAGTACCGGTAAGCTTGAAACGCTTTTTTGCACTGGATTTTGTTTTCATTTTAGGCATTTGATCCTTGTTTTAATAATCTCACTTATTATCGTCATAATTACTGATACCAGCAATTATATATGTTCTATTTTTTTGGTGCGATAAACATAATCATACGTTTACCTTCCAGTTTTGGCATTTGTTCTACTTTGCCATACTCTTCTAATTCTTGAGCAAGTCTAAGTAGTAAGATTTGACCTTGGTCTTTATAAATAATGGAGCGACCTTTAAAGAAAACATACGCCTTTAGTTTGGCACCTTCACTTAAGAACTTGATAGCATGTTTTTTCTTAAATTCATAATCATGCTCATCGGTGTTGGGTCCGAATCTAATTTCTTTAATAACAACTTTAGTGGCCTTAGATTTTAAGGCTTTGTCTCTTTTCTTCTGTTCATATAAGAATTTTTTATAATCCATTATCTTACAAACAGGAGGTACAGCTTTCGGTGAAATTTCTACAAGATCTAATTCTTGCTCTTCGGCAAGTTGTAATGCTTTTCTGGTTGGGTATACACCAACTTCTACATTGTCACCTACAAGACGCACTTCTTCAACACGAATTTTATGGTTGATTCTGTGAGCATCTTCTTTGATTACTCTTAGTGGTTTTTGAGACCTTCTTCTTCTTATTGCTATGACTTAAAAATTTAAATTAAACTTATTTTTTATTGTACTTATCCGTTAAACGGTTTTAATGTTCTATTAATCTCTTCTTTAACGATTTTAGAAAACTCTTCAATAGATATTGCGCCTAAGTCCTCTCCACCATGTTTACGAACAGATATTGTATTGTCTTTTGCTTCTTGTTCCCCTACTATGATAATATAAGGAAATTTATTCATTTCTGCTTCTCTGATCTTTTTACCAATCGTTTCATTTCTATGATCCGCAAGGGCGCGAATTTCGTCATTTTCTAACAAATTTAAAACTTTTTCAGAGTATTTTTCATATTTCTCGCTGATAGAGAGTATAATAGCTTGCTCTGGCATTAGCCAAAGAGGGAAATTACCTCCAGTATGCTCTAGCAATATAGCGATAAATCTTTCCATACTTCCAAAAGGAGCTCTATGAATCATTACTGGCCTGTGTAATTCGTTATCGCTACCTTTATAAGTGAGATCAAAGCGCTCTGGTAAGTTGTAATCAACCTGTATAGTTCCTAATTGCCAACTTCTTCCAAGCGCATCTTTGACCATAAAATCAAGCTTAGGACCATAAAAAGCAGCTTCACCACTTTCAATTACATAATCTAATCCTTTGTCTTTGGCTGCACTAATAATGGCATTTTCAGCTTTTTCCCAGTTAGTAACGTCTCCTATATATTTGTCGGGATTATCTAAATCTCTTACAGATACTTGTGCTGTAAAATTTTCAAAACCTAAAGATCCAAATACATACAGTACTAGATCAATTACTTTTTTAAATTCTAGATCCAATTGGTCAGGCGTGCAAAAAATATGAGCGTCATCTTGAGTAAACCCTCTTACACGGGTTAATCCATGCAATTCACCACTTTGTTCATATCTATATACAGTGCCAAATTCGGCATAGCGCTTTGGTAAATCTCTGTATGACCATGGTCCGCTATTGTATATTTCGCAGTGATGAGGGCAGTTCATTGGTTTTAAAAGAAATTCTTCACCTTCAGCTGGAGTATTAATCGGTTGAAAGCTGTCTTCTCCATACTTAGCATAATGACCAGAAGTTACATACAGTTCTTTTTGTCCTATATGAGGAGTCATGACCATTTCATAACCAGCTTTTTTCTGTGCCTTTTTCAAAAATTGCTCCAAACGATCGCGTAACGCTGCTCCTTTAGGTAACCATAAAGGTAATCCCTGACCTACCTTTTGAGAAAATGTAAAAAGGTCTAGCTCTTTTCCAAGCTTTCTATGGTCACGTTTCTTTGCTTCTTCTAGTAATTCTAAATATTCTTTTAGCTCTTTTTGCTTCGGAAATGAAGTTCCGTACACACGAGTAAGCTGAGTGTTGTTCTCATCGCCTCGCCAATATGCTCCTGCGACACTCATGATTTTTACGGCTTTAATAATCCCTGTGTTAGGGATGTGGCCACCACGACATAAATCAGTAAAAGTATCATGGTCACAAAAAGTTATGGTGCCATCTTCTAAGTTTTCGATCAGCTCAACTTTATATTCGTTTCCTTCTCCTTTATATTTAGCTAGCGCGTCAGCTTTAGAAATCGACCTCATTTTAAAGTCATGCTTTCCTCTCGCGATCTCTAGCATTTTATCCTCGATCGATTTAAAATCTTTTTCAGAAATCGTTTTGTCTCCAAGATCTACATCATAATAAAATCCATTATCAATGGCAGGACCAATAGATAATTTAACTCCAGGGTATAATTCTTCTAGAGCTTGGGCTAAAACATGAGAAGTAGAATGTCTAAAAGCTGTTTTGCCTTCATCATCTCTCCAGGTGAATAAAACAAGATTACCGTCGGTGGTTAATTCTGTAGAGGTTTCGATAGTAGTTCCGTTAAATTTTGCAGAAATCACATTTCTGGCAAAACCTTCACTAATATCTTTTGCAACATCCATAGCACTAACAGTACTATTGTATTCTCTAACCGAACCATCCGGTAATGTAATCTTGATCATCTTTATTGTAATTAAAGCAGCAAAGATAATACGATATTAAAATCCAGACAATAATATAGTATATATTTAATGGATTAATTATATATGAAGTAGTAAAGGCTTTAAATGATGGGGATTCGGGATAAAAAAATATCCCGACCGTGCTTTACGCTGTATCTTTTTTTTAAGCGTATGCTTAGCTTGCCGAAGTATATGGTTTTTAAAAAAAAGGATGCCGCTTCAATCACTATCCCTTCTTTCAATTTTTTTTTTGGTGTGTAAAGTGTATGTTTTAAGGGTGTTGCAAAAAGATTAGAAAAAAGATTAAAAAAGGTGTTGTTGGATTAAAAAAGGGTTGTATGTTTGCACCCGCAAAAAGGGGGTTCTTTTTGCGATGTTCATTGAGAATTTAGGGCTTGGCTTACTCAGAAAAACTTTTTTCAAAATAATTTTCAAAAAGTTTTGGTGGTTTAAAAAGGGGTTGTATATTTGCACCCGCTTTGAGAGATAAGCGACGTTCATAGGAGTATTAATTACGATGGTTTGGGAGTGTTTAGGATACTTTTTTAGGGTTCGATTCCTTAGGTAATAGCAAGAGTAGGGGGTACTATTAATAGTGGTTATTCTTTACTAATTAAAAGTTCATTGATATATTGATTGACAGCGCGTATTAAACTAGAGATAGTTTATACAAAGAATAAAGACTAGAGACATCATAGAGATACGATTATAATTCCGTTGTATTGTTTTGAATATTA
>NZ_JBFMKQ010000005.1:0-324448 GCF_040786285.1 Aquimarina penaris
CCATTCCGAACAGAGAAGTTAAGCCCATTAGCGCCAATGGTACTACAATCGTGGGAGAGTAGGTCGCCGCCTTCCTTGAAAACCCTTCATTATTACAATGAAGGGTTTTTTTATGCACGAAAAATAATAGACTTAGAAAATGAATGGATTTCTTTTCTACTTTATTACGATTTTTTGATTTGATATTTTATAGCTTTGCTCTTTTTATAGCTAATGAAAATACAATCCCAAATAGAAGAAAGGTGGAATTGGATAACTCATGGTTTTGGATTTATTTTATCAATCCCTGGGTTTTTTATATTACTTACTTCTGATTCTAATAAGACACAGTATAGTGGCTTTTCAATTATACTATTCGCATGCTCTTTAATGATCCTTTATTTTGCTTCAACAGCGTATCATTATTCTTCTCAAATTGAGCTTAAGAAGAAATTCAGAATTATGGATCATATTAGTATATATTTGCTAATCGCCGGTACATATTCTCCTGTCACTTTAATTGCTTTAATCGACAGTAAAGGGGTATTACTTTTTTCATTGGTTTGGTCCATAGCAATATTTGGTTCTGTATTAAAACTATTCTTTACAGGAAGGTTTGAAATTTTGTCCATTATTCTATATTTAATAATGGGTTGGCTAATCATTTTTGATATTGATACGCTAACCAATAAAGTTGGTTCTGAAGGAATTAATTATTTAATGTTTGGTGGTTTGGCGTATACTATAGGGATTATTTTTTATGCTTTAAAAAGAATGCCATTTAGCCATGTAATTTGGCACCTTTTTGTCTTAGCAGGAAGTATTTATCATTATCTATTTATATACAGGTATATTATTTAAAGTGATTATACTTTTACAAGATCTTCTTGATCTATTTCTATATTAGTTGATAGTTCTTTATAGATTATAGTAGCCAATTTTTCCGATAAAGAAGAGATTCTACCCGCATGTTCAACATGCCATACAGGTTTTTGATCTATTAAATTTCCTCCTAGTAATGGTCCGATAACATAAAACCCTTCAGAGGCTTCTAGAGACTTGTTCACTGTAATACCTCTATTAGAAGGATTTATTTTACATATTGTATTGCTGATTAAACTACTGATTAAAGTGTTCTCATTTTGCACACTTTTAATATCACAACTTCCTGAGCAATTTATTATAATATCTACGGACTCTTCATGTTCAATAACTTCATTCTTTGATTCATAGGCAAACTGAAGTCCATTTGTATTGCTTGATACTATACCCGAGAATTTACCCGAAATATTAACTAATCGGTGTTGAGCGTGAAGATCTTGAATCACTTTAGAATAGTGTGATCCTGCTTCTCTCTGTCTTTTACCAATTTCATTCCCTACATGAGTAGCAAATTTTCTTTTTTCTTTGAGATCCAGTTTGCTTAATAAAGGACCGAATGCTTCAGATATGGGATGTATTGTATAAATAGAGCTAATGTTGTCCTGTTCTGCTTGATCTAAATCTTTTTGGGCAGCTTTTTCTATATCAGAAGCGGTTATTTTTGATTGTTTTGCTAGCTGTATAAGATGTTTTGGAATAAACTCTATAGAGGGATCCATATCTATTTTTGCATCAGGAAACTTACCCTGGGGAGACAATGTATAAAATTGATTAATTCTTGCTTCAATTTCTGGATAATCGTTTAATGTATACATTAACTCTATACCACTGGCATTAGTACCAATTATTAATACATTAATCTTTTGTTTTTGTTTTGTATCAATGAATTTTTTAATTTGATTAATGGTTATTTTTAAGCTTGGTTCGTATGGTTCTTCAATCAAAACCCCATTATCTTTAGATATAAGCATATCATTTACAGAAAATAATTTACGATTTGGGGCAGACCCAATTGCAAGAACAACTTTTCTGGATAATAAAGGTGAGGAGTTATTTTTAAGATGAACCGAATAGCCATCCGGTAATTTATCTACAGTAACAACTTCATCGTTACTATAATCTATCGATAATATCCCCTGGCTAATCGCTGTTTGTATCTTTTTTTCTACTACTTCTGAAATGTATCTACCAACGAAAATTCTAGGAATATAAAGCTCTTCCCAGTTGTTGTTTTCTATTGAATCATAATTGTCATTAAACCACTCTTGAGTTAATTTTCCCCCTTGTACTATGGCATCTTCAATTAGTGATTTTTTATTCAATGTAAGCCAATTGATAAAATAACCTAACTCTTTAGAAGGTAAAAATTGAGAAAGAGGTTTAATCAATAAAGTAGTGTCTGTAGAACGATATCCATAAGGTATACCTGTATGAAATTCATTGCTTTTTTCTACAATTGATAATTTTAATGGAAGCTTACTGTCTACATACTGATCTAATAATTTAATAATCGTAAAAGATGTAGATATGCCAGAGCCAATAAAAACAACATCATTTTTCTGATTTGATCGATATGGCTTTTTCGTTTTTATTATTTTGCCTGGATTACCAACGACTGTACAGTAATCTGGTACATCTTTTATAACTACGGCACCAGCTCCTATCGTACACCATTTACCAATTTTTACTTGCGGTATAACACAAGCACTTACACCAACATGAGTACCTTCGCCAATTTCTACATGACCGCAAAGTGCTGCCTGTGGGGATATGTGTGCATAGTCACCTATACTATTGTCATGATCAATACTTGCTCCAGTATTAATGATTACATGCTTTCCTATGGATGTATTTGGTTGAATGATTGCTCCTGCAAATACTACAGTTCCTTCTCCGATAGATGCTCGCGGGGATATAATGGCTGTATCATGGATTGCAGTATGAAACTCACTTTTCAACATTTGTGCAATTTCTAACCGTTCACGATTGTTTCCGACCGAAATAATAAACGGAGGACCTTGATGCGGAAAAGAGTCTATATTTTGCCTAACACCTTTGTATACTTCTGGTACCAAATAGTGTTTTCGCTTTGGATTGTCATCAAAATATTCATTAACAATAATTTCTTCGCAACCTAAAGTTTCTTTAATGACTTGCGAGTGACCGCCAGCGCCATATAGCCTAACTTCAGATACCTTTTTAGATGAGTTATCAGAGGATCCAGGTTGTGTTGTAAGCCCTTCCTTATCAAGCATGGTTAATTTCTTCTAAATATTGTTCCTAAAATAATTTGTGCGCTACAAATATATAGATAAATATCTATAATTGTGTTTTTTAATAATTTTATAATGTATTGAAAGTAAGAGTATTAAGTTTTCTTAAATCTATTGCTAAATTGTTTATTATATTGTAAATTTTTGATGCCATATTGATCAATAAATTCTATTATTCTCAATAACTAGAGGGCTTTTGAACATATATTAAATTTCGTACGCTAACTAAAACAACAAACAAAGTGTTTTATTGTGAAATGAAGTCTTTATATTCTATAAAAAAAGCTTCAAGGGTAAGCATGTTGTCATTTAAAAATGTCATTGTAGAGTCCCAGGTATTTTTATTATGAATACTTACATTTTGTAATTCTACATATACTCTTGAGATAATTTTACCATTATCTAACTCATAATGTTCATCAAAGATAATGTCCTTTACATACTCTGATATAATTATATTTTTTAAACTTACAAATTTGTCATAATAATACGCCTTGATTATATCATCGTAAGGCTCTATGTCAACTGATACTTGAGCTTTTTTTGTAGTAAAGGTGAATTTTAAAGTTACATCTTTTATTTTAGTGTTGTACAACAACCATTTTTTAGGGTATTGCTTTCCGAAGCTAGTCCAGAACTCTTCCCTTATTTTTTTAGATTCTTCTTTACTAAACATATTATATAAGGTATGCCGTGGCTGTGGCAACAAGAATTACCAATAGTTTTGAGATGTTAAATTTATGCCCTTCGTTACTTTCAAATAAAATAGTGGTAGATACATGAAGAAATATACCGATTACCAATGCAGTAATTTCTTTATAATAGTTTTGAATTGCGCCTAAATATTCACTCATAAAAGTTCCTAATGGTGTCATTAGAGCAAAAGCGGTTAATGTTAGAACTATGGTCGTTTTTTTAATTTGGGTATTCAACAAGAAGGTGGTTAGGATCATAGCGATTGGGATTTTATGAATAATAATTCCAATAAGAATACCATCGGTGTGATGTATTGGAAATCCTTCAAGTATCGCATGCAAGCCTAAACTGATAAAAAGCAACTTGGGTATTTGATAAGTCTCTTTATCCAAGTGGATATGACCATGTTCTGCTCCTTTAGAAAAATATTCGAGCACTTTTTGAAGCAATATCCCTATCATTATCCAAACACCTGCGCGTTTTGCGAAGGGGTTATCTTCGAACACCTCAGGTAAGAGGTCAAAAATAGTAATTGCCAAAAGAAAAGCACCACTAAATGCTAAGAGCAATTTTAGGTTTTTCTGATTTGAAGGTTTGAAAACAAAGACAATTAAAGCCCCTATAAAAACCGCCGATATGGATAAAATGTAATTATGCACTATCTAAATATTAATATAAGTCGAGGTGAAGTATTTTTGTTGAATTTTTGTAATTGGTAATTACCGAATATATCTAGTAAGTTAACATCAGCTTTGTTAAAGTAGTTTTCGAAATCCGCTAGACTTATCGCTTTTACTCGTTCTGTAAAGAAAAAATCCTCACTATTATCTCTAAACCTGATTTCTTTGAATATATATCCGTCTTGAGTATATCTTTTTATTTTAAAAAGTATTCCGTTCACTTCTTTAGTTTCTTCTGGGACAAGATTGTCGATAACATAGTCTACATTCATAAAATCAATAACCCCAAAACCACGCTCATTAAGGTCAGACTTTATTGCTTTTATAGTACTAAGGTTATCCTCTTCTTTGTCAAAATACCCAAAGCTGGTAAATAAGTTAAAAACAGCTGAGAATTTTTCAGAATAAGGGCGGCACATATCATGCACTCTAAATTTTAAAGTTTCATTTTCAAACTGAGAAGCATACTCAATACTATTTTTCGAGAGATCTACTCCGGTAACATCATATCCTAACTTGTTGAGATAGATACTATGACGACCTTTTCCACAAGCAAGATCTAGAATTTTTTCGCCTTTTTCGAGACTTAGATAATGAGTTAGGTTATCCATAAAATCCCTTGCTTCAGTATGACTTCTATCTTTATATAATATATGATAATACGGTGTGTCAAACCATGATGCATACCACATTGTTGAATCTTTTAGCATAGGGCGCAAAATTAATGTATTTTTGCGGTTTAATTATAGCGAATACGAAGATAGTGAGTAATTCATTTAAAATGGTAGCCAAAACCCTTTTTGGTTTTGAAGAAGTTCTCGAAAGAGAACTTAGAAATTTAGGTGCAGAAAAAGTAACAGCAGGAAACCGTATGGTTAGTTTTTATGGGGATACAGGTTTTATGTATAAAGCCAATCTATGTTTGAGAACAGCTATAAAAATTTTGAAGCCTATTACTTCAAAAAGAATTAGAGACGAAAAAGATTTATATAATTTCATTCAAAGTATAGATTGGTCAGGGTATTTGAATACAGAAGATACTTTTGCTATTCATGCTACGGTAAACTCTACGTTGTTTAATCATTCTCAGTTTATAGCGTTAAAAACAAAAGATGCTATTGTAGATAAGTTTAGAGATGAAACAGGAGAGCGACCTAGTGTTGATTTAGATTATCCCGATCTTTCTATTGATGTGCATATTCAACAAGATCTGTGTACCGTATCTTTAGATAGTTCTGGGGGGTCATTACATCATAGAGGATACCGTACGGCTACTAATATTGCTCCAATTAATGAAGTTTTGGCAGCTGGTTTACTACTACTCTCGGGTTGGGATGGACAATGTGACTTTTTAGACCCCATGTGCGGTAGTGGTACTATGGCTATCGAGGCGGCTATGATTGCATGTAATATCCCGGCAAACTTAAATAGAAAGGAATTTGCTTTTGAAAAATGGTTGGATTGGGATATGGATTTATTTGAAAAAATTGAAGAATCATGTCTTAAAAAAACAAGAGATTTTCATCATTCAATCATTGGATTTGATAAAGAATATTCTGCAGTACGAAAAGCCAATATTAATATCGAAAATGCTAATCTTACTGATTTCATTACTATTAAAGAGGCCGATTTTTTTGAATCCGAAAAGCAAGTAGAAGGGCCGTTACATATGGTGTTTAACCCACCTTATGATGAACGATTAGAAATTAATATAGAAGAATTTTACTCGCAAATCGGGGATACTTTGAAGAAAAATTACCCAGGTACTAACGCATGGTTTATTACAGGAAACCTTGAAGCATTAAAGCATGTAGGCCTACGACCTTCTAGAAAAATAAAAATCTTTAATGGTAAGCTTGAATCGCGTTTGGTTAAATACGAGATGTATGCCGGAAGTAAAAGAACAAAGTTTCAACAGAAATAAATTGTAAGAACAGATTTCTTGGTCGTTAATTTCCCTTAGGTTAATTAATTCTTAAAATCAATTGGGCGGTAGGTAGTTTTATGTTTTTGTTAAGAGATTATTGTCGAAATAACAATAATTTTCTGCTCATAACTCAACAAATAACTAATCTTCCTGTCAATATGAAAACAAAATTCGCACACTTCTTTACAGTATTTTTATTATTACTTTCTTGTTCAGTTTTTGGGCAACGATCTAAAGGGAAACAAGTACCACAATCTACACTTTCAGATTCTGTTTTTTCGGGCTTAAAATTAAGAAATATTGGTCCTGCTTTTATGTCAGGGCGAATTGCAGATATTGCTATTCATCCTAAGAATGAAAATATATGGTATGTGGCAGTCGGATCTGGGGGAGTATGGAAAACAGTAAATTCTGGAACTACATGGAAACCCATTTTTGATGATCAAACTTCGTATTCTATCGGTTGTGTAACTATAGATCCCAATAATTATAATACCATTTGGGTAGGAACAGGAGAAAACGTAGGAGGACGTCATGTAGGGTATGGAGATGGTATCTATCGAAGCAATGATGGTGGTGCCTCATGGGAGAATATGGGATTGAAGAACTCAGAACATATCTCTAAGATCATAATACATCCCGAAAATTCTAATGTGATTTGGGCAGCGGTACAAGGTCCATTATGGAAAAAAGGGGGAGAACGAGGACTTTATAAGTCAATTGATGGAGGAAGAACCTGGAAGAAAACCTTGGGAGATAATCAATGGATCGGTGTTACCGATTTGATTATAGACCCTAGAAACCCTGATCAACTATATGCTGCAACCTGGCAAAGACATCGCACTGTTGCCGCGTATATGGGAGGCGGACCGGGATCAGGAATTCACCGTAGTACAGATGGTGGAGAAACCTGGTCAATACTTAAAGAGGGATTACCCAAGTCTTGGATGGGTAAGATCGGATTGGCAATTTCACCACAAAATCCAGATATCCTGTATGCGGCTATTGAGTTAGACCGAAGAACGGGAGGAGTGTATCGATCTAGCGATAAAGGAACTAGCTGGGAGAAACGCTCTGATGCCGTTGCAGGAGCTACGGGACCGCATTATTACCAAGAGTTATATGCTTCTCCACACCATTTCGAAAGGTTATATCTTGTGGATTCACGTATGCAAATCTCAGAAGACGGAGGAAAGACTTTTACCAGAATGAATCGAGATCATAAACATGGAGACAACCATGCAGTTGCTTTTAGGAAACACGATCCGAATTATATTTTAGTCGGAACTGATGGAGGGCTGTATCAAACTTTTGATCTTACCAAAAATTGGCACTTTATCGATAATCTTCCGGTAACGCAATATTATAAAGTTGCTGTAGATGATTCAGAACCATTTTATAATATTTATGGCGGTACACAGGATAATAGTACTCAAGGAGGGCCATCAAGAACAGATAATGTACATGGGATCCAAAACTCTGATTGGAAAATAGTTTTAAACTGGGATGGCCATCAACCTGCTACCGAACCAGGAAACCCAAACATTATGTATGCCGAACGCCAAGAAGGGAATCTTTCTCGTGTGGATCTAAGTACGGGCGAAGTGATCGATATTCAGCCGCAACCAGGAGCCAATGAAAGTTTTGAGCGTTTTAATTGGGATGCTCCAATTTTAGTTAGTGCACATGATCCTGCACGTATTTACTTTGCTTCGCAACGGCTTTGGAGATCAAACAATCGTGGGGATAAATGGACCGCTATTTCAGGAGATTTGACTAAAAATCAAGAACGAATAGAATTAAATATAATGGGCAAGAAACAATCCTGGGATGCGCCCTGGGATTTCTTAGCAATGTCTAATTATAATACGATTACTTCTATTGCAGAATCTCCGAAACAAGAAGGAGTCTTGTATGTAGGAACAGATGATGGAATTATACAAGCAACACAAGATGGAGGTAGTAACTGGCGCAGAATTGATGTAGGTACATTGCCTGGTGTTCCGGCTACAGCTTTTGTAAATGATATAAAAGCAGATCTTTTTGACGCCAATACCTTGTATGTAGCCTTGGACAATCATAAGTATGGAGATTTTAATCCCTATTTATTAAAGAGTTCTGATAACGGGCGTACATGGAAATCTATTAAAGGCAATCTGCCACAAAGAACATTAGTCTGGCGTATTGTTCAGGATCATGTACAGCCTAATCTGCTTTTTGCCGCAACAGAATTTGGAATTTATTTTACTGTAAATGGCGGGAACAAATGGATAAAGTTAAAAGGCGATATGCCAACCATTTCTTTTAGAGATTTGGCCATACAACGAAAGGAGAATGATTTGATAGGCGCTTCTTTCGGAAGGGGATTCTTTGTGTTTGATGATTACACTACTCTAAGAACTATCTCTGAAGCAAAATTAAAGGAAGAGGCTATATTGTTTCCGACTCGTGATGCATGGTGGTATATCCCAAGACCAAATCTTAGTTTTGATGATAAAAGAGGAAGCCAGGGCGCGTCTCACTATGTAGCACCAAATCCGGATTTTGGAGCAGTATTTACCTATTATTTAAAAGATGGATTAAAAACTGCTGAAGAAAAACGAAAAGAATCCGAAAAGAAAAACAAGGGTAAAGATATTGCATTTCCTGGGTGGGATAAAGTAGAAGCCGAACGTACCGAACCTAAACCACAAATTGTACTTACAATCACCAATAGTAACGGAAAAACTATTCGTAGGATCAATGGGGCTGTTACCAAGGGGTTTCATAGAGTCTCTTGGGATCTTCGTTATCCTGCAACTAATGCAATCACTCTAAAAAAGCAAGATTTTCCATTTGGAGCTCCTCGAGGACTTATGGCGGTACCAGGTAAGTATACTGCTACATTGTCTAAAGTTATTGACGGGAAAGTGACGCCACTCTCAGATCCGATATCCTTTACAGTAAAGCAAATGCGTCAAGGTGTTTTAAAAGGAGCAACACCCGAAGAAGCTTCAACTTTCTGGAGAGACTTTGAGAAAGCTCAAGGAAAAGTTTCTACGTTAGATATACAGATAAGTAAGATCGAGAAACGGCTTAAAGCTATGAATAGAGCTTTGGAATTAGCGAATACCGCTCCTGGCGATATAGATGCGCGACTTTCTGCTTTAAAAAAGCGTTTCGATAATTTAAATACAGCGTTTCGAGGAAACCAATCCAAGCAACAAGTAGGTGAGAAGACTAAACCCACCATTGGTGATCGAATGTTTGCCATTTACAGGGGAGTAGATCGCTCTACCTATGGGCCGACTAGTACACATTTAGAAACCATGCAGATTATCAATACTCTAATAAGTACAATGACTACGCAATACAACGGTTTAAAAAATGAAACCGATTCGCTGTCGAAAGCATTGCGAGAGGCTGGAGCACCTTATGTCGAGGAGTAAATTAGATGCTATATTTTGCTGCCATTTTTCTTCCGATAGATTGCGGAAGCAATTTTTGGCGGTTTTAAGAATGAAATTCTTTATTTTTAATACAAATTAAATCTAATCTTAAAACTAACTTTTATGAGACGTTTCACAATGTATGGTTTACTTATTTTTTTGATCATAAGTTGCAAAGACAATAAAACAAAAGAAACTACAGAAGCAACAGAAGAGTCCGAGGTTGTAGCCGAAAAAACTATAAAATTAAAAAGTGAAGAAATAGCCTATAAAGTAGATACCTTATCAATGAAAGGGTATTTGGTCTTTAATGAAAATGCAACCGAAAAAAGACCGGGTGTTATTGTAGTTCATGAGTGGTGGGGACATAATGATTATGTGCGAGAAAGAGCAAATATGCTTGCAGAATTGGGGTATGTTGCCTTAGCTATCGATATGTATGGTGATGGTAAACAAGCAGCTCATCCCGATGATGCCGGGAAATTTGCTATGAGTGTTATGGGTAATATAGAGACAGCCACTGCTAGATTTAATGCCGCCTTAGAAATGCTTAAGGCACAAGAGTCTGTAGATCCAGACAAGATTGCTGCAATAGGGTATTGTTTTGGAGGGAGTGTTGCTCTTACTATGGCAAATGCTGGAGTAGATTTGGATGCTGTTGCTGCTTTTCATAGTGGTGTACAACTTCCTGTCATGCCCACAGCAGATATTAAAGCGAAAGTATTGGTTTGTAATGGTGCAATAGACCCTTTTATACCGATAGAAACTGTTGATGCTTATAAAAAAGCAATGGATAGTGTAAAAGCAGATTATAAATATATCGCATACGAAAATGCAACTCATTCTTTTACCAGTAAGGCGGCAGATTCATTAGCTAAAAAATTTGATATGCCACTAGCGTATCAGCAAGAGGCAGATGAAAAATCATGGGCAGAACTTCAAAAGTTATTAGAAGAGGCGTTCAAAGAAAATTAAATGTTCAATGATCCTGACCTGTTAGGTACTAAATAAACCTGACAGGTCTTATTTTTGATAGTATTTATTTTTTCTTCTTGAAAAAAGGAATTAGATAGCTTACTGTATATGCATAACCAACACCAATGTCACTAAAGTCATTGGTTCTACCAAATCCGGGAATATATAGATTGTCAAATGTATCTGGTTTTTCTTCGCTGACTAAACTTCTTAATGATACATTGGCTCCGAGATATAGATTATTTATAATTTCTACTTCAATACCAAAAACCAGTTCGATCCAACTGGCAGTTAGCATATCAGACTTTATTGGGGTTGTTACTCTATTTTCTCCAAAATAATTTGTGCCGGTAAATACCGAATATTCATTTAAGGTTTGATCAAATCTAGAGAAACCATAACGCAACCCAACATAAATACTATTTTGCATACCGTACCAGTTATCATAAGCATTATAGTCTACTCCAGCTCTAATATAACTACCAGATCCTTCTACATTAATATTTTCTTCATCTCTTTTTAAGGATTCGTTACCTACTTCTGCTGCAATATAAAATTTCTTATATAGCCTGTAGTCACCTACAATTTCGAATCCCGAATATACTTTGTCATCAACAGCTGTACGAATTAATCTGGCAAGATCAACTCCTACTCTAAACCCATATTTTTCAGCTGGAGGCAAAGTGTCTTTAGGGGTAATTTTTTCTTGTTCTTCCTGTGCCTGAATACCTGTGGCTAGTAGAATACTAATGAAAAATAAATACGTGTGCAGTTGTTTCATCTGTTACGTTTTCTCTTTGTATTGTTATATTTCTAATCCAACTACCGTCATTGCCTACTTCTGGAGGAGATGCTGTAAGGCCTATATAATTAACTCTAAATCCGCAAGCACTACTCACATACTCTTCTTCTAATGTATATTGAAAACTAACCGTATCGGTATTTTCTGGTATAGAGTCATTTTCAAAATTTGAATTTATAGTAAATTCGTAGTCAGTAATAGATTCTTTTGTTTTTAGCGGTATGATGATTGAATCGGTTACCGTGCCTAAAGTAAAAGGACTGTCTACATCTACTGCTTTTACCTGTAATTCTATCGGAGGTTTTATCTCGGTACCCGTATCAAAATCAATAAACTTAATAATTAGAAGGGGGGTTGTAGGAGTACCTTCTGCACAGATATCATCTCTTTCACAACTAGAGTTTGTGTATAATATGAATATAGAAGTTAATAGTAATAGCAGATATTTTGATATTCTCATATATTATCTTTTTTCTAATAAAACCACATTTTCTACATGATACGTTTGCGGAAACATATCTACAGGCTGTACCTTGGTTACTTTGTATGTTTCATCTAATAACGCCAAGTCACGTGCTTGTGTTGCACTATTGCAGCTTACGTACACAATTTTTTTTGGTGAAATGTTTAATAGTTGTGCTACTACATCTTTGTGCATACCATCTCTTGGTGGATCAGTAATTACAACTTCTGGTTGTCCATGATTGGCTATAAACTCTTTTGTAAACACCTTTTTCATGTCACCGGCATAGAACTCTACATTGTCTATATTGTTGTTTCGAGCATTTTCTTTAGCATCTTCTATCGCTTCTGGTACAGCTTCTACACCAATAACTTTTTTGGCTTGTTTAGCAACAAATTGTGCTATAGTACCCGTTCCTGTATATAAATCATATACCAATTCGTTACCGGTAAGACTAGCAAAATCCCGAGTAACTTTATATAATTCGTAGGCTTGTTTTGAATTAGTTTGATAAAAGGATTTTGCATTGATTTTGAATCGTAACCCTTCCATTTCTTCTTCGATAAAATCCTTTCCTTTATAACAAATTACTTCCTGGTCATAAATAGTATCATTTCCTTTAGAATTAATTACATATTGCAGCGAAGTGATTTCGGGAAACTCTGAGGCAATATAATCCAGTAATAATGTTCTTTTTTCTTCATCTTCATTAAAAAATTGGATAAGCACCATAATTTCTCCTGTAGATGAAATACGTAACATCAAGGTGCGCAGAAAACCTTCTTGTTTCCTGGCATTATAAAAAGACAGGTTGTTTTCTGTGGCAAAAGTCTTTACTTTATTTCTTATATCATTACTAGGATCTTCTTGTAAATAACATGTATCTATGTCAAGAATTTTGTCCCACATTCCCGGCATATGAAAACCTAATGCATTTCTACTTTTGATTTCGGTTCCGCTCTGGATCTCTTCTAAAGTAAGCCATCTGCTATCACTAAAAGAAAATTCCATTTTGTTTCTATAGAAAAACTGATCATCTGATCCTAATATAGGAGTTATCGTTGGTAGCTCAATTTTGCCTAATCGAGTAAGATTATTTACAATTTCTTGTTGCTTATATGCCAGTTGATGTTCATATCCCATAAATTGCCATCTGCATCCACCACAGGTTCCAAAATGTGCACAAGTAGGTGCTACTCGTTTAGGCGATTTTTTATGAAATACAGTTGCTGATCCTTCATAATACGCTTTGCGCTTTTTAGTGGTTTGTATATCTACCACGTCACCAGGAACTGCATTGTTGATAAATATCACTTTTCCGTCAGGAGCTTTGGCAATACTTTTTCCCTTTGCGCCTGCGTCAATTACTTCGATATGTTCAAAGATTTGTCTTCGATTTTTTCTTGCCATAGCGCAAAAATAAGAATAGAAAGCATATACTTATTAATTATTCAATATATCTTATAAAAAGAAATAAAAAAAATGAACCTATTTAATAGTTCGACGTCTATAATATAAAGGTTACTATGACAACAACCGATAAGATATTTGATTCTTTGTTGGTAATGCAATGCCAATCCGGAAACAGGAAAGCAATGGCGCTTCTTGTTAAAAGATGGCATCCTAGGTTGTGTAAACAGGCATATTGGTATACAAATAATATAGAGGCCTCAAAAGATGTTGTTCAGGACAGTTGGAGTAAAATACTTTTAAAAATTCATAATCTTAAGGATCCAAACAGTTTTGGAAGTTGGGCACTAACTATTGTTACTCGTAATGCGATTGATTGGCAACGAAAGCACAAAAAGGAGCTAGTGAATTTAAATTCTTACCACAAAGAGAATCATAGAAGCACTATCGATCATGATACTAATGAATTGGTGGTTGTTCAGCTAAGAAAATCAATAAAAGAACTACCAAAAACCCAACAGATCGTGCTTAACCTTTTTTATATAGAAGAGTATAGTATTAAACAGATAAGCGAAATAATGAATGTATCGACGGGTACCATTAAGTCCCGTTTGTTTAATGCCAGAGAAAAATTAAAATTAATTCTTAAAAAACAGAAATTATGAAAAATGACATAAAAGACATTGATCGATTAATTAAAGAAACGCTAACTCAGGAAGAGGCTAAATTTTATGATGAATTAGATGAGCAGAATCTCTTAGAGATGATTGGAGGGTTGTTTAAAACGAGAAATAGTTGGATCATTATAATAATGAATATTGTACATGTAATAGCATTTGGACTATTAGTGTATTGTATCGTTCAATTTTTAAATACTGATGCTACTAATGAACTTATCAAATGGTCTGTTGCCGGATTTACGTGTATGAGTTTTGTAATAATGCTTAAGCTTTTTTCCTGGATGCAGATGGATAAAAATGCACTGTTAAGAGAAATTAAGAGGTTAGAACTTCAGATATCTTCTTTAGCTTCGAAAGTATCTTAAAATGAGATTCTGTTAGAATATCAGCTTCTATTTCATAGAAAATAAAATTTTGAGGTATTATTGCGCATAAAATTAATAATTCGCTAAAGTTTTATTAATTTTGCAATTCTCTTAGGGATGATTTCTCTCCCACGCTGAATTTTCGAGTCTTTTCGAAAGGATAAAGGTACAGAAGGAATGGTTGTTTTATCAATTTAAATTATTAAAAATGGCTGTTTTAGAAAAATTAACTTCTCAGCAAGCAATTGATTTAGAAAATAAGTATGGAGCTCATAATTACCATCCTTTACCCGTTGTACTGAACAGAGGAGAAGGTGTTTATGTATGGGATGTAGAAGGTAAAAAGTATTATGATTTTTTAAGCGCATACTCTGCGGTTAATCAAGGACATTGTCATCCCAAAATAGTTGGGGCAATGGTTAATCAAGCACAAACGTTAACGCTTACGTCAAGAGCGTTTTATAATGATAAGCTTGGAGAATATGAGAAGTTTGCGACCGAATATTTTGGTTTCGATAAGCTTTTACCCATGAATACTGGTGCAGAAGCAGTTGAAACCGCTCTAAAAATATGCAGAAAATGGGCATATGAGAAAAAAGGTATTTCTGAAAATGAAGCTCAGATTATAGTATGTGAGAATAATTTTCATGGAAGAACTACTACAATAATATCATTCTCCAATGATCCTGTGGCAAGAAAGAATTTTGGACCTTATACTGCTGGATTTATCAAAATAGAATATGATAACCTTGCTGCGTTAGAGAACGCACTAGAAAATAATAAAAATGTAGCAGGATTTTTAGTAGAACCTATACAAGGAGAAGCTGGAGTTTATGTGCCTTCTGAAGATTATTTAACCAAAGCTAAAGCACTTTGCGAAAAACATAATGTATTGTTTATTGCCGATGAAGTGCAAACTGGGATTGCTCGTACAGGCCAATTATTGGCTGTAAACTATGAGAATGTAAAACCTGATGTTTTAATTCTGGGTAAAGCATTAAGTGGGGGGGCATATCCGGTTTCTGCAGTATTCGCAGATGATCATATTATGGAAGTGATTAAACCAGGAAATCATGGAAGTACTTTTGGAGGTAATCCTGTTGCAGCTGCTGTAGCGATTGCCGCTTTAGAGGTTGTGAGAGATGAAAAACTGGCAGAAAATGCTTTTGAACTGGGAGAACTATTCAGATCCGAGTTAAATAAGTATATAGAGACTTCAGGAATTGTGAATTTAGTGAGAGGTAAAGGATTGTTAAATGCGATAGTAATCAATGATTCTGAAGAAAGTGAAACAGCATGGAACATCTGTGTGGCACTTAAAGAAAATGGTCTTTTAGCTAAACCAACACATGGTAATATTATTCGTTTTGCACCACCATTAGTTATGAGTAAAGAACAACTACTAGAATGTGTTGGTATTATTACCAAAACATTAAAAGAGTTTGAGTAAAAACAGATAAAATTATTTAAAAATAAAACCTCGCATATTGCGAGGTTTTATTATATATTCGATCATTAATTTCCCGCTTCTTATTGATATCCTCGAGCCATCTCTTCGATCATTTCCTGATACCCTTCCATTCCAATAGTAGCGAATGTGATAATCACGAAAATTAAATAGATTGCACTTAGTATCAAACCAATAATTGCTAAAATTTTACCAGTTTTTACATTATTGTATCCTTCGTATAGCTCAGGGTTTTCTGTATATAAAGCCGTTGCCTTTTTAGCAAGAACTAATGCTACAATGGCAAAAATAAGCCCAAGTAAACCATAGCAACAACATCCTACAATAGAAAGAATACCAAAAACTAAGATAAGGGTGGAGTTGGGTAATGTTTGTTTTTCCATAATTTTAATCGATTAGTTAAAAATAATTTTCATTTTGATTATATAGCTTACAATAATTGTGAGCACAGTGGTAATCATTAGACCAGTCTTAATTAGATAGCCATATTTAAGTTTGAGAAAAAAGTTGAATCCTAAAAACATCAGTAATAATAGAAGAGGGTAAATGGCAGGATACATATAAAATGCTGCTGTAAACTCTCCTTGCAATAAAAGAGATATTGACCTTTGCATACCGCAACCTAAACAATCAACGCCTAAAATCTTTTTGTTTATACAAGGCAGCATGTATTTTTCCAAAGGCAATGTATTACTGATTAATGCATGCAATATACATAATTAAGTTATTTAAAACATTTGAGAGGTTAAAAAACTATTATTTGATACTTTTGTGCAATAAAATGAACCATGACAAGCAAGTTGGTGTGAATTTATACACGCTATGGTGAATTACATCTAATAAAGATTAAAGAATAAAAGAGTAGATGAAAGGAGAAAACGTAAAAAAAATAATTAGTATAGTTAGTATTATTACTGGTGCAGTAGCTCTTATCAGTGAAATCTCTTCAGAAAATAAAAATTACTATATTCAAAGTATAGGAGTTATATTATTAATGATCGGTCTGTTTTTAATTACTTCTAAAATTGAATCTAAGACAGAAAGTAATCCAGATAGAAATTTTGAAGAGGAATAACTATGATTAACGTTGGCGATATAGTATCGGTGTTAGATGAACCGATCACAGGAAAGGTAATTTCTATAAACTCTGAAGAAGTTACTATAGCAACTGAAGATGGTTTTGATATGACTTTTTTTATCAACGAAGTGGTTAAGATTCAATCAGGAGAGATGATTATTCCTTCTTATGAAGAAGTGCATAGAAACCTACAGGAAAAAGAAATCTTCAAGAAGAAACCTAAGCGACCAGCTCCAAAACCGAAGGAGCGGCATTTACCACCAATGGAGGTTGATTTGCATATTCATAAGTTAGTAAAATCGACTAAAGGCATGGCTAATCATGATATGGTTAATTTACAATTAGATACGGCAAAAAGACAGTTAGATTTTGCAATTAGCAAGCGTATTCCTAAAGTAATTTTTATTCATGGTGTGGGTCAGGGAGTTCTTAAAGAAGAACTGAAATACCTCTTTGGGAGATATGATAATGTAAGAACATCTGATGCCGATTATAAAAAATATGGATTAGGCGCTATGGAAATCTATATTATTCAGAATCCAAATTAATTATATTATTCAATACTAATTTCTTCTGTTCCTAATACAAGTGTTTCTATCTGTACAGGGTTCCCACTGCCTTCTAGTGCTATATTTTTCATTGTATAGGTACGTCTAAATCTCCTTTTATTGTCTACAGGGTCTAATTCTTGGTAACTTATCTCAATAGAACCAGTATTGCTTGTAAGCTCTCTGGTTACAGATATAGAGCCTGGGAGATTATTATTACATAAAGACTCTGCTGTGTCAGCTTCGGGAATGGAAGTATCGAACTCTCTATATACCAATTGATTAGAAGCTGTGCTTAATTCGATAGTTTCGATTTGGTCTTCAGAGATATTTCCTGCTAAAGGGGTGATCTCAAAAGTGGTGCTTGTAAAGTCTAGAGTAATGGCTTTATTAGCTTCTGCATTCAAAGTATATAAAGTAAAAGTGTCTGTAACAGTTTCTGGGCAAATTTGCAGCTCTCCGGTAAAATCTATAGACACATCAGCATCAATTATATCACTACCTAAGACCAATAACTCGTTGCGAATAACAATTCCGTTACCTATTAATGTTGCATTTCTTACTACTACAGTACGGGTATATCTTCTTTGAGTGTTTGATGTAGGGTCTAATTCCTCATAGCTAACCTCCATAATCCCATCAGAACTTATTAATTCTTCAGTAATTGTAATATCACTAGAAGGAATGCTGCTACAGAAATAATCAGAACCAGTAATTGCAGAGCTAAATTCTCTATATATTAATTGATTACTGTCATCATTAAGTGTTATTGTGGTTGGAGTGGTAACCGAAATATCATTGACTTCGGGTGTAATATCAAATGTTGGACTAGTGAAATTTACGGATAATGAACGATTGATATCATCATCGATCTTGTAAAAAACAAAAGTATTATCATTAAGATTCGAACAATTCTCTAAAGAAGCATCAAAATTGGTGTCATTTTCAATAATATCTCCTTCACTGCAATTAGTTAATAGTAAAGTAAAAATTATAAGACAAAAAACTTTATTCATATCATACTAATATTTTCCAGACTACATTTTTTTTGTGGTCTTGGGAATGGTAACATCTCTAAAGCCAAATGAAAAATTATCATCTTCAAAATTTTGGTTGCTACCATTAAAAATAATGTTGTTAATCGTTACAGTAGTTCTAAAAGTTGTTTGGATAGTATTGTCTAAACTAGGACTTATATCACTGTTGTCGTTGTTTTGATCGCTTTCAGAATCGGTATCTAAATAATTGGCAATACCATCATTATCATCATCGTCATCTTTAGGGTTTCCGTTACCATTGGTGTCTTCATTGATCGTTAGAATCCCATCGTTGTCATCGTCGTTGTCAAGGTAGTCAGGAGTTCCATCATTATCATAATCATCATCCCTTGGGTTACCATTATTATTAAAATCTTCATTAATAGTAAGTATACCATCGTTGTCATCATCTGGGTCGAGATAATCATCAAGTGAATCACCATCTGTGTTTCTTAGATCATCATTGTCTGGGATACCATTAGATAATTCTACACTGGTCAAAATATTATCATTATCATCATCTTGATCCTTAAAATCAGGAATACCATCATTATCGGTATCATTATTACCTTCATCTTCAGCCGCGACACCATCACTATCATCTTCTTCAATAATTTCGGTAATTATTTCTGAAGTACCTGATGCACCGATTAATTCTTCTGTTATTAAAATGTTACTTGGTGGAATGTTGGAGCAATAGTAATCTGCAGTAATTCCTATATTAAATTGTCTATAGATTAAATTGTTTGTTTCATTATTTAACTCAATAAATAGGGGAGTATCTGAAGCAATTGTATCTGAGAACGTTTCACTAATAAAGTTGTACGAAATCGCTTCATTAATAGTTTGATTTATCTTAAAAAAAACGAACTCATTTTGTTTTGCTCCATTGCATAATTGAAGATCGACATCATCAAACTCAAAACTGGTAATAAGGATATCGCCATCATCACAAGATGATAGTATTACTAAAGAAAAAAGAAAGTAAAGAAGCTTTTTCACGTATTTAAAAGGTATTGATTTTTTGTGTTAGACTCATCAGTTTTATAGTAAAGACGACATAAAAAAGTGAATGTTTACACCTGTCGATATTTTAACAAATTTTGACAAAAGTAAAGCAATTGAAAGATTATAACGAGTCTGGTTGAAAATAATTTTATTTAAACTAGTTTTGTAACCATAAAAATGAGGATAGTTTAAAAAACATAGCCTATTTTTATAGAAATTTTTCACATATCTGTTTAAACGATTAATTTATTGAATTTAATGCAAAAAGTTTATTTCGATAGCGCCGCAACCACTAAAATACGACCAGAGGTCGTTACAAAAATGGTTTCTGTTTTAAATGAGGATTATGGAAACCCATCGTCTACCCATGGATTTGGTAGATCGGCTAAAAACCATATAGAGCAAGCTCGTAAAAATATTGCGAATTACCTTGGGGTAAAAGCATCAGAAATTATTTTTACATCGGGAGGGACTGAAGCTGATAACCTGGCGATTAATAGTGCAGTAAGAGATCTAAAAGTTCAACATATTATCACGTCTAAGATAGAGCATCATGCAGTTTTGCATACGGTGCAAGAAATAGAAACTCGTTTTGGAATTAACGTAAGTTACGTGAATATAGACAAGGATGGTGCTATAGATTATAAACATTTAGAATCCTTACTAAAGACTTCTAATGAGAAAACTTTAGTAAGTCTTATGCATGTTAATAATGAGGTAGGTACTATATTAGATATACAGCGAGTTGGTAATTTATGTGAAAAATATGAGTCCCTTTTTCATAGTGACATGGTGCAGTCTATAGGACATTTAGAAGTGAATCTAAATGAACTAAATATTGATTTTACTGCAGTTAGTGCTCATAAGTTTCATGGCCCCAAAGGAGTTGGGTTTGCTTATATTCGTAAGAATTCTGGATTAAAACCATTAATCTTTGGGGGAGAACAGGAGAGAGGCTACCGAGCAGGAACCGAATGTGTGCATAATATTGCAGGGATGGATGAAGCACTACGCTTAGCATATGAAAACATAGACGTAGAAAAGAGCTATATTATTGACCTTAAACATTATTTTATTGATACCCTTAAGCAGAATATAGAAGGGGTTAAGTTTAATGCTAAGTGCTGTGATCATGAGCATAGTACATATACTTTGATTAATATTTGTTTGCCTGTCTCTACGGAAAAAGCAGGTATATTATTATTTCATTTAGATATCAATGGGATTGCCTGTTCTAAAGGAAGCGCATGCCAAAGCGGAAGCAGTAAGGGATCACATGTGCTGACAGAGATTCTTTCTGAAGAAGATTTAGAGAAACCTTCGGTGCGGTTTTCTTTTTCAAAGTATAACACCAAAGAAGAAGTGGATTATGTTGTAGACGTGTTAAAAAAGTTTATGATTGATTAACGTTTTACTCGACAATTGAGATTTAAATGCTCTGAGGCTTGCCTCGAAATCAAAATTATTTTCCAACCAATGCCTCGCTGGCTTGCCTCGAGGTAGTTTACTATTTGAAACTTTAAAAAAACTTAAAATTTCATTCCTAATCGTACGTTAAAAACTCTAGGAGTTAAAAAATTGGGTATAGCAAATTGTCTTTGACTAGAAGCGTCTCTAACAAAAGTATTGGTAATAGAGTTTTGGTTATCAAAGATATTGTAGATCTCAAAACCAAAACTAAGTTCTCTAAAAGCATTTATAAAATGACCTTCTCGAAGTCTTTTGTTTTGATCCACCACAACATAAGATATCCCCAGATCGGCTCTTCTATAATCCCGCAATCTGGTCTGAAAATCGTATGGATCTGCATAACTAGGTGATCCTCCTGGGACTCCCGTTTGATATACCATATTTAGGTACATCTTTAAATTAGGAATCGAAGGCACATAATCCTGAAAGAGCGCTCCGATTTTTAATCTTTGATCTGTAGGTCGGGAAATGTAACCTCTGTCATCAATGTTTTCTTCAGTTTTCAAGTACCCTAAACTCACCCAGCTTTCGGTACCGGGTACGAACTCTCCATTAAGTCGAAGATCTAATCCTTGAGCATAAGCCTCGGCATTATTTCTTGCACGATATCGAATTCGTACATTCTCAATAGTATAAGGGTTTACATCGGTTAACTTTTTATAATATATTTCTGTAGTTAGCTTAAAGGGTCTATTCCACATCTTAAAACTGTAGTCATTACCTAGAACTAGGTGTATAGATTGCTGGGCCTTAACTTCTGGACGTATTGAACCTAAAGAGTCTCTTAGTTCTCTGTAAAAAGGAGGTTGATGGTAAAAACCTCCAGAAGCTCTAAAGATCATGTCGGCTTTCCAGTTGGGTTTGATAGCAACTTGACCTCTTGGGCTAAATACAATTTGAGAATCAGAACTGTTAACCGTTTCTCCAGAAATATTCCAGTTATGAGCTCTTACACCAATGTTAGCCCAAATTTCGGTTTCCTTAATGTTAGAGCGAATATTATATTGAACATAGCCAGAAATTCTATCAATTTTTGCCATATTAATAGCTCTGGCATTGGTAAAAGGAACAATCGGACTAGCAAAAGGAGTGTAGGGTTGGTCATTTACAAAATCTGATACAGGAGGTCTTATAGAAAATCCGGCCGAATCTACAATTTCATACTCTTGTAATCGGTCTCTAATATCTTCTGACGTATATTTTATCCCCCAATCGAACTGATGCTTGCCTGCGATATAGGTTCCTTTATGTTCTGCATTAAATATAAGAGCATCTAAGTCATTTCTTGCATGCGTTAATTGTGAACCTACACCTTCACTAAACACTACTTCTCCTAAATCCTCGCTGCCTATATCGGTGTTTACAGTACCTAAAGCGTATGATGCAAAGATATCGTAATATTCTTGTTCTTGTGTTTGATATCCAGAGGCTATTAATTTTAGTGTTAAATTGTCATTTACACGATAGGTTCCCTTTAATGCTCCAAAATAAGTATCATATCGATCCCTTTCTTCACCGTCATAAACAACAGTTAACGCTTGAGCATTTTGTAATGTTCCAAAATTGACTTGTTCTCTTAAGGGTTCGTAGTCATAGGTGTTAATTGCTAAATTACCTAAAAATCCTAATTCAAATTTGTTGGTGATATTATAAGAAATATAGGTTTGTACATCGGCAAACCTTGGCTGAAAGTTAGTTTCGGTATTTCTGGCATCTACTAGTAAACTATTATCTCTATATCGCACCCCTACGATAGCTGCCAGTTTTTTGTTTTTAGAAATACCTTCGGCAGAAAGGCTTCCACCTAGTAAGCTTAAATTTGCAGTGGTTCCTAATCGAGTAGGTCTTTTATAGGTGATGTCTAAAACTGAAGAAAGTTTATCTCCATACTTTGATTGAAAACCTCCTGCAGAAAAATCTACATTTCTCACTAAATCGGTATTCACAAAACTTAATCCTTCTTGTTGCCCTGATCTAATCAAAAATGGCCTGTATACCTCGATCTCATTTACATAGACCAGATTTTCATCAAAGTTACCGCCTCGCACAGAATACTGGGTACTTAATTCATTATTAGAACTAACGCCTGGTAAGCTTTTAAGTAATCCTTCTACACCAGCATTGGCCGAGGGAGTTGTTCTAATGGTTTCTGGATCCAGGGTGGTTATTCCTTCTACTACTTTTCGTTCTCTACCTGATATTACGACTTCACTTATTTGTTCTACATTGGTTTTTAAAACAGGATTAAGCTCATATTCCTGGTCTTCTTCGAGATTAATTTTAAATTGAACATCTTTTAATCCAAGATGCGATATTATAATTTCAACCTCTTGATTAGCAGGGATACTAAGTTGGTATACTCCGTTTTCATCTGATTCGGTTCCCTGGGTATTATACGTAATATTAGCACCTTGTATTGGGAAATTATCCTCGCCTAGAATCACCCCTTTTAGAGTTGCGGTCTGTGCTACAGAAGAAAAACTGATTATTGTAATAAATACGGTGAAAAGAAGTAAGGTTTTATTTTTCAAAAAAAAGAGTATTTAAGGTTTTCTATAGAATGTAGTTTCAAATGTAGCTCTGTTACCAATATTATCTAACACAACAAGTTTAAAATTATTTTCTGAATCGGTATTAATTTTATCATTAAAATCATAAACTAACATTCCTGTCTTATAATCATACTCCATTAAAATGAACTTTCCATTTATCGTAGCTCTGTAACTTTTAATTCCTGATTCTGAATCGTTTATTTTAACTTTAAGGTGGGTTTCTTTAGAGATCCATTTTTTGCCAGAAACATTAATGGGGACAATGGTAGGCTTTTGATGGTCTGAAAATAAAGAGTACGTTCCAAAAGTACGTGTTCTGGTAGAAAATCTATTTCCCTTTTTATACGTTCTAGAGAAATACACTTTTTTCTTACCATTAACTCTACCTATGTACAATTTTTTCTTATCCTCTTCTTTGTAATGTGATACATCAAAAACCAATGTCATGTTTTTATGTAATGGAGTTGTGTTATCATGTATTTTTGCCGTTTCTCCATTGACCGATATATCTAAGTACGTATTTTTATATAAACTTCCTTTCGGAATTAAAAGATCAAAAATCCCAGAACTATACGTGTAATTTTCATTTGACTGAGCATAGTTTTGGGTTGTAAGAGTTTCAGTTTTTGTGATAGAATCAGTAAGCTTTCCTTGTACGGGGACATGAATTACGGTGGTGTTATTTTTATAATCCTCAACATAGATCTTGTAGGTATAGGAAAGGCTATCCTGGATGTCGATAAAACCATTATTTATTTTGTTCTTATAAATGGTTAGGGGATTGTTTTTTTCTACAAAGAGTTTAGTTATCCGGCTTCTGTTTTTTTTGAAATATGCATAGTCAATGAGTCGGTTAATGTATCGGGTTTCAGCAAACGAAAAACGATTCATTTCTAATGTAAAGTTCTCTTGACCATTAATTTCTGTAGCTATTTTGTATACTCCATTACTATTGGCGGCAAGATCTTGTTTGTCAATTGTTGAAATTCCGAAACCAATTTCTCCAAATGCATGCAAACTTTCGGCTTTTAGACTCCCGTCTTCTTGAGGGGATAATCTTAATTTTATAGGTTCTTGAGCGCCATTAACATGTGCGTTTTTATCTACACTATATACCCAAAGACTATTTACAATAGGTTTTTTAGTGTCTTTTATATCGATCCCGAAAAGCATTGGGTTCATGGGGCGGGCTTTTGCATCCCTAATTTCAAAATGCAGATGGGGTCCAGAACTTCCTCCTGTATTTCCGCTATAGGCAATCACATCACCTTGTTTTACCATTAATGAGCCAGACTTAGGAAAAAGTTCTATCTCGTAAGATTCTTTGGCGTACTGTCTCTTTTTAACAAAGGCCTCTATCTCTGGAGAAAATTGTTTAAGATGTGCATACACAGTAGTATGACCATTGGGATGTGCAATGTACATAGCTTTACCATAACCACCATGAGAAACTTTTATACGGCTTACCCTTCCTGAAGCCGATGCATATACATTAAGTCCTTCTTCTCCATTAGTTTTCATGTCTATTCCAGAATGAAAATGATTTGATCGTAATTCTCCAAAGGTTCCAGAAATCACTAAAGGTATATCTAGCGGATGGATGAAGTAATCTTTTGCAATTTTCTCCTGGCTGTAGCAAATTGAAAAACCAAATAGTATGAAAATTAGTATTGAACGCATATAGGGGTAAAAAATAGATGTTTAATAAAACCGTATAAAACTACTTATTTTTTTGGAAGGTTATATCTTTTGTATAGCTTGATTTATAGCATCATTAAGATATCCTCCAGAAATTATTTTTTTTCTAACCTGATTTACATTTTTTTTCATTTCTAAATACTCTTCTTGTGATAGTTTTTCGAGAATATCACTCAGGTCTTTTAGATTGGATACAGTTATGCCTATACCATTTTCGAGTATAAAATTGCTTATTGCTGCTTTATCCCAAACAATAACCGGTAAACCACATAAAATATACAATGATGTTTTGTGCGGGTTGTTAAATTTTAGATATTGACCATATTGTCCACTACATTCTTCGGTAGAAACGCCATCCCAAACCAAACCAAAGGATCCTTCTATTTTGTAAGCTACAATATCAGAAGGAAATCCCCCTTTATAGTCTAAAATAGAATCCTCTTTTGAGACTTTAAGTTTGTTATAATCAAAACCAAGACCATAAAGGTTCATTTTGAAATTATTTTTCTCTAATGTATCAAGGTCATACATATATGAGTTTTTACCTTCTCCAAAACCACCTGCGTACACTACTTCAAAAGGTTTTTGCCCGTTGTTGTTGTCATTCTGTTCGGGTAGTCCATTGTCTAATACATAATCAAAGATCCCGAGAACTATAATGGGTATCTGAACATTTTGTTCTAAGAACCATTTTTTCATCGCTTCATTGTGTACTATAATAACATTAGAAGAAATTATTTTCTTTAGTTCTTTCTCTGCACTACTGGTTCTGCCTTTTAAATATCTTACATCATGAACAATAGTGATAATTTGGCACCTTTTTAATCTTGCCACAAACATGACATACTTTCTAAACTTGTTTAGGGGATATTGCGTACAGATTGTACTCTTAAAAGGTAAGCGTAATAAGGCAAATGTTATTCCAAAAAAATTCTTTATGGTTCCCTTAGCAGAACTTGGTATTGAAGATTGTTTAAAACCTAAATTTTTAAACCCCATTCCTGATAAAATGTGCTCACAATCAGTTTTTGCTTTACCGGCGGCATTAAAAAGAGATTTATAATTTCTGGAAATATAATATCCTTTCATCTAATTTTGTTTATTTTTTTAGTTGTTAGATAGTAGTAGCATACAAATCATCCAAGTACGGAGTAAAATAGTAATTATGCCCATTTGATCTATCTAAGTAAATTTGCGGAAGGAAAGATACATACATTTTATTTTTTTATACAATATCTTTTTAAGATAATTGCTGTGGATTCTTTTTGAGTAGTCGTATTAGAAATTAAATAGCTTAAAAAACACTAGTTTTGGCGATAGAAAGTAGTGCAGCTATGGATTTAAACAAAATAAATAAAAGTGATAGACAAAAAATATGATTATTTAATAGTAGGAGCAGGGTTGTTTGGAAGTGTTTTTGCTCACGAAATGACAAAGCAGAATAAAAAATGCCTAGTGATCGATAAACGAAGTCACTTGGGTGGTAATGTATATTGTGAAGAAAAAGAGGGCATTAATGTTCATAAATACGGAGCTCATATTTTTCATACCAATGATAAAAAAATATGGGACTACGTTAATCAATTTGCTACGTTTAATAATTATATAAATTCACCTTTATCTTTATCAAAAGGGAAATTGTATAATCTACCTTTTAATATGAATACCTTTTATCAATTATGGGGAACAAAAACTCCTCTTGAAGCCAAACAAATAATTGACGAACAGGTAGCGAAATATGGAGTTAAATCCCCAAGTAATCTTGAAGAACAGGCTTTATCATTGGCTGGAAAAGATATTTATGAAACTTTTATAAAAGAATATACCGAAAAACAATGGGGTAAAAAAGCAACAGAACTTCCTGCCTTTATTATTAAAAGATTACCATTTAGATATACCTATAATAATAATTACTTTAATGATATCTATCAAGGGATTCCGATGGGGGGGTATAATGTTATTATCAATGGTCTACTTAAAGGGATAGAAACCAAAACAAATGTAGACTTTTTTGCTGATAGAGATCATTTAGAGTCCCTTGCAAACAAAGTGGTGTATACAGGTAAAATAGATGAGTTTTTTGATTATAAGTACGGACAATTAGAATATAGATCTTTACGTTTCGAACACGAATTACACAACATTGAAAATTATCAAGGAAACGCAGTAGTCAATTATAATGATGCAGAATATTCGTTTACAAGAATTATAGAGCATAAACATTTTGAATTCGGAAAACAAAGCAACACCATTGTAACTAAAGAGTATCCAGAAAATTGGGATAGAGGCAAAGAAGCGTATTACCCTATAAATAATGATAGCAATCAAAAGGTATTCAAAAAATATAAAGAAGAATCATTAAAATCTGAAAATGTGATTTTTGGTGGTAGATTAGCAGAGTATCGTTACTATGATATGCATCAAATAATAGCATCATCACTGGCTAAGGTAGAAGAAATATCTGGGTCAGAACCTGAATAATTATAGGGATCAAAATTAGTTTAAAAACTATTGGGTTTTTTCAATTGGTATGTTAACTTTGTGTAACGAAGTATTGTGTAAAAATAATTAATGAGTGATTTAATTGAAATTGTTGATTCTCTTGAAAATAGGATAAGCAAGTTGCTTCATAAGTATGAATTAATGAAACAACAAAATGCTAATCTAAAAGATAAAATAAAAGATTTAGAGTCTAATTCAGAACTTCAAATAAACCAATTAAAGCACTGGGAAGAAAAATTCAGTGCACTCAAGAATGCAAACGCAATGCTCGGCAGTGACGAATATAAAAGGGAGACCAAGCTCAAAATAAACGCCTTAATAAGAGAGATAGATATGTGTATAGCACAACTCTCTGAATAAGTAAAACATGGCAGAAAAGCTTAAAATTAAACTATCGATTGCAGATCGAGTATATCCTTTAACTATCTTTCCTGATCAGGAGGAAGGCTTGCGTAAAGCAGCAAAGAATATAGAGGCTATGATTAAACAGTTTGAACAAAGTTATGCTGTAAGAGATAAGCAAGATGTTTTAGCCATGTGTGCTTTGCAGTTTGCGGCACAGGTCGAACAAAAGACTATAGATAAAAATGATAATATGGTTAATGTAGGTAATAGATTGAATGCATTAAACGAGTTGTTACATGACCATTTATCATAACGTTCATAAAAATAAATAAGGTTACTGCCTGCACTAGTTGTTATTTTGATAAACTCAACAAGAATTAATTAAAAAGGGTGAGTTTAAATTGTAAAAGCGCGCCGCCATTATGAGCGGATTCTTGAGCAATTTGTTAGCCCTAAACCTGTTTTTACAGAGTTTATACAGAACCTTTGCTAGTGCAGGCTTTTTTATATATAAATATTAACAACGATTATGGATAACATTATATATCTGGTCGGCGCTTCAGTTGTGGGGTTAGTGATAGGTTTTATTATCGCTAAAGTACTTGAGCGTAGCAGAGCATCAGAGATTATTAAAGACGCAAAGAAGACTTCCGGAAGTATTATAAGAGAAGCAAAAAGCGAAGGGGAGACCCTTAAAAAAGATAAAATGCTTCAGGCAAAAGAAAAGTTTATAGAACTAAAATCTGAGCATGAAAAGGTGATATTGTCAAGAGATAAAAAAATTGCCGAGGCAGAAAAAAGAACAAGAGACAAAGAGTCTCAAGTTTCTAATGAGTTGTCTAAAAGTAAAAAGCTGAATACTGAGCTTGAAGAAAAGATGAAAAATTATGATCAACGTAATGAATATCTTGAAAAAAAGCAAAGTGAACTCAAAAAGCTTCATAAGAGTCAAGTTCAGCAATTAGAAGTTATATCTGGGTTATCTGCCGAAGAAGCCAAAGAGCAATTGGTTGAGTCGTTAAAAGAACAAGCTAAGACAGATTCGATGGCACTTATTCAGGATACCATTGAAGAAGCAAAATTAACTGCACAACAAGAAGCTAAAAAGGTTGTGATTAATACAATTCAAAGAATAGGTACAGAAGAGGCAATAGAGAATTGTGTTTCGGTATTTAATATTGAAAGTGATGATGTAAAAGGCCGTATTATAGGTCGAGAGGGAAGAAATATTAGAGCTATAGAGGCTGCTACCGGAGTAGAAATCATAGTTGATGATACACCAGAAGCCATAATTCTTTCATGTTTTGACTCCGTTAGAAGAGAAGTTGCTAGATTGTCTCTACATAAACTCGTAACCGATGGACGAATACACCCAGCACGAATTGAAGAGGTTGTTAAGAAAACCAGGAAACAAATTGATGAGGAAATTATTGAGGTAGGTAAGCGTACGGTTATTGATTTAGGGATACATGGATTGCATCCAGAGTTAATTAAAACTGTGGGAAGGATGAAGTATAGATCTTCTTATGGGCAAAATTTATTACAACACTCAAGAGAAGTGGCAAAATTATGTGGCGTTATGGCCGCAGAGTTGGGATTAAATCCTAAACTTGCTAAAAGAGCTGGATTACTTCATGATATTGGAAAAGTACCGGATACAGAAACAGAGGTGCCACACGCCATCTTAGGGATGCAGTGGGCAGAAAAATATGGAGAAAAACCTGAAGTTTGTAATGCTATTGGGGCTCACCACGATGAAGTAGAAATGACCTCGTTAATATCTCCGATTATTCAGGTTTGTGATGCGATTAGTGGAGCAAGACCTGGGGCTAGACGACAAGTATTAGATTCGTATATTCAAAGGTTGAAAGATTTAGAAGAGATTGCTTTTGCTTTTGATGGGGTTAAAAAGGCATATGCTATCCAGGCGGGTAGAGAACTACGGGTAATTGTAGAAAGTGAAAAAGTAAATGATGAAAGAGCTGCAAGCTTGTCTTTTGAAATCTCTCAAAAAATTCAAACCGATATGACGTATCCAGGTCAGGTAAAAATAACAGTAATACGAGAAACGAGAGCTGTGAATATTGCTAAATAGGGTGATGTTTTACACATATAAAGTAGAAAAATGGAGAGGATAACTCTCCATTTTTTATTGGTTTTGTTCAGTTAATCCATTTTTACGTCTTTTTATGACTTCATCTTTCCAAAATAATGCTTCTTCGAGGGTTTCAAATTGTTGAAACCTTTTATTGGTGAATACTTTTTCTATTTTGGCTTGACTTTTTTGTTTTGGGTCATTAGAAACAATTGCTATTCCTAATAAATTTTTAATTTTATTGCTTTCAATATATATCATAGGGTCAATAGTATAAGAATTGATACGTATAGCCAGGTATACGTAGAATTTGTTTTTAAAATGCTTATTTGTAACAAAACTCAATTCGGCAATATGCTCTGGTACTACAGTTACTCCTTCATTTATATAAACCCGTATATGGTCATCATATATTTCTGCAAGACAATAATCAAAATTGTAAGATGTAATCATATAATTTAAAAGTATAGTTCGGTTTTTGTTAATTGAAAAAGTGAGATTTCCCTTCTTCTCTAGAATATTAAGGTAAGAAAAAAATATGATACATTACCTAATGTATATGTATTGCGTTTGTTTTTTCCGAAGATTTGGTATAGTTAATCGATGTATTTTTTTATGATCTCATCTTTCCATTTCAATGCTTCTTCTAGGGTGTCGAAATGTTGAAATTCCTTCTCAAAGAATGGTTTTTCAACCTTGGTTTGTATTTTTTGCAGAGGATCATCAGACACAACAGCAACACCAATCAAACTGGGAACTTTACTGGATTCTAAATGGGTGGCTGGATTAACAGAGTAGGAGTTAACTCTGTGGGAGATATAAACGAAGGGCCTGTTTTTGTAATGCTTATTGACGATTTCGAGAAATGTACCTATGTAATTTGGAGACACGGTAACTCCTTTTTTCATTACCACAATAGCATAATCATTATATAGTTCTGCAGTACAAAATTCTAAATTATATGACGTAATCATCAGTGTAAATCGACATTAAGGTATATGTTATTAAGTTACGATAAATGTTGATGATTTGTGGTATGAAATTTTGTTTTTTTAGTCTTTTTCCGCAGAATCTTAATTCTGTAAAGAACGTTTCTTGATAATTTTATCTTTCCAGTTAATAGCTTCTTTAATGGTTTCAAAATGACGAAATTCTTTTCCGAAAAAGACCTTTTCAACTTTGGTTTGCATTTTTTGAAGAGGAGTATTAGATACAACAGCAAAACCAACTAAGTTTTTAATTTTTGCAGTTTCTATGTATATAGTTGGGTCTACAGAATAGGAGTGGATTCTATGTGAGATATAAACAAATGTTTTGTTTTCGAAGTGTTTCTCAGCTATTTCTACAAATATGTCATTATACTCTGGTAGAACAGTAATTCCTTCATTCATTATATTGATAACATAATTTTCGTATATATCCATTTGGCAGAAGCCTAAATCATAGGAGGTGATCATCGAATTTAATTGACTTTAAATTGGTGGTTTTTTTTATAAGTTATGAAAAAATCTGTTGAAGAAAGGTCAAAGACCGTTTTTTAACTTGTGTTTAATCTGAGGTAAGGTGTTTCTACAGAAGTTAGATTTTATTACCATTCTTTTCTAAAAAAGAGGCTGTTAATAGTGGTTAACAGCCTCTTTGTATTATTTACTAGATTCTTAGCTAATATATATGCTTAGGATTCTGTAGACTTTTCAGCTTTTTTAATGGTTATGGTTAACTCTCCTAATTTGTCATCCATATCCATAAATATGCTATCACCTTCCTGAAGTTGAGCATTAATTATCTCTTCTGCAAGGGCGTCTTCGATATACTTTTGGATGGCTCTTTTAAGAGGTCTCGCTCCGTATTGTCTGTCAAATCCTTTCTCGGTAATATAATCTTTAGCTTTTTCGCTTAAAGTAAGGTCATATCCCAGTCCTCTGATTCTTCCGTATAGTTTATCAAGCTCGATATCAATAATCTTATGAATATCTTCTCTTTCTAAGGCATTGAATACAACTACATCATCAACTCTGTTCAGAAATTCAGGTGCAAAAGCTTTTTTTAATGCATTTTCTATAACTCCTTTGGCGTAATCTTCTGCCTGTGTTTTTTTAGCAGAAGTTCCAAAACCAACACCTTGACCAAAATCTTTTAATTTTCTGGCTCCAATATTAGAGGTCATTATAATTATTGCATTTCTAAAATCAATTTTTCGACCTAAACTATCCGTCAAATAACCATCATCTAATACCTGTAGCATCATATTAAATACATCAGGATGTGCTTTTTCGATCTCATCAAGAAGAATGACTGCGTATGGTTTTCTTCTTACTTTTTCTGTAAGTTGACCACCTTCTTCATACCCTACATATCCCGGAGGCGCTCCAACTAATCTAGAGACGGCAAATTTCTCCATATACTCACTCATGTCGATACGAATAAGTGTGTCTTCACTATCAAATAATTCTTTAGCGAGTACTTTGGCTAATTGAGTTTTACCAACACCTGTCTGACCTAAGAAAATAAATGATCCTATTGGTTTATTAGGGTCTTTAAGACCTGCACGATTACGTTGTATAGCTTTTACTACCTTGGTAACAGCTTCTTCCTGTCCAATTACTTTACCCATAATTAGGTTAGGTAATTCTGCCAATTTGTTACTTTCGGTCTGAGCAATACGATTTACGGGGATACCAGTCATCATCGAAACTACATCGGCAACATTTTCTTCGTCTACAGTTTCTTTGTGTAGTTTAGATTCTTTCTCCCATTGTTCTTGAGCCACTGCAAGTTCTTTTTCAAGATTCTTTTCGTCGTCCCTTAGTTTAGCCGCTTCTTCGTATTTTTGTTTTTTAACGACACTGTTTTTTAGTTCTCTAACCTCTTCTAATTTCTTTTCTAGATCGAGAACTTTTTTAGGAACATCAATATTGGTTATATGAACTCTTGAACCAGCTTCATCTAAAGCATCAATAGCTTTATCTGGTAAAAATCGATCTGTCATATATCTATTGGTTAGTTTTACACAAGCCTGTATTGCTTCATCGGTATAACTAACATTGTGATGTTCTTCGTATTTTTCTTTAATATTATTAAGGATTTCAATGGTTTCTTCAATATTTGTAGGTTCTACAATTACTTTTTGAAAACGTCTTTCTAAGGCACCATCTTTTTCGATATATTGTCTATATTCATCGAGTGTAGTTGCGCCAATACATTGAATTTCCCCTCTTGCCAAAGCGGGCTTAAACATGTTAGAAGCATCAAGACTTCCTGTGGCTCCACCAGCACCCACGATAGTATGAATTTCATCTATAAAAAGAATAATATCATCATTCTTTTCAAGTTCATTCATTACCGCTTTCATTCGTTCTTCAAACTGACCACGATACTTAGTACCTGCTACCAAACTTGCTAAATCCAATGTAACGACACGTTTGTCGAATAAAATTCGCGAAACTTTTCGTTTTACAATTCTTAAGGCGAGTCCTTCAGCAATAGCAGATTTACCAACTCCTGGTTCTCCTATTAATAGCGGGTTATTTTTTTTGCGTCTACTTAGTATTTGAGACACACGTTCTATTTCTTTAGATCTCCCTACAACAGGGTCTAGTTTACCTTCTTCTGCCATAGCAGTTAAATCACGCCCAAAATTATCTAAGACAGGTGTTTTAGATTTTTTTCCAGCTTTGCTTCCTCCAGAAGGAGAGTTAAAGGGGTTTTCTTTAGAGGAATCACCAGTTAAATCATCATCGTCTTCTGAGAAAGATTCTGCTTTTGGGTTGTCTATGTATTCTTCGTCGTTAGCAATCATATACTTAAATTGGTCTTTAACGTTATCATAATCAACTTTTAAACGATTTAAAAGTTTAGTAGTTGGGTCATTTTCATTTCTTAAAATGCACAAAAGGAGATGTGCTGTATTAATTGATGAACTTTGAAATAATTTTGCTTCTAAAAAAGTGGTTTTTAAAGCCCTTTCTGCCTGCCTTGTTAAATGCAAGTTCTTTTTTTCATTTGATACTACCGCTACATCGGGGTTTGCCGGGCTAAGAATTTCAACTTTTCTTCTTAGGTTGGTCAGGTCAATATCCAATGCATCTAATATGTTAATTGCCTTCCCGCTTCCATCACGTAATAAACCTAGCATAAGATGTTCGGTACCTATAAAGTCGTGCCCTAATCTAAGGGCTTCTTCTTTACTGTATGCAATAACATCTTTTACTCTAGGTGAAAAATTATCATCCATAAGATTAATCTCTTTCTTTTTAACTAAAATAGTAATTTTTTAGGATTAGTAAGGCAAAAACTATTCCTTTTACACGATCATTAACAAATATCTGACAGTAATGTAATATTATGTCATATAAATGAGGATCTTATATAAAGATTGCTGTTTTTTTACTGACAAATTAGAGGTCTTTTGCCTTAATCATTGGTAAATAGACAAAAAAAGGTTTAATAATCAAAACCTATCGATATAGACTTATTAACTATAGATAGCATTATTTTTGTTAATAAATTACGTATATTACATAGCTTATTCGCTGTTAAAACCGTCTTAAATTACTTAAATTAGCGCGTTTATTAATTCAATTTTAGAAAAAAGTTTTTTATGACAGAAGGAGAAAAACTTATACCTATCAATATAGAAGATGAGATGAAATCGGCATACATCGATTATTCGATGTCGGTTATTGTATCTCGGGCTCTTCCAGACGTTAGGGATGGTCTTAAACCTGTACATAGGCGTGTTTTATACGGTATGCATGAATTAGGTGTTAGGGCGAGTAGTGCTCATAAGAAATCTGCAAGAATTGTAGGAGAAGTTCTTGGTAAATATCACCCACATGGGGATACTTCGGTGTATGACACTATGGTGCGTATGGCTCAAGAATGGAGCTTGCGATATATGCTCGTCGACGGCCAAGGTAACTTTGGTTCTGTAGATGGTGATAGCCCTGCAGCAATGCGTTATACAGAGGCCAGAATGCGTAAGATATCTGAAGACATGTTGGCAGATATTGAAAAAGATACTGTAGATCACACCTTTAATTTTGATGATACCTTACAAGAACCAACAGTTCTTCCTACAAGAATACCTGGTTTGTTAATTAATGGAGCGTCGGGAATTGCAGTGGGTATGGCTACCAATATGCCACCACATAACTTAAGCGAAGTTGTTGATGGAACCATTGCTTATATCGATAATGATGAAATAGAAATTGATGAATTGATTACCCATATAAAAGCTCCTGATTTTCCAACTGGAGGTATAATTTATGGTTATGATGGTGTTAGAGAGGCTTTTAAGACGGGTAGAGGTAGAGTTGTAATGCGTGGTAAAGCCGCTTTTGAAGAGGTAAATGGTAGAGAATGTATTATCATTTCAGAGATACCTTATCAAGTTAACAAGGCAGATATGATCAAGAAAACTGCCGATCTTGTTAATGATAAGAAGATCGATGGTATTTCTACTATTCGTGATGAATCAGATAGAAATGGTATGCGCATCGTTTATATCTTAAAACGTGATGCAATACCGAATATCGTTCTTAATCTTTTATATAAATATACAGCATTACAATCTTCTTTTAGTGTGAATAATATTGCACTGGTTAATGGAAGACCACAATTGCTTAATGTAAAAGAAATGATTCATTATTTTGTAGAGCATAGACATGAAGTTGTTGTTCGTCGTACAAAATATGAATTAAGAAAAGCCGAAGAAAGAGCACATATTCTTGAAGGATTAATTATTGCATCTGATAATATAGATGAAGTGATTGCGTTAATCCGTGCTTCTGCTAACGCCGATGAAGCTAGAGAAAAGCTTATCAAACGTTTTAAACTATCTGAAATACAAGCCAAAGCAATCGTAGAGATGCGATTACGTCAACTTACAGGTCTTGAACAGGATAAGTTACGTGCGGAGTATGAGGAATTAATGAAGACTATTGAAGATCTTAAAGATATTCTTGCTAAAAAAGAACGTCGTATGGAGATCATCAAAGAAGAACTTATCGAGGTAAAAGAAAAGTATGGTGATGATCGTCGTTCTCAGATAGAATATGCAGGTGGGGATCTAAGTATCGAGGATATGATTCCTGATGAAAAAGTTGTAATTACTATTTCTCATGCCGGTTATATTAAAAGGACTTCTCTTAATGAATATAAGAAACAAAATAGAGGAGGAGTTGGTCAGAAAGGAAGTACAACACGTAACGAAGATTTTCTAGAGCATTTATTTGTCGGAACAAATCATCAATATATGTTGTTTTTTACCCAAAAAGGGAAGTGTTTCTGGATGCGAGTATATGAAATTCCTGAAGGTAGTAAAACTTCTAAAGGTAGGGCAATACAGAATTTGATCAACATCGAAAGTGACGATAAAGTAAAAGCATTTATATGTACTCAAGATCTTAAAGATGAAGAATACATTAACTCTCATTATGTTATAATGGCAACCAAAAAAGGGCAAGTCAAAAAGACATCTTTAGAGCAGTATTCCAGACCAAGAACTAATGGTATTAATGCGATAACTATAAAGGATAATGATGAACTTCTTGAAGCGAAGTTGACCGATGGTAAAAGTCAGGTTATGTTAGCCGTTAAATCAGGAAAAGCTATTCGTTTCGAAGAAGAAAAAACAAGGCCCATGGGTCGAGGAGCATCTGGAGTAAGAGGTATTCGATTGGCCGACGAAAAGGATGAAGTAATAGGAATGATAGCGGTAAATGACATGGATAGCAATATCTTGGTTGTTTCAGAGAATGGTTATGGTAAACGTTCTAAATTAGAAGATTATAGAATAACCAATAGAGGAGGAAAAGGTGTAAAAACTATTTCTGTAACCAAAAAAACCGGAAACTTAGTTGCCATCAAAAATGTAACTGATTTAGATGATCTTATGATTATTAATAAATCAGGAATTGCTATTAGATTAGCTGTAGAAGATTTACGTGTTATGGGACGTGCTACACAAGGTGTTCGTCTTATTAATCTAAAAGGTAAAGATTCTATTGCTGCGGTGGCAAAAGTTATGCACGACGAAGATGATATTGATGAAAACGGAGAAGATGAAAATATAGAAAATGAAAATTCTTCTTCTGTAGATCATGATTCTGCGTCAGATGGCATGAATATTGATAATGAAACGAAAGAATAATCAAATCCCATTTTAAAAAAAATAAAGTAATGAAGACTAAATTTATTGTAGTACTATTTTTAACATTTAGCGCTATCGGATTTTCTCAAAAACAAGAATTAAAAACAGCTTCAAAGGCACTTAAGGCAGGTAATATGGAAGCTGCTAGTGAAGCACTAAAGACTGCTGAAGGACTTATAGAAACAGCTGATAAGAAAATGAAAGCACAATTTTATTTTCTTAAAGGACAGGTGTTGTCTTCGTCTGCGGGTGCATCTTTAGAGAAAATTGAAAAAGCTACAAATGCATACACAAAAGCGATTGAAATTGAAAACGAAGCTGGAGCTGCCAAATATACTGCTGATGCAAATCAAAAAATTCAGACAATACGTCAGTCTTTGATTGAGAATGCTATCAAGGATCAGAATGCTAAGAATTATAAAGGAGCTGCAGAAAAACTTCATTTAGGGTACACAACAAATAAAGCAGATACAATATATCTTTACTATGCTGCAGGAAATGCTGTTAATGGAAAAGATTACGATACTGCATTGTCGTACTATGAAGAATTGAAAAACGTTGGTTTTAGTGGTATTACAACAGAATTTGTGGCTACAAATAAAGAAACTGGAGAAGTAGAACCTTTTGATTCTAAACAAACCAGAGACCTTTCTGTAAAATCTGGAAAATACATTAAGCCAGAAGAACGTAAATTAGAATCTAGGAAAGGAGAAATAGTTAAAAATATTGCTTTAATCTACATGACTCAAGGAAAAGATGAAGAAGCAATAAAAGCCATTGAAGAAGCAAGAGCTGAAAATCCTGAAGACACTGCTTTAATGCAAGCTCAAGCCGATATGTTTTACAAACAAGGGAATATAGCTAAGTATAAAGAAATCATGGAACAGATTGTTGCTAATGATCCTGAAAATCCTGATTTATTATATAACCTGGGTGTTAGTGCTTCTCGTTTAGAAGATAATGACCAGGCTATGGAGTATTACAAAAAGGCACTAGAATTAAGACCTGATTATACTTCTGCACAGATCAACATTGCCGCTTTAATTTTAGGTAATGAAAAAGCGATTGTAGAGGAGATGAATAACTTGGGTACTTCTAGTAAGGATTACAAACGTTATGACGAATTGAAGCTTAGGAGAGATGGTTTGTATAAAAGTGCAATACCTTACCTAGAAGGAGCATTAAAAAGTGATTCTGATAATGTAGAAGCTGTACGAACGTTAATGAATATTTTTTATCAGTTAGATGACCCTAAGGCTGATGCTATGAAAAATAAACTTAAAGCGCTAGAAGGAGGTAATTAAATCTCATCTAAGTAAGCATAAAAAAAACCGGAATCTAACAAGATTCCGGTTTTTTTATACCTTAAAAATCACCTTTTCAAAGGAGGAGAGTTAATTTATCTTAACTCAGCACCTAATTTACTTTCAAAATTATGCTGTAGCTTATTCATGATTTTGTCTATCTGCTTGTCGGTAAGTGTTTTATTTTCATCTTGTAAAGTGAAACTTACTGCATACGACTTTTTACCTTTGGGTAAGTTCTTTCCTTGATATACATCAAATAGGTTGATATCTTTTAAAAGCTGCTTTTCAGTTTGTTTTGCTATAGTATGAATTTCTTCAAATTTTATAGTATCATCTAAGAGAAGAGCAAAGTCACGACGTACTTCTGGAAACTTAGGAATATCATGATACCAAATTTTATTATGTTTTGCATATTCTAAAACAGCATCCCAATTAAAATCAGCGTACAATACTTCTTGAGAAACAGAAAAATGTTTTAAAACAGATTTTTTTACAATTCCAAAATCTACTAACTTGGTTTTGCCTAAACTAAGTGAAAGCCCTTCAGAGAACAGGTCATTCTTAATCGGAGTGGTTTTAAGTTTAGTTAAACCAAGACGTTCTAATACAGAAGACACAATACCTTTTAGATAAAAGAAATCACTATGTTGTTGGTTTGTTTTCCAGCTCTCTTTTGTTTGATTACCAGAAATTATAATGCTTAAGTGTTTATTTTCAATTCTTTTACCATCGTAATCGTGATACGTTTTTCCGAATTCAAATAATTTTAGATCAGCACGTTTCCTGTTGATATTATAAGAAACCGCTTCAAGTCCAGAAAACAGCATCGATTGTCTTAAAACTGCTAAATCATTACTAAGAGGGTTTAGCATCTCTACATTGTGTTCAGCTTTTAATTGTTCGCTAAGATCAATATAATCTTGAGTAGTAAGCGAGTTAGCTAACATTTCATTAAACCCGCGACCTACTAATTGATTTGATATTGTATTTTGTACATTATGATCAGAAAACTTGTCAATATTAGATATAGACGCATTTAATTTTTGCGTAAAACTTATATTGTTATATCCATATACTCTAAGTATTTCTTCGATAACATCGACTTCTCTTTGCACATCATTTCTGTATGCCGGGATGGTTAATCCAATTCCTTTTTCGGTAATACTGTTAATTTTAATGTCCAGCGAAGTAAGAATAGACTTAATAGTTTCCTGAGGAAGTTCTTCTCCAATTAATTTTGCTGTATTGTCAAACGACAAAAACACCTGGAAATCTTCAATTTTTTTAGGATATAAATCCATAATCTCACTAGAAATAGTACCACCTGCCAGTTCTTGTATTAATAGAGCTGCTCTTTTTAAGGCATATTCTGTAACATTAGGATCAATTCCTCTTTCAAATCTAAAGGAAGCATCGGTATTTAATCCATGACGTTTTGCGGTCTTACGAACGCTTACAGGATTAAAATATGCACTTTCTAAGAAAATAGAGGTGGTGCTTTCGGTAACACCAGAATTTATACCTCCAAAAACACCTGCGATGCAAAGTGGTTTTACAGCATCACATATCATTAGATCTTCTTCATGCAATTCTCTCTCGATTTCGTCTAAAGTAGTAAATTTTGTACCTGATTCTAAGGTTTTAACCTCGATAGAGCCACCTTCTATATAATGTGCGTCAAAAGCATGTAATGGTTGTCCTAGTTCATGAAGAACATAATTAGTGACATCTACCACATTGTTTTTTGGAGTAATTCCAATAGCTTTAAGTCTATGTTGCAGCCAAGAAGGAGATTCGCCTACTTTGATATCAGAGATCGTAACACCGCAATATCTTGGAGCCAAAGCCGGATCTTTAACTTCAATATTAATTTTATTTAACCGGTTTTCTACTCTAAAATTACTTACCGATGGTGTAATGAGTTCAAGGTTGATGTCTTGTTGTAGTAATCCGGCTTTAAGATCACGAGCGGTACCCCAATGACTCATTGCATCGGCACGGTTGGGGGTTAATCCAATTTCAAAAATTTGATCATTCTCGATATCAAATACTTCAGAAGCTTTTGTTCCTACGGTAATATTGGTATTTAGAACCATAATTCCGTCATGACTTTTCCCAAGGCCCAGTTCATCTTCGGCACATATCATACCGTGGCTTTCTTCTCCACGTATTTTACCTTTTTTGATCACCCATTCTTTTCCGTCATCATCATATAACTTTGTTCCAATAGTGGCTACAGGTACTTTTTGACCCGCTGCAACATTTGGTGCACCACAAACAATTTGTACAGGGTCGCCATTACCTAAATCTACTTTAGTTATCTTCAGTTTATCTGCATTTGGGTGTTTTTCACATGCAAGAACCTGTCCTACTACTACTCCTTCTAAGCCGCCTCGAACACTTTGGTAGGTTTCTATTCCTTCTACTTCTAAACCTAAATCAGTAAGTAATTCTCCTGTTTTTTCGGCGCTCCAATCAGGATTAATAAATTGTTTAAGCCAGTTATATGAAATCTTCATCTATGATGTTTCTAAATTCAGTCGGTAAAGATAATATATTGGATAGAGGTTACAAACAAGAAATTTACCTTAATATAGTATATGAGAATTATTTTTAATTCTTTGTAAATGTTGATGCTTCTATGCATTCTTACTTGTTTGCAAAAAATAGAAGAATAAAATCATATTTGACTATATAATTTTTTATTTTTGATAAGATGAAGAAAATGAAAATGGGAATTAAATAATTATATATAAATTTTAAATTAATAGAAAAATGTCTGGAAGGTATATTGTTCTTTCTAGGCATTTTTTATAGATGTTATGAAGAAACAAATCATTTTAGTACTTACCCTCACTCTTGTATTATTTTCATGTAAAAAAGATGAGCCCAAAGATCCGGTCAATTTTAAAAGTGGTCCTTGGAGAGCTGTTCTTGATGTTCAAGATAGCAAACAACTTCCTTTTTTGTTTGAAGTAATGGATGACCAGACTTTAAAAATCTTTAATGCCGAAGAAACCATTGATGTAGATGAAGTTGAGATATTCGGTGATTCTATAAAAATTAAGTTTCCTGTATTTGAAGGATATGTAGCCGCAAAGTTCGTGGATTCAATGAATATTTCAGGGAGTTTTGTTAAAGAAAGTTTAGATAGGATAGTACCTTTTACGGCGACATACGGTGAGCAAGATAGGTTTGAGATTCATTCAAAACCTTTATATGATATTACTGGTAATTGGGAAACTGTTTTTAGTCAGGATGATGAAGCAGATCGATATATTGCCAAAGGGTCATTTACTCAAAATGGCAATATTGTTTCTGGTACTTTTAGAACTACAACTGGAGATTATAGGTATCTAGAAGGTGTTCTTAATAATGATCAGTTACAATTATCTACTTTTGATGCCGCACATGCATTTTTATTTACAGCAAAGGTTACCGATAGTACAATGAATGGCTATTTTTATTCAGGAAATCATTGGAAAGAGCCTTTTACGGCAAAGAAAAATGAAACCTATGAGTTGCCCTCAGAAGACTCGTTGACTTACCTTAAAAAAGGATATGATACTTTTGATTTTAATTTTCCGAATGCCAAAGGAGATCAAGTTTCATTAAAAGATGCTCGATTTAAGGATAAAGTTGTAATAGTACAGATTATGGGAACTTGGTGTCCAAACTGTATGGACGAAACAAAATATTATGTTGATTTCTATACTCAAAATAAAGAAAAAGATGTAGAGATTGTTGCCTTAGCCTTTGAATATGCCAAGACCAAAGAAAAAGCTTTCAAGTCTATTGAAAGATTACAAAAGAAATTAAAGGTTGAATATCCTATTCTTCTTGCACAATACGGCACTTCAGATAAACAAAAAGCTCAAGAAAAATTACCAATGCTTAACCATGTTCTATCGTACCCTACAACCATTTTTATTGACAAAAAAGGTCAAGTACGTAAGATACATACAGGGTTTAATGGACCAGCTACAGGTCAAAAATATATTGACTTTAAAAAAGATTTCGAAGAATTTGTTAATCAACTCTTACTAGAATAAATCGGTTTAACAATCAATTATGACTTTCTTATTGAGTTTAACAATATGGTAACATTAGGATTAATAATTACCTCTTACATTGTTACTTGTAGAGATTCAATCAAATTTCTACAGGATAGTAATTAATTCAAAAAACGTCAGTCATGAAACAATCAAATCTGTTTACAGCATGTATTGCTGTAGTTACGCTGTTGTTCTCAATTGAGGCAACTGCTCAACTAAAAACCCCCGAAGCGAGTCAACGTGCAAAAGTAATGCAACGTGTAGGAATCACCGATATTATTATTGACTATGGAAGGCCCAGCGTTAAAGAACGCGAAATATGGGGAAAACTTGTACCTTACGGATATAATAATTTAGGTTTTGGAACCTCTACTGCTGCACCATGGAGAGCAGGTGCAAATACGAATTCTACCATAAAATTTACACATGATGTAAAAGTGGAAGGAAAAGATATCAAAGCCGGTAAATACGGTTTGCATATTGCATTAAAAGAAGATGGAGGTGCAACGGTTATATTTTCTAATAATTATTCTTCCTGGGGAAGCTATTTTTATGACGAAAAAGAGGATGCATTACGAGTAGATGTAAAGACCAAAGATGTTGCACATACAGAAACATTAACCTTCTTGTTTCCAGAATTTGAAGCGAATAGTACTACGGCCGCTTTACGTTGGGAAAAAAAGGAAATTCCTTTTAAGATAGAAGTCAATGTAAAGGATGTGGTAATGAATAAAATTAAGCAAGATCTTCGTGGTTCTAAGGGATTTACACAGTCAAATTGGGATAGCGCAGCTAATTATGCTTTTAATGCTGAAGAATTAGACCAGGCATTAGAGTGGATCAATACTTCGATTACAGGATCTTTCTTTAGTAAAGAAACTTTTTCTAACCTTTCTCTTAAGTCACAAATCCTAGCGAAGCAAGGAAATACATCTGAAGCGATGACCTATGTCGATAAAGCCGCTAAAATGGGTAATGCTTCTCAAGTGTATCGATTAGGAGTTGGGCTTATAAAGCTAGACCAAAAAGATAAAGCTTTAGCGGTACTAAAGGATAATGTAAAGAATAATAAGGGAGCCTGGCCTTCAAATTATGGGTTGGCAAGAGCGTATTCTGCAACAGGAGATTATCAAAACGCGATAAAGGCTTTAAACACCGCTTTACCTAACGCACCCGAAAGATTTAAACCAAGGTTAAATGGTAATCTAGAAAAACTTAAAAAAGGAGAGGATATCAACTAGAAAGCAAAATGTATAAGATGTAAAAGGTTTAGAATTTTTCTAGACCTTTTTTTATTGAAATTAAAAAGGAATGATTAATATTATATATGCACTTTACAAGGTAGTTTTATTCCTTAATAATTTTACGGTAAAGCTGTATTAATGTATCTTTGTGTCAACCAAATTTAACCACATGAGTAAAGCCGTATATATTGCTACTATTGAGCCTAATAGTGGTAAATCTATTGTAGTTTTAGGTATGATGAGTATGTTACTGGGTAAAATTGCCCGAGTAGGATATTTTAGACCCATTATTGATGATCCAAAAGAAGGAGAAGTTGATAATCATATCAATACTGTAATATCTCATTTCGAATTAGATATTAATTTCAAAAATGCCTACGCCTATACCAGGAGTGAAGTTCTTCAAAAGTATAATCAAGGAAAATCGGGAGAAGTAATAGATGGTATTATTAGAAAATACAAAAGCCTTGAAGAAAAGTTTGATTTTATACTGGTAGAAGGTACTGATTTTTCTGATGAGGGGAGTATCATTGAATTTGATATCAATATAATAATTGCCAAAAACCTGGGTATTCCCGCTATAATAGTTGCCAGTGGTATTGATAAGAAAAATAAAGAAATTGTAGGGAATTTAAAACTGGCTTTCGATACTTTTAGTAGCAAAGATGTAGAGGTTTTAGCAATGGTCGCTAATAAGGTAACTCCAGGCTGTGAGGGGAAATTGAATACTTTATTTGATAAAGATTTTGAAAACGGAGTTGAGAGAATAATTATACCCAAAGTCAATACTTTAATTAATCCCACAATAAAAGAAATTGTTGGAGAACTGGGAGGAACTATCTTATTTGGTAAAGAGTATTTAAATAATCAAGCAGGTAGTTTTGGAGTAGGTGCAATGCAATTACGTAATTATCTAACACATCTTAAAGATAATAGCCTGGTGGTCACTCCGGGAGATCGTGCCGATATTATTCTTGGTGTTCTACAAGCAAATATATCGGATAATTACCCAAAAATCTCTGGAATAATACTTACTGGAGGAATTATCCCGGAGAAGTCTATACTCAAATTGATCGAAGGGGTTTCAATATCGTTTCCAATTATATCAGTCCCAAGCGGAACGTTTTCAATTACAAATCAAATTGGAGCCATCAAATCGAAGATATATGTAGATAACCTACAAAAGATAACTACTTCAATAAGTACATTTGAAAAATATGTTGATGAAAATCACCTTGCAGATCGATTAATCACCTTTAAATCTGAAGGACTTACACCTCGAATGTTTCAATATAACTTGTTGAAACGAGCATTAAAACATAAAAAACACATTGTTCTTCCCGAAGGAACAGATGAAAGAATCATAAGAGCTACATCTAGACTATTAGCGTCAAATGTTGTTGATATTACTTTAATTGGTGATGAAAAGAAAATAAAGAGCAAAGCCGTAAAGCTGGATATACCTATTGATTTTAGTAAAGTAAATATTATTTTTCCTACAGAATCTCCCCATTATGATGATTATGTGCAAACGTTCTATGAACTGCGTAAACACAAAAATGTAAATCTTGATATGGCTAAAGATATGATGGCAGATGTCTCTTATTTTGGTACTATGATGATTTATAAAGGTCACGCAGATGGAATGGTTTCTGGAGCTGTTCATACTACGCAACATACCATTAGACCGGCATTGCAATTTATCAAGACCAAACCTGGAATAAAAGTAGTTTCCTCGGTATTTTTTATGTGTTTAGAGGATAGAGTTTCTGTATTTGGTGATTGTGCCATCAATCCGAATCCAAATGCTGAAGAACTGGCAGAAATCGCAATTTCTTCTTCAAAATCTGCTTTAGCTTTCGGAATAGAGCCTAAAGTAGCAATGCTATCATACTCTTCGGGAACGTCGGGTAAAGGAGCTGATGTAGAAATTGTTAGAGCAGCCACAGCCATAGTTAAAGAAAAGCAACCGGACCTTAAGATTGAAGGACCAATACAGTATGATGCCGCTGTAGATATTAAGGTTGGGCAAAGTAAACTACCTGATTCTGAAGTGGCCGGACAAGCCAGTGTTTTAATATTCCCCGATTTAAATACCGGGAACAATACATACAAAGCTGTACAACGAGAAACTGGTGCATTGGCAATTGGACCTATGTTACAAGGATTAAATAAACCTGTTAATGATTTAAGTCGTGGTTGTACTGTAGACGATGTGTATAATACAGTTATTATTACAGCAATTCAGGCACAGGGATTATAAAACAAAAAAAGGGATATGCAGATATTAATATTAAACTCAGGAAGCTCTTCTATAAAGTTTCAATTATTTTCTATGCCAGATGCAAGAGTAATTTGCTCAGGTCTTGTAGAACGTATCGGTTTAGAAAATGCCAAAATCAAGTATACATCTGATCAAGAAAAAATAGAGAAAATTGAGATCATCAAAACGCATCGGGATGGTTTGCAATTGATAGCCCGATACCTTTTGGATACTAAAGTTGGAGTACTCCAATCTGCTTCAGAAATCCATGCGGTTGGTCATCGTGTAGTGCACGGGGGGAGTACCTTTGCACAAACTGTAGAAATTACAGAAGAGGTAAAGAAAAAAATTGAAAAACTCTCAGCTTTGGCACCATTACATAATCCGCCAAATTTAGAAGGTATTTTAGTGGCAGAGCAAATTTTTACAGAAGCAAAGCAAGTAGCAGTGTTTGATACTGCTTTTCATCAAACTATTCCTGTTGAAGCTCACAAATATGCAATACCGAATAAGTTTTTAGATGAAAATAATATTCGGGTATATGGTTTTCATGGTACAAGCCATAAATATGTTTCAGAAAAGGCAATCGAGTTTTTAGGAAAATCAACATCTAAAATCATCACAATTCATTTAGGCAATGGTTGTAGTATGACAGCAGTAAAAAATGGTAAAAGTATAGATCATACTTTAGGGTTTGCTCCGATGAATGGATTGATTATGGGAACACGCTCTGGTGATATTGATCCTGCGGTGATTTTCTATTTGGTCAACTCTTTGGGGTATACTTTAGATGAGGTGAATACACTTTTACAAAAAGAAAGTGGAATGTTGGGACTTACTGGTTTTAGCGACCTTCGAGATATAGAGGCCGAAGCTGAAAAAGGAAATTCGGATTGCAGATTAGCTCTAAAAATGAATGCCTATCGTATCAAAAAGTTTATTGGCTCTTATGCAGCGATAATGAATGGTTTAGATGCTATTGTTTTTACAGCGGGAATAGGAGAAAACTCAGATGTTATTAGACGTTTAGTATGCGAGGATCAAGAGTTTTTAGGTATTCAGTTAGATAAAGAAAAGAATAGTACCCGATCTAAAGAAATTAGGAATATAGGAGCATTATCATCAAAAGTAAAAATCTTGGTAATTCCTACAGATGAAGAACTAGAGATTGCTAAACAATCTTTTGAATTATTGTCATAATATAACAAAAGACAAACTTTTTGGTTTGTCTTCTGTTTGTTTTGTTATACTCTTTTGTATTAAGCAAAAATACAACGTCCCCATCGGTCGCAGTAGCCAGGTTCGCAGAAACTTTGCCCTCCCCAACTAATAAGACAACCGCTACCAGATGGGCAACATGTTGCTCTAAAAGATGCTCCTCTAACTTGTTTTTGTTGCTCTTTACTTAGTTTTTGAACTCCAGTTAAGTTTAAGATTTTTTTCATTGTGTAATATATTTAAGATGGTATCTAAATATAGCTCAAAATACTGTAAATCAAATACTTAAAAACCGCAAAAGAAATGTGGTTTTGTTTTGGTTTTATCAGTTCACTATTTCTCTTTTTTTATGATGAATTTATATAATGAAGTATAATTCTGATACCTGTTGTAAGAAATAACTTATTAACAAGTGTTAAATTGTATAACTAATTGATAATAAGTTGTTTATCTATATTTTTTTAGTTAAATCATACATTATCAACATACTACATAACCATAAGGTAACATAGGATACTAGTAAGTTTAATAAAATAATTTTAGCTTCGACTCAGTTATATTTAAACTAACGAATAGACTAACTCACAACAACACAATGAAAAAATTACTACTATTAATGTTGGTAATTTCTGCTATTGGCTATAGTCAGATACCAACATATTACAATGATGTTAATCTCAATGTATCGGGAAATGCTTTAAAAAATGAATTGGGAGCCAAGGTTACCAATACGCATGTAACGTTTCTTACCTACACGCCAGGGGTTTGGGATGCATTAAAACAGAGCGATTTAGATCCCACAAATGCATCAAAGGTTGTTTTAATCTATGGGTATAATGATACCGACGGAAATTCAACTACCGATAGAACACGGGGAGTAAATAATAATGGAGGTGGATCTACCGATTGGAACCGAGAGCATGTGTATCCAAAATCTTTAGGTAACCCAAACCTTGGTACAGAAGGGGCAGGCGCAGATGCTCATCACTTAAGACCAGCCGATGTTCAGCGAAATTCATCACGAGGTAGCAGAAAATTTGCAGACGGATCAGGAAACTCTGGGGCTACAGCTCAAGGACACTGGTATCCTGGGGACGAGTTTAAAGGAGACGTCGCTCGAATGATGATGTACATGTATATTCGTTATGGAAACAGAACTTTACCTATTAATGTTGGTGTTGGAGCCACTGCTGCCAGTGACGGCAATATGCTTCAATTGTTTTTAGAATGGAATGCGGAAGATCCGGTATCCCAATTAGAATTACAACGAAATCCCATATTAGAGAATATCCAAGGGAATAGAAATCCATTTATCGATAATCCTGCTTTTGCTACGCAAATTTGGGGTGGCCCACAAGCCGAAGATAGATTTGGAAACACAGGTGGAGGAGGTACAGATACTATTGCTCCTAGTGTGCCAACTAACCTAACAGCAAGCAATACTACCGAAACTTCTACTACATTATCCTGGAATGCATCGACAGATAATGTAGGAGTAACAGGATATTTTGTATACCAAAATGGTGGATTTATAGGGACTGCTACTTCTCTAAGTTATACTGTGACAGGTTTAACGGGAAATACTAGTTATACATTTACTGTAAAAGCCAGAGATGGATCAGGTAATGTATCTGCAGCAAGTACTGCTGTTAATGTAACTACTCAAGATAATACTTCTGGTGGGGGAGCGGCAACAGAATTATTCTTTTCGGAGTATATAGAAGGCTCTTCAAATAACAAAGCTTTAGAAATAGGAAATTTCACCGGAGGCTCTGTTAATCTTTCGGGATATTCAATAAAAAGGCAAACTAACGGCTCTGGATCATGGTCAACCGCATTAAATCTTTCTGGAACAATTGTTAATGGAGATGTTTATGTTGTAGCAAATGGATCTGCTTCTACTTCCATCACAAATGTTGCTGATCTTACCTCGGGGTCATCGGCAATGAGTTTTAATGGTAATGACCCTGTTGGGCTTTTTAAGAATGGTGTTTTGATTGATATTATCGGAACTTTTAACGGCGGTTCGTCAAATTTTGCTAAAGATGTTACTTTAAGGAGAAAAGCGAGCATATCTTCACCTTCTACAACATATACAACAACTGAGTGGGACTCGTATTCGCAAAACACTTTTAATGACTTGGGAAACCATACTTTCAATGGAGGAGGAGGTAATACAGATACAACAGCTCCTACGGTACCTGCAAATTTAGCAGCCTCGAATGTGGGAGAAACAACAGCTCGTCTTTCTTGGTCAGCTTCTACAGATAATACAGAGCTTGCAGGTTATAACGTGTATCAAAACGGAACTTTTATAGTAGCCACTTCGGGTACTTCTTATGATGTTTCTGGTTTAAGTGCAGGAACAACGTATACTTTTACCGTGAATGCATACGATGCAGCAGGAAATACTTCGGTATTAAGTAATTCTCTAAATGTAACGACAGCAGTTTCATCAGATACTCAAGCTCCTACGGTACCGGCAAATTTAACAGCTTCAAATGTAGGAGAAACAACAGCTCGTCTTTCTTGGTCAGCTTCTACAGATAATGTAAGTGTAGCGGGGTATAATGTGTATCAAAACGGAACTTTTATAGTAGCAACTTCAGGTACTACATATGATATTTCTGGTTTAACACCTGGTACTACATATACATTTGAAGTAAATGCATATGATGCCTCAGGAAACATTTCTGCTTTCAGTAATTTGATTAATGTTACGACCCAGGATATAGTGCTTACATATTGTTCTTCAAAAGGGAATACAGTGAGCTACGAATTTATTGATTATGTAGGCATAGGGGAGATCTCTAATGCTACAGCAGCCAATGGGGGGTATGGTGATTTTACGTCCCAAGTAGCAAATCTTCCTTATGGATCTAATACAATTGTCTTAAGTATAGGTTTTGTGAGTTCATCGTATACCGAAAACTGGGGCGTTTGGATTGATTTTAATAAGAATGGAAGTTTTGAGAGTTCAGAGAAGGTAGTAACGGGTTCTACATCGAATTCTGGTAATTTATCCTATAGTTTTACTGTTCCATCTACTGCTCAAGCGGGAAATACAAGAATGCGAGTTTCTATGAAATGGAATGGGGCTCCCACTTCTTGCGAAACATTTGGCTATGGAGAAGTAGAGGATTACTCGGTTAACATTGGAGCATCATCGGTAAGAGCAATTAAGAATACTGTGCATATTGATGGAGAGCTTGGTAATGAAGCTAAAGTATATTCGGCAAGAGTTTTTCCAAATCCAGCTTCAGAATTTATTAGTATAGGTGCAACAGACAATCGAGAAGTGAATTTTAAATTAATAAACTTACATGGAAGTATTGTGAAATCTGGTAAAACTACCAGAAGTCAAATAGCATTGGATAGAATGCAAGCTGGGATGTATATTTTAGAAATTAGTGATAACGGACGTACAGCGTCTAAAAAAATAATTATTGAGTAAGAAATAATCTATAGATCATACTATAATATAAACCATCAAGGCTTTTGTTTTGATGGTTTTTCTTTTACTCGATAATCGAGATTTAAATGCTCTGAGGCTTGCCTCGAAATCAAAATTATTTTCCAACCAATGCCTCGAGAGCTTACCCCGAGGTAGTTTACTAAATCGAAAGATAACCGTATTTTAATTACGTTAATTAATTACCACTATTATGGTTTTTTAACAGATATTTGACGTTTTTTAATGAAAACAATAATTTTTTTTGATTTTTATTTAACAAAAATACAATTTTAGTACTTGTATTTTACGATGAAATACACTGTTTTTTTGATGAAATTATGGAAAGCCGTAAGCGTTTATTTTTTTTGTAATCTATTTCTTATCGTTTGTTTACTGTTTTTTCTAGGGTTTCACGAGGATTGGGATTTAAACCATATCTTAATTATGGTTTTACCGTAAATAAAATTATATCCTGCTTTGTAAATTTATAAAAATGAAATGTAAGTCATTATTAATAAAGACTTTGTAACTTAAAAAAATGCGTATGATAAAAAAATACTATTTCTACATCGGTCGTATAGACGACTAAACTACACAATCAAGGGCTACTCTTAAAACTTTTCAATTTTTGCAATATATTAAATTGTATTGTAAGGCTTAAAAAATGGATTTTTGATCCATTTAGTATAACGTAAACATTATCTCATTCTGCGAATCATGATGACAAGAGTTTTATCTATTGTGATAATCGATTTCTGTACTCAATAACAAAGTACTATTATAGATTTTTATATATCACATGATACCCTAAGACTTTGTCTGTCTTGATTACCAATAAAAAAAATGTGTAATTGGAAAATAAGAAAAAGAGAATGAGCATATCAATAAATTTTAATCAGTTTTGTGAGGACTTAAAGATTTCTGCAAAAACGCAGTCTATAATTTCTTTACGCTACAATTCTATCTGTAAAAAGCTTAATAATGATTTTTGGAATATAAATACAAACTATGGCGGTATTTTTGTCGGTTGTTATGGTAGAGAAACCGCAAACAATGACATAGATAAAATCGAGATGATTTTTGAAATGCCATATCGTTTGCAAGAGGAATATTCTAAAAAACCTAAAAACGGTCAGTTTTTGTTCTTAGAGGATGTGAGAAGGTCAATTGCTACGATATATCCTAATACATCATTGGTGCATGATGAATTTGGAATTAAAGTCTGCTTTTTTGACAAAATGAGTTTTAGTATAGCTCCAGTTTTTTTTAAGAAAGATAATGAACATGTTTATGCAGATCCACGTAAGGGAGGTAGTTGGAGGGTTAAAAACTTTCGAAAAGAGAAAGAAGCAATAAAAATAGGGAACATTGCTACAAATCATAACCTTAAAAAACTATGCAGAATGATGAAAATGTGGAAAAAACGCTGTAATGTTCCTATTAAAGATATTCTTATTGATACATTGGCATATGAGTTTTTAATGTCATGGGAGTATAGGGATAAACCATATTCTTATTTTGACCTGATGTGTAAGGACTTTTTTAAATTCTTAATGGATCAGAAACCATCAAAAAAAGAATGGAAATCTATTGGAGGTGTTTTAATTATACCCAATGCATTAAATTTTAGATATAAGGCCATAATGGCACATTATAAAGCAGAAAGTGCAATTCTATTTTCTAGGAACCATGAACATTGGTTGGCGATACAAAAATGGAAAGAGGTATTTGGTACAGAATTTCCTGAGTCAGTACCCATAGAAAATCAACTTAAAACATTAAACGATAGTATTTCTAGTACCTATAAAGCCCAAAAGGAGTGCATGAATATTATTAACAGAAGAAGGATAATGCTTACAATTCTTCAGATCTTTTCTGCAATAATGATACCTACTACACTTTTGGTTATGGAGTATACTAAAAATTTTAAGCTTGGATTAGCTTTATTTACAGTATCGATACTTCTCTTTATAACTAGTTTGATTTATAGAAAATCAAATCAGGTTAGAATAATGCTAAAACATAAAGTTTCTGCAAAACTAGCAATCAATATTCAGAAAAAAATTAAACAATCATTGAAGGATTTAAAATACAATGATATTGATATTGCTGTATTGCAAAAAAGGAAGCATAAGATAGTTTCAAAATTACAAGGCTTATATAAAGGAGCCTCGGTACACGTAAGCAAGAATTATTACAAAGCCACCCAAGAATTACATAAGAATTTGGATATAAAAAATGAAGTTTCAACAATTGAATCATCAAAACTAAGAATACCAAAATGGAAAGAGAATAAATTTAGCATTGAGAATCATGTACAACAAGCCGTTAATTATAGAAACTAAAGTAAAGTAAAGATCGCAATTATGTTGTTCTAGACCTTTAGCTTAGTTGTTTGCAAAAAGATTTAATCCTAATTACTTATCTTGTATAGTAATAACCAACACAAATCTCTTTAGATGTACAATTCTAAACGGCTAAAACAGCGCCTTGTAAAAGAGGGGCCTACTCATATTTTTTTGCTCATTGTATTAATAGGAATTCTACCAGCGGTTGAAGATTTTTCACTTTTTGCAGTTTTCGGTTTTTCTATAGCCAAATTCCGTATTCATGAAGAGGTTGGATTGCTATACTCTATACCGTTGTACCTTATCCCTGTGGGGTTAATTTTAATGATGGGCGGTAAAAACTATTATCGGATTTTGGGTCTGTTACCAGCTTTTTTTGCAGCATATATACATTTGTTGCTGGGCTCAGAAGAGATTTCTCTTGAAAAATACCAAACACTAATTAGTACTCTTCATTTCTTATGCTATAAAATCGCATTTATTTATTTTATAGTGAAAGGAAAACTACGTTCTATACCTTTTTTCATTACACTTTTATTGATTTGGATTTTACTGGATATCCAGCATTTAATTTTGTTTCTAACCTATACGATTCTTGTTCGATTTTTATACCTGGCGATCAAGCAAAACATTACGATTTTTAAACAAACGGGATTCAAAAGAACCGGAATTCTTACTTTGAAATCTTTTCTGTATTGGTCTCCGTTATTAATTTTTATCATACCGGCAGCTATATTCAATACTAAAATGAATAAGGCTTCAATTGATCAGCTTTATGATAAGACTTTTATCATGTCTACGAATGAAAGTAGAAAATATAAAAGAGGTCAATTCGAAAATGATCTTGAGTTTTCTATAGAAGCTGAGGTAATTTGCATGCACGAAGCCATTGAAAAAGGGAATAAACAGATCGTTGGTATTGTAAGAAGTAAGACCGATGATATGCCTACCCAGGTCGATGATGTATTTAAAGGTATTTTTAGACCTTCTTTACCAGAGATGGCACCTGTTTTTAAAGAAGAAGATTGTGGCTTTTGGGGCAAACTCAATTTTCCGTGTCAGGCAAAAAACAGTGCAAAAAGGAGTATCAATACATCATATATAGCCCAACGAAACGAAATGAGAGGTGTTTTGGTAGGAGAAGTTAAGAAATCGGCTAAAGATATTCAAGATGGAGTAGAAGGTTCTACAGATAGCGTTAATGGTTTAATGCGAGAAGAAATAGATACTATTATAGAAAAGCTCAAATTTACTATTCAATCAACCTTTGATACCATATTGTTTATCAATCTTCTTTTGGATATCGCTTTTGGGTTTTTAATACTGAAGAGTTTTTTATATGTATTCTCTAGAGTTGCTTTTTCATCAGATGACGAAAATTATGTAACGTTGTTAGAATCTGATAGCAATACCTCTAAAGGAAAACTACATGAATCTGGAAATCAATATACGATCGATCCTGTATCGACAAAAGAAAACTATTTTATCTCGCGCTCCTTTGAGCCGAGCGGTAGGGCACCTAAGTTCTCTTTACCTCAATGGAAAGCTGCGGTTTTGGTAAGAATATTCACCAGAAATTATGCTATGAATAAAGTGGTTATGAAGTCGAGATCAGAAGCCGTTCATTTTAAAGCGATGGGTAGTCATGAATTTGTTGAATGGGATATCAAAGAAGGAGAGGAGGTTGTATTTCATTTTAAGAATTTTGTGGGTATGAGTGAAGGGATTAAGATTTCGGCAGTAGTAAGTCTTAGGCTAACCTCTCTACTATTTGGCCGGTTGATATTTACCACAGCAAAAGGACCGGGAAAATTAATTTTACTAACCAAAGGAGAACCAATAACAGCGGGTCATGTTAATGCCAATGCAAGTATTGCGACAAGTAGGATATTAGCCTGGCAAAAAAACACACGTTTTAATGTAGAATCAGAGTTAAATCTAATTGATGTGTTTATGAGCGGAATCTATCTCAAAAAGAAAGAAGATGACTTAATCCTTATAGATGCAGACGTTAAAGGTCCTTCTAAAAATGGGATAGTTCGGTTTATTAAGAATTTTTTATTGCCAGTATAAAATCAACACATAATTTAAGCAAGTCGTATACTAGTTTTATGACTTATTTACGGCATACAGTAGATGTGTTTCCGAATCTTTTGAGGTGTCCAGCATAACAGCTATTGTACTGGTTTTAGATTCAAAAATATGAAGCGTTTTATTTTCTCCCTGTTTTTCGGATTTTATGTTTGAATAATCAACCATAAACCTGGATAGCATTCGTAAAACATATTTTTGATCATTGGTCAAATAAGTAACTTGTCTAGAGTTTTTATTGATTCTTACACCATAATAAAAACCATCTGTTTTTTTCCAGTTATAGAATATGTATTTATTATGTTCTTCTTTAACTTTTAAAAAACCTCTTGCCTCTAAAAAAGTTTCAAGCTCTGGCAGATCTTCAACACTTGATAAACTAGATAAAGTAGCACATTCTTGCTCTTTTAGATACTGGCCAAAGATGTTTCCTGAAATAAAAAATAAGATAAGACCGATAATTAATGAATGTTTCATATTTCTTCAATTTAATTACAATGTACAGATTAAAAGGTGTTTTTTGACACCTACAAAGAAACTCTTTTAACCCGTTGTGCATTTAGATATTTTTTAACCAAACTCCGTCAATTCGAGTGCTTCGACTTTAGGAGAAGTGTATCGAGAATAGGATTATTGGTTAAAAAAAGCTATTCTCGATACCTACCCATCCGGCAGGCGGGCATTTTGTCTTCTGTCATCTCGAGCGAAGTCGAGAGGTCATTATGCAAAATACTCGAATTGACGCTTTTCTTGTAATTATTTTCCTAAATGCACAACGGGTTCTTTTAGTTTATTATTTCTAATAACTCACTATAGTTTGAGATATTGTAATTTGAATATTTAGATTTTTTCTGCCCTAATTTGGATACCTGAATTGTATTTAGCCCAAGTTCATACCCCGCTTTAATTTCTGATTCGGTATTGTCGCCAATGATAAATACAGATTTTTGATCAACACATTTTTGAGAGAGGATTTTTTCGAATATTCCTTTTTTAAAAATTCTATTGGGATCAAGTACATTATCAATGTATATATCAGAAAATTCTTGCGTGATTCTTAAAGATTCGATTTTAGCCTTTTGTAACTTAGGAAACCCCGTAGTTACCAATATTTTATCGGATGTGATTTTTTTGATATGCTCAAAGTCTTTAAACGGTTTGATATCTAATGAGTAGTCTGTTTCATTAATTAAATCTGAAAACTCTTTTATTAATTGATTTCCAAATTCATACTTATTTGCTACAAAATCAAATGGATATTTCCATAATTCTGCTATTATTTTGCGAGTGGTAGTGGTACTGTACTTTTGTATAGATATGATCTCAAATTTTCCTAAAATCGGTTCCATTGATCCCTTTCCCATGGTTTTTGTTTCAAATATCGTATCGTCTAGATCAAAAATCAGCAATTTGTCCATTTGGCTTATGGGTTAGTAAGTTTTCGATCTTCACGAATCTCACCAATGTGATAATACGCTATAATCTCTTCAATCAAATTATTTTTAAAAATGTACCATTCACTCACATCTAAAACAAAATCGCCCTGAGTCGCAGTATAACGAACACAAGCGCTATCATTATTATAAATTTCATCATGTATATCGAAGTGATACCCTAAAAATTTATCTTTATTCGCTTCTACTAAATCTGTATATGCACTTCTTCCTTCTATTGTACCAAAGGGGCTTGTGTGCTTAAAACTATCTGATATAGGTAAGTCTAAGAAATCCCCTTTTTCCCATTTGTCGAACCAATTTTTTACTAATGCTTTTGAATCCATTGTGACATTATTTTTTCAGTTTTTATTGATCAAATACTTTTACTCGATAATCGAGATTTAAATGCTCCGAGGCTTGCCTCGAAATCAAAATTATTTTCCAACCAATGCCTCGCGGGTTTGCCCCGAGGTGGTTTACTGATTTTAAATATTAAATAGCTCCATTTTTGTATACCTCCAATGCTTCGTTCATAATCAAATTGATTGTAGCGATTGGTAAATCTTTGTTAGGATCCACTCTAAAAATTTTCATTCGAGATCGATTACCTGTTTCTAACTGAGGGTGGTGAAGGTGTTTTCCTGCCACCATAAGAAAATAGGGCTCATCACTTTTTTTATCTACCCATAAGTAACAGAATATTTTTTCTTTATAGCAAAAACAAGGCATTCCATATTTTCGTGTTTCGGTAATTTCTTTGTCATAATTAAGAAGAATACTGCGCATGGTCAATAAACAACTCTTATTGGGTTCTTGCTTCTCAAAATAGAAATTATCTGAAATATTCATTATTGTTGTTGATGTTTTTATACTTGTAATATCCTGTTATTGTATGGTCCTGGGTGGATAAAAATCATGAACCTCTATAAAATTTATTTTGATTTAGTTTTCCATCTGGTTTTTTTCCATTCTTTCTGTTCTTCGGCAGAAAGAAATGTCCAGGCTACAATTCGAGTAGACTTATTTCCGGTTCCCATAGGAATGGTTTTAATCTGTTTAGCTTTAAATTTCTCTAGCAATTGATATATTCCTTTTAAATTCGATTGTTTTGACACCAAAGTTGAAAACCAATAACAGTTTTTGGCAAATTCTTTACTTTGTGTGATCATATTGGTGATGAACTTAAATTCTCCTCCTTCATATATGAGTTCATTACTTATTCCCGCAAAATTAAGTTGAGGTGTTTTTACTTTTTTTCCTGATAAATTCTTAATTTTTCTTCGAGTTCCTTTTTGAGCATCTTCAGCCGAAGAATGAAAAGGAGGATTACAAATAGAGATATCAATTTTATCTTTTTGGTCTATGATTCCACGAAAAATGTTTTTGGAATTCTCTTGTAATCTACACTCAATCTTACCTTTAAGCGATACATTAGAATTGACAATATGTTGCGCCGAAGCAATCGATTTTTGATCAATATCAGACCCAATAAATTTCCAGCCGTATTCTGTAACTCCAAGTATTGGATAAATACAGTTTGCACCCATGCCAACATCAAAACAAGTAATTTTATCTCCTTCGGGAATTCTGCCAAAATTGCTTTCACGTAATACATCAGCAATATGATGAATGTAATCTGCTCTCCCGGGTATTGGCGGACATAAATTCTCATCAGGGAATTCCCAGTTTTTTATACCATAATAATGGTTGAGTAATGCTTTGTTGAGAGTTTTTACGGCCACTGGATTTGAAAAATCAACAGAGTTTTCGCCATGTTTATTAGGCTTTAGGTAATTCTTTAATTCGGGATTAACTTCTATTAATGCGCTTAAATCATATCGTTCTCGGTTTTTGTTTCGAGGATGTAACCTACTTTTTTCTTGTTGATTTTTTTTTGATAGCATGATTTAACTTTAGGAATTTTTCAAAGATAATGGTAACTAAATTCATTTCTAATTTTCTTTCCACTTCAAACGAAAAATTACATGATTATCACAATTTTAAACGTTTACTATTTTGAAAACGAAGCTTTATATACGCAAAGGATTACACCTGGTTGTTATTCATCACTTATGAAAGACATTATGTTATAATGCATAATCTCTAATCCTTTAGCTTTTTTCTGATATTTTCAGAGCTATTTTTCCTCCAATCCATGCCATAGGAATATAAGCGATAGCAATGTCTATTATTGCAAACCAAGTTGGCCCGGGGAGCATGTAATTTACCATAATGCCTCCTAATAAAAACAAACCACCAATGCTCAATGAAAATTTCATTTTGTGACTTGCTGCGATCAAACCTGCAATTGTTGCACCAACCAGGGTCCCCAGGGCGTGGGCCAAAAATGGAAAAATAAAATATTCAAATTCTAAAGCAGGCATGACAGCCGCTAAAGCGTTCATGTCATTGGGGTCAATGCCTTTTATAGGCAATACCTTATGACCAAGTTTAATGAGCCCCATATTGATAATACTACCTCCTAACCATCCGGCAATAACCGCTAAAATATTTTTAATTATAGAATTCATAGTTGTTCTTTTAGATCGATTGGTATTTTTTGTACTTGAAGAATACCCAAACACATAGTAAGTAGGGGAGAACAAGTGATGCACTTTGCGGTAAACTACAGGCCTTTTTTCAGTTTTTTGATTTTACAATTTACATTTTTATCAACTAAAAAAGGCAAACACTACAAAAAAGGCGATTAATTTCGAACCCGAAACCAATCGCCTTATTGCCCATATACTTTGTTGGTCACAGATTTTATGACTCAATTTTAGAAAATTCCTGACTTTTAAAATTGAATAACCGTTTTACCAATGGTTTTACCAGATTCCTGCATTTCATGTGCTTTTTTAAGATTGTCTACAGTAAAGCCATCCAAGGTGGTGGTCAATGTCGTTTTTAGCGTACCAGTATCTAGCAAATTTGCTATTTCGTTTAAAATCTGGTGTTGTCTATCCATATCATTTGTAGTGAACATAGAACGGGTGTACATAAATTCCCATGAAAAAGACACACTTTTGGTTTTGAGTAAAGAAAGGTTCAATGGCTTGTTACTACCAGCAATGGTAACGATGTGCCCTTGTGGCTTGATAATTTCTACTATAGTTTCCCAATAATTATTTATATCTACGCAGTCCAGAACATAATCCACTTGGCTATAACTGATTTTTTCCAGTTCGGCTTTCAGGTTGTGATGATTTACCACATGATCTGCTCCTAGTTCTTTACACCAGTTTTCAGATTCTGGTCTTGATGCCGTTGCGATTACTGTGAGTCCAGCCACTCTTTTTGCTATTTGTATTGCCATAGAGCCTACACCACCTGCGCCTGCCAAGATCAAGATTGTTTTTCCTTTATCCGTTCGAGAATCAACTTTAATTCGGTCAAAAATAGATTCCCAGGCGGTCAATCCGGTTAAGGGAATGGCTGCTGCTTGAGCTACAGTTAAATTTTTAGGTTTATGGCCAACAATACGCTCATCAATGAGTTGGTATTCTGCATTACTGCCACTACGGGTAATATCTCCGGCGTAGTATACATGGTCTCCTTTTTTGAATCTTGATGTTGTATCGCCTACAGCTTCCACGGTTCCAACGGCGTCCCATCCAATAATTTTGGGTGTATCGAGTATGATGTCTTTTGCTGCACTTTGCCTAACCTTGAAATCTACCGGGTTAACCGAAATTGCCGATATTTTGACTAAGATATCATACCCCGTAGGATTAGGCTTTTCAGTATTAAATTCAATAAAACTATTCTTTTCGGTAATGGGAAGAGATTGTTTAAATCCTATTGCTTTCATAATTTTTTATTTAATGGATCATACAATTGGATTGTATACCCTTGTTGCATTGATTCTAGAAAACTTATATTTTTGTGTTTCGAAAGTGACTATACAAAATATAGTTACAAAACTAAATATAGTTTAATGACTATGCAATAACGGTCAAAAATGATAGTATGATTTTTTTTGCTAAAAAAGAGAAAATATGCATTGTATAAATGGAAAAAAATATCCTTGCTGCACTAGTGTAACCATGGGAATTATTGGAGGAAAATGGAAGACAGTAATTCTATATCATTTAATAGAAACACCTTTACGATATAGTGAATTGAGAAAACAAATGAAAGGTGTAACAGAACGAACGTTAAGTTTGCAATTAAAAAAACTGGAAGAAGATGGAGTAATCGAGAGGAAAGTATACACTACGAAACCTCCTTTAAAAGTTGAATATTCCTTAACAGATTTCGGAAAAACACTTATTCCTGTTTTACACTCTATTGCAGATTGGGGAGATTTTGTTGTTGAAAATTATGCAGAAACAGGTATTTAAGTTTTGTTTTTTATACATGAAGCAAAACATTTTTTATGTAAAGAGTTGTCAGTTTTATACAATATTGTATTGCGTATAATTTGTACGTTTGTTTTAATAGTACATTCGAATATATATAATTTATTTTTATAGTTTGTTTAGGCTACTAGAGTGTTTATGAAAAAGAAAGAAAGTGGAACTAAAAGAATTAAGAAACCTTGGCCAACTAAAGATGCTATGGAACAGGTTTATGAAATGAAGTTTTGGGGTGCTAACAATTCTGATTTTTATTCAGGTGTAGGATCACATCATCCTGAAATAGTAAATCCATATATTGATGTTTTAACAGCATTCTTAACATCTTTTAAAAATCCTCTTACGCTATGTGATTTAGGTTGTGGGGATTTTAATGTAGGAAAAAAATTGGTGAAATACACTACTCAATATGTCGCTGTAGACATCGTGTCGGACCTTATAGAGTATAATAAGTCAACATTTAAAGAAGAAAATTTAGAGTTTCATTGCTTGGATATAGCAATAGATGATTTACCTTCTGGAGATTGTGCAACATTGCGACAAGTACTACAACATTTATCGAATGCAGAAGTACAGCGTATATTGAGCAAATTAACTGATTTTAAATATGTTATTGTAACAGAACATGTGCCTGAAGGAGATTTTATACCCAATAAAGATATTATTTCGGGGCAAGGCACTAGACTAAAGAAACAAAGTGGTTTAAACCTATTAGCTCCACCATTTAATCTTAAGGTAAAAGAAGAAAAACAATTATTATCAGTTATTTTAAATGATCGTAAAGGGGTTATAGTTACTACATTTTATAAAATTTTTTAAATATATTCATGCCAATACACTGGGTTGTAATCAAATGTTTTACAGCGTTCCTTATATGGTACATTCGTTTTATTTTAATTGTATATGAATATGATCATCGTGTCTAACTGCTCTGCAACCATGATAACGGATTTTACTATCAACTAAATTCATTCTTTTCTTTAAGTGGGGTTCAATGAAGAGCTTTCCTAAATTTCTGTTTTTCAAGATACTTCTTATAAGCATTTTGGTTCCTTTTTCTGAGAAAACCAATTTTTTATTGATCTTTCCAAAAGTTACATATTTAGGATAATCATATTGAAAATAACCACTTTTTAGGCACTTATGGCTTTGATTATATTCATTGGATTTAGGGTCTTCAAATACTCCATATCCACTTATTGATTTTTGTTTATCAGTTATTTCTCCACTTTCGGCCTCATAAATCAAACTAATGTCAATTTTCTTTCCATCATTATGACTTAGATGCGGAAGTAGAGGGAATTTGTTTATAAATGGAAAATTTGCATCCAAATAATGGATTTCAATATTCGATGCATTCAATTCTTTTTCCGCTTGTAATAATAATTCATTTAATTCTGGTCTAACATAATTTCTATTTAGAAACACAGTCATATAATTTGTTGGTTGTATTCGGTCTGTATGTTTTACCTTTTCCCGACCAAAAATTGGAGCAACAATAGGAACGATAAGTAATGTTGAAATCACATAAAGCCCTGTAAAAACGATTAGAGGTTTAAATCTCGAGTTCCATTCCCATTTTTTTATGAGTACGAGACTTAATAAATAAACAATCCCACCAATTTGAGTCACTATAGTTAGAAAGACAAACAGGAGTATTTGAGATATTATTTTCAGTATAATGTTCAACTATTTGTTTTTAATTTTTCTTTTCTGCGATTGTAGGCAGTATACTTTTAGTAATTATGTTTTGAAATTCAATATCGTCCTCATCAGGAATAAAATGCCTTGCATTTTCAATAGATTAAAATATTTTTGGGCCAGTATAAAGTTTGTCTGATAATCTTTTTGACCAATAATAATCTTAAATAGGCCATAATAAGCAACTATTTAGTGGTATAGCTGTGTGCCATTTTTATATCTTTTTGAACTTTTTCTAATGCTGTCAATAATTGTTTTTCAATTGATAGTAAATCAGTAGTCATTAGTTTAACTGAGCCAAATACATCAAACACCTTCGTTGATGAGTTTAAGCTGAGTATCCTATCAAGTAAGGATTTTCCGAATTCAGAATAAGCTTCTTGACGTTTATAAATTTTTGAAATAATTTGGATTAGCTCAATATCGTATTCCTGTATTATTCCGCTTATTTTCACGCTTTCAAATGCTGTGTTTTCAATATCTGCTAGTCTAACACCATTCCATCCTTTAATTTGATTATGCTGAAATTTTTTATTTCTCATGTAATTTGCAAACATATCTTTTTCTGTTAAAGTACTTGCTAAACTATCCATATTGGATTTAATCAATTGATGATACTCAATAGACTCCTCAAGATTACTTTTATTATTTTCTAATTCTATAAGTATATAATTTATAGACTTTTCTTTTTCTCTTTTGATTTTCTTTTCATTTTGTAGGTCACTTGTATAAATTCCAAGAAAGACACCAAACGCAACAATTAAAAACTCTAATATATATTTGAATATACTTTTTGTAGATTTCTTCACTTTATCTTTTGGTTTAAATAACACACGACGTTTAATACATTGGTCGTAGCCGAGCAAAATATTACTAAGCTATCGACATGTTTGCACTGATTTTTTAATGTATTCACTTTAAAATCTCTGCGCCATCACAAATATACAAGAACCATTGAGGAATTACTTAACTGCTGCGACATCATACTTCATATTTGCAACAGTTAGTATTCTTTCGTAGTAATTAAACTCCCGTTTTTGCCAATAGTGAATTTATGGATCTTACATCCCCGTTTAGATTATTACAGAGCTACTCTTTGTTATTTTTTACCAGTGAATGTTGGTAGGAAGATGTCTTTCATGATAGCAAAAGGTACTTTATCCTCCTGTGAATTATATGCACCTCCGGTAAATACTGCTACCATATCCAGTTCTGGAAAAACCATGATATACTGTCCTCCGTTTCCAGTTGCTGTTTTTGAAACAACTACTTTTTCATTTATCTTAAATGGAATATTCCACCAAAAATAGCCATAGTCAATTCCTGTAATTTTTGTTTTTGATGTTGTTGATTCTTCAACCCATTTTTGGGAAACAATTTGCTCATTGTTCCACTTTCCGTTGTTGAGTATCAATTGTCCAATTTTTGCCATATCCCGTGATGTCATATATAATCTCTTTCCTGAAGGAATAACTTCTTTATCAGACGTATGTCCCCATTTTAGGTTGTTAATCCCCAACGGTTTGAACAAATACATTTCTGCGAACTTACCGATTGTCATTCCTGAAGATTGACTAATTATTTCGGCTATTAAAATGGCACCCATTGAACAATAATTTGAGACCTTTCCAGGTTTATTAACCATAGGGAGATCTAGTGTATATTGAATCCAGTCCTTTTTTCTATAAACTTTATCTTCTTGCCCTTTAGAATTTTTATCCCAATCATTGCATTCAAATCCACTTGACATTGCTAAAAGGTTGGCAATAGTTATCTTTTCTTTTCTCTTGTCAAGATTTTTGGTGGGTACGTGACTTTTAAGATATTTCGATATTGGGTCGTTAACGTCATCCACAAATCCTTTATCAATAGCAATTCCCATTAATATCGACCTGATACTTTTTGTTGTTGAACGAAGGTCGTGAGGTTTATCTATTGAGTTTTCATTGAAATACTCCTCAATAATTAATTCGTTGTTTTTTACTAACAGAATGCTATGCAATTTATTTTTTCTGTTCTGTAATTGGCTAAATAATTGATAGACCCTTGTTGTATCTATATTATGTGATCGTAAATTGTTCGTTCTCCATCCATCATCGAGTTCTTTCGGTTGGGAATATAGATATGTACCTTGTCCATAGCTTATTATACTCGTCAATAGGATGAGCGTTATTAGTATTGCTATGTTTTTCATAATAATGGGTAACGTGTTCGTGTATGGTTTCGTTGCGTTAGCACTAAGATAGCAAATAGGAGCGAACCCAATATTCAGCAACTAGGAAATTCAGGGCAATGAACTATGCAGGTTGTTGTAGTATGTTTTTTATATCCTTTCCAAATAAAATTACAGTAAATCCAATTAGGGTTAAAGAATATCCAAAAACTAATCTAAAGGGTACTGGTATAATATGCCATAAAATGAGAGTAGCTATGAAAAGAATACCTATTCCGATTTTTTCTTTGTTTATGTAATTCAGACTTAAAATGAGCAAGCCAAGATTGAAGACTTTTGAACTTGGTCCTATAGTAATAAATGTTTTCCAGATTGATGGAACTTGGGTAATATGACTCGCAAATTCATTACGCATTTCTGCGTTAGGAAAGCTCCAGAATATAAAGTCCAGCACACACATGCCAATCATACAAGCTATTCCAATTAGGGTTAATGGTATTCCAATAAAACTAAAGATTTTTTTAGGAAATGATACAACTTGGGGGATCAGACACACCACTCCAACTAACAAAAACCAATGAGCAAAATCAATTGGTTCCTGACTGTATACAAAATCATTGCCCTGAGCTAATAATAGCTGACCTGTTAAAAGGAAAATTAGACCGATAACAAAAAAAATCTTATGAGTCATATTGGTTTTATTTATGTGTTAGTTGTACTAAACTCCTTTATAAGATATTATGGGCGATAGATTGTTACACTTTTTTCGAAAAAATTTGATGATTAATTCGACAATTTTATATTCAAGATTAATATTAATGTGCTATAACGGTTTGTATACGTTTCAGTAAGTGGAATTGTCAGTAATGACTATTCGGCGTTTTGGAAGAGATCTAAAGATATTGTTTTGAGTTAAAATGTCAAACACTTATGGAGTTTATACGTTGTTAAGAACTATGGTTATTTAGTCCGCAATCCTTTTTCTACATATTTCCAAACACTCGGGCTATTTGGATCTCCATATTTGTTTTCACCTACCCATATATATTCGTTGAAACTTTCATCAAAGATAATCTCTCCATATCTTTCGTGATAATCATTTGAATCTGAATCTGAGTTATGTTTTATCGTCAGTTTACGTTGTGTCGAATCCCAAATTAGAATATCAAATAGAACCTCATACCAATTGCTAAACATTGAAACCATTTCAAATTGATTTTTTTTAGAATTATAATGAATGTACCAGTTATACGTCCTTTTTTTACCACTTGATGAAATGGCGGAGGCTTTTAACTCAATATAAGTACTGTCCAAAACATATCGTCCAATCCGAGTGCTTTTTTCCCACCATTTTTTTTCCTTGTTATCCTCTCTCACGTTCCATTCTCCAATTAAAAAATCTAAATCCCGAATATTCCTTTCCTGAGCAATAATATTTCCTGATGAGAGGAATAATGTAAAAGTCAAAAAAGCCATTTTAAAGAATCTTTTTTTCATAATATAATCTTTGATTGTTGCTGGCGGTTTGTGTATGATTAGTTGCGGAAAATCAGCTAGGATTTTTCGTTGTGAGAATAAAGATAATTAATTATACATGTTGTAGTGCGCTGTTTACTAATTTATTAACCTTTTCACAACCACGCAACTATTCATAATTTATAGTTCAATATTAGAAATGCCAACCTAACTTTAAGGATATTTCAGGGATAAATAGTTTAGTTTCAAACGTACTTTCATCAACAACAATGTCTTTATCTCCGGCGATTCTTAAATGCCCTGCCACCCAGGGATTCAAATAAAGATTTTTGTAAAATTTCCATACGTAACCACCACCGGCGGTGAATATTGTATTGTTATAATTTGCAGTATTTAACTTAGCGTCGGTTTGTATCTTACCATCCCAATACTCTAAGCCGGTCCCTATCCACCAACCTTTAAAGTTGGGTTTGAAAAAGTAATCTACCACGGCTGCATAGGCCTTAATTTCATTGTTGGTAAAACCATCTTCAAGGATAAAGTTGGGTGTTTCAGCTCTTGCAATAATAGCCCGATATCTAAAATGTTTGTGACCAACCCAAATAGAACCGTAATATCCTCCGGTAATATATGGCAATGCATCTAATTCAAAACCTATTCTGGTATTTTTTGTCGATTGATTATCTGCTTGTCCATAAGTAAAACTAAAGAATAAAATATAACAGATAGATAAGAATATTGCTTTCATGATATAAATATATTTTTGAAAGCAAATTACTGTAGTGAATCTTTTTATGAAATGAGTTTTATCATATAACACCTTGTATTTTGATGGTATACAACGTTTTGTGAATATTTTCGTCGCGTGAAAATACGTGAGGATTTTCAGATTAAGAAACCAAAATAGTAAAAGTATGAGGAATTTATGATAAGAAATTCAGAAACAATGAACTGTACATGGTGTTGTACTTGCGTTATTTTTCTTTATTTCTAATTGATTTATTAAAAAGGTAGAGTGGAAGATCTAGAAATATGATCGTAACACGCACACTTACAATATTTAACTGCACTAATTTTAAACTGTACACCTCTTTGCAATTTTTAATACAAATCAGTACAAGTGATGTAATTCTTTGCCCTATAAATTTCGGAAAACCTATTGTATCAAAACAAATCAAATTGCTATATCTGAACAAAGTAAGTTTGAGTCGAAAACACATTAACTTACTGGTTTACTATCTAAATTTATTCCTTAGATTAGCATAAGTCATTTTTTTAAACTACAAACTAGAGTACATATTTTTAGCACTATTTTTAATTAAGAAGTTAATAGTGATTTGGGAATAGACCCAATCGGGTAACATAAAAAGAACGAAGATATGGTCTATCCTATCTTCGCTATGAATGATTAACGGATAGTATGAGTACTATCCGTTCAAATTTACATTTTTAAATTACCATTTGAGAACGTGACATCAGTTATTAGCTAGTCTGTATAAACTGGTCGATCAAACTGGCAATCGTTTGGGGCTCGTCTTCTTGTAGGAAGTGGCCGGCATTTGGCAACTCATATATTGGACTGTTCGGAAAGGCTTCCCTGAATATGGCCATATATAGTTTTGGAGGCAGACCTTTGTCTTTTAGGCCTTCGATCATAATGGTCGGTTTGCTTCTGGCGGCTTTTAGTTCATCTTCGTTAAAAGGATGCCATAGATCGTTACTGCCATTTACAATACTCTTGGGGAAAGCTACCGCTGCCCTTGTTTCTTCCTCGGTCTTAAAAGGCTCACTGTAAGCCCTTATCCAATCTTCGGTGATGTTAGATCTCTTTTCAAAGCCAAGGTGATCGGTTATCAACGATACCGTCGCGTACCGAAAAAGGTTCTTGACTACCGGATCAAAGGTTCCGTTTTCATATAGTCCGCCCATCATATGGAACCAAGGCGATGTACCGATACCTTCCACAATAATTTCATTTTCCTTATCCGTGCCCAATGGTAGAAGCGAGTTCATAACCACTATCCTTTTTACCAAATCTGGTCTTTGTTTTACCAGTCCCGAGCCAATGGGACCACCCCAGTCATGGAGCACGAGCGTGATATCTTCAAGATCCAGACGTGCTACAAACTCAATAAGGTTATCTATATGTTCCTGTAACCTATAGGCCTTGTTCTGTGGTGTCTCGCTTTTACCAAACCCCATGTTATCCGGTACTACGACCCTATATCTATCGGAGAGCAATGGAATCACCAGTCTATAGAGATATCCCCAAGTGGGTTGACCATGTAGGCAAAGCACCGTTTCACCACTACCTTCGTCTACATAGTGCATTTTAAAACCGGAAATTTGTTCATAATTCGCTCTGAACGGGAATGTGCCATTGAACGTTTCTTCTGCTTTAATCATTTTTTTACTGTTTTAATGTTAGAAATTATACTTGTTATAGTTTGATGACATCTTTGATGCACTACCCAACTATTTTTAACAAAAGTATTTTGGAAGTGGCTGGAAGAACTGATATTTTGCGACAATATGAAAATATTAGCCTTACATTTATCCCCGTTCATAGTCTATGCCTCGGCGCGGGGTATGAACATTGATCAGATAATTGATAAAAAGAGGTTACGGAAGGTGTTTGACAAAACAGACGAATATATTGAATCTGAAGATTTTTATGATGTATTACAAGAGATACAATCAACTTTGGGCATCGAACGGCTGGGTGTAAATACCGGAAATTTCTGTAAACTCAGTTCCTTGGGGGTAGTCCATCAGATTTCTTTACAATGCATAACAATGCAAGAAGCACTTTATTATCTAAGGGACTTTATAGTTATGACTTTCCCTATAATGACGCTTGAGATTCAACAAACCGGCAATAGGACAAACATAGAATTGGACTTAAAGGGCGAGACATGTGGTGTAAAAAGTATCATCTTGGAATGCTACCTTGCCATTATCTCCAGAGAAATCCAGCTTATGAGTGTGCGATCGGTGGATATCCATATCACCATTCCAAGCCATAATCCATTGTATCCTTATGGCACCACCTATGTCGAAAAGTACATACTATCATTTCCTGCGGTGGAACTAAAAGCTGCCATAAAGCGCTATCAAAGACTTCATTTTGATTATCTGATACCTCAATATCTAGTCCTAGTTTCAACCATAAAAGACAATCGGTATTTAGTGGGCAGGGTTAAGACCACTCTATTGCAGATGGCCACCCCTGAACTACCTGGCCTAAATGAGGTGGCCGACATATTTTGTACAACCCCACGAACACTACAGCGGGCTTTGGCCAAAGAAGGAATGACCTTTAGGGAAATTCTCAACGAGCTGAAAAAGCAGATTTCGGTGCTCTTGCTCAGCCATGAACCCTACATGGTCAAGGACATCAGTTATCTATTAGGCTATTCGGAGACTGCCGCATTTGCTCGGGCTTTTCATAAGTGGTATGGGCAGACCCCCAGTGAGTATATTCGACTAAAGACCTTTTAATTTTCAAACTGACGATCTACACCATCCCTATCCCATCGGGCTACCAGTGAATACCTGAAAATGTTCCAATTGTACACGAAAAGGATGGCTTCAAAACGATTCAAATGAATACAGGGAAAATGAAAACCTTGCAAATCATACAATTAACAAGATTTTGATACCTCTTGAAAAGGGGTTCGTCGGGGTGGCAAAATGTTATCAAACTATGCTATGTTTTTAATAATCAATAAGTTGTATTTTATTAGATTTATCTGATACCCGATACCCGATAACCGAATAGGTAACTTATTTGATAAGAATTTTTGTTTTTATTTACCTTTTTAAACGTTGGTAAATACACAATTTCTATTAAAGGAGCATAAATAAAATTCAGTTTCAGGACGGGCCAAAATGAAGCGCAATGATTAGTATAAAAGCAGTAGTAGATTAAAACGCACTTGCTTTTTGGATAAAAATATACTTATATAAATGCAAATCCGGCGCGAGTTTGCACCCGAATCTCTATAACTTTTAGACATTGTGGTGCGTTCGCTTTTCTTCCGTTTAGTTTGGGGAATTTAGACCAAGTTTATTTCCTTCGGTGTCTAAAAACAAAGCAAAAAAACCACTTTCATCTGCATGAGCTGTTTTTGGAACAATAATTTTTCCACCGTTTTCTTCAACTTTGTCAAGAATGGTTTGAAGATTATCTCCGCCATTTAGATATATTGTTATTCCGGTAGCGGAGGGGTTGTATCCTTCCCCTTTAATTATTACTCCTGTAACCATTTGTTCTTCGTAGGGGAATATCCCCATTTCCATTCCTGGCATTTCCATTTTATCAATGTTTATGTCTAGAATTACTTGATAAAAATCGATTGCTCGTATAATATCCGTTGCTGGAATTTCAAAAAGGGAAATAAAACTGTTCATATCATTCGTGTTTTTTCTGACCGGTAAATCTTGCTTTTCTGTTTCAGAGTTTGACTTGTTATGACCGCTATAAGCCATAAATCCAACGACAAGCAGAATAGAGGTGCTTAGTAGTATTCTTTTCATTTATATTGAATAAATTGATACTACAAAATTATCTTCAATAGTAGAATTGAAATTGTAAAAATGCGACACTTTAATGCTATTTGTAGAATAGGGTAGAAAGAGCCATATTTTCATTTCCTAAAAACTCTTTTGGAGTAGTTCCGATAAATTCTTTAAAGTCTTTAATGAAATGTGCTTGATCGAAGTATTCACTTTCATAAGCTATTCTGGTTAGGTTTTCATCGTCATTAAGTAACATTTTTAAAGCTGTTTGCAAACGCAATACCTTACCTAACTGCTTTGGGCTAATACCAATCTGCTTTTTAAAGTTTCTTTCTAGTTGTCTTCTTTTTGATAAATCCCCTTTCAAAATTTGATTTATTGAGGTACTTCCATTAGTGGCAAGAAGAGTGTTCACAGTTGTTTTTACTAAGTTTTCAATAGTTTTACCCTGGTTGAGTTTGTTTAAAAGAAATGTTTCAATAATTTCAATACGTTTTTGAGTACTAGTTGCTTGAATAATCTTTTGTTCTAACTCTTTTGCAGGAATCTCTCCAAACAGACTTTCGATTGGCGTTTGAACGTCCACCAAATTTTCAAGAGGAGTACATATAAAGTTAGCGAATCCATATGGATAAAAGCAAATTGCAAATGAGTTAACATTTCCTAAAGGTTCTATATAATAAGACTTTGTTCTTTGCCCCATTACCATAGAATTAGGGTGCACTATAAATTTATTTTCAGATATATACCGCTTAATCTTATCTTCAAGATTAAAAGTCATTTCAATACACCCATCGGGAATAATTTTTTGCTTCTGATTACTTGGATCAAAGGGGACTTCCAAAGTCCAATAAAATTTAACCAAAGCACTTAAGTCGGGGTGCGGTTGAAATGTTTGATAGTCTATTAATAATTTGTTTTTATTTAGTGACATACAACGTTTTGGATATACACAGTTGCGCCGCCTAGGCTGGTTTATCCAAAAATACTCAAACGATGATCAATATCACAGACCACCCAAGTTGGAAAACAAACAACTAGAACATTGGGAGGGTAGGCAAGAGTAAGCAATTGGGTATCGCCATTATTGGCAACGGTTATTTTACATATTATCATTAAGTCTAATCTACCTAAGTCTAACTTTTGGATTTCAGCAATATCAAGAGTTCATCCTCCGGTAAAATTTTCAAAACCGGATGTTACTTTTCTTTTTTCTTACCTAATGAAACCTTATAGTCATCTATGCTCCCTTTGATCTTTAGATTGAGATACTTTATTTTTTCGTTAGGATCTACTTCTACAATCTCATCTTCTTGCTCCTCATAAATAGCAGCATCTTTCTTACTTTTAAATAATTTTTGCCAAGCAGCTTTTCTCACAGTTTTCCAAGGAATACGTATATAATAATCGATATTTTGATTACTATCATGCATACCAGACAGTTCTATATGACCCAAAGTAGATTCGATCGTCATAGCCGGAATAGTAATTTTACCTTTCTTTATACGTAAGCTATTTTGTAAGGTGTCGAACCGAATGTTTTGCAAGTTTTTAGCTCCCATATAGTCCGAAAGCGCCAGCATTGGATTGTAATTTTTTAATTTCCCATTTAATACTTTTACGTCCATTTCTATAGTTGATTGGTCCAGATCTGGCACCATATCCGGGTATACTCTAATCTTACCTTTAATTCTAGAGGTGAGTTTCCCTTGTAAATTTTCGGAAACGAGATGGTCTTGCCCAAAATTTTCGAATTTGAATAGCAATTTATCCAAATCAACATTGTTCATCACCAAATCAGGTTGCATATAGATATGTTTCGGATCGCTACCATTAAAATATCCACTTAATCGAATATTTCCTCCTGCAGCATCCATATGCAACGTATCTATATAAATGTAATGGTTGGGGGTTGTTCTTACATCTGCTTTGATATTTTGAAGATCTATTCTATGGTACATAAAGTGAGCGATGTCTGCTTTAAATTGCATATCTGTAAATGGCAACTCATATAAATTGAAGGCCTCTGCATGTTCTTTCACATCCGCAGTTTTCGAAGTCACAATTGCTGTTGGTTTTGGCGGACTTAAATCGAAATTAAAAAGAGCATCAAAGTCGATATAATTTGCCTTTACTGCCAGATAATTATCTCTTTTCTTTATCTGCTGATCTTCCCCCAGATAATAGTTTAAATCGAAATTAAAATTGGTGGATCCTATTTCTCCATGAAAGTCTTTTATAACGATGTGCTGGTCTTCATAATGTATGTTTCCTCTAAAATCATGAAAGCGAAGCGGATGCAATTTCATTTTTGTATCTAACTTGTCTAAAGCAAGATCGATAGAATGTAAAGCAGAATCTTTATAATGCATACCAGCCGCAAAATGCAATGCCAAATCATCAAACGCTTCATGTCTATACTCTTCTGGAACATAATTTTCTCCCTTATACGAAAAAACATCTTCTAGCCTTAATTTCTTAGAAGTAAGGTTGATATCTAAATCTACATCTCCGTTAAGTTGGGGTTGCATCCAAAAAGCATAATCATGTATGAGCCCGTCAAAATGAAAATCGCTATCATCTATATACCCCGTAAAATCTATTATGTTTAAGTCTTTATCATCGATTAGCACATCGGCATGAAAATCATGTAGTTTATGCGGATAATGCTTCAAGTCTGCGTGTAAACTATCGATAAAAAATTCGCCTTTCGGTAAATACTCAGATTCTGTAAAATCTTTCGCAGAAGCTTTAAAAGAAAGCCCCAGGCTTAGGTCTTTTATTTGTTCATCGACACCAGTTTGGGTAGTGTCTTGTTTTGAAAAACGGGTTAATTGGGCAATATCTAAATACTTAGAGGTAATATCTAAATGGGCTTCTACCGGGATGTTGGTATGATGTACAATTGCTGGTAAGTCTGAAAGAAAACCACTTATCGATAGATCTGAATTTCCCACCAGCATTTCAAACTGTTTCAGGGTCGCTTCTTTGCCATTCATTACCAAATGTACATTCAGATCATGCAGGGGAGCGGCAAGTTCTTTGGCAATTAAACTCAAGTCTTTTACAATCAATTCTGTAAAGTACGCTTGATTGAGTTTTTGTAATGCCTTTTCGGGCTCGTCGATATCTATAATATCATGAAAATTCATTTTCAGCGAAACCTCTCCTGAGGCCTCTTGTACTCGCTCTAGTTCAAAAAATTCTGCAATAAAATCGAGATTGAAATTCGAGTTTATTTGCATATCCACTTCTGGGGATTCAAAATTTTTCACAAAAATAGAACCTTCAAACTCTCCCTTTTCTAAAGACGCAGTCATATCGGTTAGCGAAAATTCCATGGTACTAGCATCTCTATTTTTTCCATTCGTAAAATGACCGTTGAAGCCCATGTTATCAATCTTTTTCGCTTTTTTGGTATTTTCTAAAAAGGCTTTTCCGGCCCCAAATTTGGCATTGATAAAAGGTCTGTTTCCTTTGTTAGCTGGTCCTTGGATACTCGCATTAAAATAGATTTCGCCAGCATTTTTGTATTTTTCTAATACGGGTATTACATCTGCTGGAGCAAATGCAATAAGCATATCAAAATTGGGCTTTGTTCCTTTTATAGAAAGATCAAGGTCTACATCATTCTTGGTGTCTATGGATCCTTCTAACTCAAAATCACCATTTTCCATGACAATACCTGAGGGTGATATGTCTAGAATGCCCGTATATTCATTAAATACCAGGTCTGTATGAATTTCAAAATGTTTTTTATGGATAAAGGTGGTGTCTCCATCTTTTATCACATTTAATTCAAGATCTGTATCTATATGCCCAGCGATGATACTATCTTTTTGGCTAAAACCACCTTTACCAGTGTATATAAATTTTTCGACATCTGTATTCGTAGCTTCATCTAAGGTGTGGATATCTAGATTTTTAAGTTTAATTTTTTTCAGATGAATATTGGTGGAGGGTGTTTCTGTTTCAGAAGTGCTTGTTAAGGAGTTTTGAATATTCGTGGTATTATTTTCATGAATCACAATATTAAAAACACCTTCTTCTACTACTAAAGACTGAATATCATAATTTCCTTTCGCCATATCCCATAGGTTAAAACCTATGTATATGTCTTTTACATCCATGATGATGGGCGCATTGTCTTCTTTGGTTTCAAAAATTCGCACGTCATCAACTTTTATAGAGATGTATGGAAAGTTGCCAAAAAGAGATAATTTACTCTTGCCAACACTAATAAGACCTTTGTGTTCTTTGTTTAGGGTTGCGATCTCCTCTTTAATAATTTCAGATTGGTTGCTCTGAATATATAGCATTAGGCCTCCAACTACTAAAATTGGAACTAAGATTAGTGCTAATAAAATTCGTTTCCAGAATTTTTTAATCTTCAAAGTAGATGTCTTTAGGGTTAGAACAGGTATTTGACTTTAAAAGTAACGAATTAGTATGAAAAAATATTATTTAGGATATGATTTAGTTTTTGGGTGAACCGCATTTATCGATTAGATATTTTAAAGTTTTAAATAATTTAGAATATGTAAAGCCATTTCTTCTTAAAACATCGATCTGTTCTGTAGCATTTATTAGCTATGTTCTATACACGTTATTGACAAATCGTTTTTATTTTTTAACTAACTATCTTTTCCATTTTATAATCCTCAACAGAATGTCCATTCGGGAACGAGTTTACAATCGATTCCATAATTTTAAATCCGTTTCTTAGATAAATGTCAATCGTATTCTGGTTTTGTTGATTAACAATTAGCTCAATTTTTTCAATTCCGTTATCCGTTGCAAATCTGTTAACATATTCTAAGGCTGTTTTTCCGATTTTTAGCCCTCGAAACGATTCCAAAATATAGAGTTTACTCAAAATCAGTTTTTCATTAAGTTTTTGAATCCCTAAATATCCAACATTTCTAGTGTCAAAATTTAAGAGAAAATAGCTGAAATTCTCATTTTCAATTTGATTTCTAATTGCATTTTCCGATTGGAATTCCATTAAGAAATAGTCGGTATGTTCGGCCGGAATTATTGGGTCATAAACTTCGTGTAAAATTTCAGCAGCCAATTTTTCTATGATTTTAAATTCAGTTGAATTATCAACTTGTTTAATCTCAATCATCATTTTTTTCAAATGTTTACAATGTTTAGTATAAGAATAGTAGATGATTACGGAGCATTCGCTTTCAATTTACAATAAAGTTGAAGCGAGCCAAAATGCTTTAATTGACTGCTGTATCGGCTATTATTTTATACATTGTTACCAAAGGTATGTACAATTAGTATCAAAATTATGAATGCTAAATTTATTGTTTCTTCTTAAAAATCAACTGGCCGTACTTTATTAATAACTTCTGTGCTCACCCAATAAAAGTTTGATATCTCTCCTTCTTCGTTATATCTACCAAAGAATAAATATTTGCCATCTGGAGTGATACTAGGGCATGTTTCGGCGAAATTAGAATTTACTTCATCTCCAAGGTTAATGGGTTGTGACCATCCACCGTCTTTCTTCTTAAAATAGACATAAATATCGCTTTTTCTTTGGTCATCTTCTTTGTTTCGAGCATTTACTACTAAATAATCTTGAGATGGAGAGATAAAACCGTGAAAACCAAATTCAATTCCAACTTCTTGTACTTGGGGGAATTTGCCATTTTTATTAGGTGCATAATACATTTTTCGTTTTGACACATTTGTATAAAAAAGATCTCCGTTTTTCGCTTGATTAGGATAAAAAACGAAATCTTCATTTACAGGGGAATCAAGTAGTATTGCGTTACTCCAAGAATTCTCAAGACGGTTTACATACCAAGTTTTAACTGATTCTTTATGGTGAGGCAATGTAAATGCGTCATGAGCTGCAAAATAAATCTTATCCCCATTAGAATTCACAAATGGATGCATTTCTCCAACTTTTTTGCCCTTTGTGAAATTTGTTTTTTTAGGATTTGTCCATTTTTGGCCTTCTAGTTTTGAAAAATATATACTTGGGTCTTCGTCTTTTTTATTAGCTGAAAAATATACTTCATTTAAATCAGGAGAAAACGAAATGGCATGTTCGTATCTTCCATTTAATGAAATAATACCAGGAGCAAAAATTTCAGGAATTAAGCCTGGTAGTTTTTGCCCATGATAGAGGCTTTCTATTGTTGGTGAATCATTGTTTTTTGAGTTCTGTTTTTTAGTATTACAAGCATTTAAAAGTAGTAGCAATACAAGTATTAATAATATGGCATTGTAATTTCTCATTGTTCAATTTTTTCTAATGTTTAGTAACGGTTGGTGTATGGTTTCGTTGTGGAATTACCCGCCAGAACCATTCTGCGAGAACCCAACACTGGTTTAAGATATGAATTTCCGGTAAGAAATTACGCCACAATGAATTATAGGCGTTGTTGTGGCTAGTGTTTTTTTATTTTTTTAATTCATACTCGGCGATTTGAAGTCCGTTGTCAAATTGATTACTTTCTATCAATTTCCAGTTTGCATTTGTTTTCGAATTTCCAAAAATCTTTACGCCTCCACCTAGAATAATTGGGTTGATTTTTAATTTCAGCAGGTCAATTTGTCTATTATCAAGTAGCCATCCAGCAAAATCTCCACCTCCACATAAATAAACATCAGTTGTGGAGTTTTCTTTGATTTCATTTATACGGTCAATACTTGGTTTCTCAATATGGACTGAATCATGTAGGTTTTCCAAATGCAATGAATTTGAAAATATGTAATGTTCCATATGTGGATATGCGGGTTGTCCGGGTTCAAGTCCGTAGTTATACCCGAATTCATATGTTTTTCTACCCATGATAACAGTATTAAAACTTTTCAAATCACTTAAATACTGTTCCACTCCATTACCATCAACCACAAAATTGCTAATATCATCGTTTGGTCCAGAAATAAACCCATCTAATGAAGTCGCTACGTAATAAATAATTTTTGACATTTCAATTTAGTTTTTACTATTTACCAGTTTTGGAATTAGCCACAACGTCTCGGCTATGGTTAGTATGGGAATTAAAAGTAGTGAACTTTCGATTAAGCTCTTTAGTCAAATCTTTTAATTTATAAAGTAAATCAAAAGATTTGTTCGACTTGGTTTAAAGTTTTAAACTTAGGAATAAGCACCAAACCCATATTAACTATAATTATTGTTACCTGCTGCAATTTTCTATCCCACAAAAGTTGAATGATTATTTCTTGGGTCATACTGAATTTCTAAGTCTGAACCATTCCAAATTGCTTCACAACTTTCAAAGCGGTATGTGTCACCTTGCCAACTTGCACCAATATAATCTTCGATTAAATCTTCAATAAAAACTCTTTCGCCAATTTTAATGTCTTTGGGAATTAAATAAGCTGCGAATGGATGTTCGAAATAATGCGGATAAAAATACGTCCATTCAATTACTCGTTCAAATTCTTTATTAGCCCCCGAATAAATATCTACTCGGTGATCTCTAATGACTTCAATTTCTCCTGTCTTCTTATTCTGAACTACAGAATAGCATGAGCGTATTTCATCAGAAGGCTCGACCTTTTTTATGATTGGTTTAAGTCCATTTTTTGCAGCCTTATTAATACTATCTATATCTCGTACAGTCTTAATTATACGCAAACCTTTTGAGCTTTTATTTCCGTTCCCAAATGCCATTTTATATTATTTTTATGTTGTGCTGATTTAAGTCTATTTTTAAACACGTGTTGGGATTTAATTTGACTATAGTTAAAAGCTCGTCATCTGATAGAAATTCTGAATCAACAATGAAGTGGTCGCAATTTAAGCATTTCCGCATATTAGAGTTGGTTCTTTCTAATTTATCCCAATTCATTTTATATGGACAATTCATTCTTTTAATGAATTCACCTTTGTCAGTATTAACTTCTTTTTTTATTGGGTTAAATTTAATTGTTTTGTGTCTTTATTTGGTTGTAGGTAACGTTTAATATATGTGTCGTAGCAGGGCAAATTGTTACATTGCTTTTTGGTTTTTCCCTGCCTACCTACCTGGCGGATGGCAGGAATACAACAAGTATTGGATTCATCATTTAGCTGTTATGATCATATATAGTGTTACCCACAGTTCGCTTATTCTTCATTTTCTAACCTGAGTGTTTTAACCACATTATAATTCCAGAACCCCCTTTTAATTCCAACAATGGCTTTTCTTGTATGTATTGCATTCTTTGAGCGTGAATGATGCAAAGTATTTTTTTTTATTATCCCATCAAATTCTATCGAAATTCTTGGGTTTAGTACGCTTGATCTTCTTCTTCCATTTTGTTTAGTTCCGTGAACCAAGGATAAGTCTGATATATAATACTCTTTAGTTATTACAGGTTCAGAAGATAAAAAATCATTACTCTCCATAAAGACAAATGCAACAATTAGCCCAATTCCTAAATTGTGAAAAAGAGACCATTTAAGTCCTAGTTTGATTTTATAAAATTTTTTAAAGACAAGCGTAGAGATAATACTTGTGATAACCACAATTGTTAAAAGCAATTCAATTGGAATCCAGTTCCTTTCCAAACCTTGATATAAAATCCAACCAACTAAAAGTCCAACAATTAAAATATTTTGATAATTGACATTCCCTAAAGATCTAACTTTAAAAAGACGAAAAAAATCTAAGGTTTTAAATAAAAAATTCAATTCAGATTTCGTGTTTTATAATTTTGGGTAACGTTGTGTATAAGATTAGTTGTGTTGTTTAATAAACTAATTTAGTAAATACAAACCGAAAAGAAAATTCGTGAGGGTTTTCGAAAGTAGGCTTGCACTAGCAATTAATTTTATATGCTGTTGTAACTAGTTTTTTTACGAATATTGAACTTCTACACCTATATTTTCAAGTTCTTTTTTTAATTCAGGGTTTTCATTAGCAAAAAGAGTTATTCTTTTTAAATTCGGAAAATGTTTTATGTCTTTCGAAGATTTAATGTCAAAACGTCCATCTTCGATGTTTCCAAACGGTGTGATTTGATAATATATACTACAAGCATCGTCTTGAAATAGTTCTGTTACATGATGAACTAAATTTTTATCAATTTTTAGTTGTTTAAAATATTCTTCGGCTTCTTGGATATTATTTTCTCCTTCGGCCCAAGTGTTAATTTTTCTATTCTTATGCCTTTTAACAAATTCATCAAGATAAAATATGGGTTCAATGAGTCTCTTAGAGTACATTAAAAATTCTATTACAGCTAATTTAAAATTGAAGTCTTCAAATTGAATGAACTCTCCGTCAAATTCTTTTAGTTTATATAAATCTGGATTTTCAACTTCAGGTTCTGGTATAACTGGTTGAATAAGAGAATGTGCAATGATATTATTTGCTGAATCTGAATTTAATACCTCTAGATTACCAAACTTTTTTTTATCAAAATATTTAATTTCATTATGAGGTTTTCCGTCAATAAAATATTCGCCAGAATATGTATTTATAGGATGTTGTATTAATGAATTATCTGCAAATGTAATATATAAACCGCTTACAATATTATCTTCTAAAACAGTACAGCTAAAACCTAAATCGTCCCAGTAATATGTAATCTTTTCTGTAAAAGAATAATTTCCAATGATGGAGATTAGTTCTTCTAATTTGAATGGAAAAATTAATGTATTTCCATTAATAATAATACTATTTTGCTCAATTTCTATTTTCATAATTTAGCTACAACGGTCTCGTATAACCGCCAGTTACGGTTTAATATGCGTTAATTTTCGGTTTGGCACAGACATTAGCAATTCTGAGTGGATTCGGACGTGGTCGAATCCGCCGTAATTGCGGTTATACATTGTTAGCCACAGTTTTTCTATTATAGGTTTTCGACAATTTGAATGTTATTTCCGCAAGTGTCGTTAAAAACTGCAAACTTTACTGTTCCCATTACAGTTGGTTTTACACTAAATTCAACATTGAGTTTTGTCAGTCTTTCATATTCGGCATCAACATTGTCAACATCAAATTGAGTGTAAGGGAATCCTGCTTCCATTAAGGCATCTTGAAAGACTTTACAGGGTTCGAAATGATTAGGAGCTGGTTCCAATAATAATTCTGGCCCATCTTGCCATTCTGGTGAAACTAGCGTTAACCATCTATTTCCACCCTCTAATGGCGCATCTTTCTTTATTATGAAACCTAATTTTTCAGTATAAAATTTTAAGGCTTTTTCTTGGTCTCTTACAGGAATACTAATTAATGTTACTTTCATCTTTTATATTTATTATTCATATTCCAAAGTTCAGAATTCTTAATCTAATTTGCTTATCGAAACTTGCTCTTTTTGAAATACACTAGGTGACTTTCCCGTTTTAGTTTTGAACAATTTACTAAACGACCCTAAACTTTCAAATCCAACTGCAAAACAAGTTTCTGTAACTGTCATTCCATTTTTCAAATTTTCTTTTGATTTTTCAATTCGTTTGTCAATTAGGTATTGTTTTGGTGTAAGACCATAGTACCTCTTGAAAAGTCGTTGTAAATGATATTTTGAAGTAAAACGTATATGAGATAGAAAATCTAATTTTAAATTATTCTCAAAATTATTATCAATGAAATGACGTGTTTCTATAACAGTATTAATCTGTTTCTCATTCGAGTAACAAATGTTTTTAATATGGTTTAATTTTTCTTTGTAGAATGTCATTTCAAATTGATTCCGATTTTTTTGGTCAAATTTTGGCTAACGGTCTTGTGTATGAGCAGTAGCGGATTTATTGCACTACTTTTTAGTTTACAATATACCTTAATTAAATGAAAAAGCGGCTTGAATTATCACTCAAACCGCTATTGCTTAAACACTGTGTTGTAACCAGTACTTTATTTTGTTTTTTGATATGCTTCTTTTATCCATTCCATAAGTTCATAATCTACGTCTTCTATTGAGTTTAATCTTACTCTATGAGTACACATTGCTCCAAATGGACCAGACTTTTCAAGACGTTCAGTAAGTTCTTTATCTTTTAGTTTTAATCCTAAATCAATGCGTGTTTTTGTTGTAGGCTTTACTAAAGTGAATTGCCTTTTTCTTATAAAACTCACACTATCTTTTTTAGGCGTTATTGTTATGTCATTTCCTAATTTCTTGATTTCAGATAGAAGTTTTTCATAAATTGGTTTTAAGTTTTCTTTTCCTTTATATTGATTTGTCAATAAGTCTATGTCGTTCATTGAACCAGCATCAGACTTTCTTGATTTGAGAGATACAAAATTTGCAAACCCGTAAGTAAAACCGTGTTCAGATTTTAAGAAGTCAATAATCGCTTTATGCTTTTCAATTTTAGATTCCTTCACAATTTTAACCCAATAGTCAAGTGGTTTTCCTGTTTTTTCTAATAGTCCTTTTTCCATAACTATATATTTTTACCAAGCTCCTAAAATAATGCCCATTAAGGTTAATGACACTATGCAATATCCTGCATTGATTAAATATGCTTTAAATGACTTCATTTCAAATAAATACAAAATCCCTAACATTGTAGCAACCCATCCAAAACCTGCAAAAAAACCTGCCAAAGCACCAAACATTAAATCTGCTTCTGCTCCTATAAACATTTCTAATATTAATGCTGCAATAAACGCTAAGAATAAAGATAAACCAAAGGTTTTAGGAATGCTTCTCTTTTTTAAATCTTCTTCCTTAAATCCAAATTCTTTCATCCAGCTTTTTCCGAAAACGGGGCCATACCAAATTCCTCCAACTAAAAATGATGAAATTGCGGCTACGATTACTGATAGCCAATTAATGTTTTCAAATGCAGTTACTAAATCCATAATTTTATTGTTTTTAAATTAAAGTACAATACTACTTTAATCTATCTTTTATGGATAGTAAAAAATTAACCTTTCCTATCTAAAGGGAAGAAATTTTTCTCTTCATCTTTATGAAAGTTCTGTTGAATAAATTTTTGAGGGTTTATTCCTGAAAAGTGTTTAAATTCTTTTATAAAGTGAGATTGGTCTGCATACTCACATTGATAAGCAACTTGCGACCATTCTATTTTTTCTGATTGGTGTATTTGTTGCAAAATTTCGTTGAATCGTAAAATACGTTGGTAATATTTGGGTGTTAATCCCACATATTTTTTGAATTGGTCGATTAAGTGTTTCTGTGTTTTAGAATAGTTTTCAATAATCTTACTATAGTTGGCTACAGATTCAGTTTGTAATTTTTCTAAAACATTTAGTAATTCAGTTGAGGGTGTTTTTTCTTTATGAAATCTATTGATTAACCATTTTTCTGCGCTTTCAAATTTTTCTTCAGACGTTGGCTTTTTTAATATTTCTTTTCGTAATTTGAGTATTTCACTTCCAAATATTTTTTCAGCAGGTATTATTTTTTCGTTTAATTCTTGAATTGGTAAGTGTATAAATGGGTAAGCTCCAAATGGCTTAAACTGAATAACAAACATTTCTGATTTTTGATGAGCCGAAATTGAAATGTAATTTTTGTGCATTCCAGAAACCCAAACTTTTGTAAATGTATTGTTTGATTTTAATGTTTCATTATCAAAGGTGTTTCGCGTAAAACCGTCTAATTCAAAAATAATAAAAATATGACCAGTCGGAACTACTCGTTCAATTGAATGGTCAGGAACAAAATTTTTAAAATGAAATATAGATTCAATGTAGTTATTTATAGTTCCTTTTAGTTTGTGTGTTTCAAATATCATTGGTTTTTTTTCGTATTGGCTACAACGATTTTGTATAAGATTAGTGGTGTTGTTTAAGCACCTAATATAGCAAATACAAACCGAATAGAAAGTCCACGAGGATTCTCGTAAGTAGGCTTGTACTAGCAATTAATTTTATACACTGTTGTCATTTCGTTGAATTTTATTTCTCAGATTTCATTTGGTAAAATTCCTGTTTTTAAACATCATTATTTTAAACCATTGATAGTTTCAATCATGTATTTAGAAAAATTTGTTTCAGCTGTATTATATCCAACATGTTGTAATCTAATATTTTGTTCTTTATCTATTATCAATAAAGTTGGTAATCCCAATTGCTGAAATTTTAGTAATTTATAGATTTCACTATTATAGTCATATGCGAACTTAAATTTATACTCATGGTTTTTGATAAATTCCTTGAATTTTTCTGGAGTGTCACCACCTAAATCAGCATTTATAATATAAAAAACGACATCATCCCTTTCTTTAAATACCCTTTGTATTTTATCCAATTCCTTGAGCTCTTGGACGCAAGGTTTGCACCATGTTCCGAAGAAATCTAAAATCACGATTTTTCCTTTTAAAGTTTCAGAATCAATTACATTTCCTGACATTTCATTTATTGAAAACACAGGAAGTTGTTCAAACCTAGTCTGAGTTAAACGATTTTCTAAGTCTTTAGGAATTACTTTTATTGCCATAAACAACATTGTTATCGTTAATAATGCAAGGGATACTAGTATTTTTTGTTTATGATTTTTATAAAGTAATCCTAAAAAAGTTGTAGCAAAATATATTGGAACAAAGTACCATAATTCTGGGATTTCTTCTAAAACCAACAATATGAATACTAATAAATAAATCATTGTTATTAATAATGTCACTAGTAAAAAGTGTTTTTTGAAATTGGAGTTAATTAAACCCGCAACAAGAAATATAAAGGCTCCCAAAAATAGAAGTATTTGAAAGTTCATAGTAATTTTTAGCATTACTATAACCATAATAAGAGTTACCACTATTCCTGTTAAAAATGGTTTAAGGTATTTTTTTATAGTTGTCATTTTAAATTGTTTTATAATGTAAAAATGACAAATGAATTTCAAGAAAAAGTATATATACTTGTACTCGGACTAACTTTTTTGTTTTTCTCTATATTGAGTAGGTGTTAACCCAGTATTTTTTTTAAAAATAGCATTAAATGTTGCTTTATTAGAAAAACCACTAGCGTACATGATTTCTTTGATAGGGCTGTTAGATTCTTGGAGATTTTGTTTTACTAATTCTAGCCTATAATGATTTATAAAATCATAAAAATTTCTTTCATATTTTTTATTTATTATATGTGACAAATTTCTTGGGGAAATCGATAATTTATCTGATAAATCTTGTAATGAAATCTCGAACTCTAAATAAGGTTTTTCATTCTCAACATAATTATTAAGTTTATCTATGTATGAATTGAATAGCTTTTCAGGAATTAAATACTCCTTTGAAATTGTAGTTTTTACATTCTCTTCCTTAAATCCTTTGAATAAGTTTACTTGTTTTAATCCCAAATAATAAAAACAATTAATTAGAATTAGTGTTAGAGAATAGATAATTAAAATCAAGATATTCTTTATAAAAAAGGATTGAAAATAGCTCTCTAAAAGCATTACAACAATTATTGTTAGTTGTATATAAATCAATATTTCCAACCAAAAGAGGCTAATATTATAAAAAGAAGATGTCGTGCTTTTTAATAGTTTTCTATATTTAAATAATGTGCGTAATGCAATACTTAAGTAGACTATAAAATGAATTGTAACTGCTAAACCTATACGATTTATTTTGTCAAATATTTGATTATCAAAAACAACTAATCCAATTAAAGTAATTAAAGCTGGTATAAAATGAACGCCAATTTTTTTATAATCTATGGCTTCTAAAATCAAACTTTTAGTATATAAATAGTAAATGGGCCCATAAATAAGTCCGAAGAAGGGGCCTAAAAAAAATTGATTTAATGTATTATATTTTTCAAAAAGCATATAACTGAAATGAAAAATAATTAATAGACAAATAGTAATCAGAACTTTAGTAAAAAGAGGTTTAGGTTTTTTGTTAAATAGTAGAGATAAGATAAATATTATAGATTGATATATTATTAAAACACCGATTATATCTACTATAGTTACTTTCATTTTTTGTATACATATTTCAGGACGGGTCATAATTACACACAACGTCTCAGCTATGGTTAGTGTGGGGCTTAAAAGTAATAAACTTTCGATTAAGCACTTAGCCGCTATGAGTACATATATAATGTTAGGCTCTTTTTTTATTCATCTTGAGTAGGCAAGTCATCAAAACTTCCTTCCATTCTGGCGTCACAAGTCTCAAACTCCAGTATGTTATTCCGTTCAAACTCATCAAGTTTATCAAATACGGCTTGATAATTTCCTTCAGGTTGAATGTCCAATGAAAAATAAATTTCATTAGCTCGTTCATAAGATATTGTCAAATCCTTCATTGCGTCAAGGATTTCTTCCTGTTTTTCTCGATTAATGGTTTTTTCAAAATATACTCGAAACGTTCTGTGGCCACTAGATTCGAATACCTCTCGAATTTCGGGTTTGTGTTCATTAGAATCCGGAGTAGCTCTTACAACATCGTGAAAATTCAAACCATATGCGTAAAATGGAACATTCTCAAGTCTAAATAAATCGTTCCCTAATGGAGTTGCCCAAAAAGATTCTCCGCCAATAGCCCAATGATTTGGTAAATCAATATGTATTTTTTCTAGCCCTTCTTCTTTCATACTTAATTGAGCCTAACGGTTTGTGTATAGTTAGTTGCGAGAAAGTACGCAGGTACTTTCCGGCATTGCTAAAGATAATTAATACAAGTGAATTTCCGATAGGGAAATTCCGTCGCAATTAATTCATACACCTTGTTGTGCATAGGTTTTATTATTCAAGTTCATTAATTGATTCCGCAATCTTTTCCGTTTTTCCATTCTCGTGATTCCAGAAGTGTATTTCGTCCGTCAAAATTCCATCACCATTATGAATTAGGATTATCTGATTCCCATATCCGTCGGATGCTATAGCGATTCCATTTTCAGGAAATCCACTCCATTCACGAGCATTTTTGGTTTCTAGCCCGATATGATTACAAGTCCGACTTATTCTTTTTCGGTCAGATTTGTCAAAAAATGGATAAAGTTCAAATTCAAATTCGTCTGTTACTAATTCACCTCCATTTGATTTTATCATCCGGGTTTTGAATTCAATTGGGAATTTTACATTTAGTTCAGATTCCGTTTCTATTATATATTTTTCTTCAATTGGAAAAGGCATTTGTTTCTTTTTAATCAGATATTAGGAATGACAAAATTAGCATCATATATCCAATCCAGTAAAATGATTGAAATCCTTTTATAATTATATTTTGTTTATCTGCTAACCAATTATTGTTTGGGTTTTTCTGCACCACTTTATGAACTAGCCTTGTTACAATATGCTTATTCCATAAATAGATTACAATCCCAACAAATAATATAAATGTTATTTTTTCTAAAATGTTCATTAGTCAATTATGCACAACGTTAAATATATGTGTCGTAGCAGGGCAAATTGTTACCAAACCATCGATTTTTTCTGCGCATTGGTTGCTAACTTTTCCGTATTGCAAGCATTGCACCTTACCAAAAATACAACAATCATTCGATCTATAACTTGACCGCTATGATCACATATATCGTGTTGTGCATAGTGTTTTTATTTTTTCGTCAATTTGACAATCAGATAAGGTGTCAATATTCCTATTCCAATTAATATTGTTGAATATAAGTCAAAAGGCTCAGTCAGCAAATATTCTGGAATTAATGGATTTGAACTTCTACCAACATAAATTAACAAATAAATTCCAATTACGGATATTATTGTTACGCAAAACAGAACTGTTAGAATATCCATTATTAACTCGGACTTTTTAAATTCCTTTCTCGTTGAGTTATATAACATTCCGAAAAACGGAATGGACGCAAAAGTTAAATAATCAAGAGTATTTGTTGAAATTCCGAAAAAATAGTCAGTTATTTTTTGCAAGCTTTCTATCAGTCCTATATAAAGTTTTGCTCTAATTCCAAAATTCAGAGCTACGAAGATCAATCCACAAAGCCCATAAATAAGATATTTAATCTTGTAAGGTATTTTATTCAATTCAATTTACGTTTTGATTTTCCAACATTATGCACAACGGTTTGTGTATAGTTAGTTGCGAGAAAGTACGCAGGTACTTTCCGGCATTGCTAAAGATAATTAATACAAGTGAATTTCCGATAGGTAAATTCCGCCGCAATTAATTCATACACGTTGTTAGCCATTTTTTTATTCTGTAACAGACTTTGAACCTGCGCAAAGTTTCCACCACTCGTCAAACTGGCTTAAGTCAGTTAAGGGTTCTTTAGATTCTTTAAATTCAATCATATCAATAATCATAGTATAGTCATTCATTATGATTTCTGTTCTGATTGATGCCCTACCGTTAGTGGCTTTCATCTTAGACACAAAATCAAATGCCTGATGATTTAAATATAGTTTGGGATCTATATAGAATCCGTCAGTAACATATTCATGGTAGGTAATGTTTGGATATTCCAGAACTATCAGTTCACATTCTACTCCGTTTATAGTGAAAGAACCATTCTTTTTATATGATTTAGTCAAAGTATCTCCCTTATTAATAGAATAGTCCAGACAAGAAATATTACTTTGTTTAAGGTTATATCCTAAACAACTATTTCTTTCACTATCATAGGTATAAATTAGTTTGTTTTCTCCTGTAAAAGTTATTCCTTGGTAAATGTTATCATGAAAATAGTAAATATCTCCGATTGATTTGTTTTGAGCTATTGAATCAGCTTTGTATTTATCGCTTTTATAAGAGTGTTTATGCTTTATCATTCCATTAAAATATTTGGGAGATTGTCCAAATCCCAAAAAAGAAATCAAAAGAATAAAAAGTAAAAGTGTTCTTTTCATGTTTTGTAATTATGGCTAACGTTTAATATAACAAACGTTGCTGACCTAAAGGGCAGCTATGTTTTGTTATATAGTGTTAACCTCTTTTTTTATTACTGGATTCCTTTCATTATTTGAATATTTACAAGCCCAAGAGCCTTTTTCAAGGTTTCCAAGTGTAGTTTTCAAGATATATAGACTTTCATTTATTGAAAAAATTAACGTCCCATTTTGGTGTAATAACATTCTATCAGAAGTCCAGTCTCTATTAGTTGGTTTAATAGCAAATAACTTATGTAAATTACCTTTATTATCGACAATCATTAATTCATTATTTCTCCAAAATATTACATTCTCTAAATCATCAAGCACTGGATGAATTATGTAATAGCCTGGAATTCTCTTTCCTTTCTTTATTTTATTTCCTTTTATTAATTCTACGAAATGTAACTTTGAATCAGAATGGTTGTCCATTTCTACAGCAAATATTTGTTCATTTGCATTGACCACAGATGTTCCAACGGATTTCCAATTTTCAACAATTTCTCCATCACTATTAAGTAAATTAGTGTCAAAAGCTCCATATCCCTGATGGCCTATCAAGAATTTTCCATCATTTAGTCCACAAATAGATTCAAACGGTGCTGGTTTTGTTGTCCATTTTATAACTCCCGTTTCAATATTTAGGCAAAAAGACATACCTATTCCACTTCCAGGAAATTCAAAATAGTTGACAAGAATGTTCTCTCCAGAAACAATTATTTCATTATCAGTCAAACAATTCCAAGATTTTGGATTCCAAGAAGGTATTTCTTCGGCTTTCCAATTATTTTTTGCACTCATTTGAACCAACCCTTTATATGATATATCTTTCGTTGAAATTGGAGTTTCCCAAATTATTTTTCCGTCAAATGTGACCCGTTGTACTTTAGCATTTGAATTTTTCTTTCCTTGTAGGGTCAAAATAAATCCATCTATTATAAGTACAAAACTTCCTATTTCTTGGTCAGTTTCTAATTTAAATGTAACTGATTTTTGAATCTGCCCGTCCTCAGATATTTGCCGTATTTCGTTTCCACTACTTATATAGGCATCTCCATTATCTGAAATCCTCAATTCATTTGGTTGAAAGTTAGATTCTTTATGTTCCCATAAAATACCTTTTTCAAGAGAAATTCCCACTAATCGATAATTATACCATGATTCATCCATTTTATTGGGATGTAGAATAGCAAACAAAATTCCAGATTTATTTAGACCATACTTGGACACCAATCCAGAAAGCTGGATTTTATTTTCTTCTAATATCTTGTATCGATCTTTTTTCCAAATCAAATTAAGTCATTTTTTAATTGAGGTTAACGTCTCGTATAAGAAACGTAGGGCAGGTGATAAGCGATACGTTTCGGATTGGTACTAAGCCAAATATAAATATTTTACTTTTATCTTTTTTTTCATAAACGCCAAATTTTATAGTTGGCGACTTTGCAAATAAACACAGACCTTTCTATTAAGCCTATAAAAGCCCAATGTTTTCTTATACATTGTTAGCAACTGGCATTTTCTTCCATCCATTCATCAGCTATTTTCTCGACATAGTCTGGAAATGATTTTATATTGTCATATTTATAAAAGGTATATTCTGGTTGTCCATTTAATGGAGTAATATCATTAAAACAGTGATCAGAAGCAAACAAAATTATTTCATTAGTGGTTGGATTATAAAAAGTTAAATTTCCATTAGCTTCTTCCACAAAACATATTAGGTTTGAGTAGTTTATTGGTTTAACATTTTCTTCATCACAAGTTTCTTTATAATATTCATCCCAACTTCCAATACCGAAACGGCATTCGGTTCCGATAAACATAAAGTTTTGGTTATTTGTCAAAGAATCTTCAGGCTGATTAAATGATTCTTGTATTCCGCCAATATTCTGTAATAGTATTTTATGTTCATTGCTTAAATGGTTGGGTAAGTTCTTCAAATCCTCAATTTTATTTAACCAACCAAAAATTTCGTCATCAATATCATTCCAAGCAAACAAAATATGAGGAACATTATTTATTCGTAAATGTGTTATTCTGGCGCAATTAATTAATTCAGTCAACTTAGGAAATATGAGTTTGAAATCAGCTGATAAATTAAAAGGTTTAACTTCTATTTCAACTTTATCAGTTTCATTGAAAAACCAACTTATATCTTCAATAAATGCAGTTAAATCTTTATTCATAGTTTTTTGCTGCTTGTTGCTAACGTTTTGTGTATGATTAGTTGCGAGAAAGTACGCCGGTACTTTCCGCTGTTGCTAAAGATAATTAATGCAAGTGAATTTCCATTGAGGAAATTCCGCCGCAATTAATTATACACCTTGTTAGCATTATTTTTTATTCAAATAATGGGTCAAGGATAACAATTTTAAACCAAAATAGAATCCATAATAGACCAAAAAAATTAACAATTAAAAGTCCTTTACTTCCTTTCAGTTTGTTTTTAAAAGTCAAAAAAGCAGGAATCATAAGTAGATTAATAGAAATCAAGATCGGAAAAACAAGTCCTCCGAATCCCATTGGCCCTCCACTTTCCTTAATTAAATCGAACGTACCTTTCAGGAAGTATAAAAAGTTCATAGCGATTATTACAACCGCAAAAAACCTATTTATATAACTTAAATTCTTAATGTCTTTTTAAATTAAAATTATTAATGCTAACGTTTAATATATGTGTCGTAGCAGCGCAAAATGTTACCTTGTTATTCGATTTTTCTGCGCATTGGTTGCTAACTTTTTCCACTCAGCAAGCATTGCGCCTTACCAAAAATACAACAACCTTTCGATTCATCATTTAGCTGCTATGATCATATATATTGTGTTGGCGATAGTTATTTTTTACTTTTCAATTATTTCTTCAAGTTTGTGTTCGATTATAAGTCCATCTTCGGTTTTGGTGGTTGAATACAATTCGCCAATATTTTCACAGGCACAACCTGTCCAAGTTCCACCCAGTTTTTGAGTTCTATTGTTAAATTCAACGGTCAGAGTCTTTTTTGACTCAAAAATTGCGCAATTATACTCAATACCATTGAATTCTCTTTTCACATACTCTTTATGAGTTGTATGTCCTTTGAATTTTCTATAGATATCGCCATCATCAGTAGGAATTTTGTATTCAGATGAGTCTCCAAAAGTGGTAAACTCGCAATATCTATTACCAACAATATTTTCCTTAGTTGGAATTAAGTTGGGATAAGAGTCTACTCTTGTATATGATTTAAGTATTTTAGGTATTCCATTTTTAAAGGAAAATACTGTTGAGTCAATTGTTTTTTCTTGAGAGTCTTTTGTAACACTCGTTATTAGGGAATCCTTTTCGGTTTGTAAGCGATAACTTTTTCTAGAATATTCAATTCCAGATTCTCGGTTTGATGTTAGTGAATAAACGAATGTTTTTTCTTTAACAAAATTCTCTATAGGATATACATAATTCACCAGTTTAGTATTGTCACAGTTGTCATTTGTTGGCTCAACTTTCTTTTGAGAAGTCTGACAACTTAAAAATCCAATTATTATAAAGTATAAAGTTTGTTTCATTTCAATTATCGACAACGTTTAATATATGTGTCGTAGCAGGGTAAAATGTTACCCTGCTTTTTGATTTTTCTCGCGCATTGGTTGTTAACTTTTCCTATCTGCAAGCATTGCGCCATCATAAATATGCAAGAATCATTTGATTGATCACTTTGCTGCTATGATCACATATATGTTGTTGTGTGCTGTTTGTTATTTTATATTCAGGCGTTCGTTCATTTTTTTTATATGCCGTTTGCTGTAAAGTTTGCTACTAATAATCCAATATGTTATTCCACCAAATAGAATTGCTACAAAGATTGAAATCCAACTGATTCCTTGCCAATAAAACACTCCAATAAGAATTGCTAAAAGGACTATCTCGAAAATGTATTTCTCCTTCTCCTTATTTCTTCTTTGAAGAATCATTTTATTCCCTTTTCCTTTTTTAATCCGTTCCAACACTTTCTTTGTTAGTTTGTCAATACTGTAATATTTGTCCAAATCTGAATAAGGGAAGCAGATTCCAAATTCCAATTCAAGTTTATCCATAAACCTGTAGTATTTTCGTACTCCTCTAAATGAATTTTTGATTGTGTTTTTTTTATGCGCTGGATGGGTTAAGAAGTCCATAAAATGACTTTCGTTAAAATCAGCAGAAGGATTACTTCTTTCCGATTTAAAAATTTCAAGTATTTTATTTTTAACTTCTTGTTCGGTCATTTTGGTTTAATTGCATACAACGGTTTGTGTATGAAATGTAGCGTGCAAAAAAGCACTAACTTTTCGGATAAACACAGAGCCGAATTTTTATATTTTGTTTTAACTTCTTTTATTTTAAAGCCAAATTAAAAATTTGGCGGTCTTTGAAAATAGGTACTAATCTTTTCGTTTTTACACTTACTAGCTATGTTTTATACACCGTGTTAGCAAACGTATCTTTATTCCATTTGAGTTTCTTCAATTTCAATTCCGTTTGGTGGCGGAGGAGGAGGTGTAAAATATTCTTTTCTATATTCCGCCATTTCTTTTGGATATAGTTCCGTCATTATTTTTTGATAACGCTCAATGTTAAATCCACGATTTCCAAGTCCAGTTGTTCTCAATAGAATTGTGTCTTTTTCTTTTGGGTTAATTATTACAAAAAACGGACTGCTTATCTTTTCTTGATAATTAACATCAAAATCAGTCATCATTTTTTCTAAATTCAGAGTGTCGTTTTTCAATTCATAAACAACTTTATTAAAATGAACAGGTTCATCGTCCATAACTCGTTTTTCTTTTAATTGAAGAAATACGCTGTCATTCGATTTTGTGATTTGTAATTGGTCATATTCACTCCACATACACATTGATAAAACCACTCCAATATTTATAGTGTCATTATTTTCCATTTTCGTTGTGAATTCAGAATAATCTTGAGCAACTTTAAATTCAGATTTTTGTTTACAACCAAAAATTAGGGTTGTAAAAACTAAAATTAATATGCTGAACTTTTCGTTTTTCATATGTTTGCTAACGTTAAATATATGAATCGGAGCAAGGCAAACACACCTGAACCAATTAATCTATTTGCGCATTTTTATTTCTTATTAAACTTATAAAAATTTTGCGCCATTGCAAAAAGGAAATGACCTTTATATCAAGTACTAAATTGCTCTGATTTCATATATGATGTTAGCAAAAGTTTTACTTTAAAGTATTCGGGGGTAATGGAGGTGGAGGAGGTATGAAATCGTATTTGGTATGAATTGGTTTCGTATTTTTTACGTAATCTTTGTGTCCGTCCAAAAACCATTTTTGAATTTTTTGTTTGTCAGTAATCAGATTAGGGTTTTCAAATACTACGTTATAAGTTTTATCTAATCCAACTAAACATTGTAAAACAAAATAATACCTGCCTCTACTAAACTTCTCTCCAGGCTTACGTCCAACATTTGTAATAGCAAAAAGTGTCAAGAATAAACGATCATCATGTTCAGACTTTACATAAAAAGGTAAAATAAAATTTTTGGTCAGGTCTCTACCTTCATTAAACTTTAGAACTTCACTTTTTTTTAGTTTTTCAATTAACTCCGATTGTTCTTCTGTCAGATTAAATCTCTTTACAAGAATGTCAAAATCTTTTTCACTATTTATAGAAGACGTAATATTTCTAATTTCATTATGAATTTTGTCAAAACCCAATTTAGTCAATGATTGTCCGAAAGTATTTATCGAAAGAATAATAAAAAGATAGAACAGTATATTTTTTTTCATTTTAAATTTTTGCTAACGGTCTTGTGTATGAGCAGTAGCGGATTTTTTGCGACTACCTTTCGGTTTACAAGATACCTTTTTAAAATGAAAAAACGGTTCAAGTTTGCACCTGAACCGCTATTGCTTATACACCTTGTTAGGCACAGTCTTTTTCCATTAATAGGCAATCAACTTCCCACCAAACAGTTTGTTATGTTCTACACCTTCTGCTCTAAGCGGTGCAAGTTTCAAATACCTTTCATCTGCATTATAGTCCGCCAATCGACTTGGGTCATCAGCATGGAATACTACTACCTTATCGGGCATTTGCATATCCGAGCCATCGCCTTTTCCGTCAACCTTTTTGATTGGGCTCAAAACGTAATCAAAATGAAGTCCGTATTCTTTAAAAAGCGGTGCTGCTGCTTCATTAAACTTTGACCACTTTTCAGCTCCTTCTTCTTTAAAATGAAGAAGCTGAACTACGTACAAACGGTCTTTTATATTTGATTCAAATGATGTTTTCATTGAAGCAATATCCTCTTCTTTTCCCAGCACAAGCGTCAACCGTCTAATGGCACCGTCACGAATATGGTCGATTTTCTGGATTTCTTCATCTTGCGTGTATTGTTCAAAAAGAGACATATCATCCGCATAGTTCAGACGTATCTCGTCAGGTTGCTCTATGTCGTTCTCTCCTTCAATGGCTCTTTTCATCCCAATTTGAATCACTCCTACATTACCCAACTTGTACTTGTCCCAATAGGGTTGTGCCTCGTCCATAAATTGGTTTAGTTGGTTTGCACCATCTTCATTATACCACAAAAAAGTGACGAAGTAAACTCTATTAGGGTTTTCAATTCCCGATGGCATTGGAAGACTTGCCGTGTCTTTTTGCGTTGTATTCATTTTTGAATTTGTTTTAGTTTGTCCTTGGCATTGAATAAAACTGAAAGTTATTGCAAGGACGGTTAATAGTTTCAGTTGTTTTTTAAGTATTCTCATATTGAATTAAATTTACGACCAATTGGTCTGAAATTGATTAAAAAAATTTTTACATTTCAATTAGCTTAAAAGTTGTATTCAGAAAAATTTGTAACGCCTCATCATTTCTAACGCCCTTCATTTTGATAAGTGCACCATCAAAACTGGTATGAATAAAGTAAGTGAGTTCTCTGCTATTGATATCTGAACGAAAATCGTTTGCTTCCTGTGCTTCTTTCACGCAAGGCTCTAGTTTGTCAATGAATTGGGAATGTCCTTTTTTTATGAGTCGGCTAAAGGTATCGTTGTAGCCACCTATTTCTGATGTCAATGTATTGAGCAAGCAACCGTAAGCACATCCTTCATTGCTGAAATAATTGCTCAAAGATGCGTAGAATAGTTTGAGTCGCTTGGCTGCTGAAATCTTGGTGTTTTCGTACAGCGTTTTGTCCATAAAAGCTAACGTGTCAACAATATACTTCTGTAACACTTTTAGTACATATTCTTCCTTAGTGTTGAACATCCCGAAAAAAGTGCCTTTTGGTATATCAAGGGCATTCACAATATCAGCCGCACTTGTATTGTGGTAACCGCTTTCGCGAAAAAGTTTAACTCCTTTATCAACAGCAAGCTGTTCATCGTATTTTTTGTGTCTGCCCATAATTTATCCGACCAATTGGTTGTAAATATAGAAATTTATATCTTTGCCTCATAACAATCTGAAATAAAAATGGAAATTCCAAAGGAAATACTTAACCGAAAAGGGGTACGAAAGGCAACGGATATCAACCCTGAAGTCCTTGAGCTACTGGAAAAAGGAATGATAGAGACCGTCAATCTCACAGAGTGGTTGGCTATTAACCAACTTAAGGTGCTGAAAACCGTGCTGAACGAACTTCGCCTTGAAAATCATTTCCCTGAATTTGAAGCTGTAGTCAATTCGCAAAAAAAGCCTACTTCCAATAGTAATACCAAAGTGATTGGGTCAGAGTTTGTAAAGTTGGTTGAGTTTGGAAACATACTTAGCTATCTAAAGTCACATCCTTCAGATGTCGTTCGGTGTTGGGCTTGTTGGGTAGAAAGTAGTAATGCAAACACCACGAAAGAACTACTTAAAAAAATGAAGCCTTATGCAGCTGATGCGCATTTTGGGGTGCGAGAAGTAGTCATTTTCGCTTCCAAAGAACAACTTACAATGGATTTGGTGAACTCAATAAATCTGCTAAAAAAATGGTGTACCTCAGAAGAAGAAAATATTCGCAGATATGTTGCCGAAGTATTACGACCCAATGGGGTCTGGACTAAAAAAGTGGATGCACTCCATCAAAACCCTGAGTTGGGATTTCCTTTGATTAGCCCACTAAAGTCCGATAGCTCAAAATATGTTCAAAATTCGGTTGCTAATTGGCTGAACGATGCTTCAAAGTCCAATCCTGGTTGGGTTAGAAATATATGCATGGAATGGGAAAAGCAGCCTCAAACAAAAGAAACAGCTTACATAGTCAAGCGGGCGATGAGGACAATTAACAAATGATTGGCTTAGATTGTGCCTAACGTTTAATGTATAGTTTCGTAGCGGACTCGTCGACAAAGAACCCTCCGCACTGCCCAAAGATAGCAAATGCGCGTGAAATTCCGTTAGGAATTTCCACCGCTATGAACTTATACATGGTGTTATGCGCCGGCTTTTTTGTCAGCCGAGACTTTGCAAAAATGCCTTAAGCAAAGCGATAACTGCTTGCGAACCACTTGAGAGCTGATTTTTCCAATTCCCGCGATCGTTTTGCGACTTTGGGTTTGGCAATGCCCATCACAAAATTACGATGACCTTTCTTTCGTCAGTTGCGGATAGGAGCGAACCTTTGGGTCATTAAAATTCTTTGCAAAAATCTTAGGTCTTTGAAGTGGAGCCTGTCAGTTTTGGGTGTTGCTTGCGTTTTGCTTTTCAGACCTCAGATGCTGGCGCATAACGTTTAATATATGTGTCGTAGCAGGGCAAATTGTTACCTTGCTTTTCGATTTTTCCCTGCCTACCTGGCGGATGGCAGGCAGGTGCGCATTGGTTGCTAACTTTTACCTTTTGCAAGCATTGCGCCTTACCAAACATACAATAATCATTCGATGGATCACTTATCTGCTATGATCACATATATGTTGTTGTACAGCGTTTTTATTTTTCTATTTGTTTTTTCAATTCGCCATAAGGATAATAATACTTCCAAGTTCCGCTTTTTTTCCCATTAGTATGTTCACTTTCTAAATGTAAGTACCATTTATTCAGTTCGGAAGAGTATTTGTAGTCCTTTGATTTTATAATAAATGTGATATGCTTATTAGAATTTTTAATTTCTTGTAAATCTTTTGCAGTTGTATTTAGAGTCAGAGTTTTTGTGTCAGAAATTAGATTTCCATTTTTGTCAAAGTATCTATTATTCATAACCGTTCCCCACGAATCGTAAATACTTTCTGTTCTCGAACTATTTTTGTAATATCTAATATGTTTTCCAGTCAAGAAAGAATATTCCTTGTTGTTATATTCATAATAGGTTGTAGTTCCTGAATATTTTGGTTGTCCGTTCTTAAAATAGGTTTCAATTTTACTTGAATCAATAGGCTTTAAATTGTTCATTAATTCCAAATATTTATCACCATGCTGAGCATAAGAAAATAAAGGAATTAAAATCAGAATTTTGATTGTGTCTCTAATGTTCATTTAAATGGTGTACAACGCCAAATATATGAATCGGAGCAAGGCAAACAAGCCTGAACCAATCGATTTATCTGCGCATTTTTATTTCTTGTTTAATTTATAAAAATTTAACGCCACGACAAAAAGGGAATGACCTTTTGATCTAGCACTAAACTTTGCTCTGATTTCATATATGATGTTACCCACAGGTTTCTATTTTTCAATAGAGGTTTCCCATCCATCATACTCTCCGTTTAGTTCTTTTGCTTTCTCCCAAAGTTGCAATGTGTAATCATCAATTTGATCATATCCAACTTTGTCAACTCTTGAAACTGATATTACATATTTGTATTCGTTAGGTTGTTCCGTTTTTCCCTTGTTTTTTGTTATAAACTTTAATTCATTAGTGAAACTCTCGAATTTCTCGAGTTCTTTCTCGTTTTTAAAATAGATCCAATGAAAAACTTCTCGCGGTTTGATTAATTTATCTCCGCCTTTTTCTAATTGTTCAAGCACACGTCTATTTTGTATTACTTGCATTTGTCTTGGCAAAGGATATAAAAAGTCAAAATATCCGTTCCATTCTTTGTCTGTTTTATGTCCAAAATCAAATTTGAAATTCGGAAATGCGGTCATTGCTGATGAAACTTGTTTTTCCATTAAAATTGTGTTCTCTCCAAAAAAGTATAAATCCCGAAATCCGTCTGAAGTCAGTCGTCCAGCAAAAGTGTAATTCAGATTACTTTTGTCAAATCCGCTTATTATTTCATCCTCAATTTTCCATAATTCATCCGCATCATCGTTACTGGACAATCCGTTGTCTTTCGGATTAGGCATTTTTATTGAAACATAGACAACATTTTCTTGTCCATTTATTGGAGCAACACTCGTTAAATTCAAATCCGTTGCAATGGAACTTAATTTGTCATTTACATTTGAAAAGTAAAAAGTCCAATCAGGTTCGTATTCAGTTTTCTTTTCTGTTTGTCCGAATATTTTACTTAAAAATCCCATTATCAATATTAAGGTCAGTATTTTTCGCATTCGCTTTGTTCAACTTGTGGGTAACGTCTCGGCTATGGTTTGTTGCGGAAAGGCACGCGAGTCCGATTCCGGTTAAAGAGCCTAAGATAACAAATGCGCGTGAAATTCCGTTAAGGAATTTCGCCGCAATAAACTCATAGGCATTGTTACAGCACGTTTTTCACTTTTCGTTTAAATTTTCTGCTGTCAGAATACATTATAACAACTCCGCAACGGCCATTAGTTCCATATAATGCTGAAGCATTAGTTCCTTTTAATACAGTTACCTTGTCAACGTTCTTATCAGTTACCAATTCAAGTATTCTATTTGTTTTGGGATATTCTGTTGGGTCAAGCAAATAAGCGTTTTTCTTTAAGCCTAGAACAAAAACAATTTTACATTCACAATTCGCCTTTTCCATTGCGTCTTGTATCGTTTCTTGATTTTTAATTACAATTCGACAATAACTTTTTTGTCGTTTGTAAATAGTGTCTGCAAATATTTTCTTTTTTATTTGAGCTATTTGGTCAGATTTTGAACTCAATTTTTCAAAACTCGCAATCCATTCGGTGTTTTGCTTTTCAGTCAGAATTAAATCAGTTGTGGTTTCTTGAGAGAACACATTTTTACCAAATAGCAGAGTTATGGTTAGAATTAAAAGATGTTTCATATTCCAATTATTTCTGTCAAATCTAAAGTCAGTTTCTTGATTTGAAAATCAGAAATGAGTAAAATGGTCTTTTGGTTTAGCGAAATGTTTTTCTCAAATGTGCTGTAACGTTTAATGTAAAATGCGTTTTAATGCATTTTTACATAGTGTTAGAGAATGTGTTCTTTTATAAACCATCTCCATTAATTTTAGTTAATTTTCGTTTTAATATAATGCTGTTTACTATTACAATTGGTTGACAGGCTATAAAAAACAAAATAGTTGAAATAAAATCAGGAGGCGTTGCCAAGTAAGAAAAAATTAGAGAAAACAATTCAAGAATCAAAGGAGCTTTCCACCAATCCTTTTCTTTTATTTTAATCCACTCTATTAACTCCTTCCATAGAAATGGTAAAGTAATTAAAGAGAAAAAATAGATTAACCAAGTAATGAATAATTTTATGATCGGCCCTTTGCTAACGGAATTTTTAATCAAAGGGTCTATTGAATATCCTTCCAACCACTTGAATAAAAAGTAGGAGATAGTTGCACTTAAAAAAACAGTTATAACTAATGGTAAAATTATTTTTCTCGATCCATCCATTTAATTATCAAGTTTAATATTCTCTAACGTTTAATATATGTGTCGTAGCAGAAGAAAAAGTTACCATAATTTTCGATTTTTCTTGCGCATTGGTTGCCAACTTTTACTTTTTGAAACATTGCGCCTTACCAAAAATACAACAACCAATCAATTGATCACTTTGCTGCTATGATCACATATATAGTGTTGTAGCCAGTTTATTTATTTAGTCTCGTTATCATAATTATAATATTCCAAAGCGAGAATAAGTCATTTCCTTTTTTCGTAATAAAAATCGTTTCTTTCCCGTCAAATTCAGTAACTAACAATTCACATTCATTACGTTTTTTAATTTTTTTGAGTTTAGTTTCGCCAGCTTCTGCTTTTTCGAAATATTCTTTCCGATTTTTAGAATCTACATCTTCAATTGAATCTAGTTTTATAGAGTTGAGTTTTGTTCCATCATATCCAATGATTCTTTTAGTCCCCAATGCGGTCCAATTATTCTTTGAATCCGTAAATAGTAAGATTATTTTTCCGCTATCTTTTTCGTCAAAATGATTTGAATATTTCATTTTAACTTCATCAGTCAAGTTTTCAAATAAAAAGGCACTTTTATTCGGTAGACTATGTTGAGAAGCTCTCCACTTAATTCTATTTTCTATAAATTCGATTGTTTTTTGCATTCAGCTTAATTGGCTACAACGCCAAATATATGAATCGGAGCAAGGCAAGTATACCTGAACCAATTGATTTATCTGCGCATTTTTATTTCTTATTAAACTTATAAAAATCTAGCGTCTTTGCAAAAAGGAAATAACCTCTTGATCTAGCACTAAATTGCTCTGATTTCATATATAATGTTGTGAGCAGTACTTTTTTTAGAGAACAGATTTTAATTCATTCCCATAATCAGATTGATCAATATCAATCCCTAGGTTTAAATTATTCATTCGACTAATTATTTTGGTGTCAAAATGAATTCCTTTGTTCCCACAAATATATTGTTGGCTAAAAATAGAAATTATAACATTAGATTTTGCAATCAACTTTTTAATTCCATCAATATCTTTTTCCAATTCAGTTAGTAACATTTTTAATTTAGGTTCTAACTCATAAGCATTACTTTTGATCGGCTCAAATGAAATTCTGCTGAAATTATATCTGCTTTTTCCATTTGCTCTCAAATCATCAATACTCCAACCTGTCAATGGCTTTAGTTTCGTTAATTTAGATAATTCGTCAAAAGTAAGTTTATCGGAAGTCGCGGTTAAATATATTCGGTTTCCATTTTCGGTATCTACAGCAACTAATTTATTATTTTCTTTTGAAAAATAAATAACTAAAAAGAAAGGCTCTTCTGCTATAGGAAAATAAACAGCATTTACTTTTTCAAATGATTTAAAATCGACGCGTTCAACTTTTGGTTTTCCATTTTTTAATTGGACTGAATGAACTTCCAAATACTGTTCTGTTGTTCCAAAAGTTGGCTTTTCAATTTCTGCGATTGCTCTCTCTATTAGTTTTTCTTTCAATATCAATTTAGTTTTTTCAGGTATTGCTCACAACGCCAAATATATGAATCGGAGCAAGGCAAGTATTCCTGAACCAATTGATCTATCTGCGCATTTTTATTTCTTATTCAATTTATAAAAATTTAGCGCCATCGCAAAAAGTAAAAGACCTTTAGATCCAACATTAAATTTTGCTCTGATTTTATATATAATGTTGTGGGTAGGGCTTTCTTTTCAGGTTTCGGGCTTAATTCAAATTATTGATAACACAGCTACGATCAAAAAAATGGAAAATCCAACGATAGAAATAATATATTTATAATCTTTCTTTTCCTTTTTTAAAATACTTAAGGCTGTTAAAGCTGTACCAGAAATTACGAGTAAATTCGTCAGAATGATCAATACGGAGAGGAGTATGTCCGAATTCTCTTGCGGCTTTTCATATCCTTCCAATTCAATTGATAAAGTAGTAGAGGTTCCGACAATATAAGCAACCAAAATGTTCAATAAAATAAAATATATTAAAAACCGGAAGGACCAAGTTCTGTAATTGGTGTTTTTTTTAGTGATCGTTTCTGCTGATTCCATTAAATTTATTTTTTTCGCTTACACACAACGCCAAATATATGAATCGGAGCAAAGCAAGTAAGCCTGAACCAATTGATCTATCTGCGCATTTTTATTTCTTGTTTAATTTATAAAAATCTAGCGCCATCCCAAAAAGAAAATGACCTTTCGATCTAGCACTAAACTTTGCTCTGATTTCATATATAATGTTGTGTGTAGGTTTTTAATCTGATTGATGAACCCAATATAATTTCCCTTTTTTAAAAGTTAGTATACCTCCTCCTGCATCTAGCTTTTGTACATAAATACTAGGTCTTTCAAGTTTAATGATAGTATCTTTATCTAGATCTCCATTTTCCTTAATTAATACTTCCCAAGTTTTTTTGTCAGAAATGACTCCCCATTCATCAATCCAATCTACTAATTCGGGGTATTTTATGAATTTTGTTTCATTACAACCAATTTTTAAAGTGCTCCCTCTTTTTTGCTCTATAAATATGTATTTACATTTGTTTCTGACAAAGTATATTTTTTCTAATTCTCCATTCCCATTCAAGTCAATTTTTATGGTGTCGTTTAAGCTATACTTTTTAAAATTGGTCCTTTCGGGATATTCGGAGATATATGTTATCTCTTCTTTTATAGGCAGAGTAGCTTGCGTTGTTGTTTTCTTTGTACTCAGAGATTTCGGTGTTTTATTAGCTGTGTTTTTAATTGTGTCAGATTCACTTTTTTTCAAATTTAAATTTGATTTTTGCTCTGATTTGCATTGAATCAAAAATATAGTAGCTAATATGATAATTCCAATTTTTTTCATCATTTTTCAACTTACACACAACGTTTAATATATGAATCGGAGCAAGGCAAGTAAGCCAGAACCAATCGATCTATTTGCGTATTTTTATTTCTTGTTTAATTTATAAAAATATAGCGCCACTGCAAAAAGAAAATAGCCTTTCGATCTGGCACTAAATTGTTCTGATTTCATATATAATGTTGTGTGTTGGCTTTTCCATTCCAATATTCTAACCAATTTAGTGGTTCAGTCAGATTATGCATATTAAATTCTAAATGAATTACTCGTCTTTTCTTACCGTTTGTTGTTCTGTTCGAAGCGTGTAAGGTCAGAGGTTTCATTAACATTGCTCCGCCTTTTTCTACTTCACAAACAAATTCGTTTTCTATATTCCAATCTTTTGAGTCGGCACGCACTATTCCTTTTAAATGAGATTTTGGAATTACTTTTAGAGCTCCATTATTCTTGTCCGTTTTGTCCAAGTGAATTCGAATTGTTATTGTGTCTTGTAAAATCTCAATTGGTGGTTGAACTCCGTATTGCCTTTTTTTAAAAGTCCAATTTGAGTAATTTTTCAACTCTACTTTTTTATCAACAGAAATACTCAAATCTTGATGATAAGCAACAAACCAATTTGATTCACTAGGTTTGTCAAAATAGATTGCTTTTGTCAGGAAATATTTGGATTCGGAAAGGTCAGTAAGTAATTCAGTCAGCTTTTTGTTAAATAGCAAATCACTTAGTTCAGGTACATTTTTGATTAATTGCCTAATTGCAAATAAATCCTTTGTTTTCATAAACGAATTTCCGTCTTGTTCAGTATTCTCAATACAAGCCAAGATTTGACTTATTTCATTGTCCGAATACAAGTCAGATAATACAGAATATCCGTTTTCATCAAGTTCTATTTTGTTTTTTTTGTAGCTCATTTTACGCTTACACACAACGTTTAATATATGTGTCGTAGCAGGGCAAAATGTTACCAAGCCATCGACATTTTCTGCGCATTGATTGCTAACTTTTACTTTCTGCAAGCATTGCGCCTTACCAAAAATACAACAACCATTCAATTCATCCCTTAGCCGCTATGATCACATATATGTTATTGTAAGTAGTTTATTTTATTTTTTCATGTACAAAGTTTAAGATATTTTGGAAATCCTCTTCACCAACTTCAGATTTTCCAATTACGAATACCTCTCCATAATTTTCTTTTTGAATTAATAGAAGATTAGATTTAACTATTTTATATTTTTGAAAATCTTCCCAATTCGTCCAATTACATAAGTAATCGTTAGAATATCTTAAACAATGATCATTTAATTCAAATATTCCAGTCGTAGTTACTTCATTTTCCTTAAATAAGCTTTTTAAATTCCTTGTATAATCGTTTTTTAATCCCGTATACTTTTCATTTTTAAAGTAAAGATCGAAAATTGCAAAAATTCCAATAACAAAGAATAAAGTGCTCAATTCACTTCCCCCAATCAAGATACTAAGTCCAAGAATAAAACATATACAAGAAATAATTAATGATTCTTTCATCTTCTTATATTCTTTTGGAAAAATATAAGGGAAAGTCAATTTTGTTTGTTCGATATAAAGCTTTTCGTCAAATGGAATTTGATACTTCAAAATTGGTTTTTAAGGATTACTTACAACGTTTAATATATGTGTCGTAGCAGGGCAAAATGTTACCTTACTTTTCGATTTTTCTGCGCATTGGTTGCTAACTTTTACTTTTTGCAAGTATTGCGCCTTAGTAAAAATACAATAACCATTCGATTTATCTCATAGCTGCTATGATCACATATATAGTGTTGGCAACAGTTATTTTACTTTTTTTCCGTTTCGATATTCTATTTGAGTTTTGGCTCCGTTTTTATTTAGGCAGTATTCAATTCCGTTTTTCTTTTTCCCTAAATATTGACAGCTATAAGTCAGTTTTCCCCTTTCAAACTGTTCCACAAGAATTTTTATTCCGTCATCATTATAAGTTATGGTTTCAAAAACTTCACCTTCTAAATTATACTTATGCTCTTTTAAAAGAACTAATTGTTTATTTGGGTTGTATATTATCTTATTTGAAACTCTTTTTTCTTTTCCGTTGTAGTATAAATTACTCGACAGGATAATTCCGTTTTTGTATTCCTCTTCATAAACTAAATGTCCATTTTTTCGTTTTTTTTGAGTAATTCCAGTAAAGAGTTTGTTATTAACACTTTTGTAAACTAAATTATTGTCAATATATGTTTCCTTCATTCCAATTGTTTCTTGCGAAACCATTTTGTTGAAAGTAAAAAGCATTAATAAAATTAGAAAGTTTCTCATTTAATTATAATTGTTGCCAACGTCTCGTATAAGAAACGTAGGGCAGGTGATAAGCGATACGTTTCGGATTGGTACTAAGCCAAATATAAATATTTTGCTTTTATCTTTTTTCTCCTAAACGCCAAATTTTATAGTTGGCGACTTTGCAAATACACACAGACCTTTGGATTAAGCCCAAATACCCTATGTTTTTTATACATTGTTACTGGCAGTTTTAATTCACGTTGATTGGATAAAAGATGCAATAAATCATTCCTAAATTGAAAGCTGAGTGACATATTATTGCTCCTAAAATCGAGCCTGAACGTTTTCTGCAAACGTAAAATAAAATACTCACACAAAACATATTCAAAACCCATATCAAAGTCGGTAATGTCAATAATTCCCATTGCTGATTTACGAAAACTAGTCCGAAATGAGAGATATGAACGAGAGCAAATGCAGAACTATCAATTATAGATGCTTTTCCATTTCCAACGGAATTTGCAAAACTTGAATGAACTATACCTCTAAAAAAAAGTTCTTCTCCAATCGGACTGAATATCATTCCAGTCAAAGCCATAATACCAAACATCACGAGTTTACTCTGCTGGTCAATTTCTACTGGAATATTATAAGATTTTCCAATATAGTAGTACCAATTTTCGTAAGACTGACCGTAAAAAATTTCGCCTAAAAAGTAAAGGAAAATGCTAAATACGATTCCAATTATAAAAGAAATAATTAACCAATTCTTTTCCGTAGGCTTTTTAATTCCGATTTTTTTTCTTCCGTACTTACTCAAAAAAATGAATGGTGCAATCGCGGAAATAAACATAATCAGTCCAATGTAGGCGTAGTTTGCTATTTCATTTGCGTGTAGAACTAAAATGAAACGAGGAATACAGATTACAAGAATTAAAAAAAGTCCGAATTTCCAATTAAAATTGAAAATCTTACTCCACATCGGTTTTAATTCATTCTCCATATTTTACTTAAAATTTTCGGTTTTCTCGATGGTTTTTGTCAAATAGCCACTAACGTTAAATATATGGCAAGTTGGGAAGAAAACAAGTGATTATTTTCGGTTTAGTCACAAGCCAAATTTTTTGCATTTTGTGTTAATTTTCTCTTTTAAGACCAAATCAAAAGATTTGGTGACTATTGTAAATAGACAACAACTTTTGGATTAAGCACTAATCGCCCAATTTGCTATATATAGTGTTAGCTACAGTAATTATTTCATTTTTTTTGGGGTGATAGTCCATTCCTATTCGTATTTCTTCGGTTTTTTCTTTTCCGATAAGTTTCTCAGATAGGTATAAGCCTAAATCCAATGAAGATGCAACTGCTCCAGCTGTAATGGTATTATTGTCATCAACAATTCTTGTTTGAACAACTTTTTCGCAATATTTTTCCAATGATTTATATTCATTAAAGTTAGTCGTTGCAGTTTTGTTTTTTAAAAATCCAGCTGAACCAATTAATAAGCTACCTGTGCAAATTGAAACTATATAATCAACATTTTTTCCAGTTCTCAACCATTCAATGAATTCTGTATTGTGTTGAAGCTCTCTTGTTCCATATCCACCAGGCACAACTATCATATCATAATCCGATAAATCAGGTTTAATTTTATCGACAATAATTTCTAGTCCAAAACTATCCTTTATCGATTTTTTAGTCGCACACAAATCCCAATTTAGATTTTCCATAAACCCTTTGGTTTTTATATTCTTTATAGGGTCATAAAATCCAATAAAATCTAAAAGAGTTATTTCGTCAAATAGTATATATGCTATCTTCATTTGTTTTTATTGTAGCTAACGTCAAATATATGAATCGGAGCAAGGCAAGTATACCTGAACCTATTGATCTATTTGCGCATTTTTATTTCTTATTCAATTTATAAAAATTTAGCGCCATTGCAAAAAGGGAAGGACCTTTTGATTTAGTACTAAATTGCTCTGATTTCATATATAATGTTGTATGCAGGCTTTTTTATTCGTTTTTATGTTTATCCTTAAGAACAAATTGAACTATTTTTTTAGCTTTCTCCAATGTAATTCCGTTTTCTTGGTCAAAAGTCAGTTGATGATTTTCTTCTCCAATTTCGATTTCAACTATGGAATCTACATTCTGTTCAATAGCTCTTGATTTTATATTAAGAGTGTTTTTATATGTTGGAATTTGGTTTTGTAACCATCCAAAATATGGTTCATTTTCTATTCTTTGAGGATTATTCCAGTCATCCATTCTTTTTTCAAAATTTTCACGACTTATTGACGCCCAAATATCAAAGTAAAGATCTTCTGGGTAATCTAATATTGGAATAGTTAATCTACCTCTGTGAAAAAAATGCTCTTCGTCTACAACACAAAGACTTTTTTCAATTTCAATTCTAGATTTTCTTTCATCAGGAGGGATTGAGTAATAATAGTCAGGAAATTCGGATCCAAAACATAATGGCATATCATCATATTCAGTTCCACAACATTCGCATTTAAAAACTTCTTTACCCTTTCTATTAAAAATTTTACTCAGTTTCATATTCAAATTTCACGGCTTGCATACAACGTTTTGTGTATGATTAGTTGCGAGAAAGCACGTGAGTACTTTCCGTCATTGCTAAAGATAATTAATGCAAGTGAATTTCCGATAGTGAAATTCCGCTGCAATTAATTCATACACCTTGTTGTGCAACGTTTTATATCCGCTTTGTAATCCAATCCGATGTTTTTTCAATTCGGAATATTAAAATCAAAGCTATCATTGTTCTTACAATATATTTAGCTACGCTAAAGTCAGAAATATCTGCGTTTTCATTTCCATTCAGTTGAGAAGTCAATTGAATACAATATTCTATAAACTCAGGAATCAGATAAATTGAAGTAGCTAGCCAAACAATTCCAACTGTCATTAAAATTACTTTCGATAATGATTTAGGGTTTAATTCCGTAACTATTTCTTTATCTGTTTTAATTAGTTTTTTAGAAATCCAATCCGCTTTCAAAAACAGAAATAAAGAAACAACAATATTAGCTAAAGTCAGAAATGTTCCAGTGAAATAGAATTTATCAATTGGTTTTTCCAATAATTCTGCAAACTGGGCCATTGCCGCCGTTCCGTAAATTGAAAGGAAATATGAACCAAAATGGTCGAATATTTTAATGAATAAAAATATTCCAGCTATTCTCAAAGTTAGAGCCGTTAAAATTCGATTTGTCATTAATTATCAGTTTTTTGGGTATGTTGCACAACGTCTCGGCTATGGTTTGTTGCGGAAAGGCACGCGAGTCCGATTCCGGTTAAAGAGCCTAAGATAACAAATGCGCGTGAAATTCCGTTAAGGAATTTCGCCGCAATAAACTCATAGGCATTGTTACAGCACGTTTTTCACTTTTCGTTTAAATTTTCTGCTGTCAGAATACATTATAACAACTCCGCAACGGCCATTAGTTCCATATAATGCTGAAGCATTAGTTCCTTTTAATACAGTTACCTTGTCAACGTTCTTATCAGTTACCAATTCAAGTATTCTATTTGTTTTGGGATATTCTGTTGGGTCAAGCAAATAAGCGTTTTTCTTTAAGCCTAGAACAAAAACAATTTTACATTCACAATTCGCCTTTTCCATTGCGTCTTGTATCGTTTCTTGATTTTTAATTACAATTCGACAATAACTTTTTTGTCGTTTGTAAATAGTGTCTGCAAATATTTTCTTTTTTATTTGAGCTATTTGGTCAGATTTTGAACTCAATTTTTCAAAACTCGCAATCCATTCGGTGTTTTGCTTTTCAGTCAGAATTAAATCAGTTGTGGTTTCTTGAGAGAACACATTTTTACCAAATAGCAGAGTTATGGTTAGAATTAAAAGATGTTTCATATTCCAATTATTTCTGTCAAATCTAAAGTCAGTTTCTTGATTTGAAAATCAGAAATGAGTAAAATGGTCTTTTGGTTTAGCGAAATGTTTTTCTCAAATGTGCTGTAACGTTTAGTATATGGCAAGTAGGGCAGTAGAAAGTAATAAACTTTCAAGTTTGCACTGAGCCAAAACGTTGTATTTTGTTTAACTTATTCATTTTAAAAGCCAAATCAACGATTTGGCGGTGTTGGTAAATAGCTCTGAACTTTCTAAAACCACCAAACGCCCTATTTGCTATATACAGTGTTAGTGGCTTTTTTTAATTTTCTTTAAACCAATCCATTCATGTTCAATATCCCTCATCAACAAAGCATTATCAAGCCTAACCGATCCTTTGGGGAAAATATTTTCATTTTCAAAAAAACTAGATTGGACATTCTTTACATCTAAAAGAGACACTTTCCAGTTGTACGCTTTGAGTTCTAGCCCCTCAAAATCATTTTTATCAGGGGAATAACCAACTGAGCCATTTTCAAAAAAATCAGAAACACAGTCTAAACTTTCAAAAACACTTTCGTTGTTCCAATTATTAGTCTCTTTAGCCTCAATTGACAGTGAGGTTTCATCGTCACTTACAAACGCAACTTTATAGTTTCCATCTGATTCATTAACAGAAAACTCAGCTAGATGGTGAACTCCAGGGAAAATAGTTTCTCCAACTAATGAGTTTAATTTCGAGGATGTATCTCTTCTTGGAATATAAACACCCTCTTTTAGTTCACCATTTTCAATCCATTCTACTGCAATTCTATGAGCTCCGTTTTCAGATGATATTCCGATTTGTTTTGGAAGTCTTTTAGGTCTTATTTCTTTTAACCTTATTAAGCAAATACCTGCAATTCCTTTACCGTTAACTAATTTAGGTTTAAATGGCTCAGGTAAATAGTTTTCCAAGACTTCCTTGTCAACTTGATAATTGATTAGAATTCTTCTGTCTATTATTCCTGTAATCTTAGGTATTTTCATTTTGCTTTAATTGCCACTAACGTTTAATGTATAATTTGTAGCGGGATGATCTAAAACCAACGTTCCGCATAGCCCAAAGGTAACAAACACGCGTGAAATTCCGTTAGGAATTTCCACCGCTATTAATTATACATCATGTTATGCACTGGCTTTTTTCTTCAGCCGTTACTTTGCAAAGTTGCTCAAGCAAAGCGATGATTGCTTGCGAACTATTTGCGTTGTATTTTTTCAAATTCCCGCGATCGCTTTGCGACTTTGGGTTTAACGATTACCATCACAAAATAGCGATGACCTTTATTCCGTCAGATGCTGATAGGGGAGAACCTTTGTTTTGGCTAAATCCTTTGTAACAACACCAGGTCATTGACCATTATCCCGTCCGATTATCATTCAGATAACGTCCTGCTTTTCAGATTTCACTTGCTTGTGCATAACGTTCAAATGTAAAAAGTCGTTTTAATGCTTTTTACATAGTGTTGTAGACAGTTATTTCTTCGCATATATCAATAGTAAGCTCAAATACTTTTGCCTTTCGCTAATTTTCTTAAATTTTTCAACTTCTCGGTCAGGTCATTAGCTTCTTCTTTCTTCTTTTCTTTTTTTAAATTTTCTCTTGATTTGGTAAGTATGCTAATGTAGTGGTCAAACACTTTCTCTTTGATTAGAGGATCATCTATTACCTTATACAATCCACTTAAAATCCATTCGAAAACTCCATAATGTTTCAAACTTTCATTTAAGAAATTAGTTAGTCCAACTACCATACTTTCATTCCATAAGTCAATTTTCATGATTGCACCAAATACATCAGTTGTCCCACTATAGATTTCCATGAACCATTCCGAAAGCTCAAGGAAATATTTTGACTCTTTATTTTTCCCTTCTTCTTTGTAGTGTTCTGAAATAGATTTGCAGGAAGTGCTACAGCACATATATCCATTGCTACACCAAAAAAATCCGGACACATCAAACTCTCCATTAATTAAACCATTAACAAATAAAGAAAGCCCCATTAAATCACTCTTCGTTTTTTCATTGTTGAGTAATTCTGAATGATTAGGTAATTCTGCTGTAATCTCATTATACTTCCCAAATAAATCCTCATGTTCGGCCCACAGTGGTAGCAAATTGACAAACAAGGCACGTTCTATAATTTCTTGGTTTAATTCACCTCCATCTTGTACATAGGTAGATAAGTGATTGCAAGCAATTAAATAATCTTTAAAAGAGTTACTCGCTAGTTTTTTGATTAGTTCTTCTTTATTCATAATCTAATTTCAAATTGGCTACAACGGTTTGGCTAAACTGCGTTTTAATGCAGTTTAGGTGTTGTTGTAGCCAGTTATTTTTATTCGTTTTATTTGATTTTCGTGATTTATTTCAGTCTTTTCGATTCCATTTTGGTCAAGATTGTTAAAAATCGTAAAGAAGTTTTCTTTATCGGATTCCGACTCCTTTTCCAATATGAATTCTATTCCAGTCAGCATATCACCTGTCTCGTGTTTTTTTCCGCTTTCTACAAATTCACTCACAAAATTATAAGTCAGAATATTTATTCCAATTATTGATTTATTCAGGTTTTTGGTAAACTCAGGTTTCCCGTTTTCTTTCCAGATTAAGGGCATTTCATTTCCCATTCCGTACCAATCTAGTTTCTCGTTTAATTCAAACGAGTTTATAGTCATACTGAATTCATCTAGTTGATATGCCGTAAATTCAAATCTATTTCCACCTATTTCAAGAATCACTGGTCCATCAGTTTGCCATTCATTTTCATTTGTCTCCCACATTACCCAAAAGCGGTCAATTTTTTTTCCGATGAGTTCCGATAGAGTTTTATCAAACTCATCCTTAAAACTCTGAGCTTTAGTATGAAATTTTGGTTTATATGTCGGAATTCCAAGCATTCTGTTCTAATTGGCTACAACGTTATAAGTATGTGTCTTAGCAGAGCAAAATGTTACCAAACCATCGACAAATCCGCACTGATTTTATAACTTTTTTTTTCTAAAATCTCTGTGCCATAGCAAATATACAAGAACCTTTGGGTTATCACTTAACTGCTATGACATCATACTTGGTGTTAGCGATAGTTTTTGTTTTTTTAAAATGATTTGTTATGTTTTTTACAGTGCCACATTGGATCATATTCTGATATTCCACAACCTGCAAGAATTATTTCACCTTTTGTTGCTTTCATTAGTGATTTTATATCACTCACTAAACCATAAACTATTGGTATAACTTCATCAGATTTTTTATCTACTGGACATATTCTTGAAGTGTTTTTTCTTCTATTCAGTTCTAATTTTAGTTGGGTAATTGAATCATTTTTTACAGAAACACTTTTTGTAAAATCATTAAGATATCCAATTTTCTGAGCAACCACATTATATGTTTCTGGTTTTAAACTATCGATTTTAAAATGTCCACTCCAATCTGTAAAGGTCTCGATTTGAACTTTTGTTCCAATAACCAGAATTTTTACTTCAGGTACATTTATCGAATCTGTTAAGTACATCACATTACCTTGGATTGAACCAGTTTGAGCAAAAGATTTTAAAGAATATATAAGAATCAATATTGTAAAATATTTTTTTTTCATTTCTTCAATTATCGCTAACGTCTCTTGTATGTTGCGTTTGCCTGCCGAAGGCGGCATATGCAATATACAAATTGTTGTGCTTAGTTATTCGTCGGATTTAACTTCATCACTTTCCCCACTTTCTTCTGAATTTTGTTCATTATAATTGAGCGCTAATAATTCTAACTTTAATTTCTCATCAATCTTGTCTTGGACTCTGGTTTTCCATAAATAAAAACCTCTGTTAGAAAGCCAAATTCCAAAGACAATGATAATACTGCACAACATCGTCAAACTTATGAGCTGATTCCGTTTCATATCTAACTTTACCGATTTTGAATTTACCTCAACACTTTTAAGCTTAATAGCTTTCTTGACAACATCCAATTCTTCTATCAGCTCTGGAATTTTGGCCTGCTTAACTTTATAGGGAAACAATTGCTTCTCATAGTCGAATTGAAATTTGTAATACTCTCGAAGCTCCTTATCAACCGCTAATTTCACTTGCCGGTCAACTTCAATCTCGTATCGGTTTGTTGATGGGCTTGAATTAACCTCTAGTTCTTGTCCTTTATAAAAGGCATCCACCTCTTTATCAAGCTTATTAATTAACTTAACTATATCTTTTGACTTCTCCTCGGCAAATTCAACTTCTACATGAAGAAGAGCCAACTCGGCATTTATAGCGTACTGATCATCCTTAAGTTTAATATATGAAACTCCTAGGAACGAAGCAGTGATAACACATATGGTTAAACCAGTAATCGCATAAAACTTATACAAATTATCTGTTGGAAGACTAGGTATATTGAATAGACTCATTCTTTTCTAATTAAGCACAACGCTAAATATATGAATCGGAGCAAGGCAAGCAAGCCTGAACCAATCGATTTATCTGCGCATTTTTATTTCTTGTTTAATTTATAAAAATCCAGCGCTATCGCAAAAAGGAAATGACCTTTCGATTCACACTAAACTTTGCTCTGATTTCATATATAATGTTATGAGCTTTTTTTATTTATTGAATCCAATTGTCTAAGACAACTTTTTGAGTCCATTTTTTCTTTTTTAATTCGTAAAGTACAACTACACCACCTCCGCACATTGGACCACAAATTTTTTCAAAACGAACCATTGCAATATCATAAGCTTCGTTAAATAACGGTTTAGAAATAGAAGAAAAACCCTTTCTGCAGTTTTTTTTCTCCAACCAATCTAAATAAGCAAACTCATTATCTTTAAATGACTTATTAAATTCGATGTATTCTCCGCTTTTGATAATATTTTTCCCAGGCACTAATTCTTGAGTTATCTTAAATTTATTGAACAGATCAATTTGAAATTTAAGAAAATTAATGTCTTCAATTTTTAAATTTTCTTGTACATATAATTTGAATTTCTCTTCAATTAATTTTGACTTCCATACGGATTGCTCCATTATACAATTAACGTCAAGAAAGCTTTTGTCTCCAAGTAAACTTTCTTTTTGTAATAATTGGTTTATGAATTCTACCGTTATTTTTTTGTCATGACTCTCCCTTTTCAAGTCAGATTTACAAGACAAGAAAAGAGTCAAAACAAATAGTAATATGTATAAATTATTATTTTTCAAATTGCTTATAACGTTTAATATATGTGTCGTAGCAGAGCAAAATGTTACCGAGCCATTGACTTTTTCTTGTGCATTGGTTGCTAACTTTACTTTCCTGCAAGCATTGCGCCTTACCAAAAATACAATAACCTTTCGATTGATCACTTTGCTGCTATGACATCATATATCATGTTGTATGCAGTTTTATCTTTCGGATCGTTTATCTTCTGGGATATTTATAATTCCACTTCCATCCACTAACATTTTTCCATTTTCAGTTATTATTCTTAACGTTAGATTAAAAGAATTCCACTTAATTCCTTTAACTATAACATAACCAGTTTTAGGATCAAATTTCAAAAGTTTAACACCTTTATCAGGATAATCTTGAGCATCAAATATTGGGTCAAAACCAAGTCCTAACTCGGGATCTTCTTCCCACGCTTTTGTGATTGTATTTTCCAATTCCTTTTTAAAACTTTCTGTCACAAGAGGTGAAGCTTTTGTCCATTCGATAATTCCTAAATTACTATTGTTTTCAATGTAAGAATTAATGAAGTCAACCGCGATTTGAGAATTAGTGTTTTGATTGTTTTTTTCAATCTTTTCAAGTTCCTTTTGAACAGTAGTTGTCGAATCTGATTTGGAAGAGTTGGACCACTTTTCTTTGTTAGAATTACATCCAAATAAAGACAAAACGAAAATTATGAGAATTATATATTTCATATTATTCAAAGTAATTGCATACAACGTCTCGTATAAGAAATGTAGGGCAGGTGATAAGCGATACGTTTCGAATTGATACTAAGTCAAATATAAATATTTTGCTTTTATCATTTTTCGTAAACGCCAAATTTTATATTTGGCGACTTAGCAAATAAACGCGAACCTTTCGGTTAAGCCCAAAAGCCCTATGTTTTCTTATACATTGTTGGCAAATCGTTTTTATTATTCCGATTGAGTAAGCTTCTCCTATACTGGTTTGGTTGTTTTTCTATTATCTTAGCTTTCTGTTTTTAATTATATATGTCTCAATTTTTAGTAATAAAATCATCTAATGATATTCTACCAAGTCAAATAGACTTTGTGATAAATTTTATATCATCTCTTGGTAATAATATTCATTTTTTTGATTTAAATGAATATTCTTTACACAACGTCATTAATAATAATGAAAGTCCTTTGGTCTATACTCATATTTATATAATGGCTCATGGTAATGACGAAGTTTTTAGTAATAACGATAGTATTACACACACTTGGTTAGATTTAGCAAAACTCATAAATGATTCTGGAAATTTCCACGATGATACAATATTAATACTTAAAGCCTGTGATGGTGGAAATATAAATGTGGCAAAAACCATTTTCCAAAATTGTGATAAAATAAAATACATTTACGGTTTAAATGGCGAACAACAAAATTTCGATGTATTCTTTAGCTCAATTCTTTTCATCTACTATATATTTTGGAAAGAAAAAACTGTTGAGAAATCTACGGAGTTGTCAAATAAAGCCTCTGAATTAAATGCAGTATGTTTTGACAGAGACAATTTTGAACTCAATTAATTATTGTTGACAAATCACTTTTTTTAATCGTAAACCTTTTTAAATTCCATTTCGTTTTCCCAGCAATCATAAAATTCAGACTCGCAAATTAGTTTAAATCTAAATTCCGTCAATTCTCCATAATAACTTAGGAGACTTTTTGAAATTCCAACAGAAGTTTCTTCTTTTGGTTTTTGAGATGGTTTATAAACTTTATTTCTAGTTGTTTCATATAATTCTCTTTCTCCAATCTTAAACTCGATTGTATCCTCAACTAATTTAAAGTCTAATAACGGATTTCCATAATGTGAAACTCCATGTTCGCCGCTGCTTTCAGTTCCAAAGTAGAATCCAACTAATTTTGCATCAACGGTATCAATGAAAATAAAGTGATTTTCTTCTTTATTGTCTGTTTTAAATTCATAGACGCCAATTAATTCATAGTCATCTGAATTTAGGTTTTTATTTGAAGGTTTTTTATGTTCTTTCCATACTTGTATAGAATTCCATGCAGCAAGGTGAGAAGCTATGTGTTTTGGGAAAATATATGATATAAAAATATATATGATCACTAGAACCCCAATTATTTTTAATATTCTTCTCATCTAATGTTTGCCAACGTTTAATATATGTGTCGTAGCAAGGCAAAATGTTACCAAGCCATCGACTTTTTCTGCGCATTGATTGCTAACTTTTCTATTCGGCTTGCATTGCGCCTTACCAAATATAAAGGAACCATTCGATTCATCACTTAGCTGCTATGATCACATATATAGTGTTGTGCAACGTTTTTGTTATTACTCTTTTACTTTCAATTTGTTAAATGAACTGACTCTAATTTGGTCTTGTTTTCTTAAAATTTGAAAAGCTGTAAAAGGTACAAAAAGACACGCTCCAAATACAAATGTCAAATCTAAGATTTGAGGAGTATCCATTAAATTCTTTGTAAAATAACCAGTGATCAAAATTCCAATTATAAAAATAAAAATTGCTACGATTAAAGTCAGGTTTGATTTTTTAGCATATACATCATTGATATGCAATTCAGTTGTGTTTTTACACTTTTCACAGCCGATTTGTTTAGTTTTTCCTTCTTTCATCGCAAACTGGACTCTAGTCCGAGTCTTTGTCCTGAATTCCAATTCAGTACTACAAGTTTTACATTGTCCGTATACTTTCATTATTTATATTGATGTTGCACAACGTTTAATGTATGATTTCGTAGCGGAACAATCAACAACTAATATTCCGCAACTGCCCAAAGTTAGTAAACCTGCGTGAAATTCCGTTAGGAATTTCCGCCGCTATGAATTATACATGGTGTTATGCGCCGGCTTTTTTGTTAGCCTAGACTTTGCAAATATCTCCAAGCAAAGCGATGATTGCTTACGAACCACTTGCGAACTAATTTTTCTAATTCCTGCGATCGCTTTGCGAATTTGGGTTGAGCAATAACTCTCTCAAAATTGCGATGACCTTTATTCCATCCGAATCGGGGAGGAGCTCAAACTTTTGAATCAGTAAAAATCTTTGAAAAAATACTCAGGTCTTTCGTCCGTGGCTTGTCAGTTTATCGTTCTGCTTACGTTTTGTTTTTCAGAATTCAGATGCTGGCGCATAACGCCAAATATATGAATCGGAGCAAGGCAAGTATGCCTGAACCAATCGATTTATCTGCGCATTTTTATTTCTTATTAAACTTATAAAAATTTAGCGCCATCCCAAAAAGTAAATGACCTTTCGATCTAGCACTAAATTGCTCTGATTTCATATATAATGTTAGCATACGTTAATTTAATTCAGATATTTTTTTGAATTCCATTCGGTTTTCCCAGCAATCATTAAATTCAGATATGCAATTCAAGATAAATTTATTTTTAATAATCTCTCCACTATATTTTAGTGTACTTCTTGAAATTCCAATTGATTCTTGATTTTCGAGTTTTTGACCGGGTTTGTATACCTTGTTTCTAGTAGATTCATATAATTCTCGGATGCCAATTTCGAAATCTATTTTATTATTTTCAAAATTCACATTTTCTATCGGATTTCCATAATGGGAAATTCCGTGTTCACCAGAGCTTTCTGTTCCAAAATAAAATCCAATTAATTTATTGTCCTCAATATCTAAGTACAATTGATGATTTTCTCTTTTGTTTGGTGTTTCATATTCATAAATCCCAGCTAATTCGGGATTTAATTTTGAGATTTTGGTATTTGATACTTCTGTTTTTCTTTCAGAGTTACAGCTTATAAAGCACAATATTAAAATTATACTAAGGATTTTATTCATAAATGTATGCTAACGGTTAATATATGTGTCGTAGCAGGGCAAAATGTTACCTTGCTTTTTGATTTTTATGGGCATTGGTTGCTAGCTTTTCCATTCTGCAAGCATTGCGCCTTGCCAAAAATACAACAACCATTCGATTAATCACCTAACTGCTATGATCACATATATCGTGTTACCAGCTGGTTCTTTTATACTTAGCCGTTCTCCTCATTTTTCCATTTCCAAGGTCAAGATAAAATATAACGGCTTTGTTTTTTATTTTACAATTCCAGACAAGGTCAGTCTTATTTCCGTTTCGATATTCCGTCAGAGTATAATATTCACCACTTTTAGTTATTTTTCCCAAGGATTTTTCCGTTTTCCATTTTTTATATTCTTTCCATTGTTTCTTATCTCCACATCCGTAACTGTTTAATTCATAGTCAGAATTGGGTTTGATAATTAATTCAGTTACTTGATAACAATAGGTTGGTCCGTTAGATACTCCTTTAACATAATAAGTTTTCTCCGTAGTTTGTCCAATTAAACTTACGCTTACTATATTCAATAATATTATTAGAGTGACTTTTTTCAAATTTCAGTAATACTTGCTGGTAACGCCAAATATATGAATCGGAGCAAGGCAAGCAAGCCTATACCAATCGATCTATCTGCGCATTTTTATTTCTTGTTTAATTTATAAAAATCTAGCGCCACTGCAAAAAGGAAATTACCTTTCGATCTAGCCCTAAATTGCTCTGATTTCATATATAATGTTACCATTAGTTTTTTTCTTCTGTAATACATTTTCCATATGCAGATTTAGCATTTTTAAATTCAGGAATGTATCGTTTCTTAAAACTACTTTTAGGATAGCGTTTATCAATTTCTATTTTAAAATCATTAAATTCAGGTAATTCAAATAAATAAAATGCTTTACCATTGAATTTTGGCATATTTTCTACATATTTTTTGGCTCTTGAGCAATTATCTGGGAAACGATGTGTAGAATAAGATGTAACTTGATTTCCAACGTGTCGCATAGCAGTTAAAAAGAGAATTGCTTTTTCAGTATCATCGTCAAGATTTAGATTTTCCAAGTCAATGTTTGTTTCAGCTAAATCCATTGGTTTTCGCTTATTCAAAACATCAATAAAAATGGTACTATAATAAAAAGCTAAAAGTTCATTTTTTGTGGGAAGCTTTTTAATTGAATTCTTAATGACTTTTTTTGGTGCTAGTTTTCTTAGTCCGACGTGTGGTCCGTTAAACGCATTCCATTGCAATTTAACACTTAAATAATGGGCAACTAGAGTGTTATTAGTCGGTTTTTTTAAAAAAATATCAGATGTTATGTTGTTTTGTTTTTTCCTTATTTCTGCGAAAAAAAGTTTAATTTCTTCTAGTTCAATAACATCAAATTCCTGATTATCTGAAGTCTCATTTTTTTCCCAAATAGCGCTAATATATTTGGGAATGATTTCGTTGTATTCCACTTTATTTTGTCCGAAAGTACAATTTACTAAAAGGAATATTATTACAAATATTTTAATTTTCATTAGGTATAATTAATGGTAACGTTTAATATATGTGTCGTAGCTGTGCAAAATGTTACCTTGCCAACGACAAAACTGCGCAGATTTTATAACTTTTTACTCTAAAATCTTTGCGCCATAACAAATATACAAGAACCTTTAGGTTGTCACTTAACCGCTATGATCACATACTTGGTGTTGGCAGTAGTTTTTACTTATGCATAAACTTGCTAAATATGATACTGGATTCCAAATTTTTTTCTCCGATTTTTTCTCCGCATTTATTATAACTGATAGCCTTTCCGTTATCAGAATTTTTATTTATCCGATATTCAATTATTTCATTCCCTTCTATTTTGAGTCGATTAAAGATTTTGAACCTCCAAGTATCTCCTGACTCTATAGATTTAGTAACTCGTTGCAATATTATATTTGAATCAGAATCTAGAATACGGTCAATAGTTTTTATTTTTTTATCGTGTGTTTCGAAGAACAAAATTCTTTTCAATTTTTCTTGAACTTCTGTTTTTAAAAAAACGTCAAATTGCTCACAATCCTCTACTGAATTTAATTTAGGATTATTTTGAGAGAATCCATAAAAACTCAATATGAGTAGAAATAAAAGTGTAAATATTTTTTTCATTTTTTAATTACTGCCAACGATTAATGTATGGTTTATAGCGGGCAAGTACAAAACTTTGATTCCGCAATAACCCAAATATAGCAAACACACGTGAAATTCCGTTAGGAATTTCCGCCGCTATGAACTATACATCTTGTTATGCGCCGGCTTTTTATTCAGCCGAAACTTTGCAAAGATGCTTTAAACAAAGCGATGATTGCTTGCGAACCACTTGCGAGCAGCTTTTTCAGATTCCCGCGATCGCTTTGTGACTTTGGGTTTGGCAATGACTATCACAAAATTACGATGGTCTTTATTCCGTCAGCTGTAGATAGTAGCGAACCTTTGGATCATTAAAATTCTTTACAAAAATACTCAGGTCTTTGATCTGGCGCTTGTCAGTTTTTGAGTGTTGCTTGCGATTTTCTTTTCAGAACTCAGATGCTGGCGCATAACGCCAAATATATGAATCGGAGCATGGCAAGAAAGCCAGAACCAATCGATTTGTCGGCGCATTTTTATTTCTTAGTTAATTTATAAAAATCTAGCGCCATTGCAAAAAGGAAATGACCTTTCGATTTAGAGCTAAACTTTGCTCTGATTTCATATATAATGTTAGACACAGGCTATTTTTCCCATATCTTCCGTATTAATTTGATTATTGGTAGTTTGCCAGAAGAGTTTTTTTTCTCTTCGTTAGGCTCATCATTAATGGTAACCTTTTTGTAATTTTTCTCAATATAATCCCATTCATCCATATCAGGTTGTTTTAAGTCTGATCCACCTCTATGGGGATGTTGAACATAATCTTCGGGAGGTTTTGGTAAACTTTCTTTGCAAGTATCTGAACAAACATTTACTAACAAAGGAACTATATCGGTAGCTACACCTAATGTTATCCAATATTGACTATTGTCGATAAAAGACATTTCTCTTTTACAAATACTACAGTTAATTATATCAGAAGTGTATTTTACAGGATTATGATTTAATCTAGGGAATCCCTTTCTGTTTTTATAGTTCCCGTATAATGCTCTAGTACTTATTCTACTGTCTTTTAAATTTTTACAATTTGTTATTTCATAAGGAAGCCAATTTAAATTGTAAGAACCGTAAGGATCAAAATATTCAAGAGATTCCATTTCTCCAATTTCAGGAGGTATTCTTTTTAAGTTACTTCCATAAAGCCCGATTTTTTTAACTCTTTCGAGTTTGGATATAGATTTTGGAAGCGTATATATTTGAGAGAATAATTCATCACCTAGATATTCTCTGGGAACAAATTCATCAGATCCGTTTTTAGCGATCAGTTCAACATATTCACATAATTTTTGCCAAGCGACAGAATCTCTATTTTGAATATTATTTGGAATTTTGGAGATTGTATTAGTCATATTATTTGCGCTTGTGTCTAACGTTTAATATATGTGTCGTAGCAGGGCAAAATGTTACCTTGCTTATTGATTTTTCTTGCGCATTGGTTGCTAACTTTTCTTCATTGCAAGCATTGCGCCTTACCAAAAATACAACAACCATTCGATTGATCACTTTGCTGCTATGATCACATATATGGTGTTACAGCACGTTTTTTGTTTTTAGAATACGTTGCGCAGCAGTTTTTGCTTCATTCACATATCCGCTATTTTCGTCCGCAATACTTTTCAATTCCGATTCAGGTTTTGATTTGAACTTTAGTTGGTAACTTTTAATCAGTTTTTCCGTTTCCATATTTTTGTCAGCTAACTCTTGTTCAGTTAATTCTTTTTTAGGAAACATTTCGTTTAATTGCTTTTTATTCAAGGCAAGAAATGTAATTAACAAAGCTAAAAAGATTGGGTTGAAGTTAATAGGACCGATACTAAATATAATGTTCGAATAATAAATGTCAATTAAGTTTATAATCCCAAGTATCAATGTCAATCCGAATATATAAACAAACAATTTTTTATTCTTGAAATAAAGCATTGTTGAGATTCCAATTAGAGTTATTCCCAGATAATGCTTATAATTCAGTATATAATCCGTTAGAAAGGTAATTCCAATAGAGTAGAGTAGGAGAAGTATGCAAATCAGTAATGGAATTATTTCTTTTTTCATCATATGTGCTGTAACGTTTAATGTATAGTTTCGTAGCGGACAAACTCGCAAGAAATGTTCCGCACTGGCCCAAAGATAGCAAATGCGCGTGAAATTCCGTTAGGAATTTCCGCCGCTATGAACTTATACATTTTGTTATGCTCTGGCTTTTTATAGAGCCTTTACTTTGCAAAGTAGCCTGGCAAAGCGATAATTGCTTGCGAGATCTTTGCGTTCTGCTTTTCTAATTCTCGCGATTGCTTTGCTGCCATTGGATTATGCCAAACCACCCCAAGTTCGCTGCCGCGTACAGCGTCCGAATCGGGGAGGAGCTTAAACTTTTGAATTGGTAAAAACCTTTGAAAAAATACTCAGTTCTTTGCAGCGTAGCCCGTCCGTTTAGAGTTTGCTTGCGTATTGCTTTTCAGACTCTGTTTTCGATGTTGTTGCTGGCGCCTAACGCCAAATATATGAATCGGAGCAAGGCAAACACACCTGAACCAATTGATCTATCTGCGCATTTTTATTTCTCGTTTAATTTATAAAAATATAGCGCCTTTGCAAAAAGGAAATGACCTTTTAATCTAGCACTAAATTGCTCTGATTTTATATATGATGTTACCACAAGTTTTTTATCAAATTCATTACTTTTTTTTCAGGTTGTTGATATGAGCTATATATCATTAATTATTTTATTAATAAAATTCATTATTCTTTCTGCATTGAATATGGCAGCAATAATAACAAATATCAACCCTATTACATACGGGTTTAAAAATATTCTCCGTAATAAAGATTCTTTTTCAGTCTCTTGATTTAGTTCCTGATAGTTGTTTTTTACATTCACATCACTAAAATCACTTTTTGAAGATTGTATTCCATTATTATCTCCACCAATGAAATTTTCAATATTTATATTTGGTTGACTATTTAAGTTTTCAGCAGGTAACATTCTGAGTAGAGTTCCACTAATAATTTCTATTCGTTCATTTTTCTTAAGTTTACTTCTTAGAATATCTAATACTTCATTAAACTGCCTTTTTTCGTTGTCAGTTAATCCAAGCTTACTTCTCAAAGTGTGTAGTTGAAACTCCTCATAATTTTCAACATTGTCAAAAATCAATTTTAGAAATTTTTCTACCACTGGTTCTTTGCCATCAGGAAATTCGGCAGGAGTATATTGATTTATTTTGATTGGCACCTTCTTATTTTAAGATTTGTGGTAACGTCTCTTGTATGTTGCGTTTGCTTCCCGAAGGGAGCATATGCAATATACAAATTGTTAGGTGCTTTTTATTTTATCGTTCACTAATTCGGTTGCGGTTTTAGCAAAGGATTTAGTAATCAGTTTCAATTCCTTTTTTTCCAACTGGTTAGTTATTTGATGATAATCTTTTAAGAAATCCTCTACAACATCTTTATTAAACATCCCCAATACGCTTCCGAAATCCTTTTGAGAAACTTCTCCAATTTTACTGATAACATTATTCAATCTGTTTTCAGTCACATAGGTTAGAATGGCTTCTTGAAGCTTAACTACTTTATCAGAAAGTTCATCTTCCAATTTTATGGATTTGTGATATTTTTTGTTTTCAGACCATTTCTCATTCTTGTTCTTAAGAATAACTCGAACACCATTATTGAAATGTCTTGTTTTTATTGGTTTAATGACTACTCCCTCGACAATGTTTGGAACTAATTCAGGAAGATTAAATTCCTTAGGTAACGTTGAATTAAAATCGTTAGGATAATTCATGCATTCGTTGATATTTCCTCTAAACACAGTTTTTGCGTGAAGCAAATTTTGTTTTTCAAAATGTTCATTAGACACATCAACATTTAAATAGATTTCTGAATTGATTAAGATATCAAAAGCGTAAAAGTGATTTTTAGGACTATAAAAGATGCCTTTTTGAACAATTATTGATTTTTTATCACTTTCAACTTCTTTATGAGGATAATCTCCACCAATTATTTCTCCAAAAATTGTTAGTTGTTTTAAGTCCTCAAATTCATTTTTTAAGTCTAACCAAATGTTTTTAAGCTTAGGTTCTATTTGTTTTAGAATCAAATCATGATTATAGAATTTTTCATCGTTGGATATTTGGTCAGTTCTTTTTGCAGAAAAAAAGTCTTCCCCATTTGTTGTCCAATAACTTAGATTGGCTCCATGAACTTTCTCTTGAACAATAAACTCATCATTCCAAAATCCATGACCTTTAATTCTATCTAAAAATTCGTCACGGTATGTGTTTTCTATGGAAGTATATTTTTTAAACATTTATTTCTTCTAATTGCACCTAACGTCTCTTGTATGGTGCGTTTGCTTCCCGAAGGGAGTATATGCATTATACAAATTGTTGTAAAACGTTTTTACTTGTTTAATTTATTCCATTCTTGCCAAGTTAAGAATGTCTCCTCTTTTTTTTCGTCGAACACAATCCATCCACCAGCTTTATTAGATAATTCTCTCAAATTATTTATCATTTTTTCGGTAAAAACAAGTGTGCCGTATTCTTTTATTTTGTTATTCATTGCATTCCAAAGTGCAAACTCCAATTTATCCATCCATCCAGCGGTGTATGCTAATTCAGATAGTTCACTCATATACTCAGCAAGTTTTAATTGTTCTTTATTTAAATCTTCCAGCATTATATTAATTCAGTTTAGCTTTTAACTTATCCCAAAAGGTGATTTTTTCGTTTGATTCACCATCTTTTGTGAATTTTATTTTATTCCAATGTTTGTCTAAATCCTTAACGGTCTTTATTCTTAAACCTTTGATATTTATTTCGGCTAAACCTGTTATTAAATCGTCCGACATATTTTTATAGAGAGCAATATTTTCTTTTTCAACGTCACTAATTTCAACATCTTTAATTTTTGAACTAAATTCAGATGAGAGCCTTTTCCATAGTTCAGCGTCTTTATAGTCTGAATTATAACAGATTATTGGTTTTTCGTTGTCTCTTTTGTTTACGAACTGAATAATTTCCGCAAACATTTTGGTTTTCTGATTTACATTTAAATCCGTTTTTGTCAAATCATCAAAGTGAATTCTAATTCCATCTATCCAAGTAGAACTTAATTCATATTCTTTTCCATCCAGCTTATATATAATTCCTTCGCCCCTAAAACCGAATTTAATATGAGAAAAGTCGTTTGTGTTATCTCTTGACATTAGTTTTTAGAATGTTTTACAACGTTTAATATATGTGTCGTAGCAGGGCAAAATGTTACCTTGCTTTTCGATTTTTCTGCGCATTGGTTGCTAGCTTTTTCTTTTTGCAAGTATTGCGCCTTCATAAATATACAACAACCATTCGATTGATCACTTTACTGCTATGATCACATATATCGTGTTGTGCAACGTTTTTTATTCTTCTTTTACTTTCAATTTGTTAAAAGAACGGACTCTATTTTGATCTTGTTTTTTCAAAATTTGGAAAGCCGTAAAGGGTATAAAAAGACACGCTCCAAATACAAATGCTAAATCTAAGATTTGAGGGGAATCAATTAAATTCTTTGTAAAATAACCTGTGATCAAAATTCCAATTACGAAAATCAAAATTGCCACAATTAAAGTCAGATTTGATTTTTTAGTATAAACATCATTGATATGCAATTCAGTTGTGTTTTTACACTTTTTACAATCAATTTGTTTAATTTTCCCTTCTTTCATTGAAAATTGTACTCTAGTTCGAGCCTTTGTCCTAAATTCCAATTCGGTATCACAAGTTTTACATTGTCCGTATACTTTCATTTATTCAGATTGATGTTGCACAACGCCAAATATATGAATCGGAGCAAGGCAAGCAAGCCTGAACCAATTGATTTATCTGCGCATTTTTTTTCTTGTTTAACTTATAAAAAATTTAGTACCACTGCAAAAAGGAAATGACCTTTCGATCCAGCATTAAACTTTTGCTCTGATTTCATATATGATGTTACAGGCAGGCTTTTAACAAGACGTCCAATACCTGAATCTTATTAATTTTCCGTTTTTGATTTCAAGTATTATTCCATCATCGGTTTTTTCGTGTAGAACAGTAAACAGTCCGCTTAATTGTCCTTTATCCATTCGGTTTTTAATTTGACTACCAAATATTTCAGAAAGTTTTTCCAATTCCGTTTCACAGTTCAATATATGTTTTCCATAAGTTAATCCCACAGAGTTGTCATTTTCAAAATCAATTTTCTCAATTAAGTATTTTGCTTTTTTATTTCCAGTAAATCTTACTTTTTCATAGTCAAGAGAAAAATATTTGCCTCCTTGCCAATCTGCGGATAATCCGCCGCAATCATAGTTTGGTTCAAATTCTCGATTTGGATTTCCAAGCTTTCCGATAATTTTTGACTTAGAAGAAAAAAAGTTTAGTTCTTTGAATTGAAACTTGTCAAAATCTAAAGTTTGTCCAAAACTTAGTTGACAGGGTAAAATTAGTATTAGGATGTAAATTATTCTCATTTGTAATTATGCTTGCCTGTAACGTTTAATATATGTGTCGTAGCAGGGCAAAATGTTACCTTGCTTTTTGAATTTTCTGCGCATTGGTTGCTAACTTTAACTTTTTGCAAGCATTGCGCCTTACCAAATATACAAGAACCATTCGATTGATCACTTAACTGCTATGATCACATATATAGTGTTACAGCACGTACTTTTTATTTTAGGATTCCGTTTACGTTTTGTTCCGTAATCCTTAGTTTTTCGTCACGATTCCGTTGTGAATCTTCATAAAACACTTCCAATTATTTATCTGAGTACTGTCCGTTTAGAGTTCAGATTGCGTATTGCTTTTCAGATTTCCATTCCGTTAGTTTTTCAATTCGGCGCACATTTTTCCGCGATTTTAGATTCCGTTCATTTTCGTACTGCTTGCGTAATTTTCCGCCCTCAAATTCCATTCTGGATTATGTGCTGTAACGTTTAATGTATAATTTCGTAGCGGGCAAACTCGCAAGTAATGCTCCGCACTGACACGAAGATAGCAAACGCGCGTGAAATTCCGTTAGGAATTTCCGCCGCTATGAACTTATACATTTTGTTATGCGCCGGCTTTTTTATTCAGCCGGGACTTTGCAAAATTGCCTTAAGCAAAGCGATGATTGCTTGCGAACTGCTTTTTCCAATTCCCGCGATCGCTTTGCGACTTTGGATTGGACGATAACTCTCACAAAAAATCACTAGCCCAAATTCCGTCCGAATCGGGGAGGAGCTCCAACTTTTGAATCGGTAAAAATCTTTAAAAAAAATACTCAGACCTTTCCTCCGTAGCCCGTCCGTTTACGTTCTACATTGCGTTTTGCTTTTCAGACCTCCGATGCTGGCGCCTAACGTTTTATATATGTGTCGTAGCAGGGCAAAATGTTACCTTGCTTTTCGATTTTTCTGCGTATTGGTTGCTAACTTTTCCTTTTTGCAAGCATTGCGCCATTGCAAAAATACAAGAACCATTCGATTGATCACTTAACTGCTATGATCACATATATCGTGTTGGCAGTAGTTTTATTTTGTAATAAACTTGGCTAATATAAGATTAGATTTCATATCCTTTTCCCTGATTTTTTCTCCACATCTATTATAACTAATGGCTTTTCCGTTATCAGATTTTCTATTTATGAGATATTCAACTATTTCATTTCCTTCTATTTTGAGTCGGTTAAAGATTTCGAACCTCCAAGTATCACCTGACTCAATGGATTTAGTCACTCGTTGTAATATTATATTAGAATCAGAATCTATAATTCTGTCAGTAGTTTTTATTTTTTTATTGTGCGTTGAAAAGAATAGAATTCTTCTCGATTTTTCTTGAACTTCTGTTTTTAAATAAATATCAGATTGCACACAACTTTCCATTGAATTTAATTCAGGATTATTTTGCGAGAATCCACAAAAATGAAATATGAGAAGAAATGATATTGTATGTATAATTTTCATTTTGAATTACTGCCAACGTTAAATATATGGCAAGTGGGGCAGAAAACAAGCAATTATTTTCGGTTTAACCACAAGCCAAATCTTTTTATTTTGTTTTAATTTTTCTCTTTTAATACCAAATCAAAAGATTTGGCGACTTAGCAAATAGACAATAACTTTTAGGTGAAACACTAATCGCCCTATTTGCTATATATAGTGTTGTACACCGTAATTATTTAATGACTAATCGAAGTATAAATATTATATTCCTTTAGTATTTTATTATTACTCCAGTCAATTTCCAACACTTGATATGACCTACTAACATTAGGGTGCTTTTTAGGAAACTGAAACTTCCAGGACATTGTGTTATTTCCTTTATCATATATCAAATCCACATCATAGTCAGTTGAATTTAGAGTTTTCTTTTCCGCCCATTTCATTGCTTTTTTCTCAATTTCAGTACGCTCGACAAAATCGTTTACTTTTCCGAACCATTTTCGAGGCCAGTTGCAGTCAATAATTTGTCCATATTCATCCATATCCACTTTGAGAGGATAATTAATGATTCCGATATCAGGTTTTACAAGTTTAAAAACAAACTGATACTTTGTTATAATCCAGCCTCTATCAAATGCATTTGGATTCTCCTTAAAGTATCCCGCTAAATCAGAAACATATCCATCTTTGAAGAGTGCGTTAGCATATAACTCGTCTAAAATTATTTTAAGATAGTTGTCAAGATTAAATCGAATATTCTCGGGTACTTTTTTCAAGTCGGTTATATATTCACTGTATTGTTTATCTCCTATTAATGATGATAAATCAATAATTTCAGTATTTACAATTATCTTTTCTTGTGAAAAAGATGTGAAACTAAAAATTAATAAAATAATTGCTGTTAATGTTTTTCTCAATAGTTTCGTCTTTATGGTGTACAACAATTGTATATAGTTACAAAAGGTAACTATATTTCTTTTTTATCAGGAGCTAATTTAATAAATCTTTTACCCCCGTAAAGCTTTTTATAGCTACATGAGTGTAAATTTCTGTGGTTGTACTGGATTTATGACCCAATAAAGCTTGTATATATCTTAAATCAGTTCCTTCTTCTAACAAATGTGTTGCAAAACTATGACGAAGCATATGTGGATGTACTTTTTTCTTAATACTTGCTTTTTGAGAAGCCTTCTTAATAACTTTTAAGATACTAGATGCACTATAGCGGTGACCAGGTGTAGGTCCTTCGAATAAATATATTCTAGGCTTATAAGCTTTATAATATTCTCTTAAACTGATTAAAACACTTTTATTGAGTACCGTATATCGATCATGATTTCCTTTGGCCTGTTGTAGTTTAATAAGTAGTCTTTTGCTATCAATATCTTCAATTTTGAGATTTAATAGTTCACTTCTTCGTAATCCAGAAGAATATAGCATACTTATGATACACTTATGTTTAAGATTTGTGGTTACCTCAATCATTTTTATGATGTCTTCTTTTGCCAGTATATCGGGTAATCTTTTTTCCTTTATAGGCCTCTCTATACTGTAAAACCTATTTGGCATTCCTAAAACAACCTCATAATAAAATTTAATGCTATTAATAGACTGGTTAATACAACTGTTAGAGTTTTGTTTCCGAATTAGATATTGTATGTATTCTCTTATTTCTTTTTCTGATATTTCAATCAAAGAGAAGTGACTATAATAATTTATGAATTTTTCAAAATGAGATATATACACTTTACAAGTGTTAAAGGCATATTTCTTTAACTCTAATTTGGTAAGATATGCCTCTGGAACATATTTAAATGTAGTTACTTTAGTTCTTTTACGATAACCATTCATATCTGTAGGTTGGTTATTTCGTATAGGTTTATCTTTAAAAAAATGACTTCCATTAATCCATACCACGCCTTTAAATTTTTCAAAGATTAGGTCAAGGTTTTTCTTGGTATTCTTAATGTAAACCATCTCAAATTCTTTACTCCATCTGGGTTGGGGGAGCTCTTTGACTAATGCCTGTATTACTTTATCAGGATAGAATTGTAATCCAATCATTTTTTGATGATTAATTAATAGATGTTTTAATGTTATGTATTTAGAAGGTTTCATCGATCTAAAATGAATAAAAAGATGTACATAATAGTGTATTATTCGAATAGTATTCGTATAATATACTATTAAATGAAAAAGTAATGAGTGACTGTCTCTATTGTAATACAGAAATAACCGGAAGATCTGATAAAAAATATTGTTCGGTGCATTGTAAATCTGCACATCAATATCAAAAACGAAAGCAGGAAGAACAGCAATATTACAAAATTGATAAACAGCTTAAGATTAATCGAAAAATCTTGAAAGCATATAACAAATCCGGTTTGTCGACAGTTCGGAAAGAGAAACTTATAAGCGAAGGTTTCGACCCAAAGTATTTTACGCATTATTGGAAAAACAAAAAAGGGCAAGTTTATTTATTTTGTTATGAATATGGGTTTTTAAAACTACAGGATAACCAAAAAGAGAAGTATCTTTTAGTACAATGGCAAGAGTATATGGATAACTGATTTATTCTAAATATAACGTTTTCCCTTTTTTGTGTACCCATTACGTTAAGGGTAGTAGTCCTACGGCAAGCTCAGGATAAGCTCAATCTTTTTTGTACAGTATCCTGAGGTTATCGAGGAATACCATATAAAAAAGTGTCAGTTCGAGTGTTTTGTCGTAATAAAATGGAGATAAAATGTATCGAGAACGGCTTTTTAAAACTAAAACCCTATTCTAGATACACTTCTCTTAAAGTCGAAGCACTCAAATTGACGGGTTTTGTTTAAAAAATATAAAAAGGCACAACAGGTAAAATTAGCATTTTTCACTAACCACTAACCACTAACCACTAACCACTAACCACTAACCACTAACCACTAACCACTAACCACTAACCACTAACCACTAACCACTAACCACTAACCACTAACCACTAACCACTAACTAATATAATTCCAGATGTTTTTATGTTTTGCCATTTGTTGATAGGTGTACAGCAATACTTTGTTTTTTTCTTCAGCTAGTACAGGATCCTCATTTAGGATTTTCATAGCATAGTACCTGGCCGTTTTTAAGATATCATTGTCTCTTACGATATCGGCTATTTTTAGATTCAATACACCACTTTGTTGAGTGCCCATAATATCACCAGGACCACGTAGTTTTAGGTCCACTTCGGCGATATCAAATCCATCATTGGTGCGTACCATAGTTTCTAATCGGGTTTTACTATCTGCAGAGAGTTTAAAACTAGTCATCAAGATGCAATAACTTTGTTCTGCACCACGACCCACACGACCTCTTAACTGATGTAATTGTGATAACCCGAATCGTTCTGCACTCTCTATAATCATTACACTGGCATTAGGCACATTAACACCAACCTCGATCACAGTGGTAGCGACCATGATATTGGTTTCTCCTTTTACAAACCGCTCCATCTCATAGTCTTTATCTGCCGGTTTCATTTTACCATGCACAATAGAAATTTGATAATCGGGAGTAGGGAAGGAGCGCGCAATACTTTCATACCCGTCCATAAGATCCTTATAATCCATAGCTTCAGATTCTTGTATCAAAGGATAAACGATATAAATTTGTCTTCCTTTTTGAATTTCATCAGCAATAAATTTAAATACCTTCAGCCGGTTACTATCATATCGATGTACCGTTTTTATGGCTTTTCTTCCCGGTGGTAGCTCATCTATAATCGAAATATCCAGATCACCATACAAACTCATGGCTAATGTTCTTGGGATAGGAGTGGCTGTCATCACCAAAATATGAGGTGGATAGGTGTTTTTGTGCCATAGTTTTGCCCGTTGTGCTACACCAAATCGATGTTGCTCATCGATAATGGCTAATCCCAGATTTTTAAACTGCACTTTATCTTCTAGAAGTGCATGAGTACCGATTAGAATATGTAATGTTCCATCCTCTAATTCTTGATGGATTTCTCGTCGCTCTTTGGCGGTAGAGCTTCCCATTAGCAATTTTACCTTAACATCCAGGTCTTTTGTCAATTCTGTGATACCTTGGTAGTGTTGATTAGCCAATATTGCTGTTGGTGCCATTAAACAGGCCTGAAACCCATTATCTATGGCTAATAGCATCGTCATTAGCCCAACAATCGTTTTACCCGAACCAACATCACCTTGCAATAATCGGTTCATCTGTGCACTGCTGCCAATATCATTTCTAATCTCTTTAATCACCCTTTTTTGAGCGTTGGTAAGTTCAAATGGTAAATGATTTTTGTAGAAATTATTGAAATGCTCCCCAACTTCGGTAAAAGGAAAACCTTTGATCTTTTGTTTTCGGATTAATTTTTTGGTAATGAGCTGAAGCTGAATATAAAATAGTTCTTCAAACTTAAGTCGATATTGAGATTTGGCTAACAATTCCTGGCTCTTCGGGAAATGAATATTAAAAACGGCTTCGCTTTTTGAAATCAATTTTAATTCATCTAAAATTTCTTTAGATAATGTATCATAAAAACGCACTTTGGTTTCTACAAACAATTGCTGCATCATCTTCATCATCACACGATTCGTAATTCCTTTATTAGAAAGCTTCTCTGTCGAAGGATACACCGGTTGCATGGCTGTTCTTAGATTGCCTTTATGTTCATCAAGCAGCTCCATCTCAGGATGTGGCATACTAAACCCATTGTAGTACTTTGTTTTTCCGAAAATTACATACGGGGTGTTCAACTTTAGGTTTTCTCTAATCCATTTTTGTCCTCTAAACCAAACCAGTTCCATTTCGCCAGTATCATCTATAAACTTGGCTACTAGTCGCTTTCCTTTTTTTTGCTCAACCGTTTTGATATTTACAATCTTACCAATGATTTGTACTTCGGAAGAATTTCGTTGTAATTGATTGATAGTGTAGTACTGCGTTTTATCCAGATATCGATTCGGAAATAGATTAACAAGGTCTTGATAGGTATGAATTCCTAACTCCGAACGAAGCAAAGAAGCACGCGAAGGACCTACGCCTTTAAGATAATCTATCGGGGTTTGTAAAATATTAGGATTCATTAGGACGAATATAGTACTTATTAGAAAATAGTTCAACCTGGTTTTGCCACATTAGTAGTCTAAAATCGTTATTTTGGCAGAACATTTGATTACATCAGAACATGCGAATTAGTATATACATATTTTTCAGTTTCATTTTCTTCGGAAGCACGGCACAACAAATAGATTCGGTAGACTTTTTAAAGGGTCGGGTTAATATTACTGTTAATGCCAAAGATAAAGCAGTAATGGGTACAGTGAAGTATACGTTTAAGATTCTTCAACCTACTACGTCTGTTTTTATTGATGCACAAAAGATGCAAATCAAGAACATAATGTTAGATGGAAAGAAAACTGACTTTAAATATGATGATAAGAAAATTATTGTCGATTCAGATTTTAAAACCAATACTGATCATAATGTTGCTATAGAATATGCAGCATCACCAAAAAAAGCAATGTATTTTGTACAGGACTATCAAGGCAAAGATCAAGTATGGACCCAAGGACAAGGAAAATATACCTCTAATTGGTTACCTAGTTTTGATGACATGAATGAAAAAGTAGAGTTCGATCTTACTATTAATTATACCAAAGGTTTTGAAGTAATTGCTAACGGAAAGTTATTAAAATCTGAAACCGTTAATGATTCTATACAACGGTGGCAGTATGATATGCAACATCCTATGAGTAGCTACCTTCTTGCATTAGCGATTGGTAACTATGAAAAAGTAGTAGAAACTTCTGCGAGCGGGATTCCGTTAGAAATGTATTATTATCCAGCCGATAAGAATAAGTTTGAGTCGACTTACAAGTATAGTAAAAAGATATTCGACTTTTTAGAGGCAGAAATTGGTTTTTCTTTTCCTTGGCAGAATTATAAACAAATCCCGGTGAAAGATTTTTTATATGCCGGTATGGAGAATACAGGAACTACCATTTTTTCTGATGCTTTTGTAGTTGATGAAACGGCTTATATTGATCGTAATTATATTAATGTTAATGCCCATGAGTTGGCGCATCAATGGTTTGGAGATCTCGTTACAGAAACTGAAGGAACACACCACTGGCTGCAAGAAGGGTTTGCAACGTATTATGCGCTATTGGCAGAAAAAGAGATTTTTGGAGAGGATTATTTTCTATATAAGTTATATGAAAGTGCAGAACAACTTACAGCGCTTTCAAAAACACCAAATGCAACCTCATTACTGGATCCTAAGGCTAGTTCTTTAACCTTTTACCAAAGAGGAGCATGGGCAATACATGCCCTAAGAAATTTAATAGGGGATACGAGTTTTAAAATCACTGTGCACAATTTTCTAGAGAATCATAAATTCAGGAATGCTAATACAGATGACTTTATTGCGGTGGCTACAACAGTGAGTGGCAAAGATTTGACCGAGTATAAAAAAACATGGTTAGAGAATGTACAGTTTCCTTCAGAAGAAGCGTTGGGGATCCTTACAAAATCTTCATTTATTAAAGAATATTTGACTTTGGCCAAAGAGCGAACGCAACCTATGGCTGGTAAATGGCAAATTTTGGCTAAAGCATTGGATTCACCAACGAATGATTACCTGGGGCAGGAAGCGATTTATCAACTAGAAGGAAAAACTTCTCCAGAGGCTATTGCATTATATGACAAAGGATTTGCCAGTGCTAATATATTTGTACGTCAGTCTATAGCGAATACATTGAGTACCATTCCTACTGATTTAAAAGAAGAATATGAATCATTATTACAAGATTCATCGTATGCGACCATAGAACCAGCATTGTATCATTTATGGGCAAGTTTTCCCGAAAATCGAAAAGAATACCTCGAGACTACCAAAGAGATCATTGGCTTTAGTGATCGTAATGTGAGAGTGCTTTGGTTAGTTTTGGCATTAAGTACCCAGGACTATCAAACCGATAAACATCAAAAGTTTTTTAATGAGCTTTCTGGGTATACCTCTCCAAAATATCATTTTAGCGTAAGAGAAAATGCGTTTTCTTATTTAGAAAGTTTGCAAGCTTTTTCCGACCAATCATTAGTGGATCTTGTTCATGGGGCGACACACCATAATTGGCGTTTTAGGAGTTCCTGTAGAAAAATTCTCGATAAACTACTAAAAGATGAAAAATATAAAAAGAAATATGTAGTTTTAAAGGATAATTTACCGAAGAATCAACAAGATTTTTTACAAAAAAAATTAACCCCATAGTAAAAATATATGCGTGCATTGGTAATTTCCGGAGGAGGAAGTAAAGGAGCATACGCCGGTGGCGTAGCTCAATATTTAATGAATGAAGCTGGTCGAAAATATGACTTGTTTCTAGGGACTTCTACCGGTAGTCTTTTGGTGCCTCAGCTTGCCTTAGGTAATATAGGTAAGATGTATGATATCTACACCAATGTGAATCAACATACAATTTTTAATGTAAACCCATTTGTGGTTCGTAAGAAAGGAAATCGTGAGTTTGTTTCTATTAACTTTTTTGCGTCCTTATGGCAATTTATTAAAAAGAAGCGCACTTTTGGTGAAAGTAAAAATCTTAGAAACTCTATACGAAAGAATTTCTCTGAAGCCGAATTTAGATTAGCACGCAGAAAATCTGCCGATGTAGTGGTTACCGTTTCTAACCTTACCAAAAATAGAACAGAATATAAGTCTATTAATGATTTTTCATACGAAGACTTTTGTGATTGGATCTGGATATCTTGTAACTATGTGCCTTTTATGAGCTTAGTGACCAAGAATGAATGCGAATATGCCGATGGGGGATTTGGGTGCATGGTTCCCATACGCGAAGCTATACGAAGAGGAGCGACCGAAGTTGATGCTATTATCCTGGAATCTGAGAATATGGAGCATAATAAAATCTTGGGAAAAAACCCATTTTCACTAATGGTCAATCTGTTTGGGTATATGTTGGATCAGGTTGAAGGGCATGATACTATTGTAGGTAAATTGGCGGCAATTAATAAGAATGTACCTTTAAATTTGTACTATACTCCATCAAAATTAACCGAAAACTCCTTGATTTTTGACAAAAAATTGATGGGTAATTGGTGGCGACAAGGATTTATGTATGCCGCTCGAAAAGCAAAACAAGCCGAAGAAAATAAACTAAAAGATATTGATATGGCGGGGTAGGTTGTTTAATTAATAAAATATACCTTACTAATCTTATTGTTTTCTATGTGATAAATGGCAACTGCCTCAACCGCTCTATCCTTAAAGGTGACATGCTCTTTGTCAATTACAATATTGCCTTGTACGATTCTTTCTTTTAATTCACAATGTAAACCAACCGCGACTTCAAACATTTTAGAATATCTCTTCCTCATGGTTTCTTTACCTTTATATTGTAATTTGTTAGAATATGTATATACCTCAACATCCTCGGCATAAGGTTCTAAAAAGGCTTCGATATTTCTAAAATTATAAGCATTTAACTGGCGTTGTACCAAATCTGAAGGCATGTCTTGAATAAGCTCATCGGGATTGAAAACAATGCCTTTGTTCACTACACGATAGACAGTAGTTATGTTTTCAATATTTTCAATTGGATTTTTATCTAAAATGACCAGGTTGGCTTTTTTGCCAATACTTACGGTCCCAAATTCATTCTCTTTGTTAAGGATTTTTGCTCCATTGATAGTTGAAGCTTGGATAATTTGCCAAGTACTCATTCCGCTTTTTTGCATAGCTTTCAATTCTGCTAAATAAGACGAAGCGTGCAGAGTACCAATATTTCCAGCATCTGTTCCGGTGGCAATTAAGACACCGGCATCGGATAGTATTTTTAGATTCATCATTTTGATAGAATCTAATTTCTTAAAACGTGCGAGATTCTTTTTCGAAGTAGCACTTTTTTTGTATCGATTTACCAGAAGGGTATCTGATATATGTTTTAAATCCAATAATGAACCTAATTGATATGGGTCTGATTTTAGTAGTTCATGATTGCCAAAATCAAGTTTTTGTCCAAAGGTGTTAATATAACCACCTTGAACAACTAAAGTAGGGCAAATAATGGTTTTGTTTTTCTTTAAAAGTTGTACAAAATCATCTTTCAAAATTTCATCCTCAATACTGTGTACTAAAAAGTCACATCCGTTTTCTACGGCAAGTTGCGCAGTAATTCTTTCGGTTGCATGAACAGTAACTTTTAAATTGTTTTTATGAGCTTCATCTATTATGGCTTTAATAATAGGTAGATTTTTGCGTGCACTAGCTTCTATTCCAGAACCATCTCGAGAGGTGATATACCAAATTTTAATAAAATCTGGATGATAAGGCAATTGTTTTTGTACCATAGCAACCCCATCTTCAACGGTTTTTACCAAGCTAAAAGGTGTATCATCTTTTAGATCTTTATATACTGCAGGCTCGTAAGTGGTCAATAAAGGACCAGTCATATAAATGGAAGGTGAATAATCTTTATCCTTAAATTGTTCTTTTCGTTTTAAAAAATTAACAGAGGATCCCACATCGATTACATTGGTGATACCATTTTGCAGGTATCTACGCAATACGTTATCCATATTTTGATGAGATAAATCGATCTCCTTTTGATACGGCATTTCATTGCGCAGATCAATAATATCTGGACGAGCATATAATCCTCCATTTTGAAAAAAGTGTATGTGGGCATCAGTTAATCCAGGTACTACATATCTTCCATTGCCATTGATTACATTGGCATTATCAGGAACTATAGTTTTTTTGTCATGTTGTATTGCTGTGATTAAACCATTTTTGATGCCTATAGTTTGATGAGGAGTTAAACTTTGTTCTTCTACATCTACTATAGTCACATTTCTAATATATGTTTGTGACAAAAGAGTGAAAGAAAAGCTTAGTATGAATAAAAATGAGAGGAAGAGCTTAGTTTTCATATTGATTTTAACTTATTTTCTTAAATTATTGGTAGTTGTTTTGTAAACTATTTTTGTTTGATAATTGATATATAGTGTATATGGGACCTCTTAAGGTGATATAGTGTGTTTAAATGTTTTGTAATTTATATATTTTAATTTCAACGTCTCGAATATGAGTAGTTACAAAGGTTAGTACTTAACTTTACGAATAGACATTAAGTGAAAATTCTATAAGAATTTTCAGAAATCGAAAAACCAAGCAATTATTTATAATCATTGTAGGCCGGGTTTTTAGTTATTTGGAGATATATTATAAATGACTTTCGAAATTTTTAACGCTCCTTTTATTTTTTCGAATACAAACAAATTTTTAGTTTTAAATTCAAATGGTTTTTCGCCATTACTTGGATTAAAAGTACCTGTCACCATTCCTCTCATTAAAATCTTATTCCCTAGCGGTTCTATCTCTACAATTTGATGTTTCATTTCAGTAGTACCGTACTTTCTTTGCTCTTCCAAATAGTGTTTAAGGTCTTCTTTGTTAGTGATCACAGGGTTATTTGGGGCCATGTGAACTATATCATTTGAATAAACATTTAATTGTTCTTTCACTTCAATGTGATTATCATCCAGAACTTTTAAAAGTTTCGTAATTTCTTTTTTAAGAGTATCATTTTTATTCAAATCGAGACGTACAAAATTTCCTTCATAAAATAAGCCGGTTGGCTCATCATTAGCGTTAAATTGTACTGACTTCATATGATATTCATTTTCATTAAGCCATTTGTAATTATAAATCCGGTACGTTCCTGCTGGTTCTCCTTCGAAAATAAGTTTTAATTGTACATCTCCATTCTCATGTATTGTTCCACTTCCATTACCGGCTCTAATTGTTCCAAAGCTAGATAAATGATGAACTTCTTTTGTATTTGGGTTGTAAGACCAGAAAATATGTCCATTGGGTTCTGGGCCGTCTATAATCGATAAAAGACTATTGTTCGTATTCATTTGCTTTGATACCGTATGATGCTTTGGAATTTTTATTGTTTCGGTTCCATTTCCCCAATTGTGTGTCCAGATATCATCTTTTAGAGCCCACTCACCAATAAACTTTCCAAAAGGGTTTTTTGAAATATCGGTAGCATTTCTGCCATTTAGTTCAAATTGAATTGATTCGGTTTGAGAATTTATTTTTGTAAAAATAAAAACGAAGAGTAGAGGTAAGATGGTCTTAATAATTTTCATAGTCTATTTCTATTGTGTATTGAGTTCAAAGTCTCGTATAAGAAACGTAGGGCAGGTGATAAGCAATACGTTTCGAACTGGTATTAAGCCAAATTTAAATATTTTACTTTTATCATTTTTAGTAAATGCCCACCGAAGGACTACAATTACCAAAATATAAAATAAAAATGAACTGTAAATTTCACATTTGGCAACTTTGTAAAGAATCACAGATCTTTTGATTAAGCCCTAAAGCTCTATGTTTTCTTATACATTGTTAGCTACTGTTATTTTTTTAATTCCAATATAAGTCAATCCTATTCCAAAAATGAATAACAACCAATAAATGAAATTGTAATTCAGCCCATAACTCCATTCATAATAGGATTTTCCATAAGACACTAATAGCAACCAACTTAAATTAGCCAAAAAGTGTAGGATTATTGTATAAAATATGTTTCTAGTTTTTTTATAGATGAGGCAGGCTATAATACCAAATATAAATGTTGGTATCAAGTTTCGATAGCTGGGTAGATGAATGATAGAGAAACAAATACTCGAAACAAGTATTGAAACATTAGATGAGTATTTTTTTAATAGTTCTCCGAATAAAAACTTTCGAAAGAAAAGTTCCTCGAATATTGGTGCAATTATCAGAACTGATATTCCACGATAAAAAACTGACAAGTTTGAACTTTTGGAAAATTCGAATGGTTTTAATTCTGCACCACTCAAATAGTCATAAATTTTACTAAAATCAAACAATGGTCTGTCAAAGAACTCAAGTCCAATGGTTATTGCTATTAAATAGAATAGAAATTTAGGTTTGATAACTTTCACTTTGTCGATTCCTTTATTATAGTCGAATACAGCTTTGAACGACAAATAGAAAACTATAAAATATGCTATTACTGTAGTTAAGCATCCTGTAATTCCGAAATAATGTATTAGGTGATTATCTGAACTTAATGAATCAGTTGCTTTTGGTTCTACAAATTCATAAAGCCCTAAAGAAATTAATACTTCTAATCCCATTAATAAGGCTGTAAGTAAAATTGCTTTAAGGATGTTCATTTATAATTGTAGCTAACGTTTAATATATGTATCGTATCCAGGCAAAATGTTACCTAGCTTTTCGATTTTTCTGCGCATTGATTGCTAACTTTTCCTCGCTGCAAGCATTGCGCCTTGCCAAAATTACAATAACCATTCGATTCATCATTTATCTGCTATGATCCCATATATAGTGTTGTAATGCGTTTTTCTTTGCTACATTCCATCTTCTCTTTCCGAAAGCCAATCTTTATATTTTGCTTTTAAATTGTTCCTTTTTTCCTGATTGTCGACTATTATATCCATTCCGCCATCATAAGGAGCTAAAATACAATTCCTTTTCGGACAGATAAAAATTGCTCTAAATTCATCATCCACGATCTTTTTCAACATCTCATTTTGAGAATTCTTCCTCCAATTATCTGGTTTGATATAAATGTTATAAAAATCATCAGGATCATATTCCTCAGGATATATTTTATGGAGTTCGACTGTTTTACATTTTACAAATTGACCAAAATCGGAGAATTCCTTTAAGAATCCATCCTTTTGTTCGATTTCATATTGTCCAATCAAAATTATAATATCTGCATTTTCTCCCATTAATTTGAGAAATAATTCATTTTGTCTTTCAAGAATTATTTGGTAATCTTCTTCAGATTCAGCGTATCTTTTTGATTCGGGCAAACTATGAATTCGTAACCATCTATTCTGATAAATACTTCTTAGTTTATATCCAATTGGATTAGATTCAGGATAATTGGTGTTCCAATATTTATTGAATTCGATATAGTTCATTGGATGTGTTACAACTTTTAGTGTATAATTAGTTGCGAGAAAGTACGCAAGTATTTTCCGCCGTTGCTAAAGATAATTAATGAAGGTGAATTTCCGATAAGGAAATTCCGCCGCAATAAATTCATACACTGTGTTACCCATAGTTTTTTATTTATAACAGATCAGTTTAATTCCATTATCATCAATATCAAGAAAGAACTGACCAACTTTATCTATCAGATCTTTAATTTCTGTCAAATCTTGTTCAAGTTGCTTGTCAGAGTTAACAACTTTTGGAAAGACTAGATATTCAATTTCCTTGAAGACCAACCAACAACCAAATGAATTATGACCTTCGAATCCATTTTGCCAATAGTCAAACCCATAAGTTGTGCCCTCAGTCAGGTATAATTCTCCAATTTGGTTTTTTTGGACTTTTTTAAATTCAATTTTTTTAATCTTGGAAGCATTATCAACAAGGGTATCTATGAGTCGAACCCATTTTGAGTTTGACATAAGATGCTCGGAGAATCTTGAGACAGCTTTCTCAATTTCCCGGTCGAGTTGCTCATCGTACTTTTTAGCTTTTTTAGTCCTCATTGTAATTATGGGTAACAAGTTTATAATAGCAATTGCCATTATTTTATGTTTTAGATTAGAACAAATCAGAAATTTCCTCTTTAATAAAAGCTAATGCAACATCGCTAGGAGCGCCTTTTTCTATAATTTCGGTAAGAATTACTTCTCTCATTTTATCCGCAGAATCTACCTCTTCTTTTAGGGCTACTTGTCTAATTAAACCTTTGGTTGCATTTTTTGCAGCAATAACCGTGTTCCAACATTCATCAGATACATAAATTTGTTGTGTAAGATTATGTTCAAATTCCTGGTCTATCGTATGCGTCAAGAGTGATTCATAACTTTTAGCCTCTTCTGCAATAGGAGCCACTCTGGTTAATAATTTTCCTGGCGAGATACGTTCTAAAAAAAGAGCAATACGCTCATAAGCCTGAAGTCGTAACGGGAACGATTGTTTTTGATTTTCTCGATGTAAAAGAAATCGACGACGTTGCTCTTCGTTGGTAGTATGGAGCTTAAAAAAATAAAAAGCAAGTACTGTTATTAATGTTGCAGGGATGAGAGATATGACTAAAGGAATAATTTCGAAATCCATTGGTTACTATATTGTGTTTTATGAGTGTTCTATTTCAGTTTCTTTTTTGTAATTACCGCCAAGGTACGTACAATCTTTTAAATCTTGAGCACAGGTATACTCAACTGGTGTTTTGGTGTATTTAAAAGATTCTTCTAAGGTTTTGGTCAATTCTCCATCATCTACATTAAGATCAACATCTTGCATGGTAAATTGACAGGGATGCTCATATCCTGCGGCATGCGTTATTTCTATAAATTCTTTTCTGAATGTTTTAAAGTATTGTGCCAGGCGATCCGATTTTAGCGGAATATTAATACCTTTTTGTAACCATTTACTTTGTGTAGCCACACCACTAGGACATCTATTGGTATGACATATCTGTGCCTGGATGCAACCAATACTCATCATTGCCTCACGTGCGACATTAATGCAATCTACACCCATGGCAAAAGCCATTGCAGCCTTGGCAGGAAACCCAAGCTTACCACTACCAATAAAAACAACGCGTTCGGTGAGCTTATGTTTTTGAAAAATTTTATAAATAGCAGTAAAACCATATACCCATGGTAAGGATACATGATCTGCAAAACTAGGTGGAGCTGCACCTGTACCTCCTTCACCACCATCGATGGTAATAAAATCGGGGCCACGATTAGTCTTAGCCATAAGTTCGGCAAGAAGCTCCCATTGCTCTGTTTTACCAATTGCAGCTTTAATTCCTACAGGTAGTCCTGTTTCTTCGGCGATATCTTCTATGAATTGTAATAGTTCAGGAACACTTGTAAAAGCAGTGTGTGCGGATGGCGATAATACATCTTTACCTACCTCGACACCTCTAATTTTAGCAATTTCTTGAGTAATCTTAGCTCCTGGAAGAACGCCTCCTTTTCCTGGTTTTGCACCTTGCGAAAGTTTAATTTCTATGGCCTTAATGAACGGATTTTCAGCTACTAATTCCTTCATTTTTTGCATCGAAAACCCACCATTTTCGTCGCGAACACCAAAGTAGCCCGTTCCAAAATGAAATATTACATCTCCTCCGTTACTATGATAAGGGGAGAGGCCACCTTCTCCTGTATTGTGGTATGCATTAGACTTTTCTATTCCAATGTTTAAAGATGCTACGGCTCTCGAAGAAAGGGAACCAAAACTCATGGCGGAAACGTTAACAATAGAACCTGGTCGATAGGGCTTTTTGCGCTGGTTATACTGTCCCATTATTTTTGCACAAGGAAGAAATGTTTTATCCTCTTTATTGGGGTGATTTTTATCCATTTTAAATGGAATCATACAATTTTTTACAAAAATGTGCTGATGCAGATAGATATCTCGATCTGTACCAAAGCCTTCATAATTATTTTCATTTTTAGAGGATGCATATACCCAACCTCTTTCTATTCTGTTAAATGGAAGCTCTTCTCGATTGTTTGCTACAAAATATTGCCTCATCTCGGGACCAATACTCTCTAGTATATAGCGAAGATGACCAATAATCGGAAAGTTATGTTTTATAGTATGCTTTTTATTAAAAAAGATATCTCTGATAGCGACTAATACCAGTGCTATAATACCCCAAACCCACCATGATATTGAACTCAAAAAATCAAGTGTACTTTCCATTGTTAAAGCAATCTATTTATTGTGCGTTTAAATAATCAATAGTTAATTGCGACATCACTTTTACACCCAATAGCAATCCGCTTTCATCGATATAAAAGTCTGGTGTATGATGAGCGGCTGCTTTTTCCGTTCCTGGGGATTTTCCGCCTAAAAAGAAATAAAACCCAGGGACAACCTCTTGAAAATATGAAAAATCTTCACCACCCGTAGTCGCCTTTGCCAAAATTACATTCTCTTTGCCGGCAATACCTTGAATCGTTGGTAACATCTTTTTTACCAAATCCGGATCATTGTAAGTTATAGATGTATTATTTTGAAACTCTATTGTGGCGTCTCCTCCATAAGCTTTAGCAATAGAAGGAACCATTTCATTCATTCTTCTAATAATAAGTTCTCTCATTTTTGGATCTAATGTTCTTACCGTTCCGATCAGTTCGGCACTTTCTGGTATGATATTAAAACGCACTCCACTTGTTATTTTACCTACTGTGATTACAGCGGCTTCATTGACTAGGGGAGATTCTCTACTAATAATAGTCTGCAAACCATCAATTATTTTTGCCGAAATTAAGATGGGATCAACACCTGTCCATGGAGCAGAGCCATGAGTTTGCTTTCCTTTTACGTTGATAACAAATCGCTCTACAGCGGCCATAGTTCCTCCCGGTTTGTAACGAATTTTTCCAACCTCCGTGCCTGAATTAATGTGTAAGCCAAAAATAGCATCTACATCCGGGTTTTTTAAAACCCCTTCTTTAATCATTAATTTTGCTCCTCCTTCTTCTCCTGGTGGCGGACCTTCTTCTGCTGGTTGAAAAATAAACTTTACGGTACCGTTTATCTTGTCTTTATGTTTAGAAAGAACCTCTGCAGCTCCCATTAATATAGCTATATGGGTATCATGACCACAGGCATGGCTTACACCAACTTCGGTATTAAGAAACGTGGTTTTTACTTTGGATTTAAAGGGAACATCTGCTCTTTCTGTAACGGGTAGTGCATCAATATCAGCTCTTAGGGCTACCGTTTTTCCTTTACCACTCCCTTTTAGAAGGGCTACGACTCCTGTTTTGGCAACATTTTCTGTTACTTCGAGTCCTAAATCCTTAAGGTGTTTTGCAATTTTCTTAGCAGTTTCGAATTCATGATTAGAGAGTTCAGGGTTTTGATGAAAATCCCTTCTCCATTCGATAACTTTTGGTTCTAATTCTTTAGACATTTTATCGATATCAGGATCGATTTGTTGCGCTTGCATAGTGCTAAAAGCAGCTAAAATGACGAGTAAAAGTGTTTGTGTGTACGTATTCATTTGTTTAAAAATTGATAAGTCTGTAGTTTTCGTTTTGTAATTGCACTAATGCCGTCATAGCAGATAGAGCAAATTTTATTTCTGGCAGTACGTCTTCTTTTGTTATCTTTCGATATGCTGCAGTTTGACCGCATAAAATAATTTGTACCCCTTTTTCTGATAGCGCAGCAATAAGCTTGGTATTTGGATTGATAATACCATATTTTGCTTTATACTTTGCATCATTCAAAATATCGTAAGATGCGCCACCATGAAGTACCATAGCCACTTTAAGCTTTTCAACAGAAACTCCTGCCTTTTCATGCATGTTAAGAAACCTGGCTGCGGTGTTTATAAGTGGATTTACTTTTGAGCTATCTGCAAAAGTTCTTCCGATATCAAACACAACTTTTAGATCGTGTTTTGTATCGGTTTTATACTCTGGATTGACTACTTTATATGTTTTACCATAACCTGAGATTACTTTTCCTTCTTCTTGAGAGAAAATTAGAAAGGGCAGTACCAATATGATATAAGTAGCTAGTTTGTTTTTCAAGGGTTATATTTTGGTTTCTAAAGATATTCAAAAATCTATTAAAGGAAAGTTAAAATACTATTTAGATTTTTTGCATTAAAAAAGCATATCACTTTTTCTTAATGATATGCTTTCTTTTAATATTTATGTATGATTTACTGTTTTACAAACTTCCCAACAGCTTTATTATTGATAAGAAGAATGTATAATCCATTAGATAACTCAGATAGATCTAATTGAGAGGTTGGGGTTGATTTTAATAATATCTGACCTTGAATATTTACAATTCTCACATCATAATCATCTACCGTAAAACCTTCTATGTTTAGAAGATCATCACCCTTAATTGGGTTAGGGTAATAGGTATAGTTTCTATTATTTGTGATTGAATTTAAAATAGATTCATCAACAGCAAATTTTTCTGAAATAGTGTTACATCCCGAATCATTAGACACTTCTATTTGATATTCTCCTCGTTGTAATGGTACATACGTTGATTCATTTGCATTTTCTATAGGCTCATTATTATAATACCATTGATATGCTGAAAATTCTGCGATAATGCCTAAACTCTGATTTTGATTGATCATCACAACAGGCATTTCTGGGTATTCTGAAACAATGGCATTTATTTCTGTTCTGGCTCCTGTGGTACAATCTCCTAGTACTCCTTCTACATAATAGGTTTGAGAAGAAGTTAAGGCAGGGGTTTCATAGGTGTTACCAGATGCAATGATCGTACCTCGGGTTGGGGCATCATACCAATTGTAATCACTATTTCCTGAAACAGTAATCGTTACCGATTCTCCACTGCAAATATTTTGATCAGAAGCAGTAGGTAGTTGTAAACTTTCGGCTACGGTAACTCTTACTTCGGTTCTTGTTGGCGTAATACAATCACCAAGTATCCCTTCTACATAATATGTTTGAGATGAAGTTAGGGCAGAGGCCTCGTATGTACTCCCTGAAGCTATACTTGTGCCTCCGGTGGGAGTTTCATACCACATGTACTCACTATTTCCGGATACAGACAAAGTAACCGATTCTCCACTACAAATTCTTTGGTCTGAAGCTGTAGGTTGGTTCGGACTAGCAGATACATTTACATTTACCTGAGTTCTTGTAGCGGTAGTACATCCACCAATTGTTCCTTCTATATAATAGGTTTGATTTGAAGTAAGTTCTGGAGTTGTATATGTTGCTCCTGATGCTATACTACTACCACCTGTTGAAGTGCTATACCAATTGAAATCACTATTACCCGATACCGATAATGTAATTGCCTCTCCACTACAAATGGTTTGATCAGAGATAACAGGTTGGCTTGGAGTATCAATAGTTATAAAATTTGGCTTTTCTTTTACATTGCTTCCAGAATCATTAGTCGTTGTTAAGGTTACGGTATAGTCTCCTTCTGTGGCGTAAGTATGATTAGGGTTTTCTTGTGTAGAGGTTTGACCGTCTCCAAAATTCCATAGATACGAATTTATTCTATTTGTAGAAGTACTTCTAAATGCAATTTCTAAACAATTTTGTGAGGCTTCAAACTCTGATAAAGGAGGATTATTATCATCTCCCGGAATGTAACTTCCTGATATAGTGTAATTACCTAATGATGAAAAATCAGAATACCCATTATTTACAGTTCCTTCGCCAACACCATCAATTTCTATAAAATAGATACCTTCGGTAAGGTTTTCTGATATGGCAGCAGACAGTCCATCTGGATCAGAAATAGCTACTTCCTGACCTAATTCATTCAAAATTCTGGCCTGTATATTTAAATTAGGATAATCGGGGTCTGGTTCAAAAGAAAAAGACACGGGTCCTGTTTCTATAGCAAAAGTAAAAACATCTTTATCGTCTCGGGTACTTATTAATCCAAAGTTTTGATCAGAACTAACATTACCTGCCGGGCTTACCAGGATTGAGGTAGCGGCATTAATATCATTACCGTGATCATCGGTCTGAAATCCTACACCATTTCTACTATTGGCAATCATCGCAACATCATCTTGTGTTGGGTTGGATGCTCCATCATATTCTCCGGCACTCCAGTGACCGATAGGTTTGCTGGCACTCCATCCCATGATTGGGCTCCATTGACCGTGTCCATTATAATAGGTGGTGGCACCTTTTCCGTGATGTCTTAGTCCTAGTGTATGTCCTACTTCGTGTGACCCTGTTTCTCCAGCTGCTCTTGTCGATAAATTATATACCCAACAAGGGTTGTTATTATTGGCCGAAAAAGAATTTACGTATGCTACACCACCAGATGTAGGTGCTGCGTCTTTTGTTGGAGTAAAAATACACATCATTCTACGGTTTCTGGGAGCAGCATCAAAAAGATCTCTACGCGTGGTTACATTAAGATTAAACGGGCGGAAATCTTCGGCCATAATTTTCCAAATTTCAATAATTTTTGCATCCGTAAAATTGGGTGATATTGCATTAATTGTGGCACCAGATAGCCAACTCGTATTAGAAACTACCTCTCCATCAAAATCAAGATAAATGATACCAGTAGCACCGGGTAAACTTTCTAATTGAAGCGAAGTTTTGAGCGACGCGCTTTTTTGATGTACTTCTTTTTCTTCCTCTTCGGGAGTCACTTTTTCATAATCTACACAAAGAATCGAATTAATATCGGTTTGTTTAAGGTATACTTTTCCGTCAGTTTCAGAGTATAACGAATATGCTTTTTTGCTTTTGGGTTGGACTATAGTACCTTCTAATTTACCATTGATTTCATAAAAAGAGAATGTAGATGCTATTTCATTATTTACATATCCAATTAAGGTAAGGCCTTCACCAGTTTCTTCTTTAGTATTAAGAGTAAGTGTTAGCGACTGATCATTATCGATTTTTATTGATGTTGGCTTAGATTTTTTTACACTAATTAAGTTACTAATAAAGCTTTGTTGGTTATTCGATATCAAATGTGGTGTGCCTGTTTGTGCAATAGATTTTTGTGCAGTGATTAGAACAACCATTAGAAGAATGTACTTCAATAATTTCTTTTTCATTTTTTTAGGTTAATTAGTTTTGGGATGTTGATTGTTGTTAATTTTTTTGGAGGTATACAACGCGTTGGTTTTGATTAAAATAAATTCATTTTCGTATCGTATAAAAGTATGTAACGAACAAATACGAGACATCTTATCTTAAACAATATAAAAAATGTAGTAAAGACGTATTTTATATATAAAATACGCCTTCTACCAAAAAATAAGAGCTTTAGATTAAAAAACTCTGAATTATTGTATAACTCTTTGTGGGTACTTAAAAATTTAGGCAATACTGATGATTCTTTCTAGAGGGATAATGGTAGATTGCTTTAGTATAACCTCTTTATCAGTTATACCCCATATTGTAGTTTCTACTTTTTTAATACCTTGATCATCGACAAAAATGATTCTTACTTTTTGATGTTCTAAATTTCCTAGAGAAAGTGCTCTCTGCAATTCTAAAAACCGATCAATCTGATCTTTTCTTTTATCAAGAACATCTTTTTTGGGGAATTTTAATAATTTAATTTGTTCCTTTTCAATCATTTGCACATTCATGTTTGGGGCCATAGTGTTAAATTGAGTTTGCTTTTTTAAATCGTATAAAAAAGGGGGTTAGTATTAAATTTTCCTCAATATAAGACATTTAAACTTAAAATATAGCTTTTTGTCTATAAAATTTACAAAAATAATATTTAATGAAGGAAAAAACTTACTTTTTAAAAAATACTAAAACGTGTTATTCAGAGTTTTTCTTTTCTTAAAAAGGCTATGTTTATCCACCCAGTACCTGGTACGATTGACTTCTTTAGATCAAATGTTTTTCGGGTATAATATATAACGAATTGAGTATAGCCTCACATTATCAATATGATTTTAGGTACTCGATTTGTGAACAAAAGTTATTGACTACGATTTGTTTACAAAAAGGGAAGTTTATGGTTTTAAAACCGTCTTTCTTTCCTTAAATTTCACTTTTTTAAAAATTGTTACGTTGGAAGAATATTTAGCAGAGTTAAATGATGCGCAACGAGCGCCTGTTCTACAAAAGGATGGGCCTATGATCGTAATTGCTGGTGCTGGGTCTGGCAAAACCCGAGTGCTTACTTATCGTATTGCCTATTTAATGCATCAAGGAGTGGATGCTTTTAACATACTATCCTTAACATTTACAAATAAGGCAGCTCGTGAGATGAAAAAACGTATTGCTAGTATTGTTGGGCCAAGTGAAGCGAAGAACCTATGGATGGGTACATTTCACTCTATTTTTGCCAAGATACTTAGATTTGAAGCTGATAAATTAGGATATCCTTCAAATTTTACAATTTATGACACCCAAGATTCTCAACGATTGATAGCTTCAATTATAAAAGAAATGGGGCTCGATAAAGATATCTATAAATATAAGCAAGTATATTCTAGAATTTCGTCATACAAGAATAGTCTAATTACTGTAAAGGCATATTTTCAAAACTCAGAACTTACCGAAGCTGATGCCATGGCTAAGCGACCAAGAATGGGTGAGATCTATCAAAATTATGTAGAGCGTTGTTTTAAAGCAGGTGCTATGGATTTTGATGACTTACTTTTAAAAACCAATGAGTTACTTAATCGTTTTCCAGAAGTTTTAGCAAAATACCAGAATCGATTTCGATATATATTAGTTGATGAGTATCAAGATACTAATCATTCGCAATACCTTATCGTACGCGCTTTGTCTGATAAGTTTCAGAATATTTGTGTGGTAGGGGATGATGCACAAAGTATTTACGCTTTCCGCGGAGCGAATATTAATAACATTCTAAATTTTCAGCGAGATTATGATAATGTTCAGCAATATAGGCTTGAGCAAAATTATAGGTCCACAAAGAATATTGTAGAAGCGGCAAACTCAATTATTGATAAAAATAAAACCAAACTGGATAAGGTGGTTTGGACAGCTAATGATCCCGGACCAAAAATTTTAGTAAATAGATTGTTAACCGATGGAGATGAAGGGCGGTATGTGGCCAGTTCTATTTTCGAAAATCAAATGCAACACCATTTACCTAACGGTGATTTTGCTGTGTTATATAGAACCAACGCTCAATCTAGAGCCATAGAAGATGCACTGCGTAAAAGAGATATAAAGTATCGAATTTATGGAGGTTTGTCATTCTATCAACGCAAAGAGATCAAGGATGTATTGGCATACTTACGCTTAGTTATCAATCCAAAAGATGAAGAAGCTCTAAAGAGAGTTATAAATTATCCGGCACGAGGTATTGGAGCCACTACGGTTGATAAATTAGTTGTTGCTGCAAATCATTATGATCGATCTATTTTTGAGGTGATTGAAAACTTGGAGCGAATCAACCTTAAAATTAATAGTGGCACCAAAACACGATTGGAAAACTTTATGATGATGATCAAAAGTTTTCAGGTAGCAAATCAGACTTCAGATGCATTCGTACTGGCAGAAATGGTGGCTAAAAAAACGGGATTATTACAAGAATTAAAGAAGGACGGTACACCAGAAGGGATTGCTCGTATCGAAAATATTGAAGAGTTGCTTAATGGTATTCGTGATTTTGTTGAAGGGCAAAAAGAGTTGGCAGATGAAACGGGTTCATTGGCAGAGTTTTTGGAAGATGTAGCATTGGCTACAGATTTAGATCAGGATACTGGAGATGACGATAGAGTGGCATTAATGACGATACATCTTGCCAAGGGATTAGAATTTCCGCATGTATATATCGTTGGGATGGAAGAAGATCTATTTCCATCAGGAATGAGTATGAATACCAGAAGTGAGCTAGAAGAAGAACGACGTTTATTTTATGTAGCATTAACAAGAGCAGAAAAACAAGCCTATCTTACCTATACGCAATCTCGTTATCGATGGGGGAAACTGGTAGATGCAGAACCAAGTCGATTTATTGAAGAAATCGATGATCAATACCTTGAATATTTGACTCCAATAGAGAGTTATCGATATAAGCCTCTAATTGATTCAGATATTTTCGGAGAAGTAGATAAGAGTAAGCTAAGACTAAAGAAACCGGTTTCGGGCTCACCTCCTTTGGCTCATAAACCAAATGAAGAACAGCTTCAGAAATTGAGAAAACTAAGACCAGTATCTAATGGAGCAGCAAGTGAATCTAATACCAATCTATTTGATGGAAATCTAATACCAGGAACGGCAGTAGAACATATGAGGTTTGGTCGAGGGAAAATTATCAAAATAGAAGGAGTAGGGCAGGATAAAAAGGCCGAAATTCATTTCGAAAAAGGGGGAATTAAAAAATTATTGCTTCGTTTTGCAAAATTGAAGGTTCTATAAATGATTGTACTCTAAAAAATATAGGTAATGAAGCTATCGGTTAGAGAAATGAAAAAGAATGACATTGAATTAATGGTTGATTATTTTATCAATGCTGATTCAGAATTCCTTACATCGATGGGTGCAGATAAAAATAAACTACCAAGTAAAGTTGAGTGGATTAAAAAACTTAATCAAGAATTCGAAAAACCATATGCGGATAAAGAGTTTTACTATATCATATGGTTACTAGACGATAAACCTGTAGGGCATTCTAATATTAATAAAATTGAGTTTGGATGCACAGCAACAATGCATTTACATCTTTGGAACAATACGAAAAGAAAGAAAGGGTTAGGAGTAGAGTTTCTGAAGAAAACAATTCCATTCTATTTTAAGAATTTTAAATTAGAGGAATTAATCTGTGAGCCTTATGCTCAAAACATAGCGCCCAATAAAACCCTGGTAAAGATCGGATTTGAATTTATCAAGAAATATGAAACCATACCTGGACAGATTAATTTTTTACAATTTGTGAATCGCTATAAATTAACCAAAGAACAATTAGGTATAGATTAAAGAGCATTACTAAAGATAAAGGCGTATAGCATATAGATATAAACAAGACACCTATGTTTTATTGTAATTTGCATTACCTTTATCATAATAATTGTATATGGCAGAGTTTATAAAAATATATGAAGAGAATCCCAATCCTCGCGAAATTCAAAAGGTAGTAAAATGCTTGAGAGACGGGGGGTTAGTGATTTACCCTACTGATACCGTTTATGGATTAGGTTGTGATATTACTAACACCAGAGCTTTAGAGCGGATAGCTCATATTAAAGGCGTAAAACTGGCAAAGGCTAATTTTTCTTTTATCTGCAAGGACTTAAGCAATCTCTCTGATTATGTGAAACAAATAGATAATAGTACGTTTAAATTATTAAAAAGATCATTACCGGGTCCTTATACTTTTATTTTACCAGGAAATAATAATTTACCTACGGTATTTAAGAAAAAGAAAACTGTAGGGATTCGTGTGCCAGATAATACCATTTGTACTGCAATAGTCGAAGAGTTGGGTAATCCTATTGTGTCAACTTCTATCTATGACGAGGATGAAGTAATAGAATATACTACAGATCCAGAATTAATTTTAGAAAAATGGGATAACTTGGTAGATATGGTTATTGATGGAGGATATGGAGATAATATACCCTCTACAATAATTGATTTAACAGGTGCTGAGCCCGTTTTACTTAGAGAGGGTAAAGGGAGTACAGATATTATTTAAGAATAGACCGCATGTGGGGTTTATGGAATATATAAATTTTATGATACCGTATATGTTAACTCATTTCTATATTCACTAGGAGTTCTTCCTATAAACTTTTTAAATAATTTATTGAAATGAGAAAAGTTGCTAAAACCACTTTCGTAACAAATATCGGTTATACTTATTTGTTTTTCGTGTAATAATTTGGAAGCATGTACTAAACGATATTCATTTACGAATTGAATAAAGGTTTTGCCAGTAATTTTTTTGAAATATCTACAAAAACCAGGGATGCTCATACTTACTTTATCTGCGATTTCTTCTAAAGGGATCGGTCTTGTAAATTCTTCCTGTACAAAATTGAAAATTAAATTGATTCTATTGTTGTCCTGAATTTCGGTTTCTATAATAAATCCTTCAGCGTTGAGTATTGTATAATCATTAGTCTTTTCCATTTCTTTAATTACTTCAAGGATTCCGATAAGTTTTTCGAATGGTTCTAAGTTCTTTAAGGCTTCGATCTGGGCTCCAATTCTTCTTTTAGTATCCCCATGAAAAACAATACCTTTTTTGGCTTGTACTAATAATTTTCCAAGGGCATTCATTTCGGGGATTTCAAAAAAAGATGTTCCCAAAAAATCTGGTAACATCTGGATAATGGTTTCGCTGCTATTCCCAGTAAAGCTATCGGTAAACCCACAATGAGGGAGGTTAGCACCTATCAACATCAAAGCACCATTACGATAGTATGACATATGACTACCAATTTGCCTTTTTCCGGTGCCGCCATTAACATATACTATTTCAATTTCGGGATGATAATGCCAGATAGGGTCTTTATTAATTTTTTCTTTTGAAAACGTTTCGTAGTAAAAGGAACTTCCGAATTCGGGAGCAATTTTTTCTAAAGAAGGTTTAATATTATGAAGTTTATTCATCACTAATTAATTACATAATTATAACTACTGAAAATATTAAAAGGTGCACTTCTGTGAGTGCAATTCTTTTGTAAATATTGTGTTTTATCTGTTAAAAAAATACATGAATATTCTTAATAATGTGTTAAATTAACCCAGGTAGGGTTTTAACGTAGTTTTATAGGTTAAAATAGAACATATTTATGCAAATATAATTGTATTTCATAAAATATTCCCATAGTAGATTTGTGCTATAAAACCTTAACAACTAAAACTAAAAAGTTATGAAAAGAGTAATTAACCTAAGCCTACTTATCTGTGCTATATTATTTAGTACCATTGTGAATGCTTCAGATGTTTTATCTGTAAAAATTGAGAACTCTTCTACAATTAATGTTTCATTGTCTAATACAAGTCAAGGGCAGAAATTGTATCTAAAAGATTATTCAGGAGCTGTATTATTTAATATTACGTTAGACGCCGTATCTTCTTATAGAAAGTATTTTAATCTAAGTACTGTAGAGGATGGGATCTATTTTGTAGAAACAGAAACAGAATTTGATATAAAAGTAACACCGGTATTAAAAAACCCAAAAGGAATTGCATTAATTAATAATTCGGCGATAACCGTATTTAAACCAAAAGTTGATGTAGAGAATACGATAGTCAAAGTAATGTTAAACAGAGTAGAAAAATCACCATTAAGTATCTCAATATATGATAGAGAAGGTGTTATGCTATTTAGCGAAAAAGCTAAAGATGACGAATTAATTTTTCAAAGAACCTATAGTTTTTCTGATGTACCCTCTGGGAAGTATATTATATATTTCTCTCTGAAGGATAGAAAATTTATAAAAGAAGTTAGTATTTGATTGTTTTATTAACTCAACCACTATGCAAAAGGCAATACAGATGTATTGCCTTTTGTTTTTAAAAATAAATCGCCACGAATATCAAGTATTCGTGGCGATTATAGTACTGTGTAGTATTAAGAGATTATTTACTCTTTTACAAGATTTATCTCTACACGTCTGTTTTGTGCTCTTCCTGCTCTGGTTTTGTTCGTTGCAATTGGTCTATCTTCACCGTATCCGATAGCAGACAACCTAAATTGATCAATTCCATTTTCAGATAAGTAATTCTTTACGGCATTAGCTCTCGAGTCTGATAGCCTTTGATTGAGTTTTGCACTACCCGCACTATCCGTATGACCTTCTACAGTAAACTTGGCGGTTGGGTACTCATTAAGAATGCCAACGATATCTTTAAGAACCTGATTTGATTCTGCTTTTATCGAGGATTTCCCTGAATCGAATAAAATTGTCTTTGCATATTCATTCAAGGTTTTTTGCACTTCTTCGGTTACTTCGGGACAACCATTGTTAGCAACTGTTCCTGCAACATCTGGGCAATTGTCATCTTTATCTAAAACATCATCACCATCGGTATCAGGCCATGGACAACCTTGATTTCCTGAAGGACCTGCAACATCTGGACAATTATCATCTTTATCAAGTAATCCATCACCATCTGTATCTGGCCATGGACACCCGTTATTATCCACTTCTCCTGCTTCTTCAGGGCATTTGTCGTCTTTATCAAGTACAGTATCACCATCTGTATCTGGCCATGGGCAACCATAATTTTCTTCTGGTCCAGCTTTTTCAGGGCATTCGTCTACTTTGTCTAATACACCATCACCGTCTTTATCTTTAGGACGAGATTGATATACTGGTACCTTAAGTCCTACGTATACATCAGCAGCCTTAGATTCATCACTAATTAGTAATGATACTATCGATCCCGAACCTACATAAAGAGGTCCTGCTCTAAGTCCTGCACCCCATTGAAAACCGCTATGCTGAACAAGGCTAAGAGGAGAATAAAAACTAAACCATTTGCTTTCGAACCTTGGAGTCAAGGATACAACATTTGCAATTCTACTTCTATTTGCTTTCTTTTTTGAGGTAAGTGAAAAATCGGTATTCAAGTTTACATAAAACTTCTGATTAATATTCCAATCTACATTGGCATGCAATGCTGTTGGTAATACAGCTTTTTCAGCTTCAACAAGAATTGGAGTGCCGTAAAATCTTTCTAATTCATCAATATCAATATCTTCAAAATCATCCTGCGTAAGTGTATTATTAAAATTATATCTTTCTTCTGTTCCATCATCGTAGGAGATAGAACCCAGATCGGTTAATGACAATCCAAATTTTAGTTTATACTTATTGATGTCTTTTGGTGTAAATGGGTTTCCTTTACTATCTGTAGACGTATATTCTTTATAATCTCGTCTCCATTCGTATACAAAACCAAGATCAACACCAATACCAGAAGACCCACTCACAATTTCTACATCCTCTAAGTCTTCTTCGAGGTTTTCACTATATCCGTAGGCTGCTTCTCCCAGGGTGGTTACACTACCATTTCCTGCGGCAATTGCGTTTGCATCAAATGTAACTGCTAAACCGGTACCTCTGGCATAAGCAGTTCCTAGTCCTTGTAAATATTTTAGAGTTATACCTCCTTTTAAGAAATGCTCTTCTTTACTCATTAAAACTCTTGCATAAGAAACACCAACTTCTGCCCAAGCATTTGCACTACCATATAAATCGCCCTGATTTACAGCAAAGCTTATATCATCATCCAGGTCATCTATTAAGCTTTCTAAAGTTTCTCCATTTACTCCATTAACATTGTAGAAGGCCCTTGCTCTTGTATATACGGCAATTGAATTCTTTTCGTTAATATTAAACATAAATGCGGGTCCTAACACATCTACATTTCCAATTAAATTATTTTGATCTTTTGGAAATCTTTTAGCCTCGTCTTCAAACTCAAAATCGTCATCAAGAAGGTCGCTAACGCTAACTCCAAAGTAATCGTTTCCTGCAAAAGCACTAACACCCACCAGATTGATATCTGTCTTGAATCGTGAATCTACAATATTAGCTGGATTACTAAGTACACCATGCACACCACTATAGTTATCGGTGAGAAAGCCCATATAGGATTGAGCTTTAACAGAAACCATACTCATAAGTAGTATTCCTGAGAGGATAAGTTTTTTCATTTTTTTAAATTTAGATTTGGTTTTAAGCGAGCAAATATATCTTAAATTTTTAACATTTATGCATGTTTGTCACGCTGATAGGGGATTTACAGTGTTTTATGTGGTATATACATAAACAAAAAAAGGGTTGCCCATAAGGCAACCCTTTTGTATTATTTTAACGGAGTTTAGTTTCCTCCCTGAGAAGCTTTTTTCATACCGTCTTCAATCATATTGTAAAACTGGTCAAGTTTTGGCAATACTACAATTCTTGTACGTCTGTTCTTTGCTTTATTTGCAGAAGAAGTGTTATCAGCAACAGGTACATAGTGACTTCTACCAGCAGCAGTCATACGTTTTGGATCTACTTTAAAATCATTTTGTAATACTCTCACTACAGAAGTAGCACGTTTTACACTTAGATCCCAGTTGTCTAGTAATACTTTGTTCTTGATGGGTACATTATCTGTATGGCCCTCTACCAAAAATTCGATGTCTGGCTTATCATTAACTACTTTTGCAACTTTACCTAACACCTCACGTGCTCTGGCAGATACATTATAACTTCCACTTTTGAAAAGAAGTTTATCTGAAATCGATACATAAACTACACCTTTTTCTACATTAATCTCGATATCCTCATCAGCAAGATTTCCTAAAGCTCCTTTTAAGCTGGTTACAAGTGCTAAGGTTACAGAATCCTTTTTGGTAAGAGCATCACGCATTGTTTTTATCTGCATGTCTTTTTCCTTGATGCTTTCTAGAGATTTTTCAAGGTTTTCTGCCTCTTTGGTAGAAAGAGTAGCTAAATTACCTACATTATTTAATAATGCAGAATTTTGATTTTTAAGGTTCGATACTTGATCTTGAAGAACTTTTAGTTGCGATGTCGAACTCGCTTTTTCTTCTAAACAACTATTTAATTTTACAGATGCCGTATTGAGTAGGTCTTCAGTTTCTTTGTGTTTGGCTTCTAGTTCGGAAAACTTCTTTTGCGAAACACAAGAAGATAATAATACCGCCATAGAGGCTCCAATAATCATTACTTTTTTCATCAGGAAATTTGTTTTAAGTCTTATTCTGGTTATATAACTCAAAATTATCAAAAATGTGATGTAATACTAACCCATTAACAATAATTTAATTTATACGCCCTTTTAATTTGTTGAAATGTTTACGTTTTAAAATAAAATACTGCCATACAACGGAAAAAAACGAATAATATTTCCCCGTCTTTGAAAGTTTTTTACGTTTTTTTAAAAAAACATTCAAATTGCGATAGAAGCTAAGGTGAGCTTTGATAATGGATAGGAAATGAGAAAATCTTCCTTCCAGCAAAAACTTTAGACCAGCTAACCCGTCTAGGATCATTCTTATCAATAGTACAAGCCATACATTGCGCCCCGGAACATTTTTTATTAAAAGATAGAGGTTGTTCCTAAAATTGAGATACGTTTTTTTAGGATTCATGGTGTCTAAGGTTGCCCCTCCTAAATGATATACTGTAGATGATCCATTATACATTATGATATATCCATGATCTTGAAGACGCCAGCAAAGATCAATTTCTTCCTGATGAGCGAAAAAATCTTCATCTAGTTTTCCAACTTCTTCGAAAACAGATTTTCTTATGAATAAACAAGCTCCGCTTGCCCAAAATATTGCAGTTGTATCATCATACTGACCATGGTCTTGTTCTATGGTGTCAAAAATTCTACCTCTACAGTAGGGGTATCCTAATTGATCAATATAACCACCTGCAGCTCCTGCATATTCAAAATGGGATTTCTTTTTATAATCTAAAATTTTAGGCTGGATTGCAGCTATAGTATCAGACGATTCAAAGGTCTTTAGAATTGGAGTTAGCCAATTTTTGGTCACCTCTATATCACTATTAAGTAAACAATATATATCGGCTTCAATCTTGGCTAAAGCATCATTATACCCCTTTGCATAGCCTCCATTAACTGTATTTTGAATAATCTTTATTTCAGGAAAAGCTGCTTTTACATAGGGTACAGAATCATCGGTAGACGCATTATCTGCAATATAAATAGTGGCTTCCTTAGAGTGTTTTACAACCGATGGTAAAAATTGCTCTAACAACGACCTACCGTTCCAATTTAATATGACTACTGCGATATTCACAGGTACAAATAAAGAGATTAATAAGAAGCAAAACAATATAAGTTATAAAAGTGTATCGTTTTGGATCCATAATTTATCAACTATCAACTATAGACCATTGACTATTGACTATCGACTATCGACTATCGACTATCGACTATCGACTATCGACTATCGACTATCGACTATCGACCATAGACTGAATACTATGTATACTTGGGAATATCTTTTAGAAAAGTGTATTCTTTTTGGGTATAGTTCATCTGGCAATAGTAATGCTCTATACCATTGGTGATCATTAAGTATTCTGCATCTAAAGCAAGATTATACCTGGCAATTTGATCAAAAACATCTTGTGTGACCTTTACTGTATTAGATTTGCACTCTACGATAAGAAAAATACTACCATCGGGATTAAATATGATGATGTCATAACGTTTGTTTAGATCGTTAAGTTTTATAAGCTTTTCAACATTAATAAGGCTTTCTGGATATTTTTTTTCTTCAATGAGATAGTGTACCGTATGTTGACGAACCCATTCTTCTGGGGTGAGAATGATAAATTTTTTGCGGATTCGGTCAAAAATAGAAACTTTATTTTCGCTACTTTTGAACCTGAATTGATATGCCGGAAAGTTTAACTTTTTCATTTGCATAGCACAAATTTGATGATTTTTTTCTGAATGGATGAAGTAAAACAAATTGTAACCGATATAAAGAGTGGAAATATAAAGCCAATTTATTTCTTGATGGGTGAAGAACCCTATTATATTGATAGGATTTCTGAATTTATTGATAAAAATATTCTTGCCGAAGAGGAGAAGGGATTTAATCAAATGGTATTGTACGGAAGAGATGTAGCAATAGACGATATCGTAGCTAATGCAAAACGTTTTCCTATGATGGCCGAGCGACAAGTTGTTATAGTTAAAGAGGCACAAGATTTATCAAGGACTATAGAAAAACTAGCTGATTATGCCGAAAACCCACAACCATCTACGGTATTGGTAATGTGCTATAAGTATAAAAAAATAGATAAGCGAAAAAAACTCTACAAGACTGTAGCCAAGAATGGGGTTATTTTTGAAAGTAAAAAATTATATGAAAACCAGGTTGCCGATTGGATAAGAAGAGTTTTAACCGGAGCTAAATATGGTATAGAACCCAAAGCCGCGCAAATGTTGGTCGAGTTTTTAGGTACAGATCTTAGTAAAATCAATAATGAGTTAGAAAAATTAAAATTAATCATACCTTCTGGATCGCAAATCACAGCAGATCAAATTGAAGAAAACATAGGAATTAGTAAAGAGTTTAATAATTTCGAACTTCGTAAAGCTATTGGTTCTAGAGATGTAATTAAAGCACATAGAATCATTAATTATTTTGCACAAAACCCTAAAGATAACCCCCTGGTGGTTACCATTTCTTTATTATATAGTTTTTTCTCTCAGGTTATGCAATACCATGGCTTGTCTGATAAATCGCAGCGTAATGTTGCCGGGGCTTTAAAAATTAACCCATACTTTGTAAAAGATTATACCGAAGCTGCGCATAACTATCCCATGAAAAAAGTAAGTCAGGTTATTGCATTGCTTAGGGATGCAGATGTAAAAAGTAAAGGAGTGGGAGCAGCAAATCTTCCGCAAGGAGATATTCTTAAAGAACTTTTAGTAAAAATTATGGGATGATGTAGTTGCATTTTATTAGCAATTGTTTAACAAGCTTTTAGAATGAACAATCTTATTTTAGAGCATGCAAATTTTTACTTTTTTTACTAAAAAGATCTTTCCCATTTTATTAGTGAATTTTATCGGTATACTAGGGTATAGTATTGTTATCCCTATTCTTATTTTTATTGTAATCGATTTAGGCGGAAATGGATTTATTTATGGGATATTAGGGGCCATGTATCCTTTCTTTCAATTAATAGGGGCGCCAATTCTGGGTAAATTATCTGATAAAATTGGAAGGAAAAAAGTACTTATTGTTAGTCAGGCCGGTACATTTATCGCCTGGGTGTTGTTTTTATTGGCTTTTATACTTCCTAAAACCGGATTGTGGTCATCAGATTCAGAATTTACTGGTAGTTATATAATGACGTTGCCATTACTATTACTTTTTGTAGCACGAATTTTTGATGGATTTACTGGGGGGAATGTTTCGGTAGCCAATGCTTATTTGTCAGATGTATCGACAGATGATGACCGAGATAAGAATTTCGGAATGATGGGGGCATCTACCAGCCTTGGATTTGTTCTGGGTCCTGCAGTTGCAGGAATCCTAGCGTCTACTTTCTTAGGAGAAGCATTGCCCATCATATTGGCCGCCATGATATCTTTGATTGCTATTTTCGTGATTACTTTAAAGCTACCAGAAAGTAACCCTTGCGTTGTAGATACTGGTAACCTTGGATTTAAATCTTTTAGAAGATTTTTTCAGGTAGAGCATAAAGAATGTTATACAGATGATAGTATCGATAGTAATGAAGCTAATTCTTTCTGGAAAATCTTGAAACTAGATAATATCCCGTTACTTTATGCCGTGTATTTTCTTACATTTTTGGCATTTAGTCTTTTTTATGCAGGCCTACCTATTTATGCTTCTACAATTTTAGAATGGTCTGCCACTGAGCTGGGTGTGTTTTTAGCGTATTCTAGTGTTATTATGATCTTAGTGCAAGGACCATTGTTATCTTACCTCTCAGGAAAGGTATCCAATATATTTTGCATAGCATTGGGTTCTGCATTATTGGCGCTAAGCTTTTATTTTCTGTCTATCTCAGATTTGTTTATTCTTTATTTTGCTAATACACTGTTATCATTAGGTAATGGTTTAATGTGGCCTAGTTTTTTATCACTATTATCCAGAACAGGAAACCCCCAAATGCAAGGTGCTATCCAGGGATATGGCAATAGTATGGGTAGTTTTGCCAGTATTTTTGGATTAATTTTAGGAGGTATTCTTTTCGAAAGCATACAAATGACCATTTTTACGATAGGGTCAGGAATATTTCTTCTTATTTTCTTTCTAGTAATTATAAATCACTTCAAAACTAAGAAAGCAACTTTGCAACAAGAGCCTACAATTAAAACCGTATAATTATACCTTAGGGTTTGTTGCAAAAACAGTAGCTTCTGTTATAAAACCTCGATCATCCATTTCTAAAAGACTACTTATTGTGTGCGCAATTTCTTCACCTCTAAGCTTGGTTTGTTGCTCTGCTTGTGTATAGTGCTTCTCATTAAAATTACTATCCACACGATTATCAGAGAAGTTGGTCATCACCTCGCTGGGGTTAACTTGCATTACTCGTATATTATGCGGACGCAATTCATTTCTCCAACTTTCTGTCATTCCACGAAGTGCAAATTTTGTGGCTACATAGGGCGAAGCTGTAGGAGAGCCTTTTAACGAAGATGTAGAGCCAATATTAATAATGTTTCCGTATTCTTGAGCAATAAAATGTTTTGCAGATTCTTTTGCGCACAACGTTGCTCCTAAAATGTTCGTTTTAAACTGATCAGTGAATTTATCGGCTTCAATATCAATAAGTTTTGAAATATATCCATAACCAGCATTATTGACCAATACGTTAAGGCCATTCATTTTATCTTTAGCTACTTGTACCATATCTGTAACTTGGTTTTCTTCGGTTACATCTGCTTTAACGTAATCAACCCCCAACTCATTGGCAGTAGCTTTAAGGGTGGTTTCATTTCTCCCAGAGATCATTACTTGCGCCCCTTTTTCTTTTAAAAGTTTTGCTGTCGCTTTTCCGATTCCAGAATTACCACCAGTAATTAGCACTTTTGCATCTTTAATATCCATAATTGTGTGTAATTTTTTAAGCTGAATATCAAAAGTACTATTTGAATTCTAAATCTTTTGTTAAGCTGAACTATTATTCTAAGGGATGGGTAAATAGGAAAAGTCTTTCACCTCTGTCATCACAAAAGAACTCTGTACCTTAGAAATATTTTCTAGTGAAGCTAGTTTGTTTGAAAGAAAATCCTGATAACGTTCCATATCTTCAGCATATATCTTAATTAAGTAATCGAACATTCCGGCTACATGATAACATTCTACCACTTCTGGAAATTGCTGAATGTCTTTTTCGAATTTCTTTAAATAATCTGTTTGATGAAGATTCAAAGTAACATTGCAAAACACAACTAATTGCAATCCCACTTTTTTGCGATCAAGAATTGCTTTGTATGATTTTATATATCCTTCACGCTCTAGTTTTTTGACACGTTCAAAAATAGGAGTCGTAGTCAGGTTCAATCGTTCTGCAATTTCTTTAATGGTGATTTTACCATCTTTTTGTAACAAAAGAAGTATTGATCGATCTATTTTGTCCATATTTTTTTTCTTTTTATTAACTGATTACAGACCAAATATAGAATAAAATTCTTTTAATTGTGTATTTACAAATTTATATTCTTAAATTATTGTAATTCATAGTTTTTAATTCTTTTGGTTGTAATTTTATGAAATGAAAAATCACGACTTTAACCCAGAAAGCTTAATGATGACTTATGGTTATAAACCTGAGTTGTCTGAAGGAGCAATAAAATGCCCTATATTTCAAACATCAACTTTTGTGTTTAAAACTGCCGAAGAAGGAAAAGCTTTTTTTGAGCTGGCCTATGGTTTACGAGAAAAATCACCAAAAGAAGAACTAGGGCTTATCTATAGTAGAATAAACAATCCTAATTTAGAGATTTTAGAAAATCGTCTTTGTCTTTGGGATAAAGCAGATGATTGTGCTGTATTCGAAAGTGGGATGTCTGCTATTAGTACTGTATTGTTAGAGTTTTTGAAGCCAGGAGATCTTTTAGTATATAGTAACCCTGTGTATGGTGGTACAGATCATTTTATTCATCATTTTTTAGATAAAATAGGAGTTCATACCATAGGAGTGATGCCAGATCAAAACCTGGATGAAGTAATCCAAATGATTGAAGATTCTGGTAAAGCAGATCAATTAGCAATGATCTATCTTGAAACTCCTGCTAATCCAACTAATGATATTGTTGATATTGAGAAATTTAGTCAGATCGCTGCTAGATACAGTACTGAAGAAAGAAAAACGTTGGTAGCAGTAGATAATACCTATATGGGGCCACTATGGCAGCATCCTTTGCAATGTGGTGCCGATTTAGTATTGTATTCGGCAACAAAATATATAGGAGGACATAGTGATTTGATTGCAGGAGCAGTTTTAGGGAATGCAGAATTAATGTTAAGAGTAAAAACACTTCGTACCTTTTTGGGTAATATGGTAAGTCCACATACTGCTTGGTTACTACTTAGAAGTTTAGAAACCTTAAAAATACGTATGGACCAGCAAACACAAAATGCACAGATTGTTGCAGATTTTCTTGTTAATCATCCTAAGATTAAAAACGTATATTATTTAGGATTATTAAATGAAGGAACTAAAGCATTTGCAACCTATAAAAAACAGTGTTCTGCCCCGGGTGCTATGGTTTCTTTTGATATCATAGGAGGTGAAAAGGAAGCATTTATGTTTTTGAATAATCTAAAACTAATGAAGCTCGCGGTAAGTTTGGGAGGAACAGAAAGTTTGGCCGAACACCCAAAAACAATGACTCACGCAGGAGTTGATCCAGAGCAAAGCAAACGAATGAATATAACCGATCAATTAATAAGGTTATCAATAGGGGTAGAGAGTGCCAAAGATTTAGTTTGGGATTTAGAGCAAGCTCTAGAAAAAGTAGAAATTCAAAACGAACTTGAAGTAGAAAAAGTATAGTCTTTCTTTATACTCATAAATTGAAGAAGCACAGTTTATAACTGTGCTTTTTTTGGCTTATTTAATTAAAAAATCACCCAAATTTACCGTGATTTAAAGGCGTAGGGGGGATCAACTGTAAAGAATGGGGCTTTTTCCCCATTGCGCGGTATGGGTTATCAAAGTATCTTTACACCAGCTTATTAAAACAATTTATTGAATCATTTTTACACCCAGAAAACATGAATTTATTAAGAATTAACTTCAATTTTATTTTAGAATTTATAAAAGAACTTCCAATGGCTAGTAGCCACGCTATTCATAGATAGTTAAAGTTTAGCCGTTGGTATAGAGGTAGTGTTGATTATTGGAAAACAAATAGTAAAGGAAACAAAAAACCCGCATTTTCAAAGAAATGCGGGTTTTTAGTGTTTTATTGGGTTACTTTTAAAGACTTAATCAAGGTTACCAGCCATTTCTTCTGGTTTGATTCGTTTTGCTATAAATGTTTTGAATAAGAAACTTTTATAGGCTCTGATATAACAAATATTAGTATCATCATCATCGATCCACACTTTTACAGTATAGCTTTTTCCACTATCGGCATTGTATATTGTACCTCCAGATAAGACACCATCCTTATAACTTAGTTCATTCAAGATATTCATCCCTAGTAAGGAACGATTTTGAAGTTCTTTTACGGGATTTTTATTATCTAATCCATTAAAGTTCGATAATGGGTTTTTTGCTCGTTTATGAATTTTCCCGAAAAAAACATCACCATCTCTGTATATTTCGATAATTGATCCTCCGGTAATTTCCCATTTTCCGATATAGGAATCAGAGGTAATATTAGAAGATGTACATAGAAAAGCTATTAGAGTAAGTAGGGCGAATTTCATTAACATAAATTTATCAATTATATTAAAATATTGTGAAATAAGCTATAAAAGTACCCATTATAATATTTTAACTTATGAACAAAAAGACCTCGTTGGTTCTGAAAAAACTTGTAAAGGCTACATATATGGAATATAAATATACGTAGCTTCACTTATTTCATATAAAGTATGTGGTCCTTATTTTTACATCATAAATCACAGTAACATACCACAACTTTACACAAAAATATTATGAAGCTATTTCGAATTAATTTCAGGTTTATACAAGAATTCATCAAAGAACTTCCAAAAGCATCTAGTCATGCAATTCATCGATAATTAATTAGTATTGAAGAATAAAAAAAGACCCGTATTCATAAACACAGGTCTTTCGTTTTCATTTTCTGATATATTTTTATTTCAGAACTCCAACCATATCTTCTGGTTTTACCCATTCTTCAAATTCTTCTTCGGTGACATGGCCTAAAGCAACTGCTTCATGCTTAAGTGTAGTACCATTCTTATGAGCAGTATTTGCTATTTCGGCAGCCTTATAGTATCCTATTTTGGTATTTAAAGCAGTAACTAGCATCAACGAATTATTTAATAATTCGGTAATTCGCTTTTGATTTGGCTCTATACCTTGTGCACAATGCTCATCAAAAGAAACACAGGCATCTCCTATTAATTGAGCACTTTGTAACAGATTGGCAGCCATAACAGGTTTGAATACATTTAATTCAAAATGGCCTTGCATTCCGCCAACATTAATGGCAACATCATTACCCAATACCTGGGCGCATACCATAGTTAATGCTTCGCATTGTGTAGGGTTTACTTTTCCAGGCATAATAGAACTTCCTGGTTCATTGGCAGGGATGATTAGTTCCCCGATACCACTTCTAGGACCAGAAGCTAACATGCGAATGTCGTTCCCTATTTTATTTAATGAAACTGCTAATTGTTTTAAAGCACCATGGGTTTCCACAAATGCATCATGTGCCGCAAGTGCTTCAAATTTATTTTCGGCAGTAATAAAGGGTAAGCTTGTAAACTGTGCGATAAATTCAGAAACACGTTTTGCGTATCCTTTTGGAGTATTTAAACCTGTTCCCACTGCAGTACCACCCAATGCTAATTCTCCCATATGCGGCAGCGTGTTTTCTAAAGCTTTTAGACCATGATCCAATTGAGAAACATAACCAGATAGTTCCTGGCCTATGGTAAGTGGAGTAGCATCCATAAAATGCGTACGTCCAATCTTTACTACATTCTTAAACTCCTCGGATTTCTTTTTTAGAGTATCTCTTAATTGGGTTACTCCTGGAATAGTAACTTCTACTATTTTTTTATATGCGGCAATGTGCATCCCGGTGGGGAAGGTATCATTAGAAGATTGAGATTTGTTTACATCATCATTGGGTTGCAATGTTTTTTCTCCTTCGCCAATCGTTTTACCAGCTAATTGATGTGCTCGGTTGGCAATAACTTCATTTACATTCATGTTACTTTGCGTACCCGAACCGGTTTGCCAAATAACTAACGGGAATTGATCATCATGCTTTCCTTCTAATATTTCATCACATACCTGCGAAATCAGATCTCGTTTTTCTATAGGTAATGCACCCAATTCACAGTTTGTATAGGCTGCTGCTTTTTTTAGATAAGCAAACCCGTATACTATTTCTAAAGGCATCGAACCTGAAGCACCAATTTTAAAGTTATTTCTAGAACGCTCTGTTTGTGCCCCCCAAAGTTTATCTGCTGGCACTTTTACCTCGCCCATTGTGTCTTTTTCTATTCTATATTGCATAGCTATGATGATTTGTTTTTTTTTAAGAGTGCAAATTTAAGCATTTGACATGCTATTTCTGAATATAAAGACTTGTTTTTTGGGATATTTATTTAGGTGAAAATAGATTTTAAAATAAATTATATTTCTGTTATGACATATACTCAAGACTTAGTATCTTTGTCAAAATTGAAAATTAGAATATCGTTATGTTTGAATTTGATCAGTATCTTGGTTTTTTAGCTTTTTTAACTATCCTTACCATTGGTTTTTGGTTAATGATCTTTTTGTTAACCTTTGTAGTACCTTACTGGATTATTGGTGCTAATCTTGAAAACTTTAAAATGTGGAGAGAGAGTAAGCGTAAAGCCAAAGAACAGGCATAACGAATAAAAATATATAGAATAAAAAAGGAAGTCATTTGACTTCCTTTTTTTATTTAAATTATAAGATATCTTTCACTATTTCTGGAGGTCTACCAATGATTGCTTTATTACCTTTAATTACAATTGGTCTTTCTATAAGTATTGGGTTGTCTGCCATGATCTTGATCAATTGATTATCATTGAGATCTTTACCTTTAAAATTTTCTTTCCATATCGATTCATTCTTCCTTACCAATGCTAAAGGAGAAATTCCTAAAAGCGTGATCATTTTAGTTAATTCTTTTTCTGAAGGAGGAGTTTCAAGGTACTTGATTATGGTTATCTCCTCTTTTTTTTCTTCGAGTATTGCAAGAGTCTCTCTTGACTTTCGACATCTTGGGTTATGATAAATAGTAGTCATGGTTGTACATTACGAATTAAGGGTTACGATTTACGAATTATGTTGAACATGAGATTTTATATTTTTGCTAACTGCTAACTGCTAACTGCTAACTGCTAACTGTATTAATCTTCATTTTTTTGTCCCATCATCATAAGATAGGCTTTTAAGAATCGGTCAATATTCCCATCCATTACGGCATCAACATTACCAGTTTCTTCGGCAGTTCTAACATCTTTTACCAGTTTGTATGGGTGCATTACATAATTACGGATTTGCGACCCCCATTCGATTTTCATTTTTGAGGCTTCGATTTCATCACGTTGGGCTCTCTGTTTTTGAAGCTCTATTTCGAATAACTGAGATTTAAGCATTTGTAGTGCTTTTAACCTATTTTCTTGTTGTGATCTAGTGTCTGAACACGAAATCTGTATCCCAGTAGGGAAGTGAGTAAGTTGCACCTTAGTTTCTACTTTGTTTACATTTTGTCCACCAGCTCCACTGGATCTGGAGGTAATAATCTCGTAATCGGCGGGATTAATATCTATTTCAATACTATCATCGGCCAACGGGTAAACATAAATAGAAGCAAAAGAGGTATGGCGCTTTGCATTACTATCAAAAGGAGAAATACGAACCAAACGGTGTACCCCATTTTCCCCTTTAAGCCACCCAAAGGCATATTCACCCTCTATTTCGAGGGTTACTGTTTTTATACCCGCAACATCGCCTCCTTGGTAGTTAAGCTCTCTAATCTTATAGCCTTGCTTTTCTGCCCACATAAGGTACATACGCATAAGCATACTTGCCCAGTCACAACTTTCTGTTCCTCCTGCACCGGCCGTGATTTGTAATACAGCACTCATGCTATCTCCCTCATCGCTTAGCATATTTTTAAATTCTAAGCTTTCAATGGTTGATAAAGATTCTTCATAACGTTCGGTCACTTCTGTTTCGGTGGCATCACCTTCTTTGTAAAATTCATACAAAACGTCAAGGTCATCGACTAAAGAAACTCCTTTTTCATAGTCGGATACCCATTTCTTTTCAGCATTTAGTGAACGCATTAATTTTTCTGCTTCCTGAGCATCATCCCAGAAATCTGGGGCATAGGTCTTTTCTTCTTCGTTAGCTATTTCTATAAGTTTGGCATCAATGTCAAAGATACCTCCTTAACGCAACCAGGCGCTTTCTGAGATCAAGTAAAGTCTCGGTAGTGATCATAATCTAAATTATTTGTGACAAAAATAGGATTTAACAATTCAGTAAGAAACATTTTTTCGATTATTTTATAGCTTTAAAAATTTTGTAAATATTTTCACTCAATCCATCATTTATGAAACAATTTTTCGTTTGCTTATTCTTGATAATTACTAGTTCTATTTCTGCTCAATTTTTAGAGCTACAAAAAAACCTAGAATCATATACTGGCTATTTCAGCTTTCATTATAACAAAGAAAAAGATGAAATCTATTTAGAAGTTGATAAACTGGATACGGAGTTTTTGTACGTACATTCTTTGGCTACAGGGTTAGGATCTAATGATATAGGTTTAGATAGAGGTCAAATAGGAAATGGCGTTATTGTAAAATTTAAAAAAGCAGGTAATAAACTTTTGCTTGTGCAGCCCAATCAGCGCTATCGAGCGATAACTAACAATGAGTTAGAAAAGAGAAGTGTTGAACAGGCATTTGCTAAATCCGTTTTATTTGGTTTTCCTATTAAAGAAGAAAAGTCAGGAAAATATGTAATAGATATTACTCCGTTTTTAATGCAAGATACTCATGGTATAATTGAACGATTAAAAACTCAAAAAGAAGGTGCTTATAGTGTTGATAAGCAAAAAAGTGCATTGAGTTTAGAGCGTACAAAAGCATTTCCGAAAAATGTAGAATTTGAAGCACTGATCACGTATAAGGGTACGGCTAAGGGGCAAAATATTAGCTCGGTAGCTCCCAATTCAAGTTTTTTGACAGTAATTCAGCATCATTCTTTTGTAGAATTACCTGATGATGGGTATAAAAAACGTGTGTTTGACCCAAGAAGCGGGGCAATTTCTATTTCGTATTTGGATTACGCGACTCCAATTCATGAATCAATTACTAAACGATATATTATTAGACATCGATTAGAGAAAAAGAATCCTGATCAGCAAATTAGTGAAGTCAAAGAACCAATCATATATTACCTGGATCCAGGTACTCCAGAACCCGTGAGATCCGCTTTATTAGATGGAGCAAGATGGTGGAATCAGGCATATGAGGCAATTGGATACAAAGATGCGTTTCAGGTAAAAATGTTACCGGCAGATGCAGATCCTATGGATTTACGATACAATGTAATACAATGGGTGCATCGATCTACGAGAGGATGGAGCTATGGAGCTAGTGTTGTAGATCCGAGAACAGGAGAAATTCTAAAAGGACATGTAAGCCTTGGTAGTTTGCGTATTCGACAGGATTTCTTGATCGCCCAGGCGTTATTAAATCAACCTTATAAGGATAGAGATGATAATTATCAACCCATGTTAGACCTGGCATTAGCACGTATTCGACAATTATCTGCCCACGAAGTAGGGCATACCCTGGGTTTTGCACATAATTTTGCTGCCAGTACAAACGGAAGAGCATCTGTAATGGATTATCCACACCCAACCGTTTCACTTAAGGGAGGTAGTATTGATCTGTCTAACGCATATGACACAAAAATTGGGGATTGGGATAAAGTCACTGTAGCCTATAGTTACTCTGAGTTTGCTCAAGGGGCTAATGAAACTGCAGAGCTTAATAGAATTTTAGATACTGCATATCAATCTGGTTTACGATTTATTTCTGATAGTGATGCCAGACCATTGGGTGGAGCCCATGAGCTGGCACATTTGTGGGATAATGGAAAAAGTGCATCAAGTGAATTAGAAAATGTATTAAAGATTAGGGAGGTTGCAATACAAAACTTTTCTATTGATAATATTAGGAATAATGAACCATATTCTGTTTTAGAAGATGTTTTTGTACCTCTTTATTTTTTTCATAGGTATCAAACAGAAGCGGCAGTAAAACTTATTGGTGGATTAAATTATAACTATGCCGTAAAAGGAGATGGGCAAACCATTGTTGAAACTGTGGATTCAAAAAAGCAAAAGAAAGCACTTAAACAGGTTTTGAGTACATTATCTCCCAAAGTACTTGCAATTCCAGAAGATAAACTAAAATTGTTTCCACCAAGAGCCTTCCGATATGATAAAAACAGGGAATCTTTTAAAGGTAAAACGGGGGTTGGTTTTGATGCATTAAGTATCGCTGCTACCGCGAGTGATATGAGCTTATCCTTTTTATTACATCCGCAGAGAACTTCACGATTGGTGCAGCAAAAAAGCTTAGATAAAAATCAATTGGGATTGTCTGAAGCTTTAGACCAATTAATAGAACTTACTTTTAATACTAAAACTAACAATGCATATTATAATGAGATACAACATACAGTAAGAGCTAATGTTTTAAAACATCTTATGCAATTAAATAATAATAAAGACGCTTATCCCCAGGTTAATGCAATAGCCTATGCTAAAATTGTTAGTTTGCTTAGGGTATTGAAAGAAAAAAACATGAATCCACTGGATAAAATCTATAATGAGTATTATGTGAGGCAGATTAATAACTTTTTAGACAAACCTGAAAATTTTAAAGTAGTACCTTCACCAAAAATTCCTGATGGTTCTCCTATTGGAAGTTATAAATGTAGTTTTTAATTTTTTTCAAATTTAGTGTAAATGAAAATAGATCTTAGAAGCGATACAGTTACCAAACCTACTAAAGGAATGCTCCAAGCAATGATGAATGCAGAAGTAGGGGACGATGTATATAAAGAAGACCCAACTGTAAATGAGCTAGAACAAAGAATAGCCAATATATTTGGTATGGATAGTGCTTTATTTTTTCCTTCGGGTAGTATGGCGAACCAAGCTGCTATTAAGTTGCACACTCAGCCAGGAGAGCAACTTATTGCAGATAAATATGCTCATGTTTATAATTATGAAGGAGGAGGGGTGTCTTTTAATAGTGGCGTGTCTTGTAAATTAATAAGTGGGCATAGAGGAATGATAAATGCAACTCAGGTCTTAGAATCGATTAATCCACCAGATTTTTATCACAGCCCATTAACGAGTTTGGTTTGTGTAGAAAACACCACCAATAAAGGAGGTGGAGCTTGTTATGATTTTGAAGAAATTAAAAGAATCAAAAATGTATGTACGGATCATAATTTGGGATATCATCTTGATGGAGCAAGGTTATGGAATGCTTTGGTAGCCAAAGAAGAAAGCCCTAAGCAATACGGAGAAGTTTTTGATACCATTTCGGTGTGTTTAAGTAAAGGTTTAGGAGCACCCGTTGGATCTGTGTTAATTGGTAATACAGAGGTTATGGAGAAGGCGATTAGAGTTCGTAAAGTTCTGGGAGGAGGAATGAGGCAAATTGGTTATATGGCTGCTGCAGGTTTGTATGCATTAGAAAACCATATTCAGAGATTGTCTGAAGACCATAAACGAGCCCAGGAAATTGGCACTGTACTAGAAAAATTATCTTTTGTAAAACAAGTAGAACCTATAGAAACTAATATTGTCATATTTACAATTGATGGTGATGAAAATGACTTTATTTCTAAAATGTCAACAAAGAATATTCATTTTTATGGCATGGGGCAAGGTAAACTAAGATTTGTTACCCATTTAGACTATACTCAAGAGATGCATACTTATTTCTTAGAAGTTTTGTCTTCTGCACAACTAAATAAAGCTGCTCAGAATAATTGAACAGCTTTATCTGGTTTTATAAATAAAACTTAACACTTAAAAAATTATACTTCTTTAGTCTCAGCATCCGGAGCATTTTCTTTTACAGAATTTATCCCATTTTCCATTCCTGATTCTGAAGAATACATCTGGCTGCTCCCTATTACCTGACCATTACCAGCCTTTAAATTGAAATAAAACTTTCCGTTTTTTGCTGTTTTGCGCTCATATCGCCCATCTTCTGGAGAGTTTTTCTTTACAGAAGATATCCCGTTTTCTGCAGCCGATTTACTGTTATATACTTCACTACTCAGGATAACCTGTCCATTTTTTGCCTTTAAGGTGAAATGAAAACTTGACCCTTCCTTGTTTTTGAGTTCAAACATACTATTTGATTTTAGTTAATTTTTTAGCTTTTGTTAAAATTATAGAATTAAAAGGAAAAAGAAAAATATAAAAATAACGAAGCGTATTTTTTTTAGGAATTAATAATTCTGGGTCAGATGGTACTACTTAAATAGATCTAATCCGGGAATATTTGGCATTCCTTCTTTTGCCACCGCAGCTAATTCGGCCTCTTGTATTTCAGTTGCCTTAGCGATTGCTTTATTTATGGTTAAAACTAAATAATCTTCTAGCTGTTCTTTGTCTTCGAGTAACTTGTCTTCAATGGTGATACTATTTATTTTCCGATTTGCTGTTATCGTTACTTTTAAGAGGTGATCAGAACTAGTTTCGTCAATTAGAACAGAATCTAGCCTTTTCTTGGTTTCTTCAACTTTTTTTTGGGTTTCTTTTAGTTTGCCCATCATTCCCATCATATCTCCAAACATGGTTGTGTTTTTTAAAATTATAAAACAAAATTAGTACTTTGGCAGTAAATAAACTAAAGGATAAAGATGAAATGAACTATAGCAATCAAATAAGGTACGGTGATAAGACTATTGGCGAATTCCATCTAACTCGAAATAAAATTATTAGAAATAGATGAAAACTTCACACATTATATTTTTATTATCACTTACTTTTGCAACTTCATGTAAAAATAACAAAATGACGACAGTGGACGCCAAAATTGAACCTCCTATTGCTGATAAAAAACCAACAAACCTCGAAAAACATGATGATGTTCGTGTGGATAGTTATTTTTGGTTAAATGAAAGAGAAAACCCAGAAGTAATAGACTATCTGGAGCGGGAGAACGATTTCAATGATAAGATGACTGCTCACACTAAAGATTTTCAGGCGGCACTTTTTGAAGAAATGAAAGGGCGTATTAAAGAGGATGATGCTTCAGTACCTTACAAACTTAATGGATACTGGTATATTACTCGATATGAAAAAGGCAAGGATTACCCTATATATGCTAGAAAAAAAGAAACCTTAGAGGCAGAAGAAGAAATACTGTTTGATTGTAATAAAGAAGCCGAAGGGCATAGTTATTATAGAATGGTTGGATTAAGTGTTAGTCCTGATAATACACATATAGCATTTGGAGTAGATACCGTTAGTAGACGTAAATATACCATTAGGGTTAAAAATTTAGTTACAGGAAAAGTATATCCTGATGTAATAGAAACAACCACTGGGGGTAGTACATGGGCCGCCGATGGAAAGACGTTATTCTATACCAAGAAGGATGATGAAACATTAAGATCAGATAAAATATTTAGACATGCTCTAGGTACAGATGCCTCAAAAGATGTTGAGGTGTATCATGAAACAGATGACACCTTTAATACATTTGTCTATAAAACAAAATCAAAAAAATATATTGTGATTGGTTCCAGCAGCACGCTAACTTCAGAATATAGGGTGCTAAGAGCAGACGATCCAATGGGAGAATTTAAAGTTTTTCAACCCAGAACCAGAGGCCTAGAATATGGTATTGCACATTATGGTGAAAACTTTTATATACTTACCAACGCTGATGGTGCTACCAATTTTAAAATAATGAAGGTGTCTGAGAAAAATACTGGTAAAGAAAATTGGGAAGATCTTATTCCGCATAGAAAAGATGTATTGGTTGAAGATATTGAGATATTTAAAGATCATTACGTAGTTAGCGAACGTAGTAATGGTTTAAATAAAATTAATATAAAACGATGGGATGGTAGTGCAGATTATTATCTCCCTTTTGATAATGAAACCTATACGACCTATGTGAGTACAAATCCCGATTTTGACACTACCACACTTAGGTATGCATACAATTCTCTTACAACTCCTAATTCTGTAATCGATTTTGATATGGATACTAAGGAGAAAGAGATTAAAAAGGAACAAGAAGTACTTGGAGGAAAATTTGATAAAACTAATTATATTTCTGAAAGAGTATGGGCAACTGCCCAAGACGGAACTAAGATTCCGGTTTCTATGGTATACCGTAAAGGAATAGAAAAAAATGGCAAAAACCCTCTGTTACAATATGGTTACGGGTCATATGGATCTACTATCGATCCCTATTTTTCTACAGTGCGATTAAGTTTGTTGGATAGAGGTTTTATTTTTGCAATTGCACATGTAAGAGGTAGTGAGTATTTAGGAAGATCATGGTATGAAGACGGAAAACTTTTAAAGAAAAAAAATACATTCACCGATTTTATAGATTGTTCAAAGTTTTTAATAGATCAAGGGTATACTTCTTCTGATCATTTGTATGCGATGGGTGGTTCTGCAGGAGGTTTACTAATGGGAGCAGTTGTTAATATGGCTCCAGAATTGTATAACGGAGTGGTAGCTGCGGTTCCTTTTGTAGATGTAGTAACGACAATGCTGGATGATAGCATTCCTCTCACCACAGGAGAATACGATGAGTGGGGTAATCCAAATGAAGAAAAATACTATCAGTATATGAAATCATACTCACCTTATGATAATGTTGTTGCTCAAAAATACCCAAATATGCTTGTTACTACAGGATTACATGATTCTCAAGTACAATATTGGGAACCTGCAAAGTGGGTGGCCAGATTAAGAGAGTTAAAAACAGATGATAACGTATTGTTGTTACATACTAATATGGATGCTGGTCATGGTGGGGCTTCCGGAAGGTTTGAAGCCTTAAAAGAAGTAGCTGAAGAATATGCGTTTTTGTTTGATTTGGAAGATATCAAAGATTAATTAAAAAAAATAATGTAACTTCGTACCGTTTTTTGAAGCAGATAGTGGTTCCCCCGTTTTTAATCCACGACCCTGTTAAACACAACTATATGAGAGAAAATATACAGGCTTATAATAATGTTTTAGAACTTATAGGTAATACCCCACTTGTAAAACTGAACAAGATTATGAAAGGCTTCCCCGGGAATTACTATGCAAAGATAGAATCCTTTAACCCGGGACACTCCACTAAAGATAGAATTGCGCTTTATATTATAGAACAAGCAGAAAAAAAGGGTATTCTTAAACCTGGTGATACAATTATTGAAACCACCAGTGGTAATACAGGTTTTAGCTTAGCTATGGTAAGTGTGATAAAAGGATATGACTGTATTTTGGCAGTAAGCTCTAAATCTTCGAAAGATAAGATAGCGATGCTTAAAAATATGGGAGCAAAAGTTTATGTTTGCCCTGCTCATGTAAGTGCGGATGATCCAAGGTCATATTACCAGGTAGCAAAACGCTTACATGAAGAAATAAAAGGATCGGTGTATATAAATCAATATTTTAATGAATTGAATATTGATGCACATTATAACTCTACAGGTCCTGAAATTTGGGATCAAACGAATGGTCACTTAACACACTTTGTTGCTTGTTGTGGTACCGGAGGTACAATATCAGGCACAGCGAGGTATTTAAAAGAGCAAAATAAAGATATTCGCGTTTTAGGGATAGATGCATATGGTTCTGTGTTGAAGAAATACCATGAAACTAAAGAATTTGATCAAGAAGAAATATATCCTTATCGTATCGAAGGATTAGGTAAAAATCTAATTCCTACTGCTACAGATTTTGAAGCGATTGATAGATTTGAAAAGGTAAATGATGAAGATAGCGCTCACACAGCAAGAGAGTTGGCAAAGACAGAAGGTTTATTTCTGGGATATACAAGTGGAGCAGCATTACAGGGAATCAAACAACTTGCAGAACAAGGAGAGTTTGATGAAAATAGTAATGTAATTGTAATTCTACCTGATCATGGTTCAAGATATATGAGTAAGGTATTTAGTGATGATTGGATGATGGAGCAAGGCTTTTTTGATAGTCAACGCGAAATCGATGCTACAGAAGTTCAGTTTATTAAATAATACCATAAGAAATTAAAGACTAAATGCATTTGATCAACGATCAAGTGCATTTTTTTTATAGTTATTTTAAAAGAAGAATCAGAAAAACCGGGCTTGTATTTGTTTATTAATTAGTTTTAATCACTAAATTAACAGAAAACATTATAATATTAGTGTTTATATGTGCTGGAGATGATGATTTGTTAAAATCACACTTTGTAAAAGTGAATTTGAATATAATTATGCCATCAAATCAATTTTCCGTATTTTCGCAGACTTATAAGAAACAAATTTTTGATAGATGAGAGATTTATTTGATAAAATTTATAAAGACAAAGGGCCATTAGGAAAATGGGCAGATCAGGCAGAAGGATATTTTGTTTTTCCAAAGTTAGAAGGGCCTATATCAAATAGAATGAAGTTTCAAGGGAGAGAAGTAATCACTTGGAGTATTAATGATTATTTAGGGCTAGCCAATAAAGAAGAGGTGCGTAAGGTTGATGCCGAAGCAGCTGCTAATTATGGTTCGGCTTATCCTATGGGAGCAAGAATGATGAGTGGTCATACCGATTTACATGAACAACTTCAGAATGAACTTGCGGAGTTTGTTGATAAAGAAGCAGCCTATTTATTGAATTTTGGTTACCAGGGAATGGTATCTACCATTGATGCGCTGGTTAGTAAAGATGATATCATCGTATATGATGTTGATGCTCATGCTTGTATAATAGATGGAGTAAGATTGCATCAAGGAAAAAGATATACCTATCGTCATAATGATATAGAAAGTATTGATAAAAATCTAATGCGTGCTACTAAAATGGCTGAAAAAACCGGAGGAGGAATTTTATTGATTTCTGAGGGTGTTTTTGGTATGAGAGGAGAGCAAGGAAGATTGAAGGAGATAGTTGCTTTAAAAGAAAAATATAATTTCAGATTATTTGTAGATGATGCCCATGGGTTTGGGACTTTAGGAGCTACCGGAGCAGGAACAGGTGAGGAGCAGGGAGTACAGGATCAGATAGATGTATATTTTGCTACTTTTGCTAAATCTATGGCAAGTACCGGAGCTTTTATTGCTGCGGATCAAGAAATAATAGATTATTTAAAATATAATTTACGTTCCCAAATGTTTGCAAAATCATTGCAAATGCAGTTAGTTGTTGGGGCATTGAAGCGTTTGGATATGCTTAGAACTATGCCAGAACTAAAAGCAAAGTTATGGGAGAATGTAAATGCGTTACAAAATGGATTAAAAGATAGAGGTTTTGATCTAGGAACTACCCAAAGTTGTGTTACTCCAGTTTATTTAAAAGGAAGTATTCCTGAAGCAATGGCATTGGTTAAAGATTTAAGAGAAAATCACGGTATATTTTGTTCGATTGTAGTATATCCTGTAATACCTAAAGGATTAATTTTATTACGATTGATTCCTACAGCTTCTCATACTATGGAAGATATAGAAGAAACATTAGTTGCGTTTTCGGCAATACGAGAGCGATTAGAAAGTGGTGTTTACAAGCGCATGTCTGCGGCAGTCGCTGCGGCTATGGGAGAGTAGTTTTGTCTATCAGAAAAATTTAAACATAAAAAAATCCGCTTTTACAGCGGATTTTTTTATGTTTAATATTGTGCTCTTATTATAGATGAATTACTTCATCATACGCATCAGCTACGGCTTCCATAACAGCTTCACTCATTGTTGGGTGTGGGTGAATTGCTTTTAGAACTTCATGACCTGTAGTTTCTAATTTTCTTCCTAGCACAGCTTCTGCAATCATATCGGTTACTCCAGCGCCAATCATATGACACCCTAACCATTCGCCATATTTGGCATCAAATATTACTTTAACGAAGCCATCTTTGGTTCCTGCGGCACTTGCTTTACCAGATGCAGAGAAAGGGAATTTACCAACTTTGATTTCATAACCAGCTTCTTTTGCTTGTTTTTCGGTCATACCAACACTAGCGATTTCCGGAGAAGCATAAGTACATCCAGGAATGTTACCATAATCTATGGCTTCAACATGCATACCGGCAATTTTTTCTACACAGGTAATACCTTCCGCAGAAGCAACATGTGCTAGCGCAGGACCTGCAACAACGTCACCAATAGCATATACTCCAGGGATGTTGGTTTGGTACCAATCGTTTACTACAATTTTATCTCGATCGGTAGCTATCCCTAACTCCTCTAATCCTATGTTTTCAATATTACTTTTAATCCCAACAGCAGATAAAACGATATCGGCTTCAAGAACTTCTTCTCCTTTTTTTGTTTTTACCGTTGCTTTTAGCACATCACCGCTTGTGTCAACGCTTTCAACAGAAGAATTAGTCATTACTTTGATTCCCGCCTTTTTGAAACTTCTTTCAAACTGTTTTGATACTTCTTCGTCTTCAAGCGGAACCAAGTTTGGTAAAAACTCAACAATAGTTACTTCTGTTCCCATTGCGTTATAAAAGTGTGCAAATTCTACTCCAATAGCCCCAGACCCAACAACGATCATTTTCTTAGGTTGTGATTTTAATGTCATGGCCTCTCTATAGCCAATCACTTTTTTACCATCTTGAGGCAAGTTCGGAAGTTCTCTTGATCTGGCTCCAGTAGCAATAATGATATGCTTAGCTTCATAATCTGTAGCTTTACCATCTTCTGAAGTTACCGTAATTTTATTGCTGGCTTTTAATTTTCCGAAACCATTAATAACATCTATTTTATTCTTTTTCATTAAGAATTGAACACCTTTACTCATCCCATCTGCTACACCACGACTTCGTTTTACAACGGCATCAAAGTCTTTATCGAATTTTTCAACGGTAAGCCCGTAATCCGATGCATGCTTAAGATATTCGAATACCTGTGCGCTTTTTAATAGTGCTTTGGTCGGGATACATCCCCAATTTAAACATACGCCTCCTAAACTTTCTTTTTCAACTATCGCAGTTTTTAAACCTAATTGTGAAGCTCTAATTGCGGTTACATAACCCCCAGGACCGCTTCCTAAAACAATGATATCATATGTGCTCATAAATGTCAATTTTTTGAAGTCACGAATTTAAGGATAATTCGGCTAATCAGAAAAGGAATTAAGTATTCCCTAAGAATAAGATTTCGAAGAGTATTAAAAATAAAAAAAACACTATCCATTAGATAGTGTTAAATTATTGAATATTGTTGTTTATAAAGTTTACTAGTTAATTGAATTCTAAATTTAGTGCGCTTTGTACTGCGTTAAAATCATTTAGATCGATGTCTGTAGTTGTTGCAAAGTCAGCAGGCACTATTACAATTCTAAAAGTTTGATTGTCTGTAAATTCTGGTCCCGCAAGGTCTGGCGCATCACTTTCTAAGATAATATCAACATCCCCAACGGTAAAATTAAATCTATAGTATAAAAAACCTTCAATTGCACCGGTAGTATCATTAAAAAAGAAAACAGATCCCGTAGGTAAAGGTTCCCAAACATCCAGATTATTATCCACAGCCTCTAAGCGATATACCAAAATTACATCACTATCGACAATATTAGGATCTAGTGGAACTCTTTCGATAAATTCATTGGCAGCAGTAAAAGTTATTGTTCTTTCAAAAGCTTCGCCGATTAAACCTGGAGGTCCTTCAGGTCCTGGAGGTCCTTGATCTCCTTCGCAAGAAGAAAATAAAACTAGAGATAAACTGAGTAAAAAAAGAATCTTTTTCATGAATATTAATTATTTGTTGTGAATTTATTTTTTATCAAAATCAATACTTAAAGAATTAACACAATATCGTTGTCCGGTTTGTGTAGGCCCATCATTAAATACATGACCCAGGTGGCTTCCGCAACTTGCACATAATATTTCGGTCCTGATCATACCATGTGATGTGTCTCTTATGTATTCTACGTTTCCTTCAATGGATTCATCAAAACTTGGCCACCCGCATCCAGAATCAAACTTGGTCACACTTTTAAATAATGGAGTATTGCATGCCATACAAGTATAGGTTCCTTCTTCGAAATGCATATTGTACTCCCCGGTAAATGGTCTTTCGGTTCCTTTTTGCCTAAGTACTTTGTATTGTTCTTCGCTAAGCTGTGATTTCCATTCAGCTTCTGATTTTTTAATGGGATACTTACTCATTACTTGTTTTTTTTGGTACAAAGGTTAAAGCATCTCCATTTATACAATGTCTCATCCCCGTAGTTTCTCTTGGTCCATCGTTAAATACGTGCCCTAAATGACCTCCGCATGTATTGCATAATAATTCGGTACGTGCATAGCCTAGTTTATGATCAACATCCTTTTCTATATTTCCTTCTACAGCTCTGTCAAAACTAGGCCAGCCTGTACCGCTATCAAATTTATATTGGCTTTCATATAATGGTGTATTGCAAGCAGCGCAGTGAAATGTCCCAGATGCATAAAGCTTATTTAGAGGGCTCGAAAATGGTCTTTCTGTGCCTGCTTGTCTCAGAATATAATACTGATCCGATGTTAGAATTTTTTTCCACTCGGCATTAGTCTTAGAAACTGCATATGTTTTTTCTTGCTTTTTAGTTTTTTGTTGAGCAGTACCCGTACAACTAATGGTTAGAACTCCTATAAGTAAAATGATAAATTGTTTCATGTATTTAGAATTTTGTTTTAAGTATAGTCGTACAAACTCTCTTAGAATAACATCACAATAATTATTCCAAAATAAATTTTGTGATCTTTGAAATAACATCTTTGTTACCCAGAATTTTACGATGACCTAATTGTTCTGTGAGTAATAATTTTCCTTGGTTTAAATTTTCTATTATTTCATGAGCAGAGCTATAATGCACATCTACATCATTCTTATCATGAATAACATATGTCGGAATGTCAACACCTGCTGCCGATACGGCTCCAGAATAGTTATTGAGATCTTCTCCATATCTTTTGTCAAAATATTCTTTTAATAGTTTGGCAACTTTTTCATTGAGTTGAAGATTTTTTGCAAATTCTTGGGTTATTGCAGTAACACTATTGGCAGTACCGATAATAACCAATTTTTTTATCTGCAATCCATTTTTAGTTGATTTTAATAATGACATTCCTCCCAGAGAGTGTCCTATAGCAGCTTCAAATGGCCCATGAGTCTTTTCGAGATGATAGATGGTTTCAATAAAATGAGGCATTAGTGTTCTTTTTCCTGGAGACTTGCCATGGGCAGGAGCATCAAAACTTACGGTACTATATCCATTTTCTAATAATTGTTCTGCAATTATAGAGAGTTGTGTTCCGCTTCCAGACCAGCCATGTACCAGGAGAATTTTTTTCTTAGAGGTACCATAATTATATACAACGACTTCTCGGTTAATTTTTTTGATACGAATTCGTTCTTTTTTACTTTTTTCAAACATCAATTTTTCCCGTTCAGGCATTTCATACTTAAAAGGAGTTAAGAACATTCTAGCCGCGAATCGAGAAGCAAGAAAAGGGGATATCCAATTAAGTATTTTTCCGGTGTATAGTATTGGTTTCGGAACTAAAAGCGCTTGAATAGGAATTAAATCTTTATCCATTTCATTTATAAATCAGGGTTACTTTTTAAATGTTAAAATTAAAATATCATGTTCTTATGTATTAAACAATTATGATTAATTAACATTTGAAATATCCCTTATTGAAAAATATATTTCATCAATTGTTTCGTATAACCTCTTAAAGTGCTTAATTTTGTGGCTTATTTTTAACGAAGCCTATAGGTAATGGCACTACTGCCCACAGAGATTACAAAAAAGGAACAAAAAGTTCTATATGATTACCAGAAACGAGATATTGATAAAATATTTGGTCGTCTTGAAGAATTTCCCGAATCATATAACCTACTTTATCAGCTCCCTACAGGCGGTGGGAAAACAGTGATTTTTTCTGAAATTGTTAGAAGGTATATTGAAGCTACCAATAAAAAAGTAGTGGTGCTAACTCATCGAATAGAACTCTGCAGTCAGACATCTAAAATGCTTACCGAATTTCAGGTGAAGAATAAAATCATTAACAGTTCGGTTAAAGAACTTCATGATCAGGATGAGTACATGTGTTTTGTTGCCATGGTAGAAACCTTAAATAATAGGCTTAATGATGATAAACTAGAGCTTAATGATATAGGAATGGTGATTATAGATGAGGCCCATTATAACTCATTTAGAAAGCTTTTTAGGTTCTTTAAAAACTGTTTTATCCTTGGAGTAACAGCAACTCCTCTTAGCTCTAACATGAAACTTCCTATGAAGGATAACTATAATGAGCTCATTGTAGGGGATACCATTAATTCGTTAATTAAAAGTGGCTTCCTGGCCACACCTGTCACCTATACTTATGATGTAGGTTTAGGGTCTTTAAAAATTGGTATGAATGGTGATTATACGGTAAAATCATCTGAAGAATTGTATACCAATATGCAGATGCAAGACAAACTTTTGCATGCATACGAAGAAAGATCAAAAGGAAAGAAAACGTTGATTTTTAATAATGGAATCAATACTTCGGTATATGTGTATGACACCTTTAAAAAGGCTGGATACCCCATCCGACATCTTGATAATACCAACAGCAGACAGGAAAGAGAAGATATTTTAGAATGGTTTAAACATACTGATGATGCTATATTGACTTCTGTTAGTATTTTAACTACAGGGTTTGATGAGCCTACAGTAGAAAGTATTATCCTTAATAGAGCCACAAAATCACTTACGCTGTATTTTCAGATGATTGGTAGAGGGTCTCGAATATTACCAACTAAACCAGAATTTACCATAATTGACTTAGGTAATAATACCGCTAGATTTGGTTTATGGAATGCCGAGATGGATTGGCAATCTATATTTAGATCTCCGGACTTTTATTATGATAGCCTTGTTGGGGATGAGGAAATTGAAAGAAATTTCAAATACGTATTACCAGATGAATTAAGAAAAGAGTTTGCTAAATCTGTGGATATAGAATTTGATATTGAAGAGGAGTATGCAAAAACAAAAAGATATAATCTTAGAAGTCTTACTGTACTAGAGAAATCAATAGAACAACATGCTACGATGTGTGTTGAAAACAGTGAAGATGTATTTGATGCGCGTATTCTTAGTCGAATATTAGATAAGGATATTGAGTATCGCGTACGTAGATATTCGTATTGTATTAGTAAAAGTACCAAAAACTACAGAGATTGGTTAGAGGAGGATTATAAACGAAAATTACGTTCTAAAATTAATCAACTTTTCATGGATTAGTGGTTAACTTTTACGATTAATTTTCCCATATTTTTTCCGAAGAAAAGCATCTGAAGAGCATCCGGTAAATTCTCGAATCCGGGAATAATTGTCTCTTTATAGTGAATCAAACCATCCTTTACCCAAGGAGTCATTTCTTCAAGCATTTCATCCATTCTATCATTATAATCCCGAGCCAAAACACCTTGAATAGTAGCACGTTTGTATAGCATCTTATGTAAAAACCTTGGGCCCAATTCTGGAGTATCCAACCCACCCGAATATTGTGAAATCTGACCACAGATAATGATTCTTGCATTGAGATTGATAAGTTCGAAAATGGCATCGGTAATATATCCGCCTACGTTATCGTAGTAGATATCAATTCCGTCTGGGCATACTCTTAAAAGTTCATTTTTCATCTCTGAAGCAGAGGGGTGTTTTTTATAATTAATTACGTCATCTACACCAAGTGTTTCTTTAAGGTATTTGGTTTTTTCATCAGATCCGGCAATACCGATTACTCTACATCCTTTTATTTTGGCGATTTGCACCACTGCCAGACCCACAGCTCCAGATGCACCCGAAACAACAAGAGTTTCACCTTTTTTAGGTTTTCCAGCTTCTATAAACCCGAAATAGGCAATTCGTGCTGGCATACCTAAAATTCCCAGGGCCGTAGTAACCGGGACTTCACTTGGATCCAGTTTGCGCAGTGAATTAACTTCTGTAATAGCATATTCTTGCCACCCTGGATAGGATAACACCCAATCACCAATTTCTAAGGTGGAATGTAGATCGTTTATAGCCATGATTTTTCCAACAACAGCACCACCCTGTACAGTATTAAGTGGGTGTGGTTCTTCCCAGGTGTCTTTACCAGATTGTTGAATACGCATATAGGGATCTATGCTAAAATACTCTGATTTTATTAAGGCTTGTCCTGGTTTCAATTGTGATGTATCAATTGTAGTCTCTTTTAAAGTATAGTGACTATTGTCTACTAATTTTTCTGGCCTTTTGGTATATATCCACTGTCTGTTTTTGAATGCCGTCATGTAATTAATTCGGAGTTTTGATATTTTCTTTTTTTAAAGCCATTTCTACTGCACTCTCTGCATGAATTTTGGTGGTATTAAGTACTGGGATATCCACATCATCTGATTTGATAAGTAAGGGGATTTCTGTACATCCCAGTACTACGCCTTCGGCTCCTTGATTCTCTAAATCCTTTATTATGTGTTTGATTTTTTCTTTAGAATCATTTTTAAGGGTTCCAAGAACGAGTTCTTTATATATGATTTGATGTATCACTTCTCTATCTTCTGGATTTGGGGTCATTACCTCTACATTATAATCGTTCAAAGTGTTTTTGTAAAAGTCTTTTTCCATAGTGAATTTCGTTCCTAGAAGAGCCACTTTTTTTAATCCTTTAGATTTAATTTGTCTCCCGGTTGCTTCAGCAATATGTAAAAAGGGAATGCTCGTATTTTTTATAATTCCCTCACTGCATAGATGCATAGTATTGGTGCAAAGGACGATTAAATCTGCACCGGCATTTTCTAATTGTTTAGCAGATTGTACCATTAGTTGATTTAATCCATGCCAATCACCTTTACGTTGTAAATCTTCAATTTCAGCAAAATCTACTGATGCCAATATACTTTTAGCAGAGTGAAATCCACCAAGTAGTTCTTTTACACGTTTATTTAGCAATTCATAATACAGAGCCGATGATTCCCAGCTCATTCCTCCAATCAGTCCAATAGTTTTCATAGTCTGTATTTTTAAGGTTATATGGTAATCTTTCCGTTTAGGTATGGCACGCAGTATCCGCTAAGAAAAACACGATCTCCATCTAACTTACAATCCAATTCACCGCCACGTTTTGACAATTGGAAAGCCTTTAGCGTGGTTTTGTTCAGTTTTTTTGCCCAAAAAGGTACTAGAGATGCATGTGCAGAACCGGTAACAGGATCTTCAGGAAGTACAAAGGCGTTGGCATCAAAAACACGGGATACAAAATCAGAGTTTTCACCCTCTGCAGTGATAATGATACAGAGGTAGGGTAGTTCCTTCAATATTTCTAGGTTAGGATTCTCGGCTAGTACTTCATCTTCAGAAGAAAGTGTGATTACCAGATCTCTTGCCGCAAAAGCTTTTTGAGGTGTTGCATTAAGGGCTTCGTATATTTCTTTTGGAATTTCTATTTCTTTAGGAGGTCTTGATGGAAAATCTAGTGTAATAGAGCCATTACCCTCTTTTTTTGCTTTTAAAATGCCACTTTTTGAAGAAAATGTAACCTCATTAATAGAGGAATCTATATAATTGAAGATCACATAGGCAGAAGCTAAAGTTGCATGACCACATAAATCAATTTCGGCATGAGGCATAAACCATCTAATTTCGTATATATCCTCTTTTTTTACAAAATATCCAGTCTCTGCCAGATTGTTTTCAATGGCAATATCTTGTAAAGTTTGGTCATCTAACCAATAGGGGAGATGACAGATTGCTGCTGGATTGCCTCCAAATAATTTTTGGGTAAACGCGTCTATTTGATATATTGGAATTTGCATGCTAATATTTTTTTAAGATTTGACCTGAAATATTTTCTGTTAATGCTTTTCGATACAATTTTAAAGCTTCATCAATGGGTATTGGAAAGTATCCTGCAAACTTTTTATCTTCAGGAAAATCTCCAGCAATAGCTCCAGGAGCAACTACATTCAATCGGATACCTCTGTGTAGTTCATTACTGGCTGCATTAACAAAACTATGTATCGCTCCATTGACCAAGGATAATGCTACCGCACCAGGTTCATAGTGTTCTGCAAGGATCCCTGTAGTGAGGGTTATAGATGCATTATCGTTTACATGCTCTTTTGCGGTATTTACAAGATTTACTTGCCCCATTAATTTACTTCTAATGCCAATGTAGTAGTCTTCTTCTGTAAGATCTGATAAAGGTTTCCAGGAGGCTGTACCTGCTGCATTGATCACAGCATCTAGTTTTGGTAGTTTTTTGAATACGTTATTAATAGAATTCTTATCTGTAATATCTACTGGATAATCGGTGCTATTTCGGTGGGCTCCATATACTTCATGATTTTCTTTTCTTAAATTGTTATAAATTTCAAAACCTATAGTGCCAGTAGCACCGATAACTAATATTTTCATAATTATATATTTAAGTTTATAAATATGTTGATTAAATTTTTTTTTTTAAAGTTTGCTTATCGTTTCTAAATAACTCTTAATGACTTCTTCATTTCTTTTAAAATAGGTCCATTTACCATGTCTTGTAGTTATCAATAAATCGGCTTTATGCATTCCTGATAAATAATGAGAAATAGTTGGCTGCGATAGGCCAGACTTATCCTGGATGTATTGCCCGCAAACTCCATCATTAAAATGACCTAAATCTTTATGAGGAGGAAAGTTTTCCTCTGGATCTTTGAGCCACTTTAAAATATCTAAGCGTGTAGCATTAGACAATGCCTTATTAATTTCGAGTATTCTTTTATCATTCATACAACAAATATACATATTTAATTTTATAAATATGTTATCCGCTTCTGTTTTATATTAAAACAATAGATATAGTGTAACAAAATATGAACTTAATCGTCATCTAGGTATAAAGGCTATGTAACAGTTTGTATTTATCCAAATATGATGCAATAGTTTTAACGATACATGAAAGAGCGCTTATCTTGATACTTATTGAGATAGGTGCTTTTTCTTTTTCTTTTGTATTAGAATAGAAAAAATATCCCTATTCTTGCTACCTATGAAAATTATTCGGGATATAGAAACAAAAAGATTGGCTGTTAAGTTGAAACCATCTGCAGAAAAAATGGTGAAACGAGGTCATCCTTGGATTTTTGAAGATAGTATTGTCAAGCAAAATACTGATGGAAAACCAGGGGATTTGGTGATCATCTATGATAATAAAAAGAATAATTTCATTGCTTGTGGATTGTATGATCCTTTTTCTCCGATTCGAGTTAAGTTAATCCAGTTTGCAAAACCAGCACAAATTAATGAAGCATGGTTTGCCTCAAAAATTCAGGAAGCATACCAAATCAGAAAACCACTTCTTGAAACCGATACCAATAGCTATCGTTTACTTTTTGGAGAGAACGATCATATGCCTGGTTTTATAGCCGATGTTTATGATGATGTATTGGTTATTAAATTGTATTCGCATATATGGTTTCCTTATCTCAATTGGATTGTACCTCATTTGATCACAATTACTGGCTGTAATGTGGTTGTACTTCGATTAAGCCGATTATTGCAGTCCAAAGGCGATGTATATGGTTTAAGTGACGGAAAGATCATTTACGGGACATTAGAGAATGAAGTCGTGATTTTTAGAGAACATGGAGTCCTTTTCTCTGCAAATGTCATCAAAGGGCATAAGACCGGGTATTTTCTTGATCACCGCCATAATAGAAAAAGAGTAGGGGAGCTTGCCCATATGAAAACCGTATTAGATGTATTTTCTTATGCCGGAGGATTCTCTGTTCACGCATTGCACGGAGGAGCAAAAGAGGTGATTAGCCTTGATATTAGTAAACATGCTTTACAAATGGCCGTAGAAAATGCTGAGCTGAATAATTTCACAGGTACGCATAGCATAATGGTGGCTGATGCTTTTGATGGATTACAAGACTTAATTAATAAAGACCAACAATTTGATATTGTAGTCATTGATCCGCCATCGTTTGCAAAAAGAGAAAGCGAGATTGCAAAAGCTAAGAAAGGGTATGCGAGATTAGCAAAATTGGGAGCACAATTAGTATCGTCTAACGGTGTTTTGATATTGGCGTCATGCTCTTCTCGAGTTATTACAGAAGATTTTTTTAGTATCTCTGAAGAAAGTATTTTGGAAACCGGAAGAAGTTTTGAAATACTAGAAAAAACATATCATGATATAGATCACCCGGTAACTTTTCCCGAGGGAGCCTACCTTAAATGTGGTTACTACCGAGTACAATAAAAGCGACCTAAATTGGGTCGCTTTTTTACGTTCAAAATGTACCTTGGGCTTAGTGCCTACCAAATATATGAACCTTTGCTCTTTTTCGAGACATATTCTTTGTGTCATAAAAGAAAGTGATGTCTCTTATTATTCTTTTTCCACCCTTTAGATCGATCATTCTGGTTGTACTTTTACGCGAAAAGTTATGTCGTAATTGAATAACATCTTTTTGTCCATTTCCATATTGAACCACCATTCTGTGCATATTAAGAGCGCCTCCGGTAACCTTGATTTTTAGTTTTTTAAAGCTGCCTTCTCTTGCAGTTACTTTGATTACATCCTTATCTAATCTGTAATTAACCGTTCTAGAACCCAAATGTTCCCATTTGACTATGTTGGTTATAGTAAAACTGCTTCCTAAGAATAGTATTACCAGTAATAATGATACAATTGTTGATCTTTGAAGTACTATCCTTTTCATAATTTTTCAATTTATTTACCTATAACTAGGACATAAGAATTATGAAAAGGTTTAATTGTAAAACGAAAAACTAATAAAAAACATAGTAAACTACCTTGGGGCAAGCCCGCGAGGCATGGATTGCAAAATAATTTTGATTTCGAGGCAAGCCTCGGAGCATTTAAATCTCGATTATCGAGTACATAAAAAAAGGGTAGCAACATTTTTGTTGCTACCCTTTTTAATAAAAGTGTGTATATAGTTAGTTAGCAGAAAGCATCGCAAAAAACTTATCCATATTTGGTAATAAAACAATTTTTGTACGTCTGTTTATTGCCATATTTTCATCTGAGTTGTTCTCTACAAGTGGTTTGTAGCTACTTCTTCCAGAGGCAATTAACTTTTCTGGAGCTACATCATACTTGTTTTGTAATTTTCTAACAATCGATGTTGCTCTTTTTACGCTTAGATCCCAGTTATCCTGAACCACTGTGTTACTTATTGTTCTTGGGTCTGTATGACCTTCTACCATAACTTCGATACTAGGTTCAGAGTTTATAACGTTGGCCAGTTTTTGTAAAATTCCGTTAGCTTTATCACTCACTCTATAACTTGCAGTTTTAAATAACATCTTATCAGAAATTGAGATCATCACCACAGTATTGTCGATATTTATAGATATATCTTCATCATCTTTTAGACTATCATCTAAAGAGTTTTTTAAGTTATGTGAAACCGCTAAATTCATTGAATCTTTTAATGTTTTAGCATTTTGTAATTTGTTGGGATCTACCTTCGTTAGTGTTTCCCTCATTTTTTCTTTGCTATTGTTTGAAATCGCGGCAATATCATCTACCATTACCATTTTTTCATTGCTTTCGTCTCTTAAAGAATTGATTTTGGCATTATAATCCGCTACTCTTGCTTCAATTTTTGCAAATTTATCCTCTAATTCATCTTTTTCTACAGCAGTTCTTTGTAAAGTACTACGTGTATCTTGTAATTCTTGCTCTAAAGCAACATACTTTTTTTTCGACACGCATGATGTCAAGATAATACCTGACAATGCGATTAATGTGAATGATTTTTTCATGGTTACTTAATTATTATTTGTGTTATTTTAAACTACCTGATATTTCATTTATTGTTTCTTTAATTATTAATCTTTTCATATGAATATCTTAAAAAATGTTAATACATTTTCTTTGTAGTTATGGTATTCTATACACCTTTAGTATTAAAGCGCATTATAACTTGCTGATTATTAAAGTGTAGTGAAGGGGGAGGGAAATAATAGTGTTTTTTGAGTAAAAAGAAGAGTGTATTCTAAAAGTTAAAATATGTTATAAAACGCATTACAATGAGACCTCAATAGTTTGATTATGTAAACATTTGGAGTAGTAAAAATTGTTGTATAAAAGGATTATTATATACAGTAGATACACTTGTCAATACTTTTCATTAAGAAATATGTATACCTCTAAGATGGTATGATATTTTTATTAATAATTTCTAAAAGATGGTTTTTGTTATAAGGTTTTAAAATGTAGTCATTAAGCCCAGCTTGTATTATTTGACGGTTTAATTGAGTCACATCGACGGCTGTTAGAGCAATAATTGGGGTTTTTGTGTCAAATTCACGTATTCGCTTGGTGGTTCCAATACCATTTAGTTTTGGCATATTGATATCCATTAATACGATATCATATATGTTTTCTTTAGCCAACTCTATGGCATCAAAGCCATTATCAATAGTAGTGCAATCAAAGTTTTCTTTAGATAACATTTTTTCTGCTACCAACAGATTTAATTTATTATCATCCACCACTAGGGCTTTTAATTTAGGATGATCAACAAATGTATCAGATGCAACCTTAGTAGAAGCATTGTCTTTATTTTGCACGGTTTCAAAATCAGCTGTAAATGCGTACTCAGAGCCAGCATGTGAATCATTTTGAATAATGATTTCACCACCTAATGCTTTTGCTAATTTTTTTACGATAGCAAAATTTAAACCGGTACCCAAGTAAGGCTTTTTCACATTTTCTACATCAATAAACTCTTGGTAAATTGATTTTTCATCTTCTTTAGTGATTTCAAATCCATCATGTTTTATGATAAAAGAAATAGTAGTCTTGTTCTCTTTTTTCTTAATTAAGTTAACCGAAAAATAGACATTTCCATTTTTCGTAAATCGTAAAGCATTGCTAATAAGATTCATTAATATTTGAGAAAGAATAGCTGGGTCTCCGTTGATCGATTCACCAATTTCGGGATCAAAATCAAAATGTAATGTATTATCACTGTTTTCAGTAGCATAACTAAAAGAGTTTACAAGATTTTGTGTTATTTCTTTTACATTAAAAGATGTATTTTGAGATAAAATCTCTTCAGAATCAAGATAATTTACATGCAGAATGTTATTGATTAATGTAAGTAAATAATCCCCAGAGAATTTAAGAGATTTTAGCTTTTTACTATTCTTAAGTTCTGGATGATCCTCTGCCAAAAGATTTGTTAATCCCATTATCCCATACAAAGGGATTCTTAATTCCTGGCTTAGAATTGAAATATATTCTTGTTGGGATTGAATCTGTACTTTGGTCTCATTCTGTAGTGATTGTAATTCTTTGTTTTTTTCGTTAAGTGTTTTCTTCACACCTTTGTAATGCAACGATAAAAAAAGAATTATAGCCATAAGTATTGCTCCGATAATATAATAGGTCATAGCTACATTATTTATGCAACAAAATAAATCATATCAGTTTTATCTTACAAGTTTGAGTGAGTCTTTTTTTTCATTTGCTTGTAGATTGGCAAAGATTTTGTAGAGAATTAACAATGATAGCTCCTTATATTATTATCTTTACTGAAGTAATGAAGAACAGAATAAAGACAATGAAGTTTAAAATATTGCAAATTATTTTATTACTTACCGGTGGGCTATTAACTGCACAGATAGAGGGTTCTACTACATTACGTATTGATGAAGAAAGTGACCTTAGTTCGAATAAATATAGTTTATCAAGTTCTGATTCTAATGCTAATACAAACTCTGAACTCTATAATTTACCAAAGGAATTAAAAGAATATAGTCGTCGTAATAATAAGGCTTTTGATATGACCGGGGATAATGGTTTTTTAAAACCAACAACAGATATTACACCCAAATGGTTTGAGAAAGCTGAAGGCGATATAGAGGAATCAGATAAAGACCAGTACTTTGGCGATTTTAAGAGTAATGGCAAATTCGTAAATTTAGTGTATAGAGATCATGGAGAGGTTGATGGGGATATGGTTCGAATTTTTGTAAATGATGATATTATAGGCGGTCGGGTAGTGCTCTCTGGTGGATATAAAACTACGAAGATTAACCTAATAAAAGGTTTTAATCAAATTGATGTTCTGGCATTAAATGAAGGTGAGTTTTCGCCTAATACAGCAGAATTTCTTCTCTATGACGATCAGGGAAACTTAATTACTGGTAATGGATGGAATCTTGCCATGGGCAAGAGAGCTACAATGATTGTGGTAAAAGATTAATTAAAGGCTTTTATGATCTTGTAAAATGAGTTATAACAGATCTTCATGACTCATTACTTTACTATTTCAATACTTACTTTTGAATTTTTTCAGATATTTTGTGATTTTTTAATTCTTCTAACTACTAATAAGAAAAATAAGATTTGAGAATGAGTAAAGAATACGAGTTTACTCGAATTATTAAAGAGAATGAAGGAGTTATTTTTAAAATAACTACCATTTACACTAATGACCAAGAGGATCAAAAAGATTTATATCAAGAGATAGTCTATCAACTATGGAAATCTTACGACAATTTTAGAGGGGATTCTAAAATTAGTACCTGGATGTATCGAGTTGCACTTAATACCGCGATTACACGATTAAAAAAAGAAAAACGGCGTGGTAGACAAATAGAAATCGATAAAGTCATAATGAAACAAACAGAATGTTATGATACAGAGTTCGAAGAAAGATTGAAAATAATATATGCTCATATACACGGATTAAATGAGATAGAAAAAGGGCTAATGTTACTCCTTTTAGAAGGTAAAAAATATGAGGAGATTGCTGATATTACTGGATTATCACCAAGTAACGTTGGAACAAAAATCTCGAGAATAAAACAAAAATTAAAATCACAAATCGTAAAAAAATAAACAGACTATGGAATTAGAAGAAATGCAAGCTGTGTGGTCTGAAATGAGTAACCAGCTAGAGCAACAAAAAAAGTTAACTGATAAAATGATTATTATGATGACTCAGGAAAAATATCGAAATAGATTGAATAAAATTGCATATCCAGAAATGATTGGCGCAGTTATTTGCTATGCTATTGCAATTTTAATACTAATCAACTTATCAAAATTAGATAATTGGTACACACTATTATCGGGTATCATAACATTAGTTACCTTAATGGTATTACCCATACTATCACTAGGGTCGATTAACAGGATGCGTAACCTGGATGTAGCTACAAATAATTATAAACAAACACTAATCCAGTATGCAAAAGCCAAAACACATTTTCAGAAACTTACAACAGTGAGTTATTATCTCGGTTTCATTGTTATGTTTGCTGTTATGCCAGTAAGCTCGAAGTTAATCAATGGAAAAGATTTCTTTGCAGAAACAAAGTCAGTTTGGGTGCTTGCCGTTACAATACCATTGGCAATCACTTTTTTTATTTTATTTTCCAGATGGGCTATAAAATGTTATAACAGGACTATAAATTCAGCCGAATCTTTGATCAAAGAGCTAGAAGAAACTAGTTAAATTGAGATAACACCACTCTAACTAATGGAACAAAAAAAGACTGTACATACAAAACGGTCCTTTTTTTTGATTCGGGACATCACTTTAATTACTGTTTCTACTACATCCGTATTTAACAAAAAATGTTATTGAAATTATAAAATTGATCTTCGTAATAAGTTTTTGAGTACTTTCGCATCTTTAAAAATCTGTTAAAAAATAATGTTACTTTTTTGATAGATTTCCCCCTTAAATCTTGAAGCTGAGTATGTCGAAACCTACTAATAAAGAAGGACTTATCAAGAGTTATCATCTTGATATGGGTAAAGTGTCTTTCTATAAAAATTATTTGATTATTGAAGTTGCTGAAGGGACTTCTTTTAATCATGAAAAAGCAAAACAACTTTCAGAGTTAACTAATCTACATTTTGGGGATAGTGCTTTTGGGTATATCTCTAATAGAGTAAACTCATACTCACTAGAACCTTTGGATTATTTGAAGATAAAAGAGGTATTTCCGAATATTAAAGCATTTGCAGTTGTTATCTACAATAACCTTCAGAAAACAAGCGTAAGTATCGAAAATATATTTTATTATGACAACATTGTGTCTTTTGAGCGTATTGAAGATGCCAAAAATTGGATGAATGAGCAACTAACAATAGAGTGATATAAGCTTGGCCTTATGATAGATTATCTAGATAAGAATTTAAATTGTCTAAGGTATCATCCCAAAATTGTTCATAGAACTTTAACCATTGATTTACTTCTTGTAGAGGAGCTGCATCTGCATAACAAAAACGCTCTCTTCCTTTAGTATCTATTTTAATTAGCCCAGCATCTTCTAAGGTTTTAAGATGTTTGGTAACCCCTTGACGACTAATATCAAATTGATTTGATATTTGTGTAATGGGTAGGGCAGTGGCAGCAACCACTAAAGCGTGAAAAATTTCACGCCTGGTGGGATCGGCTACTGCTTTTAATATTCGAGTGATCTTATCCTGCATGCACTATTTGTTTTAAATATTCTTTCAATTCTGAAACACAATTATCCCACCCACCATTAAAGCTGTTAAACATATTTACAGCGGTATCACCAGGATAATTTGAAATACCAGAATGTTCAAGATGTAGTTTTGTTCCTCCTTCTTCGGTTTTTTCTAATTCCCATTTTACGGTTGTTTCTGTATCTGTATTAGCAACAATCCAAGTATAAATCAAAATATACGGATTAGCCTTTTTTACCTCGCCGGTAATTTGAGTACAGTTTTGCTCTTCGGGAGCAGTAAAGGTATATTTATAACCCGGCTCAGCCTTGAAATTAGCCTTAATAAACCATGTAGAGATCTCTTCTTCTTTTGTAATAGCATTCCAAACTTTATCAATAGAATGGCTGAAAATGTGAACTTTACTTATGATATCATTCATAATAGTGAAAATTTAAATATTAATACGCAACTTATTGGTTGCAAATATACAGTGCCAAATTCTAATACGCAACTTTTTGGTTGCTTTTTAAAACTCACCTCAAGTTATGGACTATATATTCTTCAAAAATTATATGTAAATACTAAAAAGTATATGTTTATGATAGAGGGTATACCATAGAAGGGTATAGAAAATCTAAATAACCTCTAAATTCTTCAAAAGAAGAAAGGCAGATTTTAACAAAAATCTGCCTTTACATTTGCCTAATTATGTAACGTTTAATAAATATATAGGTTTGGTCGTATGCGAATATGATACTCATAATCATGACCACTTTGTGTAAAACCCAAAAACTGGGTTTGTTTTTGTTTCGTTTCTTGTAATCTTTTTTTGATGTTTTTTAATGTTTTCATGGTAGTTAGTTTTTGATTGATGAATGTCTTTACGTTATCTATATCGCCTTTTGGTGTTCCAGATATATCCTTTAGATGTACTTAGCTTTTCAGTGATTTGATTGTTGTTTAAAGTTCTCATGTGTTTGTCGTTTTTTGATTTATTATTGAATTCTTAAAAATTATCTGTAACGTCTTTTAGCATTCCAGATGTATCCTTTAGCTGCACTTGGTTTTTTAGTGATTTGATTATTGTCTAATGTTCTCATATTTTCTAGTCTTTTATGGTTTAAATTGAATTTTATAATTTATCTGTAACGTCTTTTAGTATTCCAGATATGTCCTTTCGATGTACTTGGCTTTTTCGTGATTTGATCGTTGTTTAAAGTTCTCATGATATTGTTTTTTATGATTGTTTATACTTACTAGACGTCACCATTTCAATTTTGTTACAGTACTATGTATAAAAAGGTACTATTTTAACAAATATTAACATATTTGTACCGTAAATAGGGGAGTACAGGGTGAAATGCTCGCACAAAGTACATTTGGTTGTACTATATTTAACACCCAAATTTTTCATAAAGTAGATCCTTATGATTCAATTAAAAGCTAATTTGAATTATTAATTATATCTAAATACTGGGGGTATGAAACTAAAAGTTGCGGTTTTAATTTTTATAGGTGTTTGTACATTAGAGGAATGCCATGCTCAATACAAAGAAAACGATTGGGCAGATAGGGATACTTGGATGAATGTTTCTAAAATATTCGAATTATCAGAAATTGAATCTGGAAGTGTAGTTGCCGATGTGGGGTGCCATGAAGGATATCTAACTATTCATCTGTCTAAAAAAGTAGGAGAATCTGGAAAAATATATGCTGTAGATGTGCGAGAAGATCGATTGCGTACGTTAGATGAACATGTAAAAGAAAGGGAGATAGCTAATGTTACTACGGTATTAGGGGACTATGATGATCCTAAATTACCAAAGCAATCCCTGGATGCCGTTATTGTAATGGATACATATCATGAAATAAAGGAATATAAAACTGTTTTAGCGCATATTAAAACGTCTCTCAAACCCAAAGGAAAGATTATTATAATAGAGAAGCTAAAGAAACACATGCGTAATAAATCTCGTGCAGACCAAATAGAGGCACATACATTATCGATGAGTTATGTTAGGTCAGAGTTAAAGAGTGCAGGGTTTCTAATCTCAAAAGAAATTAACGACTTTGGTAAATGGGAAAATGATGCTACTAAAACAATATGGATACTGGTGGGCACAATACAATAACAGTTGTATGTCCTAATATACTACTACAGTGTTTTACTAGTAGTATGCAGAAGTATCAAAGACTTTTTCTAAACGTCCTTCTCATTTTATGCTGATCGTGTTCATATCCGTTCCAAAGTGCCTGAATAGCTTTGTTTTCTTCTAATTCGGGATTGGTTTCTACAGTTTCAATTCCATTTCGAAGAAAAGTTTCATTCATTTCTTTAAAAATTAGTGCAGTAACTCCTTTGTTTTGATATTCGGGATCTACACCAATAAGATAAAAGGCTGCGGTATCATTTCTTCGTTGTGCTTTTAGAATATGCAAAAATCGTAAAGGATATATTTTACCATTCATCTTCTTTAATGCTTTCGAAAATGAAGGCATAACAATAGAAAAAGCGATAAGTTTTCCTGTTTTGTCTGCAATACAAATAATATACTCAGGATTTAGATAGGGTAGGTACTTTTTCTTATACATATCTATCTGATATTGTTGTATAGGGACGAAAGTTTGTAAGCCGCTATAGGTTTTATTAAGCAGGTCAAACATATCATCTGCATACTGAAGAATATCTTTTCCTTTATTAAATTTTAAAAGTTGTAGTTGATAACGTTCTTTAATCACCTTGGCAAATTTTAGAACCTTCTCTTTGGTTTGTTTAGGAACCTTAATTTTATACTCTACCCAGGTAGCAGCAGGTTCAAAACCAAGTTGTTCCATATGATCTGCATAGTATGGATAATTATACCAGGTAATCATGGTGTTTAGCTCCTCAAACCCTTTAATAAGAATTCCTGCTTTATCCATATTAGAAAAACCAACCGGGCCTTCCATATATTCTAGAGAATGCTCGGCACCATATTCGGCAACTTTTTCTAAAAGTGCTTTGGTTACTTCTATATCGTCAATAACATCAAACCAGCCAAAACGAACTTTAGGCTTTTTTTGTTCTTTTACCTCGATCCAATTAATAATTGCGGCAATTCGTCCTACTATAGTATCTCCCTTATACGCTAAAAAATACTTTGCATTCGCATTTTTAAAAACCGGATTCTTTTTGGGGTTCATTACATCCCGTTCTTCTTTGATAATTGAAGGAACATAATAAGGTGATTCCTTATATAATTGAAAAGGAAACTTAACAAATGTTGTTAAATCTCCTTTAGAAGTAATTTCTTTAATCGTAATCATAAATCATATGTCATCTCTAATTCTTGGCAAATATATAACCCTTTTTTTAATATAATGATTACGTTTCGATCATTTTGGCATTTGTGTTAAGTATTTTACCGAATTCATTTAGAAAATTTTTTGAACAATATCGAGTTGGTTAATTATCAATTATTTCTAATTCCTTATCGATGTCAAGGTTTTCATTATCCTCTTTTTTTTCTTTGCTTTTGCGTTTAGACTCTTCTTTTTTTCTTTTTTTCTCTTCTTTTGATCGCCTTTTTTCTTCTTTCTTTCTTCTTTTTTCTTCTTCTTTCTTGGCTCTTTCTTGCTGCAGTTGATATTTTTCGTACTCAGCATCGACATCTTCTTCTTTCTCCTCGGTTTTCTTTTCTTCTACTTTCTCTTCCTTTTGTTCTTCTTCTTTTTCTTCCTGATTTAATTCATTCTCCATTTTCTCTAACTCCTGAAGCTGTTTGTCAATATCATCAAGTTCTCCATCAACGCCTTGATCTTTTTCCATCTTATCCAATTCTGCATCAATATCTTCGATCATTTTTTGCTTTTCCTTTTCGGCCTTAAGCGCTGCTTTTTCTGCTTCTCTAGCTTCTTTAGCTTCACGTTTTAATCGTCTAGCTTCTTCTTTTTTGAATTTTTTACCTTCTTTTTTATCTACTTTTTCTTGTTCGATACGTTCTCGTTCTAAACGCTCCTCGGTACGTCTTTCGTCAAGATCTTTTTCAATAGCATCTCTAAAGTCATCATCCTCGAACGTATTTATAAACGGAGTTTTTTCTAACTTAAGACTATCATTTTCAATTTCTTCAAGCTCATCTAATTCTCCATCAATTCCATCTTCCTCTTCACCTTCTTCACCTTCTTCCTCTTCACCTTCTTTTATACCACCTTCTAAACCGGGTTTTTCAATGATTTCGTCTTTAGTATGCCAGTCAAATCGATATGATGCTCCAAAACTACAGGTAAATATAGAAGGGGTGTCTTTGAAGTTAAAAGCAATGTTTGCATCAAATTGCAAATCTTTATCAAATAGATAGGCTCCTCCTAATCTTAATATATCATCACTGTAGAAATCGCTTTTTTGTCCCTGATACTCTATAAAACCTGCCCATTGATCATTTACGGTATGAGTAGCAGTAAGAATCCATCCGATTGCGGGATTATCTGTTGTCACTTTATCCACAATTATATTGGTAACAAAAGCCCAGTCACCACCATAGCTGGTGGTCCAGTTATTTTGAGCAAGTACTGCAAAAATAGGACTGAAAGTCGGATCTTCTGGAAATGTAAAAGGGTTATCTGAAGAAACAAAATTAGCTCCTACATAGGCAGATACCGCTGGGATCAAGGTTTTCCATCTAAACTTATGATGTTCTTTCCAACTTTTTAGAGCGGCATAGTTAATAGTATCCTTTTTAGGTCTTTTATAAGGGTCATAGATTAAATACTTTGCACCTAGTGTATTAACTTCAAAATTGCTTCTGTTTATTTTTTCCTCGTTACCACCTATCGTTTGTTTAACACCATCGGCTCTAAATCTACCATTTAATCTAATTTCTAATTGTTCGATAAGAAGCCCATATCGTACAGTATAATCAAAATTAAATACATTCGTTTTTGTGTCAAAAATTTTGTGTTTCTCTTTTCCAAAACCCATACCACCTTCTAACTGTAGCACATTGTTTCCTACAGAGAAAGAACCTTGAGAGGTCCCCGGTCTATTAGAATTTATTTTCTCGGTATATTGTGCAGAAGCTGATATCCCCAATAAAAACAGGGTAAAAAAGAATAGAATATATCTAGGGCTCATATTCGGTAGATTTGGTTCAAATATAGCAGATTTTATCATTTTTTTAGGACTAACAACATGTAATTGTATAGATAGTTCCTTATTTTTGAAAAAAAATGATATGCAAGAAGCTTCTCTACAAGGGGTGTTAAAGGTAATTCTCATTATAGTACTAATATATTATGGACTAAAAGTATTAACGCGTTTATTTGGTCCTCTATTGCTTAGGTATGTCACAAAGAAGGCCGGAGAAAAATTTGAACAACAATTTAGTCAATACCATCAAGCACAACAATCTGCACAAGACGAAGTTACAATTGATAAAAAACCAACACAAAATTCTTCTAATAAAGATGTAGGAGAGTATATCGATTTTGAAGAGATCGATTGATTTTTCATTCCTTTTCATTGACAAATACAAGAATTAAAAATATGTAATATTATTACAGAAGTAACTTATATTTTTTAATTTGGCGGTTCATTTCGTAAACTCGCACTTATCATGTCTTTAACCAAAAGATTTTTACCCCATATTCTTGTTCTCTTAGGTTTTTTAATTGCTTCGATAGCATATTTTAATCCCGTTCTTAGCGGAAAAAAAATGCGACAGGGAGATATTGTGCAGTATACCGGGATGGCCAAGCAACAAACCGATTTCAGAAATCAAACAGACGAAGAACCATATTGGGCTGATAATGCATTTGGAGGAATGCCGACATATCAATTGGGAGCGCAGTATCCTCATAGTTATATTAAGAAATTAGATCGATTGATTCGATTTTTACCAAGACCAGCAGATTATTTATTTCTGTATTTTATTGGTTTTTATGTCTTATTGTTAGTGCTTAAAGTTGATTATAAGCTTGCCTTTCTGGGCAGCTTGGCCTTTGGTTTTTCTACATATTTTATTATCATTATTGGAGTTGGGCATAATGCCAAGGCACACGCAATAGGGTATATGCCTTTGGTATTGAGCGGAATTATAGTCACATTCAGGAAAAAATATATTTGGGGATTCTTTTTGTTGGCAATTTCAATGGGGTTAGAAATCGCGGCAAATCACTTTCAGATGACCTATTATCTCTTCTTACTAGTTCTGGTACTTGGGGTTTCGTATTTGATTGACGCCTACAAAAAGAAGCAAATACCAGATTATTTTAAATCCTTAGGAGTAATGGTCGTGGCCGTACTTTTTTCAGTATTATTAAATGCTACAAGTCTTCTTGCAACCAGGGAATACACAAAGTATAGTACCCGAGGAGATACAGGCCTGACTATCGAATCTAATGGTAAAGAAAAAAGTAAAGGTGCTGGTTTGGATTTTGACTACATTACAGAATATAGTTATGGTCGTGCAGAAACTCTTAATCTATTTATTCCTCGATTTATGGGAGGGTCTAGTGCAGAAGACATAGGAACTGATGCAAATATTTATTCAGAATTATTGGGGTTAGGAATGCCTGCAAGACAAGCTAAATCGATAACAGAAAGCGCACCCACATATTGGGGAGATCAAACCTACGTTGGGGCTCCTGCATATATAGGAGCTGTCGTTATATTTCTGTTCGTTCTTGCCTTGTTTTTAGTAAAAGGAAGACTAAAATGGTGGATCGTAGGAGGAACGATATTAGCATTGTTATTATCATGGGGTAAAAACTTCAGTTTTCTTACTGAGCTTTTTATTGACTTTTTTCCGTTATATAATAAATTTAGAGCAGTATCATCCATTCAGGTTATTATAGAGTTATGCCTTCCTATTCTGGCGATTATTGGAGTGCATAAACTGTTAACCAATACGGTCGAACAAGAAGTGAAGATTAAAGCTATAAAATATGCTACTGCAATTGTGGGTGGGCTAGCAGTTGTACTTTTATTGTTTAAGTCTGCTTTATTTGATTTTAGCGGAGCTAATGATAGTATTTTTATACAACAATTAGGACCAGATTTTGTTCGCGCACTTAAAGAAGACCGAAAGGCAATGTATACTTCTGATACCTTACGATCATTAATCTTTGTATTGTTAACCGCTGCAGCATGTTGGTTTTATCTAAAAGGAAAATTAAAGGAAAATTTACTAATAGTCGGGCTGGGGGCTTTGATAATTATAGATTTAATTTCTGTAGACTGGAAATATGTAAATAAAAGCAACTTCGTTTCTTCAAGAGAGTTTAATAAACCATTTAGCCCAAATGCAGCCGATAAAGAAATTCTAAAAGATAAAGGGCACTTTAAAGTGTATGATCTTACTGCAAATCCTTTTAATTCTGGTAGAGCTTCGTATTTTCATAATGCAATAGGGGGATATCATGCTGCTAAACCAGGAAGAATGCAAGAGTTATTCGAATTTTACCTGGCTAAAAATGACGTTGGAGTTATGAATATGCTTAATGTAAAATATATCATTACTCAAGATGAAGATGGTATAAAAGCTCTAAATAACCCTTATGCCAATGGTAATGCATGGTTTGTTTCAACATTAAAACCTGTAGAGACTGTAAATGATGAGATGTTGGGGTTGAAAAAGTTGGACACCAAAAAAGATGCTATTTTCAACGCTAAATTCAATGAGGTAATATCCAAAACTAATTATGTTGTTGATAGTATAGCCTCGGTATCACTTATACAACACAAACCCAATCATCTGGTATATGAATCGAATAACCCTAAAGAAGGTTTTGCAATATTTTCTGAGATATATTACCCCGGTTGGCAAGCATATATAGATGGGAATCCAGTGGCGCATGCACAGGTAAATTATACATTGCGAGGAGTACCCGTTCCTGCAGGAAATCATAAAGTAGAGTTTAAATTTGAACCGCAGGTTATACAAACAGGAAGTACAATTACACTTACCAGTTCGATACTCTTTCTATTGCTGATTGTAGGGGGAGTGTTATATCAATACAAGAAAACAGGTAGTATACTATCGTTAACCCAAGAAGAGAAGTAATTCGAATTTTGAAAGTTCTAATCATAACATACTATTGGCCGCCAGCAGGAGGCCCCGGAGTGCAGCGATGGCTTAAGTTTGTAAAGTATTTAAAAGATTTTGACATAGAACCTATTGTATATGTACCAGAAAACCCTACATATCCCTTAGAAGACGATTCTTTATTATCAGACATTCCCAAAGATGTTACGGTCTTAAAACATCCTATTTTTGAACCTTATCGGTTCGCTCAGGTTTTTTCGAAAAAAGAAACTAAAACTATCAGTAGAGGGATTATATCGGGTAAAGAAAAACAATCATTCATTCAAAGGGTATTGTTATTTATTCGTGGAAACTTTTTTATACCCGATGCACGTAAGTTTTGGGTGCAACCCTCTGTGAAGTATCTAAACAAGTACCTTGCTGAACATGAAATCAATACGATAATCACTACGGGGCCACCGCATAGTATGCATATGATAGGGAAGGAGTTAAAAGCACAGATGAATCTAAATTGGATAGCCGATTTTAGAGACCCGTGGACTACCATTGGGTATCATGATAAATTAAAGCTCACAAAACGATCAATCCAAAAGCATAAATCTCTTGAAAAAGAAGTTTTAAATACTGCAGATCAAATTATTGTGACCAGTTTTACTACTCAGAAAGAATTTGGGGAGATCACTGATACGCCTATTTCTGTAATTACTAATGGGTATGATACCGAAATGAGCTCTAATGCAATCTTAGATGAACAATTTACGATATCACATATTGGATCGTTATTATCTGGTCGCAATCCCAAATACCTATGGAAAGCTTTGTATGAATTAACGCAAGAAAATGAAGCTTTTTCAAAGGCGTTTAAACTGCAATTGGTTGGTGCGGTGAGTGATGATGTGCTTTTAACAATTACAGAAGTGGGTTTATCTGATTTTCTGGATTTAAAGGGGTATGTACCTCATGGCAAGGCGGTAGAGATTCAAAGAAGTTCGCAGTTATTGTTATTAATTGAAATCGATAGTAAAGAAACCCGATGTATTATTCCGGGTAAGTTGTTTGAGTATATGGTTTCAAATCGACCGATAGTAGCTATGGGGCCTAAAGATGCAGATATTTCAAAATTAATTGCAGAAACTAATTCAGGATGTTTTTTTGAGTATCATGAGTATCAAGCTTTAAAAAATGAAATATTTAAGTATTTTAAGGAGTATCAAGATAAGAAACTGGTTTCACGGGTAACAGGAATTAAAAAGTATAGTAGGAGGGAGTTAACACGAAGTTTGGCTGAAATACTAAGAGAACTAAAAACCAATGAATAAACAATTTGTCACGCTGACATATCATTAAAGTTGTAATTATAAGAATGGGAATAGTAGTAAATCAATCTATTAAAAATGTAGTGATTACATGTCTTGGCTTTGGCGTTGGGGCGGTGAATACGCTATTTTTATACACCCATTTTTTAGAAAAGGAATATTATGGTTTGGTTTCTTACCTGATTTCGGCCTCTAATTTGATTTGGCCCTTACTGGCTTTTGGAGTACAAAATACTCTGGTGAAATTTTTTTCATCTTATATGAATCAAGAACAGCAAAATAAGTTTTTAAGCTTCATGTTATTGCTACCCCTTGGGATAGCAGTTGTTATAGGAAGTATTGCAACCTTGTTGTATAGCACTTTGCTCGACTTTTTTAGTGAAGGAAACACTATTGTACAACCTTATGTTTGGACGATTTTTGTATTAGCTTTTGCAACATCGTATTTCGAACTTTTCTTTGCGTGGTCTAAGGTAAAATTGAAAAGCGTTTTTGGTAACCTAATGAAAGAACTTTTCTTAAGAGTCTGCATTAGTGGGTTACTGTTTCTGGTATATTTCAAACTACTTTCTGTAGAGCAGTTTATTTATGCATTAGTCATTGCATATGTAGTACGCACACTGATCATGAAAGTGTATGCGTTTAGTTTACATCGTCCTAAATTTCGTTTTTCTTTACCCGATAATTTTGTTTCGGTTCTAAAGTATTCTTCATTAATATTGATAGCCGGATCGGTTGCTACGTTATTGATTGATTTAGATAAAGCAATGATAGAGCGCTATATGCCTATAGAGAATCTCGCAGATTATCAATTGTCTGCGTTTATAGCGATAGTAATTATTATACCTTCTAGAGCGATGCATCAGATTACGTATCCTCTAACCGCAAAATTAATGAACGAAAAAGCGTATAGTGGATTAAAAGATTTGTATACCAAAAGCTCGATTACTCTTTTGGCTATAAGTGGGTTGTTATTTGTGCTAATTATCTGTAATGTAAATCAACTATTTGAGATGTTACCTGTACAATATGAATTGTACATATGGGTAGTTATTCTTATCGGCTGTGTGAAGCTTTTTGATAATTTTTTAGGGAATAACAATTCTATACTTTATAATTCAGACTACTATAGACTTATCCTGTATATTGGTATTGGGATGGCAGTGCTTACTGTGGTATTAAATTTAATTTGTATTCCTATTTTCGGAATTACGGGAGCAGCTATCGCTACATTTTCGGCAGTGGTTTGTTATAACCTGGCTAAATTATGGATTGTTTATACTAAGTTTAACATGCACCCGTTTTCGAGAAATTCGTTTTTAGCACTGCTACTAGTTATTGTATTTGTTTTGGGGTTTTACTTTTGGGAGTTACCTTTTCACCCTATTCTTAATATTATCCTGAAAAGCTTTTTGATCACTACCAGTTATACAACAATTCTTTATATGTTGAAGATTTCTCGGGATATTAATAGCCTGATTGATAGTATCCTAAGTAGGTAATAGTAATAAAAAGAAAATCCCTCGAGGTGCATGAGCATCTTCTCTAAGGGATTTTCCAACTAACCAACCAAAAAAATAAATGTCGTTTATGTTTTCTTAGCTTCTACTTCTAGCAGATCGAGAACGTGAGTTACCTGATCTTGCTGATCTATTTGAAGTATTGCTTCTTTGTCTGTTTATTGTTGACCTAGACTTGCTAGGTACTCTACTGCTATAATTACTGTTATTAGATCGCTTTGTTGCATTTCTAGAGTAATTTTTTGCTGTACTCCTTGATCTTTGTACTTGATTTGGTTTTGCTACCGATCTTTTTGGAGTACTATTTCTCTGATATTGAGACCTACTTGTATTCTGTGATCTGTTTGCTACAGCACTTCTTGTTCTCTGATTTCCTTTTGCATAGCTTCTAGACGGAGTACTTCGTTTAGTCGATTGCACTCTTGGTTTAGCTTGCACATTTCTACTTACAGAACGTGTTCTTTGATTAGGGCTTACAGATCGAGTTCTAGTTGTAGTTCTTGTACCATAGTTATTAGATCTACTTCTGTTTGTGTTTTTTGTACCATAGTTATTAGATCTGCTACGTGTAACATGACTTTTTCCATAATTACTAGACCTACTTCGCGTTGAATATCTTGATCCATAATTAAGATCATTTCTTTTATACATTGCAGCTCTTCGATCTCTATTTCTATAACTTACTGCTCTCGCATTAGAACCTCTATATCCTCTGTTATAACTTGCCACTCTATTATGAGGTCTGTAATAGTTACGACTTCCGTAAGGTCTGTTATAATATCCGTTATAATAGTTATTTCTGTATACCCTATAAGAATATCTGTATGGTGTATAATATCTTCTATATGGTCTGTTATATACTATACATCTGCTTACTACAGGCACCGTAAAGTAGGCATGAAAAGGTCTATATACATAACGTCTGTTATAAGGGTTAATAAAACCTGTACAGTTTAAAAAGTTTCCGTAGCTGTTATAGTGTACATATAATCCACCAACTCTAGAGATTCGTCCGTAATTATTATAATTGATAAAGATATCTCCGGCCTGTGTAATTCTACCATAGTGATCATAAAATATAGGCGTATTTTCGATTTGCACTACAGCTCCGTAATCATCATACTGTACATAGGCATCATAATCATATCCCGAATTAAAACTAATGTTTACTCCCGGTGCATTAACACCAACGCTTACACCACCTCTTCGGCCATTAAGATAAAAATCGAATTGCCCATCTGCGTATATAGAGAAATCAATTCCTCCTTCAGAGAAGATAAAAGATTTACCGCTATTATAATAACGTGCAGTTGATTCTGTACTGGTTTCTGATGCGTTAGCGCTAAACGTTGCTAATAAAAGCCCTGTAAAAAGTAAAACAAATTTTTTCATAATTCTTGATTTTAAGTAAGCACCTCAATTTGTGTATTTTGATGCTCACTATTATAGTATCAAGCAGCGTGCCAAAAAATTAAAGTATTGAAAAACAGAGTTTTGTGTGTTTAGGGGTATGTTATATTCTTATTTTAAACATGGAGTATATATTATATCTAGAAAAAATAGTTTTGAAGATTTGAGATGATTTTTCTTTTGGAGCATACAACTTTAAACGTCGATATAAAAAATAGAAATAGGGAAGAGGTACGGTAATTTTGTTTTCCCAATGTACCGTACCTAGATTTATTTTCCCTTTCAAACTCAACATAGCAATAATACGAGTACTATAGGTATCTCGAGTTCTGGATCTATATAAAGTTAAAGATCCAGTACTTATTTTTTTAATTTTTTATATAATAAAGGATTAAAGTTCTGTTTTGCGAGTATAGCTTAAGCATAACAATAGATTCAAAACTCTTTTTAAACACAAAAAGCTACCCATATAGGATAGCTTTTACTAGTGTAATTAAATAAAGTATCTTTAGTTAACTTTATAATTGTAGATATTCTTTTTTAAGACGTTATTATTTGTGTCCGTAACATAATCTAATCTATTAAAACTATCATAGAAGTAATTTAATTCTTCTTGTCGTTGATTAATTTTTGTTACAATTTTTCCTTCTATATCGTATATACTAGCGTCAATCATTGATGTTGAAAGCCTATCATATAGTTTTGATAATTCTCCCTTAAGCGTTGTATTATTAAGATTTTGAAGAGCGCTTAATGAAACATCAAGATTATTTATGACAGTGTTATATCCTACATTTGATAATGTTGCAACGGGGAACCTATAATTGTAGCCAAATAGTATAGAATTATATTGTCCTTTACCGTTGGTCGTTTCTATAATCTGACCATAATCATTCATTTTTGTTACTTCATAATTCTTTCTTAATGTATTAGCAGAAAGTCCTGACCAGGTTTCTGAAGCAAATATTTTATTATCACTACCCTTTATCCAAATGGTTCGGTTAACAGAAACAACTTTGCCATCGATCTTTGATATTTCTTCATAAGGTTGACTAACCAGATTTCTATCATTCATAAAAGGGTATCGATCTATTGCGTAACTAATTTCTGTTTTTTCTGTTTGACCTTTACTATTTACAATTGATGTCGAAGAAGGGAAATAATGGGGTGCTGCATAACTACTAGATTTTGTAGTTTTTATGGTTTTACCATTATAGATTGTTTCTTCCTCCTGTTTAGTTAGTTTTAATGTGTAGTTTTTAGAAAAAGGCTTAAATTTTGTCCAGGTATTTGTTAGCAAACGCACCGTATTGTTGCTAGTATCCTTTATTCGCTCTTCTAATAATACTCCTGCCATTTGAACATCTTCAGATCCATTATTATATTTTTTTTCTATTTTACCTATAGAAGCAGTACCGAATCCTTTATTTTCAACGGTTACATTTCCATAAAATGTAGTTTCATTATTTGGTGAAGATTTTGGAGCGTTGTAAGTATATACAGTTTCCCTTACTTCGCCATTATTATTATCAATTTTTACTTTACCCACAACGATATCATAGATAGGGTTATTTAACTTATCATCAATGACTCTATGTAAATAAGGAGTAAATGAGGTTGATCCATTTGGATTTGTAAAGCTTTTACTTCTCAACCACATTGTTTTTGGATTCATAAAGGGAGTTCTTCCTGCAAAAGAAGGTGGCGAATCCGTATGAAACTTTGCTCCTAAAGATATATAGTTCAATTGGTTTGTCTTTTTATCTTTATAATAAAATCTTGAAGACGTTGGACTGTAGGATCCCGATGCGAGTTCTACAAATCCATGTGATAATCCATCGGTATGAGTAAATACATTATCGTAATTAACAATATTTGCTGTTTGTGCAAACCTTGAAGTGTTTGAACTTAGATATATTTCATTTCCGGCGATCATAAAATCTTGTACAATTCCTGTTAGCTTATGAATATCCCCACTTTGATAATTTGAAAAACGATACTTTTGGAGGTCATAAATCCAGAAGTTAGAATTGGGATCATAGTATGCATATCCAATATGACGGTTGTTTCTGTAGCTTTGAAACATTAAGATGTCTTCCCCATATGTTGGTTTAGCATAATTAAATCCGTATGACTCAGGTAAATTACTTACGTTCCAACTTAATCCATTAAATCTTGCATATCTAAAAGGATATTGATAAAAGCTATTTTGCAAAGTAAACATACCTGTATATGTTGATATAATCGGATTAGTATCATCATAAGTTCCTAAAACATTATCTGGTCGCTGTAGGTTATAGTCTTTATCCCATCGCAAAAAGAATTCTGGATTGTCATCAGCTACAAAACCACTCATAGCATTATCAGGGTAGAAGTAACTTGGCTTTTCTATACCTGCAATATAGGGATCTGCCTTAGCAGACCATGATTTAGTTTTCCATATATTAGAGATATCCAGATAGTGCATATAGTAATTATCTTCATGATCAATATTTGTAATCATATCAAGCCCACCATCCTCATCTAGAGATAAGACATAATTGTTAGTAGCTCCATAATAATATTGACCATTTCCTTGATAAATGGTTTTACTTTGCCATTGATTATTATCCCAAGTATAAGTATGCAAATTACCTATATGATGTGTGCCGATGGCTACAAACTTATCTCCCTTAAGAAGTTTTGGTATACCAGCTCCTATATTGATGTTAGTATACGTTTTATGGTCCCATGATACACCATCAGATTCTAAATGAAAGAGATCTAATCTACCTTTGAAACCCTCTACGTGTAAGAAAGCGTAAAAATCATCACCAAAAACAGTATAAAAATTCTGCAACGTAGGTGCTGAAGGATTTGCAATAGTGTAAGGGAAATCAAATCCATTTCTTATCCAAGACTGACCGTTCCAGAAATGTCTAATTACTTGAAAAGAATGTTTACCATTAACGGGTAAAGGGCTGTGATACATCCTTAGTGCGTACTTATCTCGTGTAGCGATAGAGTAGTAGTAGTAGTCTGTATTTTTGGGATTTGCATTACCAAATTTATTTTCTTCATTAGTGAACAAATATTTGTTATTATATTCATAGTTAACCGAACCTCCTGAAGGGTAGGTAACCTTTTTAATGCCCCCTTTAAAATCACCGGTTGTATAATATTCGAAATGTTGTCCGGGTAAGAATTCTCCGTTTGCATTTTCTTGTGTAATATTTTGTAGATAGCGTTTCTGATCTTCGGCAGAACTATTATTTATTAAGGAGTAAGCAAAATTATAGTTATAAATAAGCTGATTGTTACTATTATATGTACGTATCTGTTGTAAATATTTCTTTTCATAGCGCTCTTGATAAGCATCTGGTTCAGTCTGTTCTGTATGAGGTTCATAGATTTCTCCCAGACTTTTATCAGTATATGAAAACCTGACACTTTCGCCTGTAGATGAAGTTATTTTTTTTAAATAAGCAGCTTCAGTTTGATGTACACCACCTATGGTACTTCCTTGAATCTCATATTCGAATTGTATATTATTGTTCCATTGATCGCGAATAGTAGTTAGATTCCAGGCTATGGTTTCTCTTGCTCCCCCGGTTTTAATAGAATTCCCCATCCAGTTTCCCCAAGCCACTAGATTTTCTCTAGAATTTTGTGTTTTACCGTATATATACTCGGCACCTTCCTCATTAGTCACTACCCAATAATCAAGAGGAGTTTCTGTTACTACAACAGGATTTCCGGTAAAAGTTTTATGACTTTTATAATAGTTTACTTTCCATGGAGAATAACTTTCTGTATGAAATTCCCAAATTTCATCCCCTTCAACGTTTCCTGGATCAATTTTATTAAAACAATTTAGTTTTGTGCTACTCGTACCATTTTGTAAATAGAACACATCATCATCTTTTGCTGCGGTATTTTTATTATCCACTATGACCCTGGGTATGTTTAACTTAAACCCAACTCCAACTGTACTAGTGGGCATATACTTGTTAGTATATGATCCTTCATCAAATGCAAGATTACCGTTGTAATTTAGAGAGACATCATAGTATACTGTTCTAGATGCTATTTTGGTAACAGGTACCGAGAAATTAACTTTCCCTGTGGGCTCATTAATTGAGCTTTTTACAAAGCCTTCTATATTTTGCCCAGCATTAAAAGTAGATTTTTTCGGTGTTATTATATCCACTTCTTGGGCGCTAACTATGGCATTTATAGATATTATGATTGCTAAAAGAATTTTCTTCATTTTTTTTTAATTTTCATTTAAGTAACTTCTTTAATAGCTTCTTTAAAAATTGTTATAATAGTAATTTCCTCGGTTCAGACTATGATTAAAAGAAGGTACATATGGTTTTAAACCTGTTCCTCCAATTGAGTTTTGAAAAACTTGATCAAAAGAATTGTAATATTCGTTTGCGAAACTAATCCCTTCTTGATTGTACCTATTCGTAAAATTGACCTGCTTGATAGTATCTGCAAAAAATGCAGTCTTATCAAAAGCGATAATATAAGCTGCAAATATTTCTTCAAAATCGGCAGGCATAGATGGCATAGTGTAGCCCTGATTTCTATTAGGATGTGTATGAAAACTTGCTCTGGCATATGTGGGCCTATCACTAGTGTTATAGTCTACTTTAGAAGAAGAACCCCACTTTAGATCTGATACTTCTCCGTTTTGAAGAAAATAGCCTCGTACTTCACGATTTCTGGCAAAACTTCTTTGAACAGCAGTACTAAATTTTCGATAACCACTTCTGGTCAAATCACCAAATGCTTTAGGACCGTTTTGATAATCTTGGTAATATAGTTCTTCTAATATTAAATAAGTGGCTAACGCCTGTGCTCCTGAGATTCCAGCTGAAGAAGCAATTTCTCCAAAATCCCCTCCATTTAAGCCTTCCTCAAGACCACCAGAAATAGCTCCGCCTGTAAAGGACCCTATACCTCCACCTATATAAGACCCTACCATGCTTCCGATTACATTACTTTCAACTCCTTCAAAAACACCATTTCCTTGTATTAAGTTTGCCGATGTAGTTGATGCGGCTGCACTTGCTCCGGCAGCTAATGTTCCTGCATAAGCAATTCCTGTACTAGTTACGGCTCCTCCGGTTGCAGCTCCCACAGTTGCACTAAAACCTGAAACGGTTGCACCTTTTATACCTGCTCCTATGGATTGATAAATATCTCCACCATTACTTGCTGTAGAAATAGCAGCATATGCTGCACCAACTACAGTTGCTAATATAATTCCTGCAACCACAACAGCCTCAGAGTACTCTCCATTTGGATCGATTACTGCTACGTGATTATTACCCATAGCCAGATATGGACTACCAAATTGATTTTGAGGATCAGTATTAAACCAACGACCTACTGTGGGATCATACATTCTGGATCCAAAATCATATAGATCTATATTATTATCTTCTTGTAGTTCTTTGCCTTGATACTTATATTTAAATTCTGATGCTATAGAACTATTAAATTCTCCACTCTGAGTTAAGCCCATAGGGTAATAGTCTGTATTTGATAATAACTCGGCACTACTTATGGTACCGTCACCATTGGTATCGCTATAGGTAACCCTGTTATTACCTAAATGGTCAGCAAGGGTGTAGACATATTTATATAGATTAGCGTTATCTTGATATACATAGCCTTCATCCATAGGAAAGAACTGCAATTGATTTTGCTGGTATTGAAATCCTCCTAAATACTCTGTTTTATAAGTGTTATTTCCAGTATTGAAAGTTTTTGCCAGTTTTCTACCCGAAGCATCATAAGTGAAGTTGATACTCTTTCCATCATTAAAAGTTACTTTTTTGATAAGATCTAGATGATTATAGGCTATCTCACTAATGTTTTTATTCAGGTCTTTGATCATATTACCATTTTCATCATAAGCATAATCATCCTCATTAATATTACCGTCTATAAAACCTACAGTTTTATTTGCATTATCAGTTATTGAAGTTAATTGGTTACCATTTGATAAACCATAATTATAAGATAATTGATCCATGATTTCGGATGGTCCATTACGGTCTAAATACTTTATATTTCCATTGGTGTCATAATTTATATTATGAACCTCAAAAGCATTATTAGATTCTCTAACAAGAGAATTACCAATTAAATAGTTTGCATTAGTTACTCTATTCAATTCATCATAGGTATAAGCGTATGATTTCTTTGTATTATCATGCTTAGATCTCCAGATACTTTGCGTAATATTTCCATTAAAATGACTATTTGCTTCAGCATTGGTACCTTCGATAGGATCATTATAATTTAATTTAAAAGCAAATAATTTATTACCAATATCATCTACATCATTGATTTCTTTTAACCATCCTCTTATATTATATGTGTAGGAAACTTGTTGTAATGATGTGTTGGACGAGGCTAATCCACCAACATTTTTATTCTCAATGTTTCCAAGTGCATCATATTCATATCGATGAATTAGCTCCTCAGATTGATTATTTATTTTCTTGTATGAGGCAATTAAGCGTTCAGAGGTGTCATATTCATATCTGTCATGAATAGTAAGTGGCGTTGAACTATTGACTCTTTTATGCGTAGTAATAGTCTTCTCAGTATTTCCTCTAAAATCTAATTTGTTGTCCGTAGTAGTATATCCTCCCAGATGATTTTTTTCATATATTTTAATATTTCTACCTTTTTCATCATAAAAAGTATACGATTTAGACCAAGAATTCTCTTCAAGTGTTTTTGTCCAGTTTGCTGTAGGTAATCCTTGAGTTTTATCTGATACTAATTGTCCTTCTATGTTTGAAGGAAGAGAAGGCTTGTCTAAGTCTACAAAATTATAATCATCATAGTAGTTTACGGATAAGAGTTGGGTAATACCATTTTTAGGATAAGCGCTATTGGAATAACTAATGTTAACACCATCAATAGAATTTGTACCCGATATACGTTTCTCAACATTTGTTAAATTTGTTGAATTGTTAATGAAATTATCAACTTCCAATTGCAGATTTTCTCTTGATTTAGTGCTAAAACACTTTCCACTATACACAACTCTTCCAAAGGAATCATGTTTGGTAAACAACCAAAGGTTTTCTTCCCTTAGGTTCGCATCTTGTATGAGGATAGGGTTATCTAGTTGATCATAAACAATGTATTCCCACCCTTTACCGGGAGTTTTTTTAGCAATTTGCCTTCCAAGTTCGTCATATTTGAATTGATAAACCAGTTCATCAAGGGTTGTAGTGTTTACCGAAAACAAAGCAGGAATAACCTCTCTAAAGTCAAAATCAATTTCTGCAACTTTAAAGGCTGCCTGAGGATCATTATCAGGGCCATTACGTGCCCTTAAAACATTGTGAATACTTCCATTTTTTATCGAAAATTCATACCAGCTACTATCATTTGAATTATAAATATCGAACAGGTGACGGTCTGGGACAATAGTTCCATTGTTAGGGAATGTAAAGATGTTTCCTAGTTTTAGATAAGCTCCATTGCCAGGATTTGTATCATCAAATTGAAAATTTATTTGTGCTCCAAAATCGTAATCTGTAGTGACACCAGCTTCTGTATGAAAACTTTGCAAAGAAATATAGCCTGATCCTCGCCATTGCACCAGTTCTGGGTTTTCAACAAAACTGTCAAATGGAATAGCCACGTCAAAAATTTCATATGGAGTATTATTTAACATTTTTCCATTAGCCTTTGGAGGCATCATATATGCTAACCTACCATAATAGTCATAAACATATTGAGTGATTTGTTCTTCTATACTTCCATTGTTACCTATATGGTTTATTTTTGCAATGATTCTACCATTTTTATCGGTATAGACTTCTGAGGTATTTAGTTTACCATCAGCCGGCTGCCAGTTTTCGTTTTTAGAGATATTTTTCATCAACTCATTCGGATTGTAGAAATTAATTCCTAAAACTAGGTTTCCAGAATTATCAATATCATATAACCTTATTTGTTTAGCATCGTTGATGTCATAGTCATATTTTGTGGTATGATCAGTGTCATTTGTATAAGACATTTGCCAATCATTACCGGGGCTTGCAGATTCTAATACCCTGCTTAACGGAGAATTATCAAATCGTTGCTCTGTAAAAGGATTGGTATCTCCATATTTTGTTTGGTAATAGGTATTAATTTCTAACGTTGGATTATTAACCAGGTTCCCGGTATTTTGAGTACTTGCAAATGGGAGGTATGATTTCTCAATTCTTCCGAATTGATCATACTCATAATGCTGTACAAGATCTTTACCATTTGGACTTTGGCCTATATTGATCGATTGTATTGACCTTCCTAAACCATCATAATAGGTAATATCTCTAAATACCGACTCGTTAGTAGTAGAAGGATCGTTAATCTTCAAGGTTACATCAGGTGTAAGAACAGTGTTGTTTTCTAAGGTTATGGATTGTGATGCAACAAAAGTTTGATTACTGGCCGCAAAATCGATAATCAAATTATCTATTGTACCGTTAGAAAATTCTACCACGTTTGCCAATTCATCTATAGTCATGGCCTTTTTGGGAACAATAGACATGGTAAAGTTTTGATCCAAAGATTGGGCGTAGGAGGTTAGCGTTACTGCACTAAATATTATAAATAACCACTTTTTCATAGAGAATGTATATTGGTGATTTTATTTTTCAATTAAAAGACGTTCTAACTTTGACAATCGGGCTTCGAGGGTATTGTTTTTAGTCTCTAATTTTTGATTAATGATAAGCTGTTGTTTAATGGCTTCATGTTGAGATTTTAATTCTTTCTCTTGAGCAATAGTGTAGAGGGTAAGCTCTTCTATTTTTTCCAAAAGCTTTTTATTCATCTCTCCTAATTGAACTCCATCTTTTTCAACTTCTTTGGCAGATGGAATATTGATCAAATGACCTTTTTCTGCAATATGTTGTTCTACTTGATATAGGGTAGGCAAGGAGTAATTTTCTTTGAAAACATAATCGGGCCATCCTACCAGGTCTACTCTAACTTCTTGTGCATGAATTTTACCATTTACTGCAAGTTTATATGCTCCAGGGTCGTTTGTACCAATGCCTACATTTCCATTTGCGATTAAATCACCATTTACTAATGCTCCTCCATTATTTACAACCAATTTATAGCCCATATCACTTAAATATCCCCCATATTGTCCGATAACGATTCTAGCATCTGAGGTAGGCATATGGATATAAGTGGCAAATTTGCCGGGTGCCGTTTCTGATCTATTTAATTTAAAGAAATGAGTTCCTTTGTGATCATCTAGATCTATCCAGGTATCTGTATTCCTAGAAACAAAATCATGTCTTAAGTTTTCTGATTGATCTGTTATTCCAAATGCAGTATATCCAGACCCTGTATCGGTAGGATCAACAACGAACTCAAAAGTTCTTCTATCTGTTTTATACTCACGACCTATAGAGACAGGAATCCATCCATTATTTCCCAAACTACTAGAATCGAAAACACCTTTTAATCCGCTAATGGTATTACCACTTATGCTACCTGCTGTTTGAAAATTCCCTAAAGTATTTAATGCAGCAATGGGAGTTTGGCCAACCACACCCCAAGTCCAACCTCTTCCGGCGGTATTACTCATATTCATTTTAATACTGTAATCAGTTACAGGCCCAAACTTATATTCGGCGGCATTACCCATGTGTATCTTGTAGGTATCACTGTTCCAAAATCGTAAACCATTTCCATTACCGGCGGTAACATTATATTGTGTTTGTTGCGAGAAGCCTAAATATGTTATAGAACAAATTAAAACTAGGAGTATTTGATTTTTCATTTTAGTAAATTGATTTTTATGATGATTGAAATACATGTTAACTTTTATTATGGTTTGTGTGTATAATCTAAATGCGACAATGATAGTAGGTTTAATAAAAAAGGAAGTACTGAATCTTCAACTACCTACAGATCCAGAACTTATTTTTTTAAGTTTTTATAGTTGGTTATTAGATCAAATAGGTTGTAGACTCTTTATAATAGGTTCGCAATTCATGTCTAGGTGGTTATGCACTGGTTCTATGCAGTTATAGATCGATTCAAAGTGGTTTCGTACACTCTTTAGTTGGTATATCACTTAGGGTTGGGGAGTTGATTACTGCTTCGAAGCGGTTCTATACCCATTAGAAACAATAGTATACCCATTATAATGGGTTGCTGTATTGGTTCGAGATGGTTCTGCACCTATTTGAAGTGGTTCAATACCTGTTAGAACCGGTAAATTACCCGTTCTAAATACCTATGTAACCTCTTCGAAAGGGTTTCGAACCGCTTCGAGATACTATGGTATAGGGTAAAAAGGGTTCAGGACCTGGTTAGGGGTGGTTCGCAACCGGGTCAGGGGTGGTTCAGAACCACCCTCTAGGGGGTATCTGATGGAGGTAATAGTGTGTATAAAAAAAGCCGCTGTATAGCGGCTTTTCTAGAATAATTGTAATTATTATTCGGTTTCATCTGTACTTGTTGCTGTAGATTTATTAAACAGTACTTTCATATCCTCATACACGGGTTTAGCACCTGGTTCGTTTTCTCCGGCCAAAAAGCGCATCATACGATAAAAACTGAGTGCATTGGTATAATTGTCATGATCCAGCAGTGTTTTGGTGTCTAGTAATTGTTGTGACAAGTTGTTGAGTAGTTGTGCTCGGCTCTCTACTTGCTCTCTGGTTTTATGATCTCTATCAAACTCTTCTTTATCCAAAAACCGTGGAATCCAATCTGGGTGTTGCTCCATATAATTTTTGGCTTTATCTACGATAAGTTTATTGTGGTTACCAATACTACCATACTGTCGTCTTTGTTCTGGAGTAATGTTAACCGTCTTACCTTTGAAGATGTTTTGAATACCTGTCATGTGATGATCCAATTCTTTTAATTCTTCTTTCTTAAAATCAATGCTAATTAGATTTTCTAATGCCATTTGTGTGAATATTTTATTTGATTAATAATTAGAATGGCAAACCTAAAGCTAAATGCAATGCTGCGGTATGGGGATTATATCCCTTTTTGAGTAGGGGAAATTTCTGGAAAGATATTAGATGAGAGAGGTGAGGAGCAAGGCTTCTATTTGAAAATAAGGAAGTTAGCTATAATCACTGTTTTTTTATAGTACAAAAGTTGCTTTTTTGAGAATATGGTTTCCCGTAATTTGTTGTTTTACAGGGTGTTTTAGGATTTTGAAATTGAAGTTTTTTTGAGTAACCCGGATGTCACATCGAGTGCGTGAGGTACGAGCTTGGATCGAGATGTTTTGTTAACTGGATGATGATAAAAAAAACAGCCACATCTGATCGATGTGACTGTTTTTACTTTTTTTCTTACTGTTGTTGCTTACTCATATACGGTACTAGTTGCAAACTAGCACTAGCGACATATTATACCCGAGCGGCGAGGCAGTTTTTGTTTTCCCTAATCCGCACCTGGTTTATTTTTCCCTATCAAACTCAACACTACAATAATAAGGGTATAATAGATATCTTGAGTTCTGTATTTGTATACAGTTGAAGATCCAGTACTTATTTTTTAAACTTTATAAACTTTTTTGTTTCAAGTTTTGGTGATTAAAGAAGGGTATTGATTATAGAAAAACAGCCATATCGATGTGACTGTTTTTAAAGTATTTCTTACTGTTGTTGCTTACTCATACGTTACCAATCTTTATCGCCACTAGTCAAAGACGTAGCGGTAGCGACCACTCTAGCGGCAGCGTTTATTTTCACTTGAGACTTACGGATTTAAGGAACATTTCCGCGCCATCACATCCGCGCGATCCTTTATTATCAATTTTTAAATGGTTTTAAGTTTTCATTTAATTCATTAAATTCTTTTGAGTAATCACAACCTTTACAATGTTTAACAAAAAAATCATATCCTAAACTCAAATATCCTGCTGAAATGGATAAATTTCTATTAATTTTTAAAATTACAGAATTAGCCCCATCTTCAACCACATAATCTCTTAGTATAAATAAGTTTTCCTTTATTTCAATTTCAAAAAAATGAATACTTTTATTATTAATTATTTGATGATCTTTTGAACTTAAATAAATGTTATAAAAAGTCTTGTTATTCTCTATAACTTTAAAGCAATGAACAAATACATCCTCTTTATAGTTTGTATGATTCTCATAGAATTTTTTTGCAATTTTTTCTGCTCTTTTAGAAACATCTAGACTCATTAAATATTCCTTATCAATTTGTCTTACTATGCATTTAATATCGCGATCTATCTTGGATTGACTTTTACATGAAAAAACAGAAAAAATAATAAAAATTAATAATAAAAATTTACCTAGGTAAATTCGGAGGAACTCCGGTTCTAAAATCATGCGTAGGATTAAAAAGAATTGTTTTGCCTTCATATTTTGCTCTTAAAGGTATATATCTGAAAAATAAGCTGGAACCCAATTGTACTCTGAACACGTTTTCATAATTGGAAGCTCTTAATTCAGAAGTTTTTATGCCATTATGGTTTCTATTTCTTCTAATATTTCCATTGTTAATATCCCAAGAATGTACTAATTCATGAAGCAATCCAATTATTTTCGGTCTTGCTCTATTACCAAAAACATCTAATCCACCATCACGTTCGTTAGTATCCCATGTTATTATGCTGCCTGCTCCTTTTCCAGTTCCAATATATTCATCGATAACGGTTTCTCCATTATGTACGTATTCAACAAAGTTTTTATAACCTAAAGGCGAATCATTAGTTGCTATATTATTAAATCCTTTTGTTTGTGTAAGGTTAATTGACCCCTTAACTATTTTATGCTCAAAAGGAGAGTCGTCTAACTCGTTTATAATTATTCGAGCATCTTTTGAAAATGTTTTGGCTAAAAATAAACTAAAATTCACGCGTAATCTAAAAAACCAGGATCCTTCAGTTACTATTTTTGCCCCATCAGGATCAATATACTTCAAAGGATTGTTTCCCATACCTAAATATGGGGAATCAAACTGCCCGGCTGGATCTGTAGTTAACCATCTACCAATCCTAGAATCCCATAATCTCAGCTGAAACGCTTCTTTCCCAGTTTCCGGATCTACTTCTTGTCCTTGATATGCGTATCTGTAGTCTCCTTTCAAGTTTCGGTTAGGCATTGGCATCCCAAAGGGATAATAGTCGGTAGCAGTTTTTGCTATAGGGGTACCATCTGTATCCCTGGTTACTACAGCACGTACATTCCCTAGATGATCTGTAAGCTGATAATAGTCGGAACCATCGGGTTTATGTATTCCTAATCTGCTAGCTCCATAAATGGTGTTTTCTACCAGGTTGGTACCATTGGCATCTTTTCTATAAATAGCCATCGCGGTACCCGCTGCATCCCTGATATAAAACTCGGCATAGACCAAACTACCATTGTTAGGATTATAGGACTCTTTGCGTACTCTAAAATTTTTGTCGTTGTAAAAGAACATCACCAAAGGTGTGTTGTTTTTATGTACCTCGGTCACCAATCCACTGGCATTGTAAATATATGTAATATTTTCTTCTTTATTTTCTACTAGTTGACCTATTTCATTATATACATAGTTATCAGGATTGGTTTGTGTATCGATATCATCTGCACCGTTTGCATCACCCGCAGCATCTTCTACGCGCAATAATTGATTGGGTTTATCAGTTTTATACTCATATGATAATTTATCCATCGCATTACTACCTTGATAGGTGTCCTTGTTACGGTGTAATGACTGGATATTACCATTGGGATCATAGGTTATATTAGATACATTATAGTCGCCATCTCCTTGTACAGTACCATCGGTGGTAATTTTTGCACTAAACGTAAGCCCTGAAGTCGCCGTGACACGAAAGTTTTCTCTTAATTTAATAGATTGCCTGGCTTTTACATTTTCTGTAGTACTCACAGTTTGATTTCTGGTTTCAGTTAGCGAGATATTTGGATCTGCTTCATTGACCGTTTGGTTATAGCTAGCTCCTGTTAACCAATTGTTTTTATTGTAGGTATAATAATAACTATTAGGATTATTAGCTATATCAGGTCTATTGGTGTTCCAGGTAATGGATTTAATGTTTCCATTATACTGATTGATACCAGCGCTTGTGTTGGCTACAGATCTTGGGGTATCTGTACGGGCATAGTCATTATTATAATAATGCAGGTTCATCCCAAAAAGATCATCAATGTCTTGAGCAGGATTATTGGTGTCATCAAGTGTAGGATCATTGATACTTTTTAAAGCGCCATTGAGGTTATATACGTAATCAATTTTTTGTAACCCTTCTGCTAAGTTTAACTGTTTCAGTGCACCAGTTTCGTTATACTCATAAGCTGCATGTTCTTTATAATTACTGCCGTCTGTAGAGGTTTCTACTTTGGTTAGGCTATAATCATTTTTATCATAAGTGTATTTATGTATGAAAAGATCAGTAGTACTGTATTTTTGATAGAGTACACGGTTAACCTGACTGGTTACTGGGTCATATTCATAATCGATAGTTTTGGCTCCTAAACCAGTAATGTTTTGTACAATCCATTGTACTCTACCGTAGATATCATAACTATAATAGGTAGTGGTGTTTTCGTTCCATGTTTTGGCCACATTACCGTTTAAGAAAGAAGGGGTGGCATAACTGTTATCCAGTGTTTCTAGATAATTAAGGTCTGATGTCGATAATGCATCATAGGTTGTAATATGACGCTCACTACAATATTGGTTTTTCAAAAAATCCTCGTCATTTAAATATTCTTGATATGTATGTACATTATCTAAACTACTATGTAAAGCTATAGAGTTAAAATAAATCGATGAGTTTTCTTTATATACTCCACTTTCTACAGGTCTTCCTAGTTGGTCATAATTGGTGTATGAAAACTGGACATTGGCTTTTTGTTTGCTATTTTGAGAAAATCGAATTTGCCCATCAGAGCGATACTTAAACCAGGCATCACCTTCATCAGGGTTTTTTGAATAGGTTAATCTTCCTAAGGCATCATACTTAAAGGTGCTTTCCAGTTTTTGATCAGTACCATCATTTTTCTTTAAGGGTTGCTTGCTACTAAGCAATCGTCCTGCTTTATCGTATTGGCTAAGACTGTAATCATAATAGTTTTCTGGATAGGTTACATTTATAACAGGTTCACCCGCTGCAACATACGATATTCTATAAAAACCATTAGATAAACTTCCAAAAGGAGCAGTAATTTTTTGTTCCGTAATTAAATTATAAACTTCGAACCAATGGTTATTGGATAAGTTTCCAAAATTTTCATTTGTAACTGTTATTCCTTGTAAACCTACGGGGATATGGATATCTACAAATTTTTGTTCGCTAATGGTAACCGTAGATTCTCTTGATGTATTATTTCCTTCTTCATTACCGCTTCTTGCTGCTGCTAAGGTTTTACCATCAGTATCTGTAAAAATTACAGATTCCACTCCATGAACATCTCTTGCTACAGTTTTTACGATTTTATAGTTGTTGTATTTGGTTTCTCCGAAAGCTCCAGACTTAGATAGCTCTTGCCCTGCTGGCATAGAAAACACATAGCCTTGTTTCCATTCTTCATCCATTTTATTTCCTCCAACAGTTTTAAGTGCTGTTCCTGGGTTTAATTCACTATAAATTGCTCTAGAATAAGGCCTATTAGTGATATCTTGATAAGGATCATTATTATTATTTTGACTATAATACCAACCTAAAGTATTAGATTCAGAAGTTACAGGAGTAGGGTTCTCAATATCAGACTTTTCATAATCACTAATATTAAAATCTGCATTTCCAGATTTTTTAATAAAGCCGTCTTTATATGTAAAAGCACCTTCACTCCCAATAGGAGCAGTTAGCGTGCTTAAAGCAGGTCTTCCCTGATGATCATATCGAATTTCTGAAGCCCAGGTCTTTTTCCCTTTAAGATCAAAAGACTGGGATTGCGTTCCTTTACCAAGATTATCATAATAACTCACACTGGCTCCAATAAAGTTACCCTCCACATTTTCAGTAATTCCATAACTATTAACAGATACCCAGTTTTTATCTGTATCTGTTACGTTAAAGGGACCATAACTGTCATCAGTAATTTCAAATCCGTTTTGAGCGTAGGATACTGATAAAACACCAGCATTAGATCCAGCTTCTATAAGATTGTAATTTTTTATTCCTGCACGATTCCAAGATAAATCAGAATCCGTAACAGTAGCCATAATCTGATTATTAAAAAAGAATCGCAACTGTGAGCTACTTATTTTTTCAATACGTATGCGGTCTGTCGTTTGGAGTACTATATCATTTAACCTTCCTAACTCAGTTCCGTCTGGTTTTTTAGCGGTTATCGTATATCGATTTCCTAATAAATCATTTCTTGTGTCGAGCGCTATCGTAATGGCGTAACCATTGTTGCTTGATAAATTCAATGAAGCAGTTTGCGATAGAAATATGGAAGCCGAGGAAAACTTTGTTTCTACGAAAGGGGCAAGGTTATTACCATCTACTTTGAAATTACGAATTTCAAAGTAACCCGTAGGTTGTTCTTCGGATAATACTTCAAGTGATAATAAGTTTCCATTTCCTGATACTGTATTTGCATCGATGACATCAAAACCAGTATTCTGATACCAATTTAAGTTTTGAGCTTTAGTGGTTCCAATAACCACCATTACTAGACAAAATATGATATATGATTTTAAATTTCTCATTGTTTTTCTATAGTTTAAAGCTGATTATTGTTGAATAATTTCTATAGGATCTCCTTCACCATCGATTCCGCAGTTTCCTCTTTGATGATTTCCAGAGCCTGATACGATAGCTCTTGAGTTTTTATCCCTTACTTCACATTTATAATAGCGTCTACCACCATTTCCACAACTAGTGGTAAGTGTAGTTGTATTTGAAGTTGTCCAACTACCAAAACTAAAACTATTGCTATTTGTACTAATCGCCCATCGATATTCGTATTCATAACTTCCACCGTTTGCAGTTGCGGTAAGTGTAGTAGTTGATACATTAGGATCACCAATACCTAAATTTACACTTAGTGCATTAGGATTAGTTGTGTTGCTACTTGTAGGAGTTCCATAATTATAGTTGATTTCCTTACTCAGTTTAAACCCACCTTTTATTCCTGGAGTATCCATTACTTCATGATAGGTCTTTTTTAGTCTACCGGCATCGTCATACTCGTATTTCGTAGCCATATTATTGGCTCCAATGATATAGGTGAGTTCGTCCCACTCATTATATACATAGCTAGACATCGATGATGCTACAGGAAGCAACCTGAAATCATCATATATAGCGGTTCCAGAAGTGTTATATATGTATACTTCCTGATTATTAGCGATATCACCTGTATAGAAATTAAGTTGTACCCAATCTCCAGCAGGAATAATCTCTGTAGGATGGTAGGTTACTGTAGTACCCCCAATCCGTAATCGGGTATTGGTTTGGTTGTTATTTTTATGTACCCAAACCGAAGCTTTGTATTGCCCAGCTTTTGGTTGTACTGCAAATGCTTTTACATTGGCAGCTACTTGTAAGGCTTTGCTACCAGTATGATAGGTGTCGGATAGGGTAGCGGTACTCCCTTTTGATACTTCACCACTAAAATAGTTTGTTCCTATTATAAGATCTTCTGCACCAGAATAATACATCTGATTATATCCTGCGTTGGCAACTGCAAATACTTTAGAAAAATCATCTCCCATTTTTGTACTGGCTTTATTGCCATTGATGTCTATAGATTCTAAAGGCATAGAATAATGATCGTAAAGACTTACTGTTGATGTTTTGATCCAATCACGATTGGTTTGATTATCCGGATCATTCCAGTTGAAACCATCAAAATCTCCGGTATATCCTGCAAAGGCTCCATCTTGATCTAGTTGCCCTTTTCTGGCAAAGGTTTTATGCTTACGCCATATTTTTTCATTGTCACTAGAAGGGGTAGTGGTGGTGCCATTATCACTGCGATAGGTCCAGTTGTTGTTCCAGGTAGTGATATCGGCATTGATGGTTTTCCAACCTCCTGTGGCTCCTTTGATTTGTGTTAAAGTAGCTGCGGTTTGGGTAAGCATGTTTTTATTGGTTGGGTTGTCTACTTTAGCTCCCATACTATAACCATTGGTGTTATTGGTATAATTTCCAACTTGATATGCCGGAGTGATTTTGGTTATAATTTCTGCACCTTCGCTAGATAAAGATCTGGTTTCGGTAACTTGACCTGTTAGAAAATCATATTTGTCATAATAGGTACTGTTTGTAAACCCTCCTTGTGTATTAGTTGTACTTTCTATTACACTTGGATAATCTACTTTGCTGGAAGAGGTTATTAAAAAACTCTCTACATTATCTTTTTTTAGCTTTTTAATGCTCTTATAGGATTGTTGAGAAACTCCTATCTGACCGTTATCATCAAGGTCTACCTTATAATTACTAACGGATTTGTTTAGTAATTGCCCGTTTCTATTCTTAGAAGCAACAGATAATACTCGACCGATATCACTTATTTTGTTATAAATAGTATATTTTTTGGCTCTTACTTCTCCATTAAAAAAGTTTTCATCTTGTTGTTCTTTTACTTTAAAGAAATCTCCTAAACAGAAAATATAATCAGGGTTTTCTTCATACGGTTTTAATACATCAAATTTATAAGAAGTACTACCTAAGAATTCGTTGTTCGCATCATAGTTTTTCATAGTTACGTTACCATATGTAACCAAGGGCGCAGGAAGTTCGCTAACATAAGGAATTCCTTTTTGTTCTTCAGAAGGAGCATAAGAAGTTATACCAGAAATATTATTGTTTTCTAAATTCGTATAATCATATATCGTTTTTAAAGTTGTGTTTTCGCCTTTAACTTCAATACTAGCAACTCGAATACCTCCTCCTTTTTTACCATTCGGATTTGAATTAGTATAATTAAGATTTGGCGCTTTGGTACTTTTTAGTATTGGTTCAAAATAGCAATAAGAAGAGACGTTGTCTCCTGGACCAACTCTTTCACAATTATTAGAAGTAGCCGTAAAACCATAGTCATTTAGTCTAGTATTTATAGTTGACGGAGCAAACGGGTTATTAACAATATCTGGCAATATTAACTCAGCAGTAAGTTCTTTGTTAATATTAGAAACACTTATAATATTTACTTTAAAAGTATGTTTGTTATCGAAATATGGGATCCAACACCTGCATATTGTATTAAAACCAAACGTTTTTTCAGTAAGTGTTAATTCTGTTTCGATACCTTCTTGAAAGTAATCTAATAAATTTATGTTTCCGCTATTGAATTTAGCCGTAACTATTTTTGATGTTTCTGTTTTAGTTATTTCTATATCATCAAATTTTTCAGTTGCTGTATATGCAGCTTCTGAATAATAAGAATCAGGTTCGTGCTGAATCTTAATTTTACCTCCGGTTGGTGTAGTGATTTCATTTAAACTCCATGCTTGTGGATACGTTTTGTGATACCCCCATTCATCTTGATTTTCTTTATTATAGGTAACATAGGGTAAATCATAACTAAACTTGTATGGGGGGATTAAAGAAATTCCTTTTTTACCTTTAAAGCGTACAGACTTTAGAGATAATCTCCCTTTAGTAGAAGCTAAGGAATTAGGGGATTGTTGTGCTAAAGAATAATCATAATTAAAATCAATTACTTGAACTGTATTTTGTTCTAAGTCTAATCCAACTATATCATCAGAGTCAATAACATTATTAGAAATATGTTGTTGAAATACGTTGAAGTGCGTCGTTGTTGGAGTAAAGTAGTCATAGGTAATTCCAACAACTTGTCCATCATAATACAATGCATTGTTATAATGACCAGGAGGGGAATTAGGAATATAACTGTATTGGGTATTTTCATATTTTTCTCCAAATCCGATTAATTTATTTAAGTATCCTGTTGATGAAGGTATATTATTAGATCTAGATTTATCTATAGCTATATTTCCATTTTTAAGTAAAATTATTTTGTCTAATTTTAATGTCCTGTTTTTTGGAATGTCCATGTATTCTGCTGAAGCTTTTTTACCACCTTTAGCAAAAAGAGTATTATATCGAACTCCTCTTACCCATTCTTGTCCATACCTTACTTCTTCAGGATCTCCAACCTGTTTCTTAAAAGTTCTATGATTTAGAGTTGAATATAAAGTTTGTCCTTCAGAATAATCTATTTTTTCTTTATACTTTTCAATAGATTTTCCGTGATTGTCAGCTCTTAAACTCTTTACAAAAAGAGCTTTATGGCTTCGTGTAGTTATTGCATCTAAATAGTAAATTTGTTTCCTACCCCAATAATAATAATATGTAGTATCATCTGGATTTTCTTTGTCTTCTTGGATTTCATATTCACTAAAAGGACTTCTCCAAATGTAACCATCTGACCATTTTCCATAGTCAAACTCTACCCAATATCCATAATCTCCCTTATCGACTTCTCCGTTAGTATTAACGTCTACATAATCAGGACCTGTGATGGCAGTAAGTAACCAGTGTGTAGCATAGGGTTTTGTTTTCTCAATTTCGAAAAATTTTTCGTCCTCGTTTGATGGATTTTTAAAGTTTTTATAAAAAATTTCAAAATTATATACAGGTAGAGAATAATGATATGTTTTACCATCTAGTGCAGTAATTCTAAAAGCTCCGATTCCTTCATCTAAAAATGTGTTGGTTTCAACATTTCTATGAATGTTTTTGGCTTCAATAAACCCGGATGTGTTTATATTCTCGCGAATTTGTTTATTTGTAAAGGTTTCTACATATCTTCCAGTTCGTTTTCTGTTTCCTGATTTTAGTTTATCCCCATTTGGTAGAATATCTTGACTAAAAGTATTTGTATTTGCAGTTTTAAAACCATTAAGTAAGGTTTGGTCGGTTGCGTTATTAACAAATGATTCTTTATAAATATTGGATTTGTCAATTCTTAAAAAGGAACTAAATTCATTTTCGAAATAGAAATTGGTATATCCACCTAAGTCGTTATATCGATCCAACCATCCATCGAAATTATCAGCTACATAAGCGGTGTAAATATTATCATTATTAGCTTCCCCTCTTCCTCTATCTACTAAATTCAATTCATTGTAACTGGCAGGAGTAATACTTCCGGATAACCCTTGAGAAGTAACTGTATAACTATCGTATCCGGGTAAAGAAATGTTGTTTTTATCAATCTTATAATCTTGTTCTACTAAATAATCCAAACTCATGTCCTTATGAGAAAAAGCAGGGAACTCATTCACATCCATAAAATAATTTTCTTTCATCAAAAAACTAGATCCTGTTCCATCAATGAATGGTTTAGTTTCGTTTGCATGATACGGGTAAACTGAACCCGAGGTTGTTAATGTGTTTTTTTTGTAAAGAGAATAGTGATCTCTTCTGTGTCCATAACCTATAAAAAACGCATAAATTGGTATTGCTATTTGAAACCACGCTTCTCCAACCTCATCATAATCTCCAGCTGTAGTACCATTGTTGTTTGTGGATAGGCCATACCCATTACTGATGTTTACCGAAGTTCCTTTGTCACTAAAACTTACGCCTAAAGAGTATCCTTTCACCGGCATAGAAAGTTTTCCCGAAACCTCCTCTGGAGAATAACTATTCGCCGATAAAGAAAGGTTTCCCGAAACCCCTGAAGAGTAACTATAATTTAATCCTACTCCGAGAGATATCCCTCCTTTGCCTAAACCATATCCAATACCAACTCCATTAGTTCCAAAAGATGCGTTGAAATTGTTGTACCCAACACCTATACTAGCTCCATCTGTTCCAATCGTTACATTAGCATTGAATCCATTATAACCATATCCAATGCTTACATGACCTGATGTGGATCGATGAGAACCCCAAGCTGCACCTATACCAATATTTACTCCGTATAAATCCACCCCAACACTAAAATTATAATTACTAACGTCAAAACCCGCATCATAAAAGAATTCTTTATACTTAGTTTTACCCCAATCATCAGGAAATCCATTTACGTTTCGATTTATAGATCCTGGATTTAAGTTCCATCCTAATCCAGTCCAAGAAGCTTCCTGATTATGTGCAATACCTCCGTGATAAGAGAGTGCCAAAGGATAGCCTCCTTCTGGAGAAGGTACATTAAGTAAGGGTAATACATATGAGAAATCCCCGGTTAGTAAATTTACCATATCGGTAGCATCTACCGGCTCAAAAGCTGCCGCCTCAGGCGCATTAGGGCCATTATTATTAGCCCATAACTGATTATAGGGTATTAACGTTTGTAAAAAAGTGAGTGTAAAAAACACTGCAATAATGCGATGTGATGGTTTGGTTCTGTTTTTATTCATCAGATATATGATTTGATGTTTCTATTTTGCCTGAGGTCGGATGCCCGAAGTCAGGTGTGTTTTGCTTTTGGTTTCTATTTGTTCTCGATACACTTCGACAAGCTCAGTGTGACAATTATTCATTTTTTTTATAGTTCTCGATACAATCCTCCTGTCCGTGCTGAGCTTGTCGAAGCATCGGATCACTCGAACTGACGTTGTTTTTATTCTTGTGCCTGATGCCGGAAGTCCGAAGTCAGGTGTTTTTTTGAGCATAACAACAAAGGTTTTTGAGTTGAAATACTGAAATCCAGAATCCGAAGATTATATTTCTTCCGTCCTCTGACTTCTAGCTTCTGTCTTAAAAATTTATTTTTAACTCGTTGTTTATTATCTCTGTTGGGATCTTAAATTTTACCTCCCCGGTATAAAAGCCCAGATCCTCTATCGTGATATTGATATATTCTTCCTTCTCCATGTTCTCTTCCTTGGGATAGACTAGTAGCATCGTTGTTGCTCCACTCATCCCATACATCCTGGGATAGATATAATCGGCCATGGCAATGGTATCTTTTTGTGGAGTATACAGATGTACTTTCTGCTCCATACCAAATGCCAGTTCGTTGACCATGGCACCAAACTGTTGTTTGTTACCTGCTACATTACTCAATAACTCCTGATTGTTTTTAGACATCGATAGGGTGAAATACATATACTTACCATATTTATTTCGCAGACTATCTACTTTAGATGCCTCTACCTCATCTGTTAATTCTTGATCCACTAACAGATCGGTAGGCTTATAGAGTATTGAAAAATCTACTCCATTCACCGTTTTAGTATGCACATACTCATTCTCTGGTTGCTGTATGTAACTCATCAATTTCTCTGAGGTGTCAAAAGTTTTGGTAGAGCAAGCAGTCATGAGCAATAGTCCGATTAATGTTACGACAACTCTTAACATCCCCCCAACCCCCTTCGAAGGGGGAATTATTGTTATTTTGTTTATTTTGTTTCGTTTCAATGTTTACTTATTGTTACCATTAGTTCTCGATACATCTTTATTACAAATCTTGGATGATTCATTCATGAACATAGAATTCTGGATTCCGGCCTTTAGTTTAGCCTGAGCAATAGTCGAAGGGCCGGAATGACAGGTTGATGAATTATTTCCCTTCAAATTCTGCATTAAGTTCTTCTAATACCTGATCGGTGAGATCAGAAGATTCTTCTCCATACATAATCGTACCATTACCGGTAGCCCCAAAGATCACTTTGTATCCTTTAGTTTTACCATACTCTTTTACAAAATCATTAATATCATTAATCACCGTTTGGGTGATCTTTTTATCCTCTTCGACCAATTGTTTTTGTACCGCTTGCTGGTAATTATTGATCTGTTGTTGTTTATTAGCCAATAACTCTTGTTTGAGTTCTACCTCTTTTTTAGACATCGAGCTACGTTCTTTTTCATACGTCTTAAGCTCATCCTGCCAGTTCGCAACTAGACTATCTACATTAGATTTCATGGTTTTAGCCTTTTCATCAAATTCTGCTTTGACAATGGCAGTTCTTTTATAGCCTTCTAATAGCTTATTGACATCTACATACACTAAGTCTGATGAAGATTGCAGGAAGAAAAATGATCCTACAGATGCGATAAGGGCCAAAATGGCAATGGGCAATGCTAATTTGTTCATTCTTTGTATTATTTAGCTCGAGGTCAGATGTCTGAAGTCGGGAGCGTATAGTTTTAAATTTTTATTTTCGTTTTAGTTCTTGTTTAATAAAACTTCAAGTTTTTTAAGTCTTGCTTCTTGTTCTTTTAATTGTTTCTGTTGAGCGATAGTGTAGAGGGTAAGCTCTTCTATTTTTTCCAAAAGTTTTTTATTCATCTCTCCTAATTGAACTCCGTTTTTTTCAACTTCTTTTGCTGATGGGATGTTCACCAAATGACCTTTTTCTTTAATATGTTGTTCAACTTGAGATAGGGTAGGTAGGGTGTAATTTTCTCCAAAAACATAATCTGGCCAGCCTACAAGGTCAACCGTTACTTCTTTTGCATGTACTTTACCGTTTACCGCTAGTTTATATGCTCCGGGGTCGTTTGTACCAATGCCTACATTTCCATTTGCGATTAAATCACCATTTACTAAAGCTGCACCATTATTTACAATCAATTTATATCCTTCGTCCTCTAAATATCTTCCATACTGTCCGATAATAATTCTAGATTCTGGCCTTGGCATATGTATGTATGTTGCAAATTTACCGGGCTCATATTCTCCACGAGCTACTTTAAAGAAATGAGTTCCTTTGTGGTCATCTAGATCTATCCAGGTATCTGTATTCCTAGAAACAAAATCATGTCTTAAGTTTTCTGATTGATCTGTTATTGCAAATGCAGTATATCCAGAACCTGTATCGGTAGGATCAACAACAAACTCAAAAGTTCTTCTATCAGTTTTATACTCACGACCTATAGAGACAGGAATCCATCCATTATTTCCCAAAGTACTAGAATCGAAAACTCCGATATTCGCCTTTATATTTCCGTCAAAAGTTGAATTTCCTTTTACAGCAAAAGTACTTGTCGATGGAATCTCCTTTGTGTTAATTCCTACTTTATTGGCTCCAAAATCCCCGTAAATCAATGGGGTATCTGTTGTCGAATTTTCGATGTACAATTTATTGCTTCCAAGTTCATTATATCCTGCATGAGATCCGATAAAAACATTAGCTGTACCGCTTATATTGTTTAGACCCGTATTGGCTCCTAAGTATACATTACTACTCCCATTTTTGGTGTTTTTACCAGAGCCACTACCTAAAAAAGTGTTTAGGCCACCAGTCTCATGGTAGAAACCAGCATCTCTACCCACAAACACATTATTATACCCTGTAGTATTGGTAAAACCAGATTGAACCCCTAGAAATACATTATGAGAACCAGTATTGCTATTTCTTCCGGCTTGCGATCCTAAAAATACATTCCAATTTCCATTTCTGTTTTTAACTCCTGATTCAGTACCCACAAAGGTGTTTTCTGTTCCTACGGTATTAGATAATCCTGTAGAATAACCGATAAAAACATTATTCGAGGCAGAAAAATTTGAATATCCTGTACTACGCCCTAGAAATACATTGCGTCTACCGGTTTGATTAGAAAACCCAGAACTTCTTCCTACAAAAACATTGTCTTGTCCTGTTGTGTTTGTTTTTCCGGCAGAGGTACCAACAAAAACATTTTTAAAACCTGTAGTATTGCTTTTTCCAGAAAATGTACCAATAAAGGTATTGTCGCTTGCTGTATTTACTGTTCCAGCTTCATAACCAAAGAAACTACTTTGTGCACCTTGCGTACCGGCATTGTCACCATAAGTAGTAGTTTGTGATAGTAAAACAGAAGAAAATAGCAAGTGTATGCCTAGAAGATAGTATAATTTATTTTTCATTGGATTGAATTTTTGATCTGTATTATGAAATTTTGTTTGTTTTTATATTTAATCGGGCAAGTATAGTATCTAATCTCCAAACTAAAGTTCTGGATCTGTAGATAGTTGAAGATCCAGAACTTATTTTTCTAGCTTTTTATATTGATTTGGAGTTTGCCCAGTAATTTTTTTGAAGGCTGTATAGAAATTGGATTTTGAGGTAAATCCACATTCTAATCCAATAGATTCTATAGTATAATGATCATACTGTTCGTCTAAGAGCATTTTTTGTGAAGCCTCAACTCTTAATTCATTGATATAGTCGTTAAAGCTTTTTTCTGCATGTGTATTTATAAGTTGAGAAATATAATTCTTGCTCATGTTGAAATATGAAGCGATACTATTTAGGCTCATATTTGGGGATAAATATTTTTCATTAGTAATGATATACTGGTTGATTTTATAATAGGTATAGAACCCTGTTTTTTTCTGAATTTTCTTTTTGCTCGAACTTTTGAATTCATTTGTACCCGTTGGTTTATGAAGGCCTACATAACCAATCCAGTAAATACACGTAGAAAGTAACGTAAAAATTATATATGCATAATGGTATTCTTGCATTTGGGTTAGAATGCCAATAATTATCAAAACCATTATTGATGAGACAATACCCTTTCTTGTTTTAGATGCAGTATAAAATGTTGAATCGAAGTAATTTAAAGTAGTAATAAATGCCAAAAAAGTAAATACTTGTTTCCTCATAACTGTGTGGTATTGATGGATTAGTTGGTTGTTTATTAGTTGATGCAAAACAAGAAATACATAACAACATATTTTATCATTGATCTTATGATATCGTACTTTAAAAACTTAGAAAAGGTATTCGTGACCTATCGAAAATTGAAGATCCTGAGCTTGTTTTTAACTTTTTGTTGTATTTTGGCATTTCATTTTTAAACCCCAAAAAAAGAGGATACTCTTTTGTCTGTTTTTTACCCGTGGATAGTACTGATATAACATATATTGTAGAATGTGCACAGAAAGGAAATGAACTTCCGTTTACTACCTTTTTTGACCATACGTTTCAGAAATTAAAATCTAAATTACTTTCGCTTACCAAGTCTAAGAATGATTCTCAAGAGGTTTTTATCATATCAATGCAAAAATTTTGGGAACGTTTTGTTATTAATCAGGAAGAACCCCCTCATAATAGTATAGGGTATATTTATATGATGTGCAAAAATGCCTGGTTGATGCAAAAAAGAAATAAAGCGAATAATATGATGTCTATTGAAGAATCGCCCGAGTTTTTATATACAAAGGAGATAGATGTGCAATCTAATACTATAGAAGAGGTTATAGCTAATGAAGGTGAAGAATTATTAAAACATCAAACATTGGCAGAAGCTCTCAAATTGTTATCTTCAAAGTGCAGGGCACTTATAGAAAATGAATTGGATAATGATCGACAATTAAAGGATTTACAAGAAGAGTTTGGGTATAACAATTACCAGGCATTGGTACAAGCCAAGTATAATTGTAAAAAAAGATTGATCCTAAAAGTGTATGAAGTTATGGTACAGCTGAAAAATCAGAAAAAATTAGAAACGTGAGTAGTATAGATAAAGATATCGTATATATTGAAAGGTTTTTTAATCTTGAGCTTTCTGAGGATGAATTACTTGTGTTTGAAGCCCGAATAGATGTCGAACCTGATTTTGCCAGAAAATTAGATGCATATAAAGAAAGTATGGATCTGGTGGAAAAAAAATATATTTCGAATTCAGAAAAAGCACGTGTAGAAAAATGGAGAGTGATCGTGAATGATGAAAAAGACGCCAAAATAATTACTCCATATTGGAAATGGATTGCAGGAATTGCTGCAAGTATTGTGCTGATCTTTTTTGGTTGGCGTTATTCGAGCAATACAAAACAACAAAACTTAGCTACGATTACTCAAGCATCATGGGATAAAAAAATAGGCTTAGATTACCGCATGATGAGAACCACAAATCGAGACTCATTACAACAAGTTATTATAAATGCCTTTGATGCGTACGAAGAAGAAAAGTTTAAAGATGCAATCACTATTCTTGAACCTTTTATTTCTACTACATTATATTATGAAGATGCCCTATTAATAAAAGGATTGTCAGAATACAAAGCAGGAAATGTTAGTTATGCTTTAAAAACCTTAGAAACACTTTCTAAACATCCTTCTGGTAAAAAAGCAAAGGTTGCCCTATGGTATCAGGGATTGATCTATTTAGATCTTGGCGATAAAAAAGCTGCCAAAAAATTCCTATTCTTACCCAACGACCAAAACAAAGAGATAAGACTTAAAGAATAGCGTATTATAAATTTAGTTTTTACCAACTCACTTTATTAAAACCAACTATGACTAAAAAAGTAACATTACTATTGGTAATCTTGTTATTCTTTATTGCCTCTATTTCATCACAGACATCCAAAGACACCTTGGTAGCTTCAGAATATTATGGTAAAGCTGAATTGCTCTTAAAAAAGAGGAAGTATAGTGAATCGATAGCATTTTTTAAAAAGGCATTATCTCACTATGAAAGAACTGAGTCTTGGGAAAAAGTTGCGAGCTGTTATAACAAGATTTCGGGAAATCAATGGAAAAATTCAGATTATGAAGCATCAATGACTAGTGCTAAAAAGGTTCTAGAAATTAGTAATGGGTATCTTATACAAGGAAATAGTGAAGAAGCAGAAGCATATGATAATATAGGTAAATGTTACGAGCAGACTGCTGTATACGACAAGGCACTTGCAAATTATCTTAGGGCTCTCGAGATAAGAAAAACACTGTACAAAGGAGTACATTCAGATTTTGCAAAAAGTTATCATAATTTAGCAATAGTATACTATAGAACAGATGCGTTAGATAAAACTATAGAGTATTTCAAGAAGGCACTAGATGTAAATATTGGTACCAAGGGGAAGAATTACATTCGAAACGTGGCATCATATAATAACCTTGCTATTATGACTAGGCAACTCGGGGATTATAATAAAGGATTAGAATACTGCCAAAAAGCATTAGCCATTCTTAATACAAAAAAGGAAAGAGATTACTTATATCTTAGTGGTGTATATAACACTATTTCTGGACTTTATAATAAACTGGGTAATTTGAATACTGCTCTGGAGTATGGAAAAAAGTCTCTTGAAATAAGGGAAAAGGAATTTCAGGGCCATCCAAAGCTAGCTTTAAGTTATACAGTGTATGGAAATTTATTAGCTGAAAAAGGAGAATACAGTAAAGCTTTAGAGTACATAGAAAAAGCGAAAATAATTTATGAAAATAAGTTAGGGAAAAACCATCCCTTTATGGCAGAGGTGTATACTTATAAAGGGGACATTTTTATAGAATTAAAAGAATTCTCTAATGCAATACATCATCTAAAATCTGCTCTTGAAATCGAAAAAACAAGTTTTGGAGAAGATCATGGCGCTGCGATTTCATCTTATGAAAAAATAGGAATTGCTTACCAAAAAAAGGGAGATTTCACTTTATCTTTAGAATATTATCAAAAGGCTCTTGATTTGTATACAGAGCTTTTGGGATATCAACACCCAAAAGTCGCTATGATGTTTAATCATATTGGTGAATTGTATTTCGAGCAAGAAGAAATAGATACTTCTTTAGCGTATTACCTTAGAGCAGAGAAAGTAAATTCTTCAAATAGTTCTAAAACTAATACTATAAAGAATAGTATTCAAGCGGTATATTTAGACTCTAATATATTATTAGAAACACTAAAAGGAAAGGCCAAATGTCTTACAAAAAAATATATTCAAAACACTAGTATAGATACTCTAGCTCTAAGTGTAACTACCTACAAAAATATAGATACCCTAATTGCTACTGTTAGGCAATCTTTGAATAATTATAAGGACAGAGTGACCTATGCAAAAATGGCAAAAGAGATGTATACAGAGGCTATTAAAGTTCAATTGCTTTATTATAATGAAACAGGAGAGCAACAGTTTTTGGAACAAGCCACCTACTATGCAGAAAAAAGCAAAGCCAATACTCTAAAAGAGATACTAAATGATCTTAATGCAAAAGATTTTGCAGGATTACCAGTTGAATTAACAAGATTTGAAAAAGAGCTAAAACTTAATTCTTCTTTTTACCAATCTAAAATAACCAGAGAACGTGCTGAAAAAGAGTTTGACACCGCAAAGATTGCCAAGTACGAAAACAAATTATTTGATATCAACAGGAAAAAAGATTCACTTATAACTTTATTAGAGAAGAACTATCCAAAATATTATCAACTCAAGCATAAGAATGAAATTATATCTGTTTCAGAAATTCAAGAAAAATTAGATAACAAAACTACCGTATTGGAGTTTTTTACTAGTGATCGTATTACATATGCCTTTACAATTTCTAAGAACACAATAGCTGTTAAAGAGCTTGCTACTCCAGAATTGGCTATAAAGGTAGGAGACCTCAATCAATCAATAACCTTAAAGAATATAAGTGATTATAGACAGTATTCTTATAGTATATACAACGAACTTATTGCGCCTATAAAAGATAAATTAATAGGAGATGAGCTTATTATTATCCCAGATGGACCATTATGGCATCTTAATTTTGAATTATTGCTTACTCAAAACAATGAAGCAGAAGCTAGAAATATGTCTTACCTGTTGCGCGATTATGCGATTTCTTATGCGAATTCTGCCAATCTACTTTTCAATTCATTAGAAAGAACATCTAAAACGTCAAAAATCCGTAACGAATGCCTCGCTTTCTCATTTTCTGATAGTACCCAACTTACTACTACAAAAAATATGAGTTTGGCAACCCTAAGAGATACAGGAGATGATCTGCCAGGTACCCGAAAAGAGATTAAAGCTATCTCTACTATTGTAAACGGTCAGTATTTCTATGGATCTGAAGCTGGAGAAGCTAATTTTAAACAAAATGTAAATAATTATAGTATTCTTCATTTGGCATTGCATGGAGATGTAGATCATAAAAACCCACAAAACTCTAAGTTATATTTTACAAAAAGCAAGGATAGCACAGAAGATAATTTACTCTATAGTCATGAACTTTTTGCCTTGGATATCCCTGCAGAATTGGCGGTGTTAAGCGCATGTAATACAGGAACGGGCACAATTGCCAAAGGAGAAGGTATTATGAGTTTGGGGAATGCATTTCAATATGCGGGTACAAAAAGTTTGTTGTTAAGTGGTTGGGAGGTTTCTGATAAAAGTGCTCCTGCGCTTATCGAGAACTTTTATACCAATATAGCCAATGGTATGAATAAAGCTAAAGCGCTTCAGAAAGCTAAATTAGATTTTTTAAAAACAGCCAGTTTTGATCAGGTAGCTCCGTTTTATTGGGGGAGTTTTTACCTATTGGGTAATACAGACCCAATAGATATAAACAAACCTTTACCAATCAATATATATTGGATTGTTTTAGCCTTTGTTTTAATCGTTCTTGCTTTGGCTTTTGTGTATTATAGAAAAAAGTAAAATAACATTTCCTTGATCATGACAAAAAAAGTATTATTTCTTTGGGTAGGTTTATTTTTTCTGACCGGAGGAGTTTTTTCACAAACTCCAAATGATACTATAGTACCTTCGAAATATTATAAAAAGGCAGATTCACTTCTAACCCATAGAAAATATGAGGAATCTATAGTGTTTTTTAAAAAAGCATTACCTCTCTATAAAAAAGCTAATACTTGGGTAAGGGTTGCTAGTTGTTATAATAAAATTTCTGAAAACCATAGATTGAATTTGAATTATGATGAATCTTTAAAAGCCGCAGATCATGCGTTACAGATAAGTGAAGAAAAAATTAAAATACCTTCAATATATGTGTCTAAGGCTTACTTTAACAAAGGACAATGTTTTCTGATTAAAGGTTCTTTTCATGATGCTATCGTGTATTTTAAGGATGCACTACAGGTACAAAGGTCGATATCATCTGCCCAGAATCCTAATCCTATATTGATAGAAATATTGGTGTTTTTAGCCCGCAGTTATTATGTTCTGGGAAATTACACAGTCTCTTTGCAATATATGGAAAAGGCGTTGTCTGAAGCTGTTGTTATCTACGGGGATGATCATCCCGAAATAGCGAGGATATATATCAATACTGGTGCGATTCATGAAAAAAATGAGAATTATAACACGGCTTTACAACTATACAATACAGCTTTAGAAATCATTCTCAAATCGGATGATAAAGATTCTTATAAAAGTAAAGTTCGAATTGCGGCTATATACCATAACATTGGTGTAATACATAGTGATAAGGGAAATTATAATGCAGGATTAGAAAGCTTCAAAAAAGGCCAGAAAATAAATCTAGAAGTGTTTTCAGAAGACCATCCTAAGGTTCTAAATAGTTACAATAGTATTGGGATTACTTATAAAAATAAAGGACAATACAACCTGGCATTAGAATATTTAAACAAAGCTTCTGACTTGTTGAAACATTCAACAGGAAATAATATTTTTGATTTGACAAATAATTATAACAATATCAGTACGATTTATTTGAACAAGAATGAGTATCAAACAGCATTGGTATATCTGCTAAAGGCTGAAAAGATTTGGATACAGAACGAACTTACCGATCATCCTGGTTTATTGCTTTGTTATGCAAATATTGCGGTTACTTTAAATTGCTTAAAACTACATGATGAAGCCATTTCTTACCTTAATAAGGCCCTCGTTATTGCTAAAAAGCGGTCTTCAAAAAACCACAAGGATCTTGGTCTCATTTACTTAGGGTTTGGAGAATCTTATCGTAAAAAAAAAGAATTTCAATCGGCATTATATTATCTAGAAAAATCAAAAGTACACTATTCAGAAATACATAATAATAAAAGGCATCCTGATCTTGCAAAATGTAATAATTTTATGGGTAAGATATACGAGGAAAGCGGAGACCTTCTTAAAGCTCTCGAGTACTATCAGAGTGCATTAAAATATAATAATTTATCTCATGATAAGGAATCGGTAAGTAAAAACTCAGAGCCTATTGATTATATGAATATGAGTGTTGAGATTGCTTCATTTTTGGATAAAGCAATTGTACTTAAAAAATTGTATCTGGCTAATAAAGATCTTAACCACCTTAAAATAGCCTTATCCACTTATATTAGCTTAGATAAACTTATTGATGAAAATCGGCACAATATTCTTACATATGAAGATAAGGTAGCGTTTTCAGAGTTAGTCTCAGAAGTCTACGAAAATGCAATAGAAACAGCATTGTTGTTGGCCTTAGAAGAAGGTTACGAAGCATCTGCAAAGAAGGCTTTTTATTACCTTGAAAAGAAGAAAACGCATATTCTCAAAGAATTTATATTAAAAGAAGAAATCAAAAAACATCTTGATATTCCTTCTGATATCATTAGTTTGGAAGATAAAATAAAAGCCGATCAATCTTATTATAAATCAAAACTAATTGAATCAACCAATTCGGACAGCTTGAGTATAGCTAATAGAACAAGGTATAAAGATGAATTATTCAGAGTTAATAGAAAGCATGATTCTTTAGCTTCAGTTTTGCGAGAACAATATCAGGGATATTATCGGCTTAAACATCAAAATAGCATTGTATCTATAGAGGAAGTACAGGAAAACCTCGAAGAAAATTCGACTTTGATAGAACTCTTTGCTACAGATAATACTACACATGCTTTCATTATATCAAAGAATGGCTTTTCAATAAAAGAACTAGCGACCACCAATACCCTAGAAAGTAATATCGAGAAACTACGTAATGCCATTATTTCAAATAACATAAACAAATATCAAAATAGTGCGTATACCTTATACAATGAGCTTATTGCACCTATAAAAGATGAATTAATAGGGGATGAGCTTATCATTATCCCTGATGGTCCGTTATGGCACCTTAATTTTGACCTTTTACTTACTCAAAACAATGAAGATGAAGCTAGAAATATGTCATACCTATTACGTGATTATGCGATTTCGTATGCCAATTCTGCAAATCTATTGTTTAACCCGTTGCAAAAAACATCCAAATCTTCAGAAATTCGTAGGGAGTGTCTCGCGTTTTCATTTTCGGATAACCCACAACTTGCAAATTCGAAAACCATGAGTTTGGCTACACTAAGGGGTGCAGGAGATGATCTGCCCGGGACCCGAAAAGAAATCAAATCTATTTCTAATATTGTTGATGGTCAATATTTTTATGGATCAGAAGCTATAGAAGCTAACTTTAAACAAAATGTAAATCAATATAGTATTCTTCATTTGGCATTGCATGGAGATGTAGACCATGAAAATCCACAAAACTCTAAGCTATATTTTACAAAAAGCAAAGATACTATAGAAGATAATCTACTCTATAGTCATGAACTTTTTGCATTAGATATCCCTGCAGAATTGGCAGTATTAAGCGCTTGTAATACAGGAACGGGAACAATTGCCAAAGGAGAAGGTATTATGAGTCTGGGCAATGCATTTCAGTATGCAGGTACAAAAAGTTTGTTATTAAGTAGTTGGGAAGTTTCTGATAAAAGCGCCCCCGTACTTATCGAGAACTTTTATATCAATTTAGCCAATGGCATGAATAAAGCTAAAGCACTTCAGAAAGCTAAATTAGACTTCTTGAAAACAGCCAGTTTTGATCAGGTAACTCCCTTTTATTGGGGGAGTTTTTATTTGTTGGGTAATGTTGATCCTATCGATATAGATCAGCCAATTGGTATCTACATCTATTGGATCGCTTTAACTTGTGTTTTGATACTCCTGTTTTTAGTTTTCTTTTATTATAGGAAAAAATTAAAAGGTTAGCTTTTTACTTCGGAAACAAACTCTTATCAATATTAGGAATTACTTTGAGGGCATTTTTGTAGTATAGTTTCTTTAAAACTTCATCATCAAGATCTAATCCATACATTTTCCAGAATGCATGATAGCGTTTGTAATAGGGGAAATACTCATCAGCAGATTCTAGTACTCTAAAGTAAGTATAGTATTCTTTGGGGTTCCAGGAGTCTTTACCAAACATTACCCGGTCTTGATATTTGGTTAAAAAAGCTTTGGCATTGCGGGGCTGTCGACCAAGTTCTGCAATTACTGCTCCGATTTCGGTATACATATTGGGTATTTGATCCATCAACTCGGATAGTTTTGCTAAATTATTACCATACCAACCCAAATGCGCATTAATAAACTTCGTATTCTTATGTTTTTTGAAGATGTTATGTTGTTCTTGTATAATGGTTTCCCAGGAACCAGTGACTTTAGCATCTCTTTTTCTACGTGATTTTAATTTTAATTCTAACCAACGTTCATTTTTATTGTCATGAGGATCCCAAAATGATTTTGGATCGGCAGAATGAATCAATACAGGGATACCAAGCTCTCCACATTTTTCCCAAACGGGAGCAATACGGGGATCATCAATCTTAATGCGATTGCCTTTACTATCTTTATTATCCATCCCTTGGCTTTTGTATATTTTAAGACCGTTAGCCCCCAGTGCAACATCTTTTTCTATTTGAGCTACTGTTTTTTTTGTCCAGCCAGGTTCATCAATTCCGGTTAAGCGAATATTAGTGAAAACTATAAAACGGTTGGGGTGATTAGTTTTTACATTGTCTAAGGATTTAGTTAGATGTTCATCTGATCCTCGACCTCTTCCCGAAAGATTGACCATCACTGCCATGTTAAGTTTATCCATCTCTGTAACCACCTCTTGCAAATTTTGTGTAGGCATTCTAAATTGGTGATTATGCACATCGATAAACGGAAATTTGGCTTTCTTAACCTCGGTTCCCGGAACGACTAGAGTAGAAGGGGGATCATAATCTTCGAACTCCATATTTTGAGCTGTTAATGATGCGATTGAGAAAACGAAAAGTAGAACAATACTGCTGTAGAATTTCATATGGGTATGCTTGATTTTGATTGTGAAGTAATAAATATAGAATAAACGTTCTCTTCTGAAAGCAAGGTTAACAAGATTTTAAATGTGATCTATCATGAACTTGCATTAGAGATAGCAACCCTTCTACAACACTTCGGTAAGCTCAGCGTGACAGCTCAGGACAGGCTTATCCTTTTTATTTGATCACACCCTGAGCCTGTCGAAGGGCACGATCAAATAAAAAGATACAACGAATAGCACGCCCAAACACTCTAAATAAAATATAAAATCCCGTTACCATGTGTTTCTGGTAACGGGATTTTAACAACTAACCAACAACTAATCTAAATTTTAATCATCATCATCGTCGTCATCATTGTCATTATGATATTTTTTCTTTCTTTTTCTATTTTTGTAGTAATGATTGTCATCATTATTATGGTGCATATATTTTGGTCTCCAATTTTGGTTAAAATATGGATCATGAGTGGCAGTACACCCATCGATACCACAATAACCACAACCTGTATAATGAACATCTCCTTCTACGAATTTGATTCTACTGTATCTGTTATAGTAGATATGTAATCCACCTATCTGGGATACTAAACCTCTTCTGTTATATCTTAGGTATACACTACCAATTCTTCGTACTCGATCATATCGGTCATAACTTATATAATTAAGACCCACTTTTTTAAGTCTTCCATAGTAATCATATTTAATACCTCTATGATTATAGTAAGGTCTGTTGTAATATCCATAAGATCCCGGTGTACTATGTCGATTATTGTTCCAATCGGTATGTCTAGGTCTAACCCCTCTTTTAAGGACTTTAAAATCTATGGTTCCTTCTGGGTATACAAAGAATTTTACACCTCCCCTTACAAAGACAATTGGTTGTGAATTAAGATAGCGGTTTGTAACCCTATCCTGGTGATCCGAGTGTTTGTGATCGGTCGCTTGTGCAGTTGTTCCTACTAGTAACAAAGCTGCAATAAAAAGTAATGCTTTTTTCATAACTTAAATGTTTTTCGGGTTTATGCCTACTCATTAGCTTTTCGGCTTCCGCTATTTGTCTAGTAGTATTTCAAATGGCGTGCCAAAAATTTTTAAGCTATAAAAAACAAGATGTAGTTATCTGTTCTTCAGAAAGTTAATTATTTCTTGAGGATCTGCTCTTTCCTTGTAATCTTCTTTGATGAAATCATAAATGATCTTACCATTTTGATCAATAACATAGGTAGCCGCAATAGGAAGTTGTTGGTTGATATTACCGTTACTAATTTCTAGATCTATTCCGAATCCATGATATATATGGATCAAATCATCGGGTAGGGTAAAGGCTAGATTAAATGTTTTGGCTATCGTATTGTCGATATCCGATAGTACTTCGAAACTTAAGTTGTTTTTTTCTGAAGTGGTTAAAGAATTATCTGGAGTTTCGGGACTAATGGCAACTAAGGTAGCCCCTAGTTTTTCGAATTCTTGTAGGGCCTGTTGTAATGCTTTTAACTCTAAATTGCAATAAGGGCACCATCCGCCTCGATAAAAGGAGAGCACTACTTTTTTCTCTAGTAGTAATTCCTGAACAGATATGTTCTTATTAGCGGCATTTGGAAGCGATATTTCTGGAATATAATCTCCTGATTTTAGAGCATTAGGAACAAGTTTGGCATCACGAACGGCTTGTATGCCGTTGTTCATTATTGTATGAGTAGTTTCTGAGTATTTTGAAGCTGATTGCGCGGCTCGATTCTTTAAATCTGTGGTAAGTGACATTGTTATTGGTTTAAAATATTACACATACTTAGCCGAAACGATAGGGAATACATTACATTTTGAAATATTAGAATAGTGTTAATGTTTTAGAAGGAACTTTTTTAATTGTAGAATTGATTGCATCACCTTGCAAGAAGGTTTTCTAAAGCTTTTCTTTCAAATATTGTCCTGTATATGAATCTTTGATCTTTATCATTTCTTCGGGAGTGCCTTGAGCAATTATATTTCCACCATTTTTACCACCTTCTAGTCCAAGGTCAATAACATAATCGGCACATTTTACCAGGTCGAGGTTATGTTCTATGACAAGTATAGAATGCCCTTTGTTTAATAATTCATTAAATGATTTCAGGAGTTTTTTGATATCATGAAAATGAAGTCCGGTTGTAGGTTCATCAAAGATAAAAAGAGCTTTATCCTTGGTGTTTCCTTTTACAAGGAAGGATGCGAGTTTAATTCGCTGGGCCTCACCACCAGAAAGGGTAGAAGAGCTTTGACCCAATTGCACATATCCTAAACCAACATCTTGCAAGGGTTGTAATTTTCTTTGAATCTTGGTCTGATTATGCGCTGTAAAGAAATCAATAGCATTATCGATGGTCATGGTAAGGATATCATGGATACTTTTATCATGAAAAGTTACTTCTAGCACATCTTTTTTAAATCGTTTTCCGCCACAGGTTTCACATTCTAGATGCACATCGGCCATAAACTGCATTTCTATAGTAACCTCGCCTTCACCTTTACAAGTTTCGCATCGGCCACCATCTACATTAAAGGAGAAGTGTTTTGATTTATAGTTGCGGATATTCGATAATTTTTGACTTGCAAAAAGATTACGAATATCATCATAGGCTTTAATATAGGTTACGGGGTTTGATCTAGAAGAGCGTCCAATTGGATTTTGATCCACAAACTCTACATGTTTGATATTGCTATAATTACCTTTAAGCTCTGTAAATTCGCCTGCCTTTTCGCCATATCCCCCTAATTCTTTTAGAACAGAAGGGTAGATGATCTTTTTTACCAAGGTACTTTTACCACTACCAGACACCCCTGTGATTGCCGTAAAAACTCCTAAGGGAACTTTTACATCTACATTTTTTAGGTTGTTTTCTCGAGCACCAATCACTTCTAGATAGTATTTTGAAGTTCTTCTGGTTTCAGGGACTTCAATTTCTAGCTGCCCATTAAGGTATTTTGCTGTAAGAGAATCGGCTTTTAAAATTTCATCAAAGTTACCAGTTGCAACTACATGACCACCATAGGTACCGGCTTCGGGGCCTATATCAATTATCTCATCGGCAGCTTTCATAATATCTTCGTCGTGCTCTACTACAATTACCGTATTACCCAGATCACGAAGTGATTGTAAGACTTTAATCAGTTTCTCGGTGTCTTTGGGATGCAAGCCAATGCTTGGTTCATCAAGAATATACATAGAACCTACAAGACTACTTCCTAGAGAGGTAGCAAGATTGATTCGTTGTGATTCTCCTCCAGAAAGTGTATTTGATTTACGATTAAGCGTTAAATATTCTAACCCCACATTTTGCAAAAATTCTAATCGAGTATTGATTTCTTTTAAAAGCCGTTTGGCGATAGTTGCATCATATTCATTTAGAGTAATATTTTTAAAGAAATCATCCAATTCATTTAGAGGTTTCTCTACAAGGTCGGTAAGTGTAGCTTCACTAATTTTTACATAATTTGCTTCTTGTCGTAATCGTTTTCCTTTACAGGTAGTACATTTTGTTTTTCCGCGATAGCGAGAAAGCATGACACGATTTTGGATCTTATACGCTTTGGATTCGAGTTCTGTAAAAAAGCTATTGATTCCTTCAAAGTATTTGTTTCCTGTCCAGAGTAACTCTTTATCTTCTTCAGATAACTCGAAATAGGGCTTGTGAATTGGAAAATCAAATTTATAGGCATTATTTACCAATTGATCTTTATACCAACCCATACTATCACCTCGCCAGGGGAATATTGCGCCTTCAAACACACTTAATGCCGTATTCGGAACCACCAAATCTTCATCAATACCTATTACATCACCATATCCTTCGCACTTTGGGCAGGCTCCATAAGGATTATTAAAGCTAAACAAATGCACATTGGGTTCCAGGAAGCTTATCCCATCTAATTCAAATTTATTACTAAACTGTCTAAGTTGTCCATCACTTAAGGTTTCAATAAAACAAGTTCCTTTTCCTTCAAAAAATGCAGAATCAATAGCATCAGCCAGGCGATTATAAAAATCTTCTTCATCTCTTTTTACAATTCTGTCTACTACCAGAAACACATCATCATTCTCTTCTGTTGTGGCTTCTTCAATTCTACTTATCGCATCATTTACTTTAATTCTCGCAAATCCTTGTTGTTGTAATACATTAAGTTTTCCTTCGAGAGTACGACCTTCTTCGATATGAATAGGGGCCAGTAGTAATAGTTTTTCACCTTCTTCAAATGTCTTTACATATTCTATTACATCGGTAACTCTATCTTTTTTAACTTGATTCCCGGAAACAGGAGAGTAGGTTTTACCAATTCTTGCAAAAAGTAACTTTAAATAGTCATATATCTCTGTAGTTGTACCTACAGTAGATCTTGGATTTGTGGAGTTTACTTTTTGTTCTATGGCTATTGCCGGGGCAATACCTTTGATGTAATCTACTTTAGGCTTGTTTAAGCGCCCTAAAAACTGTCTTGCATACGATGATAAACTCTCTACATACCTTCGTTGTCCCTCTGCATATAGGGTATCAAAAGCCAGGCTTGATTTACCAGAACCGGATAAACCGGTGATTACAACTAATTTATTTCTTGGGATAACGGCATCTAAATCTTTCAGGTTGTGAAGTTTAGCACCTTTAATAATTATATTGTGTTTTGGATTTATGCTAGTAATGTCTTGAATCATAGTAAATACGCGGTAAGAGCGCAAAGATAATGATTACCAAATAAGTATTATAACCTATTGATAATGAAAGTTTAGTTAAAAAAATTAACAGAAAATTCTTTGTTTTTAAATGATTGTTATTATCTTAGCCGCATTAATAAACCAAATTTAAAGAAACTGCCTATAAGGAATACTTTTACTTTTTAAGTTTAACATAGCCCGAGCCCCAAGCTTGTTGGTACTAAAATAAGTAAACGTATGAAGGATTACACCCTAACAGACGCAGTTCTGGTTAATGACTACATCAAAGGTAACGAAGGTGCCTTATCTGTTCTAATCGAACGTCACAAGCAACGTATTTACAGTTTTATTTATTCAAAAGTTTTTGATAGAGACGTATCTGAAGATATTTTTCAGGATACTTTTATAAAAGTTATTCGTACTCTAAAAAATGGAAAGTATAATGAAGAAGGAAAATTTCTTCCTTGGGTGATGCGTATTGCTCATAATTTGGTTATTGATCACTTTAGAAAAGGGAATCGTATGCCAAAGTTTGAAGATAATGGTGAGTTTAGTATTTTCTCTGTAATTAGTGATGGAAATCTTAATGCTGAAAAGAGAATAATTAAAGACCAGGTTGAAGAAGACTTGCGTTCTTTAATTCAGGAACTACCAGAAGATCAAAAGGAAGTATTGGTAATGCGTATGTATAAGGATATGAGTTTTAAAGAAATATCTGATAAAACCGGTGTTAGTATTAATACGGCTTTAGGTAGAATGCGATATGCGTTAATCAACTTGAGAAAAGTAATAGAGAAAAATAATATAGTTTTAACAAATTAATAACCTTTTTATATAATAAAGTGTAATATTTGTCGTTTTAATTTTAAATAACCCTAATTTAAGATTATTAGAATATGGCAAAATTTTACTTTAAGTCTTCTGAAAAAGAAGAAAAACAACATTTAGTTCCAAGAAGAAGTACTATAGATTTTCTTCTCAGCTATTCAAAATCGTTAAACGTTGTAGAATACAACAATCTAAAATTTGAAACGATTTTAAACTAAACTTAAACAAGGCCTATTTTTTAATAGGTCTTTTTATTTTTTGGTATTCGTCTAAAACTGTTTTTCTTCCGATCGTTTTAGTGATAACATCTTTATCTAAATCCCAACCTCGAGCAGGAGAATATTCTCTACCGTACCATATAATTTGTAGATGTAAGTCATTCCATAATTCTTTCGGAAACAAACGCTTTGCATCTTTTTCCGTTTGAGTAACATTTTTTCCACTACTAAAACCCCAACGATACATTAAACGATGAATATGTGTATCAACAGGAAATGCAGGAACTCCAAATGCCTGAGACATAACAACACTGGCTGTTTTATGTCCAACTGCAGGCAAAGCCTCTAGGTCTTCAAAACTTTGGGGAACCTCACCATTGTGTTTGTCTATCAAAATATGTGAAAGGCCATGAATTCCTTTTGATTTCATTGGGCTTAGCCCTACTGGTTTTATAATTTCCCTAATTTCTTCTACCGATAATTTGATCATAGCATATGGGTTATCTGCTCTGTCAAATAGGAGTGGAGTAATCTGGTTTACTCTAACATCTGTACTTTGAGCACTCATTAACACCGCAATTAATAAGGTATATGGGTCTTTGTGATCTAATGGGATAGGTATTTTGGGATATAATTCTTGAAGTGTACTTATAGTGAATTCAACTTTTTCTTGTTTGGTCATGCTACCTAAATTGTTTTATGCTAAAGTAAAAAATATTCAACCTTATCCAGATATGATTAATCGCTAAATTTTTAATAAAAGTAACACATGATCTTTAATTTTGTTTTACATTTGATTGAAAACTTTAAACAGAATTAATTTTTCATAAATCGACTAAGAATGACAACATTAAAAGAAGGGGATAAGGCTCCTAATTTTTCGGCCTTAGACCAAGAAGGAAATACCATAACTCTTAATGATTATAAAGGAAAAAAGCTCGTTGTTTTTTTCTATCCAAAAGCCAGTACTCCCGGTTGTACTGTAGAGGCATGCAATCTAAGAGATAACTATCAGACTTTTCAGGCGCAAGGGTATGAGATTTTGGGAGTAAGTGCTGATAGTGCGAAACGACAACAAAATTTTAAAAATAAATTTGAACTACCTTATCCTTTATTAGCAGATGAATCTAAAGAAGTAATAAATGCTTTTGGAGTTTGGGGTCCTAAAAAGTTTATGGGTAGAGAGTTTGATGGAATTCATCGTACCACATTTGTTATCGATGAAAATGGAATTATTTCAGAAGTTATCCTAAAGGTTAAAACTAAAGAACACGCAGCACAAATATTATAAAAGTTAGGAATTAAAAAAAGGCACCATTACGTTTCTTTATAATGGTGCCTTTTTGTTTTTTATATAATTTTTATTTTATTGTTTCGGCAGCTTTGTATCCGAAAAAGTTATTTTCTTTAATCATTTCTGGTATTAGTTCTGGTAATTGGTCTTCCCATCCCGATTCTCCTTCTTGAATCTTTTGAAGTACTTCTCTGGAGAAAATATCCATGATCGTTGGATCATAATCCGTAATATCTACTAATTTACCATTATACTTAAAGAATTTATAGAGTTCTTTCATTCTTGGATGCACCTTCAGGTTATCACTACCTGTTAATTCACCAGTTTGATGATTTTTTAATGGATACAAGTATACTTTTAGATCCTTAAAGAATAATTTACCAAAAGCTTCAAGAATACCACCACTTAGATGTCTATAGTACTTTTCATCAAAAATATCGATCAAATTATTTACACCCATGGCTAAAGCCATTCGTTCCTTAGTATAGTTAGAGAAATATTCTACAACTTTGTAATATTCTTTAAAATTTGAAATCATTACCGTATGACCTAATGAACATAGTAATCTTGCTCTAGCCATAAAATCAGCTTCATCAATCTCTCCTTCGGCTCTTAGGTTAGATAAAGTGATCTCAAAAATCACTACGGTCTTATCCTTTTTAACTTTGTTTTCGTTTAAAAATATATTAAGAGATTTTTTATAAATATCAATATTTACCTTAGTAACCGGTCTAAAACTACCTCTTAAGGCAAGAATATTTTTCTTATATAAAATTGCAGCAGGTAGTATATTATTGCCATCAGGGCCAAACATTACGGCTTCGGTCATATCATTTTTAACAAGTTGTAAACTCATCAAACGATTATCAACCTTTGTAAACCTTGGGCCAGAAAAATTGATAGTATCAATTTCTATCTGGTCTTTATCCAAATGGTCATACAGGTATCGAAGCAATTTTTTTGGATTATCGTATTTATAGTAGGCACCGTATATTAGATTTACACCTAACACTCCTAACGTCATTTGTTGTAATCTGGCATCGTTTTCATGAAAACGTATATGGAGAGTAATCTCGTTATACTCTTCATTAGGTACAGTTTGATAACGAATACCAACCCAACCATGACCTTTGTACTTTTTTGCAAAGTCAATGGTAGCTACTGTGTTAGCATAACTAAAAAATAACTTATTAGGATGTTTTTCTCTAGTAATTCTTTGTTCGATAAGACTTACTTCATGCTTCAGCATTTTTTTTAACCGGGCTTCGGTAACATATCGTTTGTCATTTTCTATTCCATAGATAGCATCACTAAAGTCTTTATCATAGGCACTCATGGCTTTAGCAATTGTACCAGAAGCTCCACCTGCTCTAAAGAAATTTCGAACGGTTTCCTGACCAGCACCAATCTCGGCAAAAGTACCATAGATATTTTGGTTCAAATTTATACGTAATGCTTTACTCTTAATCGAAGGGACAGATTCAAATTCTTTATCTCCCATTATCGTGATAGGCATAGTAAAAAGGGCTTTTTTTGTTTAATGTAAAGGTACTAATACCATAATTATTAAAAAAGCCCTTATGCAAATTTCTATAGTTTATAATTACTACCGGTAAGAATTAAGAGATCTATATATTTTTTGCCAAAAAAATATAATTACATTTGCTATAGTTAATTAATTATGGAAGTAATATTTCTCGGTACAGGTACATCACAAGGGATTCCTATTATTGGTAGTGACCATCCGGTTTGTCATAGTGATGATTTTAGAGACAAAAGACTTCGTGTTTCGGTTTTAGTATCCTGGGATGAATATACCTATGTTGTGGATTGTGGTCCAGATTTTAGGCAACAAATGCTATCCAATAATGTTTCAAGAATAGACGGTATTGTCTTTACTCATGAGCATGCAGATCATACCATGGGATTAGATGATATACGACCTTTCTTTTTTAGACAAGGTGATATTCCTATCTATGCACATACAAGAGTGTTAAAGGCACTAAAAACGAGATTTGATTATATTTTTGCTTCAGAAAATAAATACCCGGGTGCACCTAGTGTATTAGAAAATGAATTAACAAATGAATCCTTTACCCTTGGTAATTTAAATGTTATCCCTATAAATACGATGCATAACCGATTACAGGTTTTTGGCTTTAGATTTAAGGATTTTGCTTATTTAACCGATGTTAAAACGATTGAAGAAAAAGAGAAATCAAAATTGAATGGCGTAAAAGTATTGGTTGTGAATGCATTACGAATTGAACCACATCATTCGCATTTCAATTTAGAAGAAGCTTTAGAATTTATAGAAGAAATACAGCCAGAAAGAGCTTATCTTACCCATATTAGTCATATGCTTGGGTTTCATGCTGAAGTGGAGAAAGAGCTTCCTGAGAATGTTTTTATAGCTTACGATAATTTAAAAATAACCATTTAGAATATGAAGAATAAGATTTTTTTATACTTATTTATTTTTACGGCATTGTTCGTGCTTTTTCAGTTTATGAATGCAAAAAAAGCCAAAGAATCCTACGATGCTAAAATAGAGAACCTAAAAGAAAGATTAAAAGAGCAAGAAACTTCTAAAAATGCTGCTATAGACTCTCTTATAGACATCAATATGGATCTTACCTATTTTTCTTTAGAGAGTAATGAGGATGCTGCAAGTTATTTTGAGGAAATGGGGTATGAACCCAACAAATTGGCATTAACTATTAGCGATCAGATTATTGCCCAGAACAAAGCAGGTGCAGATAATCCTATTATTCCTTTTGTTGGGATGGAAGGGAATATGGCAATAAATAAGGTACGTTTGTTAAACCATAGATGGATTATTGCTGATTTTACAGATGGAGTATATTGGGGAGAACTTTTTATTACTTATGAAGTAAGAGAGGATGGAGTAGTGGATTTTGAAGTCGAAAAATCGTTTCTATACCCTAGAAATTAATACATAAAGATCTCATTAAACACAAAAAGCTGCCCATATGGGCAGCTTTTTTGTTTGGTTTTGAAAAAATATGAAGTAGAAACTACTCCTAAAGCTATACTATAACGTTGTAGTAATATTTTGTGATTCTTCTTGTATAGATTGATTTTTGTTGAAAATTCAATAATTTTATTGCTGAACGTATTGCTATACTTTGATTCTAAGAGGATTCAGTTATATTTGATTTCTTTTGAATCAAAAGCTAAACATATCACAATATGAATACCAAATTCCTTTCCTTTTTTTTATGCATTACAATTGTCACTTTTAGTGTTTCCTGTAAAAAGAAATACGAAGGACCATACCAGGGTTTTAAAGATAAAGGGACTTATATAGAGGTGTATAAACAAGATGGTAGATACATTATCAAACCATATTCTGATAAAATTATAGAGACTTCTTTTATTCCTGAAGGAGAAGCTTTTAATCCTGAATCTCATGCAGTTATATTAAAACCTAATATCGAAGGTGATATTAGAGAAAATGATAGTGTGTTAACGTATACCACTTCTGGGATTGCTGTACATATTGTTAAAGAACCTTTTCATATATCATATTCATATAAAGGGAAAGAACTGATTTCAGAGAAGAAAGGATATCAAAAGACCGATTCAACCGAAATTCTTGATTTCAACCTTGATAAAACTGAAGTTATCTACGGAGCAGGAGCAAGGGTAGTCGGAATGAATAGAAGAGGAAAGAAGCTTGAGTTGTATAATAGAGCTCATTATGGATACGAAACGCACTCTGAGCTAATGAACTTTACCATGCCATTGATACTTTCTTCTAAAGTATATGCAGTTCATTTTGATAATGCCCCAATTGGTTTTTTAGATATTGATAGCAAAAAGGATAACACACTGGCCTATGAAACGATTAACGGGAGAAAAACCTATCAGGTAATTGCTGGTGATGATTGGAAAGATGTAATGAACGAATATACAGATCTTACTGGTAAACAACCATTGCCACCTCGTTGGGCATTTGGAAATTTTGCTAGTCGATTTGGTTATCATTCAGAAAAAGAGACCAGAGAAACTATAGAAAAATTTGCTCAGGATAGCATTCCTCTTGATGCTGTTATTTTAGATATTTATTGGTTTGGTAAGGATATTAAAGGACATATGGGGAACCTGGAGTTTTTAAGTGACTCTTTCCCAACACCAAAACAAATGATTAATGATTTTGCAGAAAAAGGAGTAAAAACGATACTTATTACAGAACCTTTTGTACTAACAACCTCTAAAAAATGGGATGAAGCTGTTGAAAAAGGTGTTTTAGGAAAAGACTCTGTTGGTAACCCATTTAAATATGATTTTTATTTCGGAAATACCGGAATCATTGATATATACGATCCTAAAGGAAAAGATTGGTTCTGGAATATATATAAACAATACACCAAAGAGTACGGAGTAGCAGGATGGTGGGGAGATTTGGGTGAACCCGAAGTGCATCCATCAGATTTACAACATGCTACTGGAAGTGCAGACGAGGTTCATAATATTTATGGGCATGATTGGGCGCGTTTAGTACAAGAAGGATATCAGAAAGATTTCCCCGATCAAAGACCATTTATCTTAATGCGAGCAGGATATTCTGGCTCACAGCGTTTTGGTATGATTCCATGGTCTGGTGATGTAAGCAGAAGTTGGGGAGGATTACAACCACAAACCGAAATTGCATTACAAATGGGAATGCAGGGAATGGGCTATATGCATTCTGACCTTGGTGGATTTGCAGGAGGTGAGACTTTTGATCCAGAATTATACAACCGTTGGTTGCAATACGGTGTGTTTCAACCAATATTTAGACCGCATGCACAAGAACACATTGCTCCAGAACCCGTTTTTCATGATGCAAATACAAAAGCATTAGCAAAAAAGAGTATCGAACTACGATACAGTCTACTGCCTTATAATTATACCATTGCTTTTGACAATAATCAAACAGGAGTGCCATTAATGCGCCCATTATTCTTTGAAGATATGGGTAATAAAGAGCTTTATGAGATGAGTTTTGCTTATTTATGGGGAGATAACTTCTTGGTATCACCTGTGGTAAAACCCGGAATTGCCTCGATGGATATTCCTTTTCCAAAGGGAACTAACTGGTATGATTTCTTTAGTGGTGAAAAATATGAAGGAGGTATTTTTAAAACGGTAGACGTTGTAAAAGAGCATGTGCCTGTATTTGTAAAAGCAGGTTCTTTTATTCCGATGGTGGCCCCTGTGCAAACTACAGATGCTTATTCAACCAAAGATTTGATAGTACATTATTATCATGATTCTGCAGTAAAGACGAGCTCAGGAAAGTTATATGATGATGATGGTAAAACACCTAATGCTTTTGAAAAAGGGAAGTATGAACTACTGAAATTTAATAGTACAACGTCATCAACTAAGCTTTCTATTCATGTATCTGCAGAAAAAGGAGAGCAATATGCGGCAAGTACTCGACAAATTACTCTTTTGGTTCATAATATTGAGGCAAAACCAAAATCTGTGACAATAGGTGAGGAGTCTGTCTCTTTTGATTGGAATGAAACAGAAAAGACATTGAAAATTACTTTAGATTGGAATTCTGCTGAAGCAAAGAAACTGGATATTTCTTTGTAATTTAACGCTATGGAAAAAAACAAATCCGTAGAAGAGTTTATCGCTAAAAAAACCGAGTGGAAAAGAGAACTTGAAACCTTACGATCTATTATGCGCTCTACCGAAATGGAAGAAACCATAAAATGGGGTATACCGGTGTACACTTTAGGTAATAAGAATGTAATAGGAATGGGTGCTTTTAAATCCTATGTTGGGATTTGGTTTTATCAAGGAGTTTTTCTGAAAGACAAACAAAACAAGTTGATCAATGCGCAAGAAGGAAAAACTAAAGGATTGAGACAATGGCGATTTACATCAGAGGATGATATTGATCAGGGTTTGATACTTCAATATGTAAATGAAGCTATTGAAAATCAAAAGGAAGGTAAAGAAATCAAACCTGAGAAGTCAAAAACGGTAGACATCCCTTCAGAATTAAAGACTGCATTAATGTCTAATGATAAGCTTCAAGAATCTTTTGAGCAATTAACCCCTTTCAAACAAAAAGAATATATAGAGTATATCACTACTGCAAAACGAGAAGCTACTCGTCTTTCTCGTTTAGAAAAAATAACCCCTATGATTCTTCAAGGTATAGGATTAAATGATAAATATAGATAATTTCTTATCTGATTTTAAATTTTTCACAACGAAATACCCTTCAAAAAACAATATAAAAGTACCAAATATGTCAATGTTTTTATTGTGACCAATAAAGTACTTGTACATTTCATTACATAATTTGGGTTTATTTTTTTATAAAATTTATACTAGTACTTTAATGAAATCACATCTTGTGATAGTCTTTTTTATTATTATAATAATTGTTTAACCCTATTTTTATTTTTAACATAATATTAATAAGAAAAAGGGCATTCTTCCTCTCTTTTTTAGTCTAAAAAAGGCATGTTTTAAAACACTTGCAAATGCATCAAAATTAGTACGTATAAACCGTATTTTAACTATCAAAATAAATTTTAAACAACTGTAATACAGTTGATTAATAAGTAAAAATCATCTACTTATTAGTATATTGTTAAATTCTTAAAATCGTTTTCGTGAATGGTTTAAACTACTAATTTTGTATCAAAATATTGTAGGAAGTTTCTATACTATTTAAGTGTTTACGTCCCAAAATAAAACATGAATCAATGACAAAATTTGAATATCACAAGATTGTTAAGATCGAAGAAAATTCTCCGTTAGAAAATAGACTATATAATCTATTTAAAGCTGCTATTAGTGATGAGGTTTCTATTGCTCATTTTAGAAAGCTATTTACAAAGTATGATAGTATGGATATGCACATAATGATGAAAAATGGAAAAGATATAGGGATGTCATATTTCATGTATTGTAAAAATCCGGAGTATAAAAAAGACTTGTATATTCGATTGGGTATTGGTATAATTAAAGAAGAAAGAGGTGGATCATTTTTTCCGAAAAGCTTAATTCTAAAAACAATGCTTAAAGCCAGACTAAAGTATCTTTTTACCAATATCTACATGGTGGCCATCACCATGAATCCAATAGTGTATGTAGCTACTTGTAAGTACTGGAAGTATACATATCCTAATCCGATTATTAATACTCCGCAAAATATTTTGGAGTTAAAGAATAGGACATTAGATCACTTTATGATGAATGAAATCGAAGAAGATATTATAGGTATCCCTTTTTCTATGCCTGGCATTGAAGATGCAAAAAAGAAATTTGCTGATACCGAAAGTGATAATGCTTTTATTAAATATTTTGCAACAAGAGTCAATGCAGAAGAAACGGATAGAGGATTATTAACTTTTATTCCTGTTGATTTTATAAACCTATTTATTGTTGTTTTTAGAAAAACCAGAACCGATGTGATGAGGTTTATAAACAAAATACTCGAAGAAAACGGAATACCAATATTTGAGGAGTATAGTCCGATAAGATAATGGTTTAAATACATATATGATATCAAAAAACCTCACAGTGCTTTACGCTGTGAGGTTTTTTTATGGATCTAATTAATTTTAATATAAGAAATCCAAAGCTGTTGCATCGTCTTCGTTAAAAGGTCTATCACTTCCATCTGTACAGGATAACATCCAGGACGCGTCTTCGAGAGTTGCTCCTTCTGGGGTTCCTGGGATCAGATTAGCGCCGATATCACCTTCACCTTCATTAACGGGGTCACCACCACAAGAGATACTTCTATCAAAAAAATCTGTATGCCTAAAACCAATACAGTGTCCCATCTCATGGGCAACAATTGTGGCAATACCTTCTGTAGAAAGACCAAAGTTAGCGTTAAGAACACCACTTAATGAAATGTCATCAAAAGGATCTCCATCGTCTGTAGGAAAGCCTGCAGAACCTAGAACACCTACAAACTCTAAAAGAAAGTTTAGTCTCGATATTACGATGTCGGCATTTCGTACACTATTTGTTCTTTCAAAGGTGATTTCAAGATTTTCTGCATTGTAACGGTCAATAGCCATATCTACGGCTGCAGAAGTGATAGCATCAAATCCCCCTCTTCCTCCTTCTCGTGCAAATACAGTTATATTTCTACTACCATTTGTGACTACTAAATTATTAGTACTGTATTGTTTTTCAGAAATGGTAATACCATCACCTTTTTTACTTGGGCTCATGATCTTATCGAGAGAAAGATAAATATCACCCTCTACTAGGTAGCCCTCTTTGTAATGAATTGGTGGTTGATCTGTAACGTTAAATCCAGAAGCTTTAAGTGCAGTTAGGACTTCGTCGGATACTTCTCGATTTACGGTTGTTTCGTTTTCTTGCTGCTCACAAGAAACAAAAAAAACACTCAACAAAAGGATGAGTGCTAATAATGAATTGAATCTTTTCATGTTTTAGTATTTATGTTGATGTTAAACTCCTTAAATATAATTTAAAAATCACATAAATTCAATTGTAAAATATTAATTATGAGTATTTTGTGATAATTTATTACTTGTAAAAAACGAGGTTCATATATTCTGTTTTTTTTAAATTCTATAACCATTCTGTGCGATCTGAGTTTTTATGGTAGGGATTGATAAGCATTAAAATATATTGATTTTTAAACATTTTCTTTAAATGAAGGAGATCTTTAACAGATATTCAAGACAGAGCTAAACTCTTTAAAAAGTAAATTCTTGAATAAAATACTTACCATTTCTAACACGTATTCTGGCCTTCGATTTGAAGGACGAAAAATCAAATAATTTTTTAACCACCAATTTAGTTGATATTATTTTTGGTATTAAAGTATTTCCTTGTTCATCTACAACATCAATGATCACTTTCTTTTCTAACGAATTTAGGAGATAGAGCAATACTTCTTTTTCTTTTTTAATAAAAATAGGTTTAAAAATTTCAATGGGTTTTCCTTGAACAATTGCTCTCTGTTTATCAAATTTATAGGTAACTTCTATACTCTTGTATTTATTTTCAATATGTACTTTAAATCTATCTCCGTTTAGTCTATCTAAGGAGAATTCTTGCTGTAACTGGTTCGGGCTTTTTTCGGTTTGATTAAACATAATTGCATTGGATCGGTCTTTAATCGTTATAGTGGTTTGGATATCTTCAAAACCAAAATATTCGAGTAGTATAGTTTTATTTTCAGAAGAAACCAGTACTATATTTTTAAAGTCGTCGCTAGCAAAACTTACAGTGTTTAATACTACTATTAGCACTAAGGTTAAATACTTTTTCATGATGAATAAATTTTATTATTTCCTATAAATGTATAGCAAGAGATGATACCATTTTTGGAAAGAGGACAAGGGATATGATCCCAAATGCAGATAACTCTGTAACTATATAATTAAGGATGAATTACGTGGATTCGTATTTTAATGTTTGTTTGCCCTGGTATTGGTAATTCGTCCTTTATTTTTAAACCTTGGTCATGAAAATTAGACTCTTTAACGTTCTAGATCATATTTAGTCGTAATATAGTAGTATGAATTGGTTAAAGACATATGACACCTGGACACTAGAACGTATCAGTAGGCATCTTTTATACTGGAGTACTTGGAGTATTTTGTATGTGTTGACCAATTATTTTACCGTGTACGATAGAACACTTTGGCAATGTATTAGCCATGAGTTATTGGTTCTTCCTATTAAAATGGGCTGTGCTTATTTTATTGCCTATTTTTTAATGCCCCGATACCTGTATAAAAGGCGATATCTTGAGTTTATATTAACCGCTATGGTAACGACAGGTGTTTTTGGGTGGATGTTATTATTGTTATACTATGAGATGATTTATCCAACAATTTTGGGTAAAACGGGACATTATTACACAGACCACGCAAGCTTTATTTATAAAGGTGTAGAATTAATATATATTACTTCTTTGGTACTGGGTATAAAGTTTTTTCAGAATTTTTTGCAAGAACGTCAACGTAATCAGACCCTATTACAAGAAAAGATAGAGGCCGAGTTAAGGTTCCTGAAAAACCAAGTTCAACCTCATTTTTTGTTTAATACTCTTAATAATATTTATGGGATGGTATTATCAAATAATAAAAGTGCAGGAGAGTCTATTGTCAAACTTTCAGAAATATTAGGTTATTTACTCTATGATAGCGATGTTGAACTGATTTCGGTAGCTTCTGAGATTGATAATTTAGAAAATTTTATTGAGTTAGAATGTTTGAGATATGATCGAAAATTGGATTTCAGATATCAAAAATCTGTGATACCTTTTGATGTATATATTTCACCTTTAATTTTATTACCTTTTTTAGAAAATGCTTTTAAGCATGGCCCGGCAAAAGAAGAAGGAAAGTCTATAATCGATTTAAAAATTGAGATAATAAATAACACATTGAGTTTTACGATTAAAAATACTTATAATGAGGTGTCAGTAGATAATAATTTGAAGTCGGGTATTGGTATGAAAAATATTATAAAAAGATTAGAATTGATCTACCCCGAAAGACATGAGTTATGTATTAAAAGAGGAAAAATGTTTGAGGTGAATTTGAAAATTAAATTATCCAAAAGCATATGAGTAAAAAAATCAACTGTATAATTATTGATGATGAAGAAATGGCTACAAAAGTTATAGCCAAGCATTTAGAAAATGTACCTGATTTTAAAATTGTTGGTATTTTTCATAGTGCTGTTGAAGCATTTTTAATAATTGATGATTTAGAAGTAGATGTACTATTTTTGGATATACAAATGCCTAAAATAACAGGGCTTTCTATGCTGAAAATGTTAAAAAGACAACCCTTAACTGTACTTACCACTGCCCATCGTGAGTATGCGATCGAAGGGTTTCAGTTAGAAGTGGTTGATTATTTATTAAAACCAATAGGACTCAATAGATTTCTTCAAACTATTAGCCGTATAAAACGACTGGTTAGCAAAAATGATCACCAAATTCATATAGAAAAAAGAGAAACAGGAATTGTTTCAGAAGACCCCGAAACTCTTGATCATATTTTCATTAAATCAGAAAGAGCATTTCTAAAAATTGATTTTTCTACCATTCTACAAATTGAGGCCATCAAAAATCATATAAAAATCGTAACAACAAAAGGAACTCATATCAGTCTTATGCCAATTTCAGAATTTGAGATGAAGTTACCTCCTCATGATTTTATACGTATTCACCGCTCTTATATCATTAACACGACACATGTAAAACGTTTTGATAATAATAGTGTAACTAATGATAGTGGAGTATTTCCTATAGGAAGATCTTATAAAGAAATTGCAAGAGATTTATTAAACAAAAGATTACTTAAATAAGGTAGACTAAATTAAAGTACTCAACCATTCTTTAAATTGATAAAAATTTTGCGGAGCAACACCATGACCCACCGGAAACTCATTTAATGAAGTGACTATATTTAATTCTGCAAGCTTAGCGGGTGCTTTGCGCGCCCAATCCACTGGGATTACCTGATCTACACTACCATGAGAACAATAGATATTAAGGTTTGAAAAATCATTTTTTTCATATCCGTCTTTTAGAATATCTTCGTTTAGGTACCCACTTAATGCGATCACATTTTTCACTTTTTCTGGATAAGATAGTGCTACAGAATAACTTAATATAGTGCCCTGACTAAACCCTAGTAAAGTCACATTGTTACCATCTAAGCTATAAGCTTCTACAGCTTCAGTAATAAAATCCGCTATTTTATCTCGAGACTCTATGGCTTGCTGATCATCACTAAACTTTCCTTGTGTGTCATCAAAATAAATGGCATACCATGCATTACCATATGGTTGCATTGGGTATGGAGCTCGTACAGAGATGATAAAAAGTTCTTCGGGTAACTCTGGTGTAAACGAAAAAAGATCATTTTCATCACTACCATACCCATGAAACATGAATAAAACAGGAGTCTTATCTTTCTTAATTGTTGGTTCTTTGATGATATGATGCAGGGATAAAGTTTTTGTTTGCATGAATTGTAGTGCTATGTAATTAGAATTGAGTTGTTAAAGGGGATATGGATTACTTAATAAACTTAAACCAATCCTGAAAAAGAGGTCCAAGAATTGGAGCAGTTTTTTGCTCTTCTCGTATGGCTGTTATAATACCAAAAGCCCATAATACAAATATAAAGATGTAAAATGCTGAAGATATCCCCCAAGAGTCAAAAACACTCGCTAGCGCGCCTAAAAGGTAAAATGAAATGTTAATACCTAATGCTTGCCTGATATGAAAACTTGCAAATTTGTTTTTACTGTCTTGATTCATAAAAAAGGCTATGATGGTACCTATAATTGTAAGATAAGCTACAATAGCTGCCGTTTTTCCTTGTTTTGCGTAATCTGATTGCATGACTGATGTATTATAATTTATTTCTATTGGTGTCAGACTGAGTTTTCCGAAGTGTTGTATTAGCTAAAAAAAACGTTACGGGCTTCGGTCGACATATTATTTATTTCAATACTATTTTTCCATTTGATACTATACCATAGGCAGAACCCTTTACTTGTTTTCCTATAAAAGCACTATTCTTAGAAGAAGAAAGTATATGTTCTTTAGTAAAAACAGAATTACCTTCTGGGTTAAATAGTGATAAATCAGCCTTATTTCCAATGTTGATGGGGTTGTTTTCTATTCCGAAAACAAATGCACCATTGGTTAGCATATATATTGCTTTTTCTGTCCCAAAAATGTTGTTTAATATACCAAATGCACTTTCTAGTCCTGTTGTACCGTATTTTGCATTATCAAATTCTACATTTTTATGCTCAATATCCATGGGTAGATGATCACTAGTAACCATATCTATGCTACCATCTTCGATTCCTTGTTGCAAAGCTTTTATATCTTTTTTAGTTCTTAATGGGGGTAATACCTTATAATTAGAGTCAAATGGCGCTAATTCGGCATCAGTGAGCGCTAGATGATGAACACTCACGCTACAGCTAACCTGTAGCCCTTTGGATTTAGCCTCTTTAATTAGTGCTACAGATTTAGCTGTAGAAATTGTTGGTATATGTAATTTTCCGCCAGTATATTCTAATAAGAAAAGATCTCTTGCAATTTGTAATTCTTCTGCCAGAGCTGGAATTCCTTTCAGACCCAATAAGGTACTTTGTTCTTCTTCATTAACCATGCCTTTTCCTGCAATGTCATTTTCCTGCGGGAAAGACATCACTAATCCATCAAAATTCTGAGCATAAAGGAGTGCAATCTTAAGCAAATTAGGGTTTTGAATTGATTTTTTATAATCTCCAAAAGCTATGGCACCAGCCTGTTGCATATCATATAGCTCTGCGATATCAACACCTTCAGATTTTATCGTTAATGCTCCTATCGGATAAAGTGATACGGGATTGTTTTGCGATTTTCCTTTAAGGAAACCCACAGAGGCACTAGTATCGGTTACAGGTAACGTATTTGGGTTTAAGGCGATACCGGTAAAACCACTTTTTGCAGCCACTTCTAGTCCATGTACTATGGTTTCTCGTTCCTCATATCCTGGTTCTCCATAGCTTACACTACTATCAAACCATCCCCGAGATACATGTAAATTTTCTAATTGTACCTCCTGACATCCATTTTTGGTGGTAATTGAAGTATTTATATCTGTTATAGTTCCATTTTCGACCAAAATATCAACTGTTTTATGATGAAAAGGTGACTTTGGATCAATTACTCTTGCAGCCTTTAGTAAAAAATTCATTTCAGATATTTTAATAGTAGTACTTCGATTAGTAAGAATATCAGCGCAAAAATAATAAACCATTTCCAAAGTTCATTCACACTAGTCTCTTCTTTTATTTGGTCAAAAAGTTCTGTAACAGAATCGTTTACCTCGTAGCTATCTGTGGTATTGAGATTATAGTATTGTAAATCACTTTCAGAGCTACTATAATTATAACTAACATGCTGGATAATGTTATTTTTATCTTGAAGTCTATAAATCCCTGCTTTAGTTGGCACTTCATCTGTGGTAATACGCACTTTTGTCGAAAAACTTTGTTGTAACGGAATAATATTCTCCAGATCAGAAATCAAAGATAATATACCATCTTGCCCAAGAGATACGGGCACATCATACGAATTAGTTTGCCCAATAGTATACGATATATCGGTATGTTGTAAGCTTTGTTTTCCGATAGTGTACAACGTAGGAACAATTAAGGGTGAATTCTTAAAATTTGAATTCTCATTGTTTATAGAAGCTGTAAAGGCATATATGCTTCGGGTCTTAAATAAGAATGGACTATTATCCTCGAAGGATAATATAACATTGGTAGCATTAGTTTGATAATAACTGTTCACTTTCGGGTATTGAAAATTAACCACTTTTTTATCAAATACTCCTCGATATAGAGGATGAGAAAAGTGTATCGTAGTGATCTTTTTTTCTTGTGTTTTCTCTGAAAGTAATCCAGAAGTAGAAAAACTATTGAAGAATTGTTGATACGACGTCAAATCACCTTCTTTAGCCGGTATAAAACAGATTTTACCACCTTGATCTGTAAAAGGTTTTAAAGCATTGGTTAACGATATAGGGATTTGTTTCACTTCATTAATTATAACCAGATTTGCATTACTAATGTCATTATAATTAAGTGTTTCAATAGCGTTACTGATTAGTAAAAACTCATCTGGAGTAAAAATATTTTTGATAAAACTATCATTAGCTTCGTTTATAGCAACAACCTTTATTTTTTCGGGAGTATTTATAGTAAAGTACCTTGAATTATCAAAAGTAATCGCAGGATCTTCTAGGGTTACACGCCCATTTATCTTTGTGTTTTCATCTAAACGAAACTCTGTAGTCGATTTACTGTTTTTAGAAACAGAAACAGCTGTTTTAGCAATCAATTTGTCATCATTATGAAGCGCAATAGATATATTTTCTGCATTGGCACTGGTATTACTCACTATTACCTGAAGCATTAAATCATTATTTGTATTGCGTTGCAGGTATACACTATCTATAGCTATATTTTGCCTTGTTACAGGTTGTAGTTGTACAAGGTTGGTTTTGGTATTAGAATCTGTAGGTAATGTAAATGCATCTTCTTTTTGTTGAAAATCTGAAACCATAATGATTCGTTTAATGGTTTCTGAAGATGTGCCAAGTAATTGCTTAGCTTTTAAATACGCTGCAGTATAAGGTAGCTGATTAGAGCTATATTCTAACTGAAGTAAATCGTTTTGAAAGTCTTTTTTAGAGACATTAGAAAATGTTTCTGTGTTGGTAAAAAGTGATATAGTTTCATCTTCGGGGAGATCACTAAGAATCTCTTGTACTGCACGTTTTAACAAAGGACCCTTTGAGCCCTTAGCTTGCATGCTAAATGAATTGTCTAAATAAATTACCGTTTCGCTTTTTTTGCCCACAATCTCATCTGAAGCCAGAAAAGGTTGTGTAAACGCCATAATAATTGACGCCAGAGCCAGTAAACGAACAAGGAGTGTAAGCCATTTTTTAAGCTGTGAGCTTTTTCGAGTTTGTATAGTCACTGCTTTTAAGAACTGTACATTGGTAAAATCTACTTTCTGAAATCGTCGTAATTGAAATAGGTGAACTATAATAGGAATGATAAGAGCAAAAAGGGCGTAAAGAAATTCTGGGTGTTTAAATTGCATTCCTATATGTTAATGAGACTTTGATTTTATATCCAATAGTAGTATTGGATCCATTCCTTTCTCGTGTAAATATAATACAAGATTTACGATTTATGATTTATGATTGATGAATTTTTAAATGTTCGTACATCAATACGCAAGTATAATAAGATATCCTAAAAATTAGGTGTACCTTTGGCTCATTATACAGAAATGGCATTCATACTAATTAAATGGTTATTTCTTAAACAGTTTATATGTCATTTAATACATTAGGATTATCTGATGCGCTATTAAAAGCCATCGAGAAAAAAGGATATACAACTCCTTCTCTTATTCAAGAAAAAGCTATTCCACCAATTTTAGAAAGAAAAGATGTTCTGGCGTCTGCACAAACGGGAACTGGTAAAACAGCGGGGTTTACGTTACCGTTATTACAGATTTTATCTCAGGGACAAAAATTAAGAAAAAGACCTGTACGCGCTTTGGTATTAACTCCTACAAGAGAATTAGCTGCTCAGATATTAGATAATGTAAGAGCCTATAGCGAGTTTGTTGATCTTCGATCGATGGTGATATTTGGGGGAGTAAACCAAAACCCTCAAATCAGAGCGTTAAGACATGGCGTAGATATATTGGTGGCTACTCCTGGTCGTTTACTAGATTTGCATAATCAAAAGGCACTTTCTTTGGCCAATGTAGAAATCTTGGTGTTAGATGAGGCTGATCGAATGCTTGATATGGGGTTTCAAAGAGATATCAATAAAATTTTAAATCTATTACCTTCAAAAAGACAAAACCTCTTATTTTCTGCTACGTTCTCTAAAGAGATAAAGCAATTAGCTAATGGGATTTTGCACCATCCGGTATGGGTTGAAGCCGCACCAGAAAATACTACTGCAGAAAAGATTGATCAAAAAATATACAAGGTAGATCAGAAAAGAAAAACGGAATTAATTATTAAGCTTATTTCAGAAGGAAACTGGAAACAGGTCTTGGTTTTTACCAGAACAAAGCATGGTGCAAATCGTCTAAGCGAAAAAATGGTTAAAAATGGTATTACGGCTGCTGCTATCCACGGTAATAAAAGCCAGGGAGCCAGAACAAAAGCTCTGGGAGGATTCAAGAAAGGAACAGTTCGTGTTTTGGTAGCTACAGATATAGCAGCAAGAGGGCTAGATATTCCATTATTACCACATGTTGTAAATTTTGAATTACCTAATATATCTGAGGATTATGTCCATAGAATTGGGCGTACTGGTAGAGCAGGAGCAAGCGGAGAAGCAATTTCTTTGGTAAGTCAGGACGAATTAAGTTATATAAAAGGAATAGAAAAACTACTGGGCGAAAAACTAGCAAGCGAAGTTGTAGAAGGTTTTGAACCCACAATTAGTACTCAAAATGAAAGCCCGGCGCGTAAGAATACTAATAATCATAGAAGACCTAAGTCAAGAGGTAATAACAAGAATTATAAAAGAAGGTCGAGAAGATAAACTACTACTAACTTTATAAGAAATTCTTAGATTTAATAATCTTTAATACTCAATAGGTCTTTTTTTGATCATGCCGCCACGTGTATCATTAATGCTATGCATGATTACAAATGCATTAGAATCTATCTTTTCTATTTCAGCATTAAGTTTACTGATTTCAAGTCGGGTAATCACAGTATATATAATATCGATTTGATTCATTTGTCCTTGATCTCCATTACCTTGCTTTCCTTGATAGATTGTTACTCCGCGTCTCATTGTATTGGTAATCATATCTACCATTTCTAGATTGGACTCAGAAATAATAGTAACTCCGGTATATTCTTCGATTCCTTCAATCACAAAATCTAAGGTTTTAGACGCTGAAAGGTAGGTAAGCATAGAGTATAATGCAGTCTCAACAGATAAGAGGTAAGCCGCCGCAGAGAAAATTATTACATTAATTATTGTGATAGCATCTCCAACTGTGCTCCCTAATTTTTTACTCATAAAAATGGCTAATACCTCTGTGCCGTCCAATACGCCTCCTCCGCGTACTGAAAGCCCTATTCCTGCACCTAAAAAGAACCCGCCAAATACAGAAACTAATAGCTTATCTTGTGTAACCTCAGGAAAATCAATTACGACAAGAGTAAAGGCAAGTCCTGATATAGCCATAATGGCTCGTATAGCAAAACGTTTGCCGATTACTTTAAGTCCAAGAATTATAAAGGGAGTATTTACGATTACAATAAGAATATAAAGTGGTATTGATGAAACTTCTGAAATGAGTAAAGAAATTCCTGTTGCTCCACCGTCGATAAACTGATTAGGCAATAAAAAGCTTTCGAGGCCAAAAGCAGCCGCAACAACTCCTAAAACCATAAAAAACATATCTTTAAGAAATGAAAAAACAGTAATTTTTAGTGTTGTAATTTGTTTCGAAATATCACCCAAATTAGGATCCGAAATATCCCGGGATTTTGTGAGTTTTTGTGCTAAAAACGTCTGAACAATTCTTCGTTTCCAGATTGATTTCATGTAGGATTAAGTGCGTATCGTTAATAGGTTTACTATCATAGTATAACTCTATAAAGCTACATAACCTTTTTATTCTCTAGACTAATTTTAACAAAGCTTTGGCCAATAAAAAAGTAGGAGGTAACCTCTTCCTTGTATGCTCTAGTAAGGGATGTAAATTCAAGTTGTATTGATGCTTTAATAGCTACAAAAAAAGGGTGAAAGTCAAACTTTCACCCTTCAGGAAATAATCCTATTTTTTTATTAGAAGATATAATACCCTACAGATATCTGGAATGCCGTATTTTTTCCATCAAAACCATCAACAACATCTGTTAATCCAAAGTTATATCGTATTTGTCCAAATACGGGTCCAAATTCAACCCCAGCACCTACAGCTCCACTAATATCAAAGCTTTCAGATTCTACTGTCGATAAAAAAGCGTCTTTAATGCCATCATTTACTACAAAACCAAATTGAGGTCCAGCTTCTACACTAAAAATCTTGGCAAATTTAAGTTTTGCCAACACAGGGATATTTAAGTAATCAATATCAAAATCACTTGTTCCCTGAGCAGAATATAAAAGTTCTGGTTGTAGAATAAAGGTGTCACCAAGCCCAAGCTGAAGAACAGCTCCTATATGATATCCTGTTCTTGAATCAGTGTCAACTCCAGCAACTTCAACATCAACGTTGGCTAGATTAAGCCCTCCTTTGAAACCAAACTTAACTTTCTGGGCATTTGCAGTTAGTGTAAAACCGATTACTGCAATTGCTAATAAAATAAGCTTTTTCATAATTGTAAATTTAAGGTTTGTTTAATTCAAATATATAAAACAATTACCTTAATAAACGGTTAAACTTTATTTATATTCTGTTATTTTAGTCCATACTTTTGAAATAAAGATTGTTGTATCTTCGCCTTATAAATAGAAACCCTACCTAAAATTGCAACACGAATTTACTATACAAGTGTCACCAGAGATTGCGGGGCATCCTGATCAACTAAAGGATGATATTGCACGAAAAAATGGCATTCCTAAAGATGAAATTAGTCACATTCAGATTCTTAAGAGGTCTATCGATGCTAGACAAAAGAATATTAAAGTAAACCTAAAACTACGTGTATTTGTACAAGAGGATTTTATAAAAGAGCATATAGAATTACCAGATTATCCCGATGTAACACATAATCCCGAAGTTGTGATTATTGGAGCAGGACCGGCTGGATTATTTGCTGCACTACGCTGTATTGAGTTAGGTTGTAAACCGATCGTTCTAGAGCGTGGAAAAGACGTAAGAAATCGTCGAAGAGATCTTAAAGCCATTAATCGCGACCATATTGTAAATGAAGACTCTAATTATTGTTTTGGTGAAGGTGGAGCAGGAACATATAGCGATGGGAAATTGTATACACGCTCTAAAAAGCGTGGAGATGTACAACGTATTTTACAACTTTTGGTGGGTTTTGGTGCTACAGATCAGATCTTAGTAGAAGCACACCCACACATTGGTACCAATAAATTACCAGATATTATTGCTGCGATACGAGAAAAAATTATTGAAAGAGGGGGAGAGATACATTTTGAAACCCGTGTTGTTGATCTAGAGGTTAAGTATTCTGAAATCAAAGGAGTAACACTTCAAAATAAAAATACGATTGCTACAAACAAAGTAATTTTAGCAACGGGACATTCGGCCAGAGATATTTTTGAACTTTTATATCGTAAAAAGATTGAGATCGAAGCAAAACCTTTTGCTTTGGGAGTAAGAGTTGAGCATTCTCAGCAGTTGATTGATCAGATTCAGTATAAATGTGAGGTTAGGAGCCCATATCTACCTCCTTCGCCATATAGTATTGTAAAACAAATCGATGGTAGAGGGATGTATTCTTTTTGTATGTGTCCGGGTGGAGTAATTGCGCCTTGTGCGACGAGTCCGGGAGAGGTGGTTACAAATGGTTGGTCTCCTTCTAAAAGAGATCAACCTACGTCTAATAGTGGGATTGTTGTAGAACTACGTTTAGAAGATTTTGAGCCATTTGCAAAGTATGGGCCTTTATCCGGAATGTATTTTCAGAAAAGTATTGAGCAACAAGCTTGGCATTTAGGAGGTGAAACCCAGAAAGTTCCTGCACAACGATTAGTCGATATGGTAGAAGGAAAAACGTCTGTAGACCTTCCCGTTACCTCCTATAAACCAGGTTTGACCTCTGTGGATATGAAAACAGTGTTTCCAGAGTTTATTTATCATACATTACAACATGGTTTTAAAGAGTTTGATAAAAGTATGCGCGGCTACCTTACCAACGAAGCTGTAGTGCATGCTCCAGAATCACGTACATCATCACCCGTACGTATTCCCAGAGATTGGAAAACACTAGAGCATATACAAATTAATGGGTTGTATCCATGTGGAGAAGGTGCAGGGTATGCCGGTGGAATTATATCTGCAGCTATTGATGGTGAAAAATGTGCTGAGGCATGTGTAAAAACACTAAAATCAAAATAGATTTTATTGCGGCTTTTGAATACTAAAATGAAAAGTAGTTTTCACCTTTACTTTAGACGTTACTTTAATGGTTCCATTGAGTTTTTGGACCAATTTTTTAACAGTTGATAACCCTATTCCGTTACCTTTATTGCCACTCCTGTCTGTCATATTAGCGGTAGTGAAGAGATCAAAAATGCCATCAATATCCTTCTCTGGAATGCCCATTCCATTATCTGTTATTTTGAAATAATAAAACTTTTCATCCTCGTCTGCTTCAATAGATATAACAATCTCTTCTTTGTCATTATATTTAATGCTGTTTCCTATAAGATTAAAGAAAATTTGTTTCAGCGCCAGTTTATTGCATTCTAACAAAGGATTATTTGCCGGATAGTGAATATTGAAATCTGGTTTTATACTTAATAAAGTAACTATTTCTTTCAGAAAATCATTTAAGTAAAACTTTTCGGGTTTATTTTTTAGTAAGCTTTCACTCTCATAATGCCCAAGAATGTCACTTATATAATTACTCATAGAAAAAGAAGACGTTTTAATATAATCGAAATATTCAAGGCTTTCTTTATCTAGTTTATCACCTAGGATAATTTTTAATAAATCGGTAGTAGAGATAATATTGGCAAGAGGCATTTTAAGATCATGCGAAATAACTCTTGCAAATTCTTTTAAAGATTCATTTCTTTTTTTAAGCCTACGCTGAAATTTTTCAAGATCATTGTTCTTCTTATTAAGCTCAAAAAGAATAGTAACTTGATTGGCCAGCGCCTTAAGAGATTTTATTTGTTGTTCTGAGAACTCTTTTGGTTTACCATCGATTACACAAAGAGTTCCTAATGCAAATCCGTCCTTATCTACCAGAGGTATACCGGCATAAGAAATTACCACTTTGTCTTTTTCTGTTAACGGATTATCATAAAAACGTTCGTCTTTGCGAGCATCATTAACAATAAATGGTTTTTCGGGTTCTAAAATAGCATGTGCACAAAAAGAATAATCCCTGTGAGTTTCAGAAACATCTATACCGTACCTAGATTTAAACCATTGTCTTTTTTCATCAACTAGAGTTATCAAAGCTATCTCAGTTCCACATAAATGGGAAGCCAACGCAGTAATGTCGTCGAATTCGTTTTCATACTCGGTGTCTAAAATCTTTAATGACTTTAGAGCTTCTAGTCTGAAATTCTCATTTGTGGGTATCGCAGCTGATATCATACCTATTGAAGAATTGATTTGAAGGTTCCAACAATTCTTAATAAAATTAACAAAAATAAGTTACATATTACGAAATAATTAACATAGCGTAAATGTTTTGTGGTATTTCCGTAACCCTGCATTTTAGTGTAGTTTAAGACTGTATTTAGTGATTTATAACGGGAAACAATGCCGAAATATTATCTATGATATAATAGGTATTGGCTTGTAGATAAAAAAAAGACTTGTTTAATTACTTTTAGTTGTTTACATTTGAAGTGTACTAGATAACTAATACACTAGATATGATTCAGGTTAAAAATATTAGATTCTACTATTCTCATAGTAAAATAGTTCTTAATGATGTCTCATTAAATTTTACTTCGGGTAATATATATGGCCTGTTTGGGAGGAATGGTGAGGGTAAAAGTACGTTAATGAAGATAATGACTGGATTACTCTTCCCCAAAGCTGGTTATTGTCGTATTCTTAATGAGAACACTTTAAAAAGATCAGTGAAATGCCTGCAGGATATTTTTATGGTACCCGAAGAGTTTGAGCTACCTGCAGTCAAAATCTCTACATATGAGCGAGTGAACTCATCGTTTTATCCTGAGTTTTCAAGAGATCAGTTTTATGAACTTATAGAAGAATTTAAACTTTCGGTTCATCAAAAGATATCGACTTTATCGTTCGGACAGAAAAAAAAGGTGCTTATTGCATTTGGGATAGCTACGAACACCAAGCTACTCCTTATGGATGAACCCACCAATGGACTTGATATACCATCAAAAAGCCAGTTTAGAAAGATTATGGCTTCTGCTGTAGATCAAGGAAAATGTATCCTGATTTCTACGCACCAGGTTAGGGATTTGCACAGTCTTATAAATCATATTGTGATATTAGATAATGCTAAGGTAACTTTTGATCAACCACTTTCTACTATTTCAGAATATCTGTGGTTTGGCAAACCTACACAAGAGGATAGAGCGTCTATTATTTATTCAGAAACATCTTATGGAGGAAAGGCAGTAGTAATGCGTAAAGATCATGATGAAACAGAAGTTGATCTAGAGTTGCTTTTTAATGCCGTAATCAACCAGCCAGATCGAATTAATACTATACTAAAAAATGTGTATCATGATGAAAGAGTATAACATTCGACGAATACGTAATTTTATCTATAGAGATATCGTATTGTTAAGAGGAGCTATAATTACTGCTTTGTCTGTGGTAAGTATTCTTATGTTCATCGTCATTTTATTTAGCTTACGAAAAGATCATTTAGTGTCACCAGGAGAGTTTGTGAGTATATTTAATAAGCTTTATATCATTTCAGGAATATTATTTATTTTTTCTGTTTTAAAAGAAATAAATAATAAAACCTCAAATCATTTATATGTATCACTACCAGTCTCATCCTATGAACGCATAACGGCAATCTGGCTCACAACCGGTATTTTGTATACCATAGTGTTTTCTTTTCTGTGTTTTTTGATTGGGCAATTTGCCATTTTTATCGGAAGCATCTTTTCTGAAACTAATTTTCATCTACTGCCGGTATTCTCTGAAGATTTTTGGACATCGATTAAATTCTATTTTTTCATACAACCCGTATTTCTTTACGGAGCGGTTACGTTTAATAAAAATAGAATTGGTAAAACCATACTCTCTGTTTTATTAATTGTTTTGGGGTTAATATTTTTTAATATGATGTTATATGGGATGCTTAATTATGGGTATGATGTGTTTTCTGGAGAAGAATTGGCCTCTGAGGCTTTTAGTCTTGCTTCAAAAGATTTTTCGGGAATAGAAAAGTTGCTATTCGTTGGTGTTTTTGTATCAACAATGCTCCTGGCCACCTACTTTAAAATAGTTGAAAAAGAAGTGTAGCTATGGATTTTAATAACAGTAAACCTATTTATTTACAAATTGTAGACTTTTTTTACGAAAACATCCTTGCAAAAAGATGGCACGAAGAAGAAAGAATACCTTCTGTTAGAGAGATTGCTGTTATGGTTGAAGTTAATCCTAATACTGCAATACGAGCTTTTAATTATTTGCAAGAACAGAATGTAATTTATAATAAGAGGGGAATAGGATATTTCGTTTCAGAAAACGGTTTTAATAAGGTGTTAGATATTAAGAAAATAGAATTTATGGAAGTAATCCTTCCTGATGTATTTAAAAAAATGGGATTACTTAATGTAACATTTGAAGAAGTAAAAAACTCATTTGACCAATATGTAAATAATTTAGACCATGAAAAAAAGTAATCTAATGGTATTAGGCGCATTAGGTGCGACTATCTTTTTTTTCTCAGCTTTTCAGTTTTCAATACATAGTTATGTTGAAAAAGGTGCTATTGAAGATGTTGAAAGTGGTGATTTTATTTCTGAAATAAAAACAATTCCGATGTTTAGAAAAATATCGGTCCATCATGGTATCCAGGTCTTTTTTAGGCAAGATAGTATGACTCAAGTTAGAGTAGAAGCCCCAAGAACGTTGATGCCTTATATACGTGTAAAGGTAGAACAAGAAAAATTGATCCTGGAGAAAACAAAACGAATGCAGAGTGTAGATAGTATTGTAATCCATATCACTAATCCTGAACTAGATGAACTATATGTTTTACCCGATGGGCATTTTAGAACCATAGGCATGGTTTCGGGAAAAGATCTAAAACTCGAGTTTAGTGATGATAGCAAAGGAAAGCTTGAATTGTCATATGAATCTGTGAAATGTAAAGCATCCTCAGAGTCAAAAGTAGTATTGAATGGGAATTCAAAAAATATCGATTTTTCTAATTAAAATAGTAATCATCATGTAAAAAATGAACTTTATGAATTAAAAAACAAACGTAATCAATTTGTTTTAAACATTAAAAGAGCCTAATCAACTCATTATTAATAATCATCAATCAAAAAACGAACATTATGGTATCAAACAAAAGAATAGGTAGAATTGTAGGAGTATTATTCTTGCTTCAATTAATAATTGGCATTTTAATTAATCAATTTTTATTAGGCCCTATTATATTTACCTCAGATTTTCTTACCACAGTATCCTCAAACGCCACACAAGTAATTTCATCGGTACTACTTGGGCTGATCGGTAGTTCAATATCTATAGCAGTAGCAGTTCTTTTATTACCCATTTTTAAACAACTCAATACAGGGGTAGCATTCTGGTATCTTGGTTTCAGTATTTTAGGTTTTGCAATGGGTTTAATTGATAATACAAATGTGTTATCAATATTGGCATTAAGTCAAGAATATGTACAAGCCGGGACAACAGAGATTAACTCTTTTGAGGATATAGGCACTATACTTTATGCTACTCGTTGGTGGACCCATTACTTAGATATGCTTGTAGCCATCTTTGCGCTTCCTGTGTTTTATTATGTGTTATATGTTTTAAAGCTAGTTCCTCGATTTATATCTGTTTGGGGGGGTATCGGTGTCCTATTGATGTTAGCAGCAATCCTATTCACAATTTTTGACTTAGGTACGCATGGTACAGAAATGAAACTACTCGTTCCATTGGGGCTTAACCGATTGTTTTTGGCAATATGGCTTATGGTTAAAGGGTTTAATTCCTTCCAAGCACCTCAAAAACTGATATAAACAGACATTTATCATTACTTTATTAATTATCAATCAAAAACAAATATTATGTATACCAATAAGAAGACAGGAAGAATTGTAGGCGTTTTATTTCTCATCGTTTTTATTATAGGAGCTCTAGGCACAAGTTTAAGAGGATTATCAACCTCTCTCGTAGAATCTGAGAACTTTCTAGCCACTGTTCATGAAAACTCATTACAAATGAAAATTGCTATCCTTCTCGATATAATTTCGAGTACGGTAGGGGTGGGTATTGCAATTTTCCTATTTCCATTTTTAAAAAAATATAATAACTATATCGCATTACTCTATCTTACTTTTTGGATCATAGAATTTTCGATCATTATGGTAAGCAATATCACTCACTTTTCTCTATTATCTCTAAGCCAGGAATTTGTGCAAGGAAATGTTTCAGACCCTACTTATTTCAATATGTTGGGGTTTTTAAAGTTTGAAGAATATTACTGGGCACATTTTCTGATTTTGATAGTGTATAGTTCTGGAGCTGCACTATTTTATTATCTGCTCTATAAAGTAAAACTGATTCCAAGGTTACTATCGGCCTGGGCGTTTATTGCAGTTACTATTGTTTTTATTGTGACCTGGATGCAAATCTTTGATTATAGTGTAAGCTTTGTTTTTTATCTCCAAAATGGTGTACATTTTATAGTTATATCTATTTGGTTAATTGTTAAAGGGTTTAATTCAACAGTAATTCCCACAGAGTCAGTAAAACCATCTATAAGTTAATTAAAATATAGAGTATTAAGAATGGGATTTAATCACCTTATTCTTTCCATTAAAATTAAAAATCATCATCAATCATTAATAAAAACGAACAGTTATGAATTTAAAAAATAGTGTCGTTGATACTTTACAAGGTAAAACACAATGGTCGAATAAGACCTTGAATACATCAGCGACCCTTTGGTTTTTGGTCGCTGTTGCCGGCCAATGGTTATTTGCCTATTATATAGCTCTTTTTTACGGAGGTACTGCCATACAAGGAAATTTTGCAGAATGGACCAGGAGAATGATCCATGGGTTTATTGAGGGAGATTATATGGGTAATGCTTTTGTACTCCTTCATATACTGCTGGCATTTATTATTACATTTAGCGGCCCACTTCAATTGATTCCGAAATTACGAAATCGTTATCCATTGTTTCATAGGTTAAATGGTCGGGCCTATATTTTTACAGCAATCATCATAAGCCTAGGCGGACTCTATATGGTTTGGAGCCGTGAAGCCGTTGTAGGTGGACTTTATGGCCAGGTAGCTATCTCGGGGAATGCGATACTTATTATAGTCTTTGCGGCTATAACTATACGAACAGCGATTACTCGTAATTTTGTAGCCCATCGTCGTTGGGCACTTCGCACTTTTATAGTGGTAAGCGGAGTTTGGTTCTTTAGAATTGGATTTGGGCTATGGATTTTCTTAAATAATGGCAATGCTCCTGGTTCAACACAGGATCTTACGGGTCCGTTTGATATGTTTTTATACCTGGCTAATTATCTTTTACCACTTTTTTTCTTAGAGCTTTATTTCCTTGCTCAGGACCATGCTGGTGATCGAGGGAAGTTTATGATGGCGTTCCTTCTATTTGTACTCACTATACTTTTGGCTATGGGAATCTTTATGGCAGCTCAAATTTTCTGGTTGCCAAATCTTTAAAAATTAAAAAGAAGAAATATTTCTATTAAAAAAAGGACTCAAAAATGAATATTAGCATAACCAATAATCAGCCAATCCATAAGAATGATGAATTAGAAAATATCTGTACTAAACTTCGTGAAGTGGAAAAGACAAAAAATTATAAGGACTTTTATTCGTACCTAAAAACGACCAAAATACCTTTTATACCTTGCTACGAAAAGGACGTAAAAACAATGTATCAAGAATGTTTTAGGGTTTTACATCGTATTGGTGAAATTTCAATTCCGGTGTCTGTTGCGTTGTCCATGCATTACTATGTTTTGGCATCAATGGCTTCTTTCCCTTTTTCGAAGACAAGTAAACAATATTGGGTACGGGAAATGTTATTAAAAAAGATTAAAAATGAGCGACTTTTAATAGCAAATACCGGATCGGTAAGAACTTTCAAAAATGTTTCTGGTAATAAAAGTATAGTGGCCGAAAAAGAAAAAGATTCATACACTATTAATGGTGAGGCACCCTTTATGTCATTATCTGGGATAGCAGATTATATGGTATTTACTGCTAGTATATTTCAAGATGAAAAAGCGGTGTTTTTTGTGCCTTTGGATACCGATAAAATCAAATTCGAGGATACTGCTTTTGGAGATGCTATGCGTGGATCTTTTACAAAATCAGTGCGATTCGAAAATTTGAATGTGCATAGTACTAATGTTATTAAATTGGATAGCACGCAAGAGGAGCGATGCGAACTATTAATTTATCAAAGATCATGGTTTCAGGCATTAATGCCAGGTACGTATTTAGGAGCTGCATTTCGCGTGTTATTGGAGGTTAAGGAATTTGCTCAAGGAAAGATGAAGAATGGGAAAATAGTGTCGGAATCAGAAAGTTTTTTAGATAATATAGGAGAGTTAATGATTAAGTATAAAGCCGCATGTCAATTATGTGAACAAGCAGGGATTTCAATCGAAGGCTTTAAGATCGGAAATAAGAGATCTCTAGAAAACATGTTTGAGGCCTCTGCATTGTCAAAGTATTTTGCTACCCATTTTTCTGAAGATATCATTACTAAAATCAGGCATTTAATGGGATCAAGGTTTTTGTCTCCTAATTCATATACCAATAAAGTCTATAAAGAAATCGTATTTGGTACATTACAACCTATGACTGATCCGGATATAAAAAATTACTTTAGTAATCAGATGATGAATAATGAAATTCAAAAAATCTAGCTACCCATTATATACTTTTCAAATCTAAACTACGTAATGGGTATTTAATCTTGAAAAAGTCTAAATAATACTATTATTTATCTTCATAAATAGTATCATCACTCAGACTATTCAAAAAAGCTACAATATCTTTTACTTCCTGATCTGTAAGATGAAGAGGATCAGAGGGTAACGTTTGATATTCTTGTTGTATCCCTATTCCTGATCCACCGCCACGATTATAGAAATCCATAACTTCTTCAAGATTCTTGTATACTCCATTATGCATATATGGAGCGGTTTTATTAACATTTCTTACCGTAGAGGTTTTAAAAAAATGTTTTCTTTCGGGAGTTTTATAGACATCGTATCTACCTAAATCTTTGCTTATTGTAACATTTACCGTATCGTTTTGTTCTGGCACACCAATAAGCTCAATTTCAGATTCTTTGTAATCAGGAGGAACAGTACCGTTAAATACAGGTGCAAAATGACAGGTAGCGCATTTAGCTTTCCCATGAAATAAATTGAATCCATTAATTTCACTTTGAGTTAATGTATTCTCTAACGCATTGATATTGCGATCAAATTTAGAATTAAACGGAACTAAACTTCTAATATAACTGGCGATAGCGTTTCTGATTTCTACATTAGTGATCTTTTGATTTGAATAGGATAGAGCAAAACCAGAAATGTAAGTACTATCATTTTTAACTGCATTTTCTAAGGTTTCTAAATTCGTATGAAACTCATTTTCGTTTTCGACTACTGCAATGATCTGCCCCTCGAGACTACCAGCTCTTTTATCATAAAAGAAAGCTTTTTGTAATGCAGCATAGAGTAACGTAGGTGCATTGCGCGTTACTCCCGTACTTATTTTCATTCCATCGGTAAATGCTTTGTCTGGATGATGGCATGTAGCACAGCTTATTTTTTTATCTGAAGATAGTTTGGTATCATAAAACAGTTTTTTTCCAAGAGCTATTTTTTCTGGTGTTATTTCTCCCGAATTTCTATCAGAAAAATAGGAGAGGTTAAATGTATTCGAAGAGAAAAGAGAGGTAGCATTGTTTTTTATGGCTAATTCAAACGGAAAGCTTACGTTCCAATCGCTAACAACTTGATTCCATAATTCTAATTGCTTGTGAGTGTGTGTTTTGATGAAGTTATATCTATCAAATGTGTCGAAATCACCATTTAGATCTTTGATTGATGCTTCTATTTCTTTATTCCAGTCTTCAAAAAGTTTTTGGTCTTTAAATTCACTTTGAAAAATAGAGAGGTATGTTTTTAGACTTTGGTATACTATTTTAGATTCTTCTAACGAATTTTCTAGCACTGGAGAATCAAAACCAGTTGTTCCGGTGAGTGCGATTCGAATAATTGATTTTCTAAACAGCCATAAAAAATGATACGTTTTTATATGACTAAAACTTATATTCTCTTTAATTAGTTTAAGCCTGTTAGAGATTAAACTTATATGCTTTTTTACGATGACAGAATCCATTTGTTCTGTAAAGATTTCTTCTTCTAGAACTTGGTATCCACCAGGTTTTATTATTTTAATATCTGTATAATCTTCTTCCTCGACTTTGAGAATATTAGGCTGGTTTAGAAAACCATAATTTTCTGTATCGAGAGAAGATAAAATAGGTTCTATTTTTTTGAAATACTTTCGGGATTCTAAATAATTTTTTTCTGCAGTTGTGGTATCGATTGTGGTACTATCCAAAAAAGCAATTGCCATAGTAATATCGTCTATGAATTGTTCTTTCATCTCCATGTTAAACGGCATTTTTTCAACCTTACCCTCTTTAGAACAAGAAGTGAAAAGACTGAATACGACAAAGAGGCTTATTGATAAATAAGCCCCTTTAGTATATTTAAACGAATTCTTAATGATCATATATTAACGTTCTAAACCTTTTATTACATACATCATACTTCCTTCTTTACGGCTATTTGCCAGATCTGGATTTGCTTTAGGGTCGGTAAACGGAACGCCATCTGCTCTTTCCCATCCGTGGTTTTGAGTAATCATAACAAATGTTTCATCTACGCCGATAGTTTCAGAAATATCGATCATCCCTGTGATTTCCCAGATTCTATTTGCTGGGCCATAACCTTCAGCTTCTGCTCTAAGCTGATCACATTCTAAAACGGTTTTTAATTCGCCTGTATTAAGATTATATTGATAAAGTCTAGAATAATGGGCAGCAGCTGGTTTAAAATCCTGAATTCCATTTGGATCTTCCTGGATATACGCATAGTTTTCGGTTACCAAGATATTGTCTGGGCTATGAAAAGCTTCGGCTATACCACCTTCTTTGTCTCCATCAAGAACACAAACAATTTTACCGGGTCCCTGTGGGTTTCTCGGATTAAGAATTACTTTATAGATTCTTCCCGAACGCGTACCTTTTCCTATTAATCCTGGTTTATCTCTTCCGGTTACGGCAAAATAGACCTCTTGATTATTTCTTCTGGGTCCTCTTCTCCAATCGATGTCTTCTAACCTAGAGAATCCCATTACACCTTTTTCTTTGGCTTCGGCATCAAGTAGATCAATATCTCTTTCATTTAGCTCTACGAATTCCATGTTATATTCTACTCCTTCTTCCATATCCATTTCATAAGTAACACCCGGTGAAGTAACTTTCAACCCATAAAGTTTACCGCCTTCTAAATCACCATGTCTACCCACATACATTCCTAATTGTCCAGAAGGGATTTCGTTATTACTATTGTCATCTCCTATAAATACTACCGTTTTACCTGCATAAGCTCGTATACCAAGAGCTACGGCATTCTCTGTAGACCATTGCCCTAAAGCAGGTAACATTCTTGGCGCAGAAGCTTCAGTGGCATTTCTATAAGGATCTGTAGCAAAAACCCCTTTAGAATTTCCTCCCCATTCACCTCCAGAAAGGTATAAAGGACCAAAACCATGTTCTGATGGCGTTATTAAAGATCCAGAACATTGTGCAGTATTTGCTGTTGCTATTGCATTAAGAATGTGTTCTCCTTTTATGGGTTTAAAAGTTTCATCTAATGTAATTCTAGCTACAGAATAATCTGCCTCTATATTGTTAATTAGAGTATACGTTCCGTCATTGTTTTTTAGAAGTCCAGCACCATCTGCCATTGATCCGTATGTAAAATCCGGAATATAGGTATCTTCAGATGAAAGTATAGTATAGATTTCTATATCAGAAAATTCAGGAGTTTTTTCTAATAAAACGGGTGAAATAGAGTGGTTTTTTAATTCAATTTTTCCAGTTGGTTTTATAGGACCCGAATAATCGTCGAGGTCACATGATGTTAAAACCAATACAGATAGTAAAGAAGCAATTATAAGATGACTTTTCATGGTTGTGTGTTTTTTTTTGTTTTTACAAATTTACCACACGAGATACCCTAATGACTTTATGAAGATGTTTTATGTTTATTAAAGAAATATCACCTCAATGTTTCGAATGTAAAGGAATTATTATTCTTTAGAATTAGTCTAAACTTGATGAAGTAGTTTTTGAAACAGTAAGAATGTAATTGCTGCATACTATAGAATTTTACCAAATTATTGTTTATTGTTAAAACTGTATATTCGTTGTGCATTAAAGGATTCTAAAAGATATTCAATTTGATGAAAACTTTCTATTATATTCTTAAATCTTCATTAGTGGGCCTATTGCTATACGCTTTAGTCGGTGTACTCATGGCTTTTGTTATGGTTACCTTTTTCGGAAATGATCACCCTCATAGTATAGATGAAATCTTATATTTCGTGGTGCCAATTTTTATGGGTATTGTAGGAGCATTTTTGGGGTTAGTCTTTGCTATTATAACGATGGGGGATTATTCTTTTACTAAAGTCAAAAAGTATCTGCTTGTTTGTTCGCCCATTATCATTTTGATCGGAATGTTGTTTTTGATTTATGGGTAATATCAAAACTTTTCAAAAACTCCCAAACCAAAGAGAGCATAATCATATTTTACGGGATCATTTTGATCTAAAACTCTAAGCTTGCTATCTAATTCTGCTAGTGCTTTACCATCATTTTGTTTCCGTTTAAGTAACCCTAATTTACGAGCCACATTGCCCGAATGAACATCTAGTGGACATGATAGTTGAGCAGGGGACAGGCTTTTCCAAATTCCAAGATCGACACCCGCTTTAGCATCTCGTATCATCCACCTAAGAAACATATTGATTCGCTTTGCGGCCGAATTTTTATGAGGATCACTTATGTGTTTTTCGGTTCTGGTTTGGTGTGGAAGCGCAAAAAATTCCTTTTTAAAATGGTGAATAGCGTTCTGAAGATCATTTTCCTTATTAAACCGAGCATAAAAACTTTCCATATCTCCATATTCGATATACAAATGCCGTAAAGCTTTAATAAAATAGACGAGATCTAGACTATTAAACGTTCTATGAACAAATCCATCTAAACCCTCAAGATCCGCCTCTGTATGATTCATTACATAGTCATACGGACTGTTTCCTAAAAGTTGTATAAGTTGATGTGCATTTTTTAAAATGCTTTTGCGAATTCCCCACGAAATTGTAGCGGTTAGAAAACCAGAAATTTCGATATCTTCTTTTTTCGAAAAGAGATGGGGGATCTGTACAGGATCAGTTTCTATAAATTTTGGTTGTTCATAGAAGGTTGCTTTTTCGTCTAAAAAGTCTTTAAGGTCGGATTTACTAAGCTTTTTCACAAAAACATCAGCTAATTATTTTACCATCAACCATAACCAGTTTTCGATCAGCCATGTCGGCTAGTTCTTGATTGTGAGTTACAATCACAAAAGTTTGCCCAAATTCATCCCGAAGTTTGAAGAATAATTGATGAAGATTTTCTGCCGCTTCGCTATCCAAATTACCCGAGGGTTCATCGGCAAAAACTACTTTAGGGTTATTAATTAGTGCTCTTGCCACCGCTACACGCTGCTGTTCTCCACCAGAGAGCTCACTAGGCTTGTGGTCATACCGATGAGAAAGCCCTAAAAAATCAAGTAATTCTTTAGCTTTTTTTTCGGCTTTAGAAGAAGATGTCTTTTTTATGAATGCAGGAATACATACATTTTCTAATGCGGTAAATTCGGGTAATAATTGATGAAATTGAAAGATAAAACCCAATTGTTCATTTCTAAATTTTGAAAGTTGCTTTTGAGAAAATTTATCAATGTTAGATTCATTAATAGTTAAATGACCTTCTTTTATTTCATGGGGTCGATCGAGAGTACCCAAAATCTGTAACAAGGTAGTTTTTCCTGCTCCAGAAGCCCCAACGATAGAAACAATTTCTCCTTTTTTGATATGTAAATCTACACCCTTAAGAACGTGTAAATCACCATAGTATTTATGAATGTTTTTTGCTTTGATCATTTACTTTTCAAATTACAAGCAGTGAAAGTAATCAATATCCACAGAATCCCCAAGATAATATACTAAGTTTATACGTGCTAATATTGTTACTAATGAAAAGTTAAATTGTATATAGTCCTTATGCTATATATGTATTTTAGTTTTCTTAATTTTTACTTTAAATATGATTATGAAAGAAGAGACTATAGAAGTTGCTGTTTTTGCTGGAGGTTGTTTTTGGTGTACAGAAGCTGTTTTTCAACGTTTGGAAGGAGTGCAAAAGGTGATATCTGGATATACCGGAGGTGCTATAAAAAATCCCGCATATCGAGAAATAACCACAGGTAGAACTGGTCATGCTGAAGCTATTAAAATAGAATATAATCCAAGTTTAATTACTTATAATGAGCTGTTAGAAATCTTTTTTGCCACTCATGATCCTACTACATTGAATCAACAAGGGGCAGATCGTGGTACCCAATATAGAAGTGCTATTTTTTACCTTAATGAAGATCAGAAATTAATAGCCGAGCAAACTATTATAAATCTTGAAAATCAGAGTGTTTTTGATCAACCTATTGTGACCGAAATTACAGAATTAGGTGATTTTTATAATGCAGAAGACTATCATCAAAATTATTATAATCAAAATAGTAGTCAGGGTTATTGTCAATTTGTAATCAACCCTAAGCTTAATAAATTAAATACTACCTTTAAAACCAAATTAAAAAAAGAAATACAGAATTAATTGATATGCCGTACAAAAATTTTGAAGAGTATAATATAAAGGTAACGGATGATGTAAGAGAGCATTTCGAATCTATAATCACCGATTTAGGAGAGGATGTTAAGAGAGAAGGTATACAAAAAACACCAGAACGAGCTGCAAAAGCAATGATGTTTCTTACTCAGGGATATCATCAGGATCCCGAAGAAATCCTTAAAAGTGCCATGTTTAAAGAAGATTATGATGATATGGTAATTGTTAAGGATATTGAGTTATATTCTTTATGTGAACACCATATGTTACCATTTTTTGGAAAAGCACATATCGCTTATATTCCTAATGGTCATATTGTTGGATTAAGTAAACTGCCTAGGATTGTCGATGTGTTTTCTAGAAGAATGCAGGTACAAGAACGACTTACTCATGATATTCTTGAATGTATTAATAACACCTTAAAACCAAAAGGAGTTGCTGTAGTGATAGAAGCAGCTCATATGTGCATGATGATGCGTGGTGTACAAAAACAAAACTCGGTTACAACGACTTCTGGATTTAGAGGACAGTTTGAAAAAATTGAAACAAGAACAGAATTTTTAAGACTGATAACGGCAGATTTGGGATAGCCAACTTTTGGAATACTATTTGCTTTACTCGTTTTATATTCACCCCAAACAATTTGATATGGCAAACGATAAATATAAAAAGCTTGGATTAAGTTTACTTTTTGATGGACTTGGAATGGTAACTTACGTTATACCCGGAGTTGGCGAATTTGGAGATATAATCTGGGCACCTTTGGCTGGTTGGCTAATGACCAGAATGTATAAAGGAAATGTTGGTAAAGCTGCCGGAGTTTTTACATTTGTAGAGGAGGCGTTACCTGGTTTTGATATCATACCTACCTTTACCATAATGTGGTTGTATACTTACGTATTTAAAAAAGATGAAGCAAAGGACATTATTGATGTAGATGTGTCTTAATCCATAAAAAGACGAGATAATCCCATTCTACTTAGCATTTTCTTTTCAAAATTCCAGAAAAATTTAAATTGCCCAAATAACCATCCTACTATAAGAAGTAGTATTTGGTATATTGGGAATACAAGCAATATACGTAAGGGCCAGTATATCCATCCATTTGTTGTTTCTCTATGAATTCCCAGAAAAGAAATTACAGGATCCGAAATTCTTGCAGCTGTAGATCCGGTTATCGCAAATACAATAAAAATAGCGATAAGTTCCCAGCGGTAAGTAACTGCCCATTTTGATTCAAGAATATTAAAAAGTTTTAAGGTAATAAACAAGAGTAGGACAGATAGAAAAATTGTAGTTGTAGAAAGTAAACCGATATATGCTATGTCTGTTTGATGAATCTCAATAACTGGTAAAACTCTTTTACTTATCAAATAAGAAGAAAATACTAAACTTACTAATCCTAGTATTGGAAAGATTAATTGCCAGTTTGATTTTATTTCCCAGCGGTCCTTAAATTTTTGCATGCCGCAAAAATACAATTAAAAAGTATTCAAATCAAAACCTTATTCCTCGAGTTACAAAAAATCGCTGTCTATATCGCTGCTCAAAAAATAAAAAATAGTTATATAAGAGATAGTTTACTTCATATCCATAATGAATATGTGAATCATAGTTGATTTGTTGAATGTATAGATTGGGATCAAAGCGTATAGGTTGTATAACTCTTTGATTATATTCAATTACATATCGTTGATTTCTTGTTTCTAAAAAAGATTCAGAATAATACCCTCTGGGTCTTTGAGTCACTAACCATGCATTAAACCCGGGTTCTATAATAGTTATTTCATATTCTAGACTATCATTAGCAATTCTTAAGGTGTCTGAAACATCATCTGCAGAAGCTACATTCATATTCCTGTCCTGTGTTGTGGCACAACTACATATAAATACCCCCAGAAGTAGTATGTAAATAACTTTTTTTATCATCCCAGTATGTAAAATACAAAAAAGCCGAAGATAATTCTTCGGCTTTAACCATTATTTAGTATTGTTGTTATTTTCCAAAAAGCCCGCCTAGTAAACCGCCTAGACCCCCTTTTTTATTTCCGCTACCACTTAATAACATTCCGGCTACGTCATCAATAATACTTCCGTCGCCATCTGCGTCAAGAAAAGATTCAATAAGCGATTGTTGCTTAGATCCCTGTGGAGCACCAGACATATTGCCAAGCATGCTAGCAAGTCCATTAGCGTCACTAACATTACCTTGAGAAGCTTGTTTACCTAAAGCACCCATTAGAATGGGAGCGGCTACTTTTAAAATTTGGGCTACAGAGCCAGCATCTATACCTGATTTTTGACTTAAAGCATTTTCGACTGCCGGTTGCTTGCCACCCAGAATATGGCCTAAAATTCCGGCACCATCATTAGTTACACTTTGATCAACTCCTCCTTCAAATAAACCGCCAAGGTTATCTAAAATTCCCCCAGAATGTTTACTTGATAACGCATTAAGTAATCCCGAAGCTCCTTCGGGCGTAGAAGCGTTACGTTGCATAGCTCCCATTAAGACAGGCATTGCCATACTTAATAAATCACCTGTTTTATCTGTAGATTGCCCTGTTTGTGAGCTTACACCACTGATTATTTGTTTGCCCATTGGGCTATTTAAAAGATCTAAAATTCCAGACATGTTAGTGTTTTTTTGTTTAATACATCTAAAGTTACACTTTTTATTACTAGAATCCTGCGTAGAGTATTACTTTATTTTCAGGAAAAATAGATTAAAAACCATTTTAAACGATTAAATACAAAAACACCAATACTAGCTCTTAATATTGGTGTTTTTGTATTTTTATTTTGAGAGAGGATTATTTCAAAATACTAACAATCTGATCTGCTAGCTCCTGACCAATACGATCTTGAGCTTCGCCAGTTGCGGCTCCAATATGTGGAGTTAAGGATATTTTATTGTTCATTAATACTTTGATAGCTGGACTTGGTTCATTTTCAAATACATCGAGACCTGCGAACCCTAATTTCCCTTTTTCTAAAGCTTCAACTAAAGCAACTTCATCAATTACTCCACCACGAGCGGCATTAATAATTCCCGCACCATCTTTCATTTGTTCTATTTCAGGTTTTCCTATAACATATTCCTTTTGTGCAGGAACATGCAGCGTAAAGAAATCTGCTTGTTGTAAAACTTCTTCTTTAGAAACAGTTTTAATTTTAAAGTTCAATGATTGTCCATCAAAAAACTCTAATGGAATATCTACTTCCTCAATAAAAGGGTCATATGCCACCACATTCATACCCACACCAATAGCAATTTTTGCTGTTGCTTGTCCGATACGTCCTATACCAAGAACTCCTAATGTTTTACCTCTTAACTCTATACCGCTACCATATGCTTTTTTCAGGTTTTTAAATTTACTATCACCTTCTAAAGGCATATTACGATTAGAATCATGTAAAAAACGTACACTACCATATAAGTGAGCAAAAACTAACTCTGCTACAGATCCCGAAGATGCCGCCGGAGTATTAATTACACTTAGTCCTTTTTCTCGAGCATAAGCCACATCGATATTATCCATGCCTACGCCACCACGACCAATAATTTTAAGAGTAGGGCAGTTGTCGATAATATCTGTTCTTACCTTAGTAGCGCTACGAACTAACAAAACTGAAATTTCGTTTTCATTAATAAAGTCTACTAATTGATCTTGGGCAACAGTGGTTGTTAAAACCTCAAAACCTTCTTTCTCTAAAGCATCAATACCACTTTGTGATACTCCATCGTTTGCTAATACTTTCATTATTAAATTATAAATTTTAAATGTTAAGTTGTAAGTTGACTAGTCTTAACAATTTTTGTTAGAATTTTTATTATTTGATTTATTTCATCTAAATCTTTAGACAAATCTGTCGTTATCAAGTTACTTTCTTTTAATAAACGTAACCAATATCTTGTTTCTCTTGCTTCTTTTGATGCTATCGACATTTTTGAAATGAAGTCTTTTTTTGATTGCCCAGCACCAGCTTCAGCAATATTTGCTCCTATGCTTGGTAGCTGATCTTAAAATCTGATCTGCAAAAACATATTCTTTAGCTTCTTTAAGAACTTTTACAAGTTGTATAATTTTAAGTGCAAATTGAAAACTACGTTCTTCTATCATAGTACATCTTATTTAGGATTTAGCACTTAAAACTTAACATTTTTCTATGCTTTTCTTTCTAAATCTCCCATAATATCAACAAGAGCTGCCACACTTTCTATGGTCATGGCATTATACATACTGGCTCTATATCCACCAACGCTTCGGTGCCCATTAACTCCATTAATACCTCCTTCTTTGCACATGGCATCAAAAGTTTCTTTAAGATCCTCATTAACCAATGTAAAGGTTGCATTCATATTCGAGCGATCTTCTTTAGCCGCAAAACCTTTAAACAGTGGATTTAGATCAATTTCTGAATAGATAAGCTTGGCTTTTTTCTCATTCAATTCTTCGATGGCTTCAACACCACCAAGTTTTTTAAGCCATCTTAGGGTTAACATCGAAGTATAGACTGCAAAAACAGGAGGGGTGTTAAACATACTTCCTTTACTAATATGCACTTGGTAATCAAGCATAGAAGGAATCTGTCTATTTATTTTTCCTAAAATATCTTCTTTAACGACGACAAGAACTGTTCCTGAAGGGCCCATGTTTTTTTGCGCTCCGGCATAGATTAGACTAAACTTAGAGAAATCCAATTGTCTTGAAAAAATATCACTACTCATATCACAGACTAATGGTGCATCAGAAATCGGAAAATCCTTTATTTGTGTACCAAAAATAGTGTTGTTACTTGTACAGTGGATATAATCTAAATCTCCGGGTATTTCATATCCTTTTGGGATGTAATTATAATTAGCGTCTTTTGAAGAAGCAATTTCTACTACTTCTCCAAAAAGTTTTGCTTCTTTAATAGCCTTGGCACTCCAGCTACCTGTGTTGATATATCCAGCTTTGGTTTCCAGAAGGTTATAAGCTGCCATAAGGAATTGCGTACTTGCGCCTCCTTGCAAAAAAAGGGCTTTATATCCTTTTCCTTCTAAGCCTAATAATTCTAAGGCTAGGCTTCGAGCTTCTTCCATAACATCAACAAAATCTTTACTACGATGCGAAATTTCAATAATAGAAAGACCAGAGTCATTATAATCTAGGATAGCTTCAGATGCTTCTTTAAATACTTCTTGCGGTAAAATACAGGGTCCAGCGCTAAAATTGTGCTTCTTCATTAGTAATTTTTATTGTTGTTATATATTCAAATTTCTATGTCGTTTTTTTAATCCTACACTTAAGAGAAAAAAACACAACAAAGGTGCTAATAATCTCATACAAATGTATTATCAAAATGATAAATTATTTAGTAAATTTTTATCAAAAATTCAATTATGTCAACTCCGTCTGCATAATCAGATAGAGTAGGGCTTTGTGTTTGTCCAAAACCAACACTTTTATTAGAAATATCTTTACTCACCACACATTGAATTTTCTCTTTATCGGCTTCTAGTTTTTCTAATAGTTCATTTTTTGATGTATACGTCTCATAAAACAAGGTTGCGATTGGAGATGCATAACTCTGGTCCTCTTTAAGTATTAAAAATCCGTTTTCTAATAGCTTAAAATTACTCATTAAATATACTGCTTTATTGTAGTCATAATTATTTGCATATTTGGCACTATCCATAATCCTCTGATATGTATACATTGCCTTAAAGAAAAGATCAAAATCATACCCCTCTGGTACCATTAGTTTTGAAACGCTTCTGCACCCTAAGCCATAATACCTGAATATATCTTCACCAAGATCAGTAAGCTCCTCTGTAGTCTCATTACCTGTTAATATGGCTATAGAATTTCGATTTTTTCTGATAATATGAGGGACTTTACCAAAATAATGCTCAAAATATCTGGCTGTGTTATTACTTCCGGTAGCTATGATAGCATCAAAATCAGTAAATTTTTCTGTAGTAAATAATATGTCTTCTTTGAACTTTGGTTCTATTGCTATTAAATATGAAGCTAAAAATGGTAGAAGTTGATTATCATCTGATGACTGTTTTACCAAAATTTTATGTCCCGAAATCAATACAGAAAGAAAGTCGTGAAACCCTACTAAAGGGATATTTCCGGCCATAATAACCCCTACAGTTTTTTGAGGTGCTTTTTCAGGAAATGAATATGATGATACCCATTCTTCTAGACGTTCTCTAGTTAGTGCGGCACTCCATTGCATTAATGAATAAATAACATTTTCTTTAGTAAACCAACCATTATGGTGTTTCGCTGTTTCAATTTTATCAATTATTTCTTCAAAAAAATGATCATTCAGTTTAACGGTGTTAACTTTCTCATAACCAGTGGATTTAAATTGACTCAAGAACTTTCCTAATTCATAAAAAGCGTTAATTCGATTATTTAATAGCATTCCTTATTTGTTTATCACTGGTTAACGAGTTATTTTTGTGTTGCAAATTTAGAATAAAAAAGAGCTATGGCAATTATAATAACTGATGAATGTATAAACTGTGGTGCGTGCGAGCCAGAATGTCCAAATACTGCAATTTATGAAGGAGCTGATGATTGGAGGTATTCTGATGGTACAGATTTAACTGGAGATGTGGTTCTTCCGGGAGGAAAAGCTGTAAATTCAGATGAAGCACAAGAACCTGTTAGTGATGAATTATATTATATTGTACCTGATAAATGTACCGAATGTAAAGGATTTCATGAAGAACCACAATGTGCGGCAGTTTGTCCTGTTGATTGTTGTGTGCCTGATGAAGATGTAGTAGAAACTGAAGAGTTTTTATTACAGAAACAAGCATTTATGCATAAAGAATAATCTTTTTATCAATTATACGTACTAAAACCTGTCTGCAGACGGGTTTTTTTATGGACATCATTTAAAATTTAGTATTTTCGTCATCGTAACAACCTCAAATCAAAAACTAAAATCATGAGAAAAACACTATTATTAATCGTCTTTGTTGCATTTTCTATTACATCATACAGTCAATATCGCTGGGAAGTTTCTGGTGGAGCTACGTTCTCTACACTAAACCTTGATAATGCAGAAACTAGTAATGGAACTGGTTTTCATATCAATGCAGGATATGGGTATGTAATGGGCGTTAGGGCAAGAACAAGCATCGTCTTTTCATTAGAGTTGTTACAACGTAATAGCGAAATTGAAGGAATAGGTGATGTAGAGGTGTTACAAGCAGGGTTTAATCCCAAATTTAGATACTTAACAGGTGAAGGTAAAGATAGATTTCGTGGATTTATTAATGTAGGCCCATCTTTTAGAGTAAATACAAATTTTGAAATTGCAGGAACCGAGCTTGAAGATGAAGAATATGAGAAATTAATCATAGGAGGGGTGTATGGTGTTGGATTTTCTCAGATGGTAGGAGAGATGTTTGATATTATGGTCGAAGCAGGAGTAATGAATGATTTTATTGATAATTTAACAGATACTAATAGTAAATTCTTTGATGTATATGCGAGAGTAGGACTTCGATTTAGAATTTATGATGCCAGACGATAAATTTCAATTCACATATAATACAAAGATCCTGCTTCGGCAGGATTTTTTATGCAATTAATCCTAATTTTTTGTAAATTAGTTATTTACAAAGGGATTTATAATATGTCAAATTGGGGATACATAGCCATTATTGTGCTTGCGGTTTATATTATCGCTAGTGTTGCTTTGTATTATCTTCAGGAGTTTTTTATTTTCAAACCAGAAAAACTAGATAAAGATTTTCAATTTCACTATAACAACCAGGTTGTAGAAGAATATAATCTTAAAACAAGAGATGGTGCTGTTATTAACGGTCTCCATTTTAAGGTAGAGAATCCAAAAGGAGTTGTTTTATACCTCAAAGGAAATTCGAAAAGTATAAAAGGTTGGGGTAAATTTGCTGTTGACTTTACAAGACATAAATATGATGTGTTGATGTTGGACTACAGAGGTTTTGGCAAGAGTACTGGCAGGCGTTCTTTTAAGGCTATAAAACGAGATCTTCAGTTTGTGTATAATAGAATTAAAGATAAGGTTCCGGAAAAATATATTATTTTATATGGAAGATCTATGGGGTCTGGTTTTGCTGCGAAACTAGCGTCTATAAATAACCCAAAAATGTTGATTCTAGATGCGCCTTATTACAGTTTAAGTAAAGTGGCTGGGAAATTTATTCCCTTTATGCCGGTATCTTTAATTATGCGTTACCCTATACCCACCTATAAATGGCTTAAATATGTGAATTGCCCTATTCATATCATACATGGTACTCACGATAGACTTATACCTTTTAAATCCAGTGTTAAACTATCCAAGATAAGACCAAAACTAACTCGTTTATATACTATCATTGGTGGTGGACATAAAAACTTAAATAATTTTGAGTCATATCACAAAATGCTCGGAGAAATTATTAATTCTAAAGTAAAACGTCTAAATCTTTCGGATACGAGTATAGGAGTGGTACATTCATCAAAAAATGTAAATGCCTAAACTAAAAAAGATACTAGTATTAGGTGCTTTATTTTATACTATTATTATATTGATACTGTATATGTTTCAGGAAAAAATCCTATTCCAACCCGAAACGCTTTCAGATGACTACACTTTTGAGTTTGATCATGCTTTTCAAGAATTTTTTTTAGAAACTGCAGAAGGAGATTGTCTTAATGCTATTCATTTTACCAATACAAACCCTAAAGGTGTAATCTTATATTTTCACGGAAACAGAGGAAGTTTAAGGCGCTGGGGAGAAATTGTATCATTTTTTGCTAAGAAAAGATATGATGTTATCATTATGGATTATCGGGGTTATGGTAAGAGTAAAGGAAAAATTACCGAAAAGAATTTATATAATGACGCTCAATTATTTTATGAATACACTGCCAAACATTATCCGGAAGATCAAATTACAATATATGGCAGGTCCATAGGAACCGGTATTGCCGTAAAAGTAGCTTCAGATAACCAACCGTGCAATTTAGTACTCGAAACGCCCTATTATAATATCAAAGATATTGTAGAAAGTTGGTTGCCCCATTTTCCAACCAACCTTTTATTACGCTTTAAAATGCCATCTGGTACTTTTATTCAGAATGTTACATGTCCTATAACTATCTATCATGGTACTGATGATGGAGTGGTGCCTTACCGATCTGGAGAACGTTTGTTTACAAGTATTCCAACACCAAATAAAGAAATGATTACAATTGATGAAGGCTCACATAATGATCTTATACGCTTTGATAGATATCTCAATACTATAGATAAAGTTCTTGAAAATACCTACTAGATATTATTAGAATAAAAAACACCTTAGCTTTTTAAAGCAAGGTGCTATTTCAAATGTTGTCAATGCCTTTTGAAATCATGCGGTAATACCGAAAATTTCATTATAACAAGAATATTAGTTTTAATGAGCCATAAGAGCGTCTCGATATTCTCTCAAATCAGAAATATTCATCTTGTTTTTAAGACTTTTCATTAATGAAATCATATACTTAAGACTTTCTGTAGGTTCCTTTGCATCTTTATTTTCTGGCAATTCTGAATCTTCATCTACAGGTTCATCATCGGGTATTGGAATAAGAAAAGAATCGTTTTCTGCGATATGTTCGTAAGTAAACCTAAGCACCTTAACTGCCAAAGGTATCTGCTCTTCTAAGGCAAATTCTCTTAATTTCTTAAGATCGTCTATTAATGTGTCTGAATTAATTCCTGTTTTTTCTAGGTCCTCTAGAATTTTGTCAATTAACTTGATTGCTTTTTTATTTTCCAAAAGTGTATAATTAAATGGATGATGAAATATTGATCAGTGCAAATTTAAATTTTTCTTGAATTATGTGATATCAATTATAGTTATTTATTTACAAGAATTTTTAAAATTTATTAGTTACAATAATTTAACATTAGGTTAGTTTTTGTTATAAATAATTGAATTTCAGTAATTTAACATGAATCACTTCAATGAATACTACTAATCCTGCTAAAGTTTGAGGTAAAACCGTAACCACATATACTACAAACCTTTTTATCTTTGAAAAGTATTCCAATTACAATTTTTCCCTTACTTTTTTTGTTTTCCCCAACACTTACCTCCTTAATCCTAAGGAGGTAAGTTCTTCAAGGACGTTTCGTATTCGTTTTGAACCTATATAAGGGATTGATTATTTCTTTGATTCTAATAAAACAATTTCATAGTTAGAATCAACAGTTACACTGCCTTTAGATACACTAATTTCTACACCAGAATAGTGATCTATCAGAGTTGTGCCATCAGGAAAAACCGAATCTACTTTTATAGTTTTTTCTCCTTTAGGTACGCCTAGGGCGATTACTACATTATCAGATATACTATTTTTAGTATAATTTCTTGAAAAAGTATAAGGAGATCTTGAGATTAATTTATGTCTTCCGGCACCTATAGCAGGGTGATTTTTTCTAAATGTACCTAGTTTCTGCCAATGCGTAAGTAGAGCTTTGGTATCTTCATTACTCATGGCATCCCAATTCATATTAGACCTTAACGTAGCATCTCCTTGAGTGCCTTCAATAACAAGAGATCTTGCTGTTTCATCTCCGTAGTATATTTGAGATATCCCTGGGGTTAATAAAAGCTTCGTAGCAGATTCATACGTTTTACTTCGGTCTTTATCAAAAGGGTCTCCATCATCATGTGAACTTATATAGTTCATGATACTTTTTCCCACTAAATTGGTGTTTAGCACTTTGCTATACTTGCTAAATAAGCCTTCATAATCATTTTTTGCAGCATCATACTTAAATTGAAAGTTGATCATATTGTCAAAACCGTTTGCAAAATAATCCACTTTACGGTCTCCGAAATCATAAAATCTTTTGCCGTCAATTCCATACCCATATAATTCTCCCAAGACATAGAAATCATTATCATCTAATACTTTATCCGGGTTTTTTGATTTCCATTCTGCGAAGGCTAATTTAGCTTGTTCTGCTAATACACCCCAGGCACCTTCTTCTACATGTTTTACTGTATCTACCCGATACCCATCAATTCCTAATTCTCTTACATAATCGGTTAACCATTTGATTATATAGTTTTTTGGAGATCTTTTTAAACCAGTTTTTGTGAAGAAAACATCTATTTCTGCTAATTCTATTTCTAATCGTCCTTCAGATTTCCATTTATTAATCAAGATTTCGGGTAATTTCACCTCTTCATCACTTTCGGTTTTAATGTCTGGAAGATTTTCTACTAATGTACAGGTAACAGCACTTTTATAATCTTTATAGGTACATTGTGGGGAGGTACGCACCCAAGAATCTGGCCATACAGGATCCTGTTCTGTAACGGGCCCGGTATGATTCATTACTACGTCTAAAAGAATTCGTATACCATGCTTATGTGCAATATCAACTAGCTGTTTTAGTTCTTTATAAGTGCCATAATTAGGATCAATTTTCGTCCAATCTTTAGCCCAATATCCATGAAAAGCATAAGTGTTACCAGTTCCTTCATCAACACTTTCATGTACTTGCTCAACTACTGGATTAAACCAAAGGGCATTAATTCCCAGATCCTTAAAATAACCATCTTCTATTTTTTTGATGATTCCTTTAAGATCTCCTCCCTCGAATCCTCGTAGTGTACCAGTTTCTTTAGTTCTATTTAAAACGTCATCATTAGAGGTATCACCATTGTTAAATCTATCAGTTAAAAGAAAATAGACATTGGCACCTTCCCAAATAAATGGAAGTCCTTTTGTAGCACTTGACACCTGGCTATTCGATGGATTTTTTTCTTCTTGGGTTACCTCTTGTTTTTTTGGTTCACTTTTGCAGGCTATTGCTATACATAAAAGTGAAAAAATAAATGGTTTTGTAAATTTCTTCATAGTTTTTAGTGGTTTAAAATGCTAATCTATAAAAAAGTCTTATAAAAATTGTGATTAGACCAATTGCGAAATTCACAAAAATGTAATCTACGTAATCACTTTTAAGGAGTTCGTATAGAAAGAATTAGTTTTTGTTTTTTTTTAAACGAAAATGCTGTTCCTTTGAGTTCAAAATAGGTTAGTATGAATAAACTCGGTGCTTGGATATCTGCGGCACGTTTGCGCACATTACCATTATCGATTTCTGGGATAATTGTAGGTTCATCAATAGGTAATAGATTAAACATTGAAAAGCTTATCCATTCTGGAGATTTATCTTTGGAGCATTTTGAATCTCCTTATTTTTTTAAAACCGAGATTTTTTGGTTCGCTATAGCTACTACACTTGGATTACAAATATTATCCAATTTTGCTAATGATTATGGGGATGGTGTAAAAGGAACAGATAATGAAGACAGAGTTGGTCCTCAAAGGGCATTACAAAGCGGATTGATTTCTAAAAGAGAAATGGGTATTGGGATCATTATTACCGCTTTAATCTCCTTTGGATTAGCTATGAAACTGATATATACTTCTTTCGGAGAAGCTTACTTTTACTATACAGTTTTCTTTTCTGTTTTAGGTCTAGCCGCAATTGCCGCTGCAATAAAATATACTGTAGGTAAATCTGCATATGGATATAGAGGCCTGGGAGATCTTTTTGTATTTATTTTTTTTGGATTAGTTAGCGTATTAGGATGCTTCTTTTTGTATACTAAACACATGAATATATCGGTTTTCTTACCGGCAATTACAATTGGTTTATTAAGTGTTGCTGTATTAAACCTTAATAACATGAGAGATTATAATAGTGATAAAAAAGCGAATAAAAATACACTAGTTGTGAAGATAGGGTTAGCTCAAGCCAGGAAATATCATTTTATGTTGATCACTATGGCAATGCTTTCGATGCTGTTGTTTCTTATTATACATTACAGAGGGCCTAAAGATCTATTTTTTATGATCGCTTTTGTTCCATTATTAATACACGTAAACAAAGTAGCTAGAACTAAAGATTCAGAATTATTGGATCCTGAACTTAAAAAAGTAGCTTTAACAACATTTTTGTTGTCAATTTTGTTTAGTCTGAGTCAGATTTTATAATTTTCAGATAAAATTAAAGCATTTCACTCATGAAGATTACTTTTTACGGGCATAACTCTTTATTAATTGAAATTAAGGATATAAAAGTTTTAATAGACCCCTTTATTTCGGGGAATCCTCTTTCCAAAGATAAAATTGATATAAACTCTGTTAAAGCAGATTATGTATTACTTACCCATGCACATTTTGATCATGTTCTCGATGCAGAAGCTATTGCAAAAAACAATAAGGCTACTATAGTTTCTAATTATGAGATCGCGATGTATTATCAGAATAAAGGTATTGAAGTACATCCCATGAATCATGGTGGCAGTTGGGAATTCGAATTCGGAAAAATAAAGTATGTTAATGCCGTACACACCAGTAGCTTTGAAGATGGAACGTATGGGGGACAACCCGGAGGTTTTGTTATAGAAGGAGAACATAAAACTATCTATATTGCTGGGGATACAGCTTTAACAATGGACATGAAATTGATTCCATTACATGCTAAGCTGGATCTGGCTATTTTACCCATAGGTGATAATTTTACCATGGGAATTGATGATGCTATCATTGCAAGCGATTTTGTAGAATGTGATAAAGTACTTGGAGTGCATTATGATACTTTTGGATATATTGAGATCAATCATGATGAAGCAAAACGTAAATTTTTTGAACAAGACAAAGATTTAATGCTTTTAGACATAGGAGAGAGTATAGAATTATAGATGAAAGCAACATACCATAAACATATCCTCGAATTTAAAAGACCTAGTGGCACTTCTAGAGGTATATTAAAAACTAAGGAAACTTGGTTTATCGTGATTAACTCTGGAAATAAAAAAGGAGTAGGGGAATGCGGAATTCTAAGAACCTTAAGTATAGATGATAGACCTGATTATGAAGAGAAACTAAAATGGGCTTGTGATAATATTACTTTAGGAGTAGAAAAACTCTGGGAGGAACTTATAGAGTTTCCAAGTATACAGTTCGGTGTAGAAATGGCTTTTAAATCATTATATAGTACTTCACCGTTTTTATTGTTTCCTTCTGCATTTACAGAAAATCGCGCTAGTATCCCAATTAATGGATTAATCTGGATGGGAGACAAAAATTATATGAGAGAACAAATCACTGATAAGTTAACTCAAGGGTTTAATTGCATAAAAATGAAAATTGGTGCTATAGATTTTGATGTAGAGCTAGAACTACTGTCCTATATTAGATCACAATTTTCTTCAGAGGTAATAGAGTTAAGAGTTGATGCTAACGGTGCTTTTAAACCAGATGAGGCTTCTGTAAAGTTACAAGAACTGTCAAAATATGATTTACATAGTATAGAACAGCCTATAAAACAAGGGCAGTTAATGTATATGGCAGAATTATGTAAAACATCACCGTTACCCATTGCATTAGACGAAGAATTAATAGGTGTTTTTGATGTAACAGAAAAAGAAAAACTGCTACAAACTATACAACCACAATATATTATTCTAAAACCAAGTTTAATAGGTGGCTTTAAAGGCACTAAAGAATGGATCGACATAGCACAATCTTTAAATATAGGTTGGTGGGTTACAAGTGCATTAGAAAGTAATATTGGTTTAAATGCTATTGCACAGTTTACATATACTTTGCAAAGCGAAATGCCCCAGGGATTAGGAACTGGAGGCTTATATTCTAATAACATAGCATCGCCATTAATAGTTGCTAATGGGACGTTGATCTATGATCCTAAAATGAATTGGAAAGTAAAATATTTAAATTAAATACCTTATTAAGTAAATGTATATAACGCAAGGAAGAGAAGGAAAATTAGGAATGTGGAAATACTTACCAATTCCCATTTTATTTATGGGTATGATGGGATTAAATTACCTGGTATTACTTATTATGAATGGAGATGTTGCTGCTATTATTGAGAGTCAAATTCAAAGTAAGGGTAAGAATTGGTTTTTTGCAGAAAGTATGGCAATTTTTGTTTTTCTCTTAGCAGGTCTTTTCTTTTGGGTAAAATATGTCCATAAACAAAGTATATTGTCTCTTACAACGAGTAGGAAGAAGGTTGATTGGGGGCGATTTTTCTTTACATTCTTTTTAATGGCTTCATTTATTATCATATCAACTTTAATAGTTTATTTTACCTCTCCTGGTGATTATCAAATTAATTTTAAACCCATACCTTTTTTAGTTCTAGCGGTAATTGCCGTTTTATTAGTGCCTATCCAGACGAGTTTCGAAGAATATTTTTTTAGAGGTTATTTAATGCAAGGGCTGGGGTTGGCTGTAAAGAATAAGTGGTTTCCTTTAATTTTGACCTCTGTGCTTTTTGGGGTTATGCATGCTGCTAATCCAGAGGTAGAAAAAATAGGTCCAATAATTATGGTGTATTATATAGGTACAGGTTTGTTCTTGGGTATTCTTACATTAATGGATGAAGGTTTAGAGCTCTCTTTAGGTTTTCATGCAGCCAATAATTTAGTCACTGTACTTTTGGTAACGGCAGATTGGACCGCCCTTCAGACAGATTCTATATTTATAGATATTTCTGACCCAAGTACTGGATATGATATACTCATACCTATATTAGTTATTTTCCCAACGTTTCTTTTTATTCTTTCAAAAAAATATAAATGGGCTGGCTGGAAAGATAAACTTTTTGGCAGTATACCATCTCAAGCATAAAAGAAGAGGTAACCAAAGCATAACATACTCTTCACATATAATTAACTAATGGATATGCCAGAAAATTGAAATTTGAACATGCAAACAATGAGTACATTTTCTATCCCCGAAATACACGAAAAATTTACGATTAATAGTCATTCTCTTAATAGAGATGGTTTAAAACGTTTGGCATATAATTTTATTAAAGAAGGAGAGGTGTATGAGCAAGAAGCCGGTAGTTTTTTATTGGATTGGTTGAGTGATAAAGATCATATCGTTGTACAGACATCTGGTTCTACAGGAAAACCTAAAAAAATAAAAGTCTTTAAGCAACATATGATCAATAGTGCAAAAGCTACAGGTAAATTTTTTAAAGTCGAAGAAGAAACAACTGCATTGCTTTGTCTTTCGGCAAACTATATTGCTGGTAAAATGATGCTCGTAAGAGCCATGGTTTTAGGTTGGAAAATAGACTTGGTTCCGCCTAGAACTAACCCATTGGATACCGTTTATAAACAATATGACTTTTGTGCAATGGTTCCATTACAATTAGACAATTCTATAAACAGACTACATTTAATCAAAAAAATGATAGTAGGAGGTGGAGCCGTTTCAGAGCATCTGAAAGAACTAATCCAAGGGGTGAAAACTAAAGTGTTTGAAACTTACGGCATGACTGAAACAGTTTCACATATTGCGGCAAGAAGAATAAACCCAAAGAAAAAAGACAAAAAAGATGCTCGCTTTTTTAAAGCATTGCCAAATATTACATTAAATATAGATGATAGAAATTGTTTGCTTATAAAAGCACCTCAATTACATTCAGAAACCATTGTAACTAATGATGTTGTAGATCTTAAAACCTACAAAAAATTTCTATGGAAAGGACGTTTTGATAATGTAATTAATAGTGGAGGGGTAAAGTTATATCCAGAAGAAATAGAAACAAAGCTACAGTTACTTATCGGGCATCGGTTTTTTATTAGTAGTATACCTGATGTTACACTTGGCGATAGATTAGTTTTGATCATTGAGAGAGACTATGATAAAATTGCCTATCTAACTATCCAGGAAGCGATACATAGCCTTGAAATCTTAAGTAAATTCGAAATTCCCAAAGAAATATATTTTCTTCCTCAATTTGTTGAAACTGATAACGGAAAGGTGCAAAGAGCGATGACACTAGGTTTAGTAAAAAAGAATAATATGTAATTACCTTCTTAATTAATCTCTTGTTTTCTCTACACTATTTAATTCATTGAAGATATAGGGGCTCTTTTTTTTCATTTTTTGTACATTTAACATTATTGGAAAACGTACAGTCATCAACATTATGGGAAAACAAACAATCATTTTACTCGCTATTTTTTGTATTAATTTCGTTTTTGCAAAAAATCAACCGGATCAAAATATCAAAAGTGTTGCTATTTATTGGGACGCCTCACTCTCTCAAAAAGACAAAAAAATAGAGAAAGAGTTTGAATTTCTAGATGCATATTTTAAAACGTATGCTAATCTAAAAGTTAAGTTGGTTATTTTTAATACCGCGTTAATCACAGAGGAAAACTTAGAGGTTAAATCTTCTAATTGGGATGTGCTAAAAGCAAAACTTAAACAAGTCACCTATGATGGAGCTTCAGATTTTAGTTTAGTAAATACTGAGTTAAGTGAAGAAATGCTCCTTTTTTTTACCGATGGAAGAGGCAATTTCGGTAATTTTGAAGCCAGTCTGTATAGCCCAAGAATTATTACTATAAGTAGCAAAACAGATATTGATAAAAAATTTCTTCATAATACAGCTTTTTATAACCGAGGGTATTACGTAAATCTATTAGAATCTAATGATATTTCTTTTTCTATAAAGGCTATTGAAGGTGAAGTCATTATGCCAAAAATGCAGTTTGTTACACGAAGTAATTTAGATACCCAAAAAAATTACATTAATGGAATCGTTATTGGTGAAAATGATGGCTTACCCAATGTTAATATTACGGTGAATGATGAAAATAGAGGCACCATAACCGATGAAAATGGTAATTATATTATCGCAGCCGAGCCGGGAGATGTTTTGGTATTTAGTTCGATAAACATGAAAAGTGCTGTTGTAGAGGTAGGAGAAGAAGAAGTTATAAATGTACAATTAACTGATCTTGTTAATGAATTGGGTCCCGCAATAATTAAATCTAGAAAAGGAGAAGAAGTAGAGTTAGTTAATGACGGTAATCAACGAGTAAATAAAAAAGCGTTAGGATATGCTGTTCAAAGTATTGATTCAGAAGATATAGGAGATGATAGAAATACATTGGGTAGAGCGATAGCGGGTAAGTTTTCTGGGGTGTCAACCGGGAATGTGGATAATGGAAGCTTAACAATAATAAGGGGTATGAATTCGATTCTAGGTAATAATTTTGCTCTTTTTGTAATTAACGGAATACCCTTACCACGAAGTACAGTAGACGTTGCTGCTAATTATGATTTTATTAACCCTAATGATATCGCTGATGTTACTGTTTTAAAAGGGTATGCAGCTACAAATAGATTTGGTGCCGCAGGTAGAAATGGTGTGATATTGATTACTACAAAAAATGCAGTTTCTAATTTTACACCAGCCGAAGAAAGTGGACCGGATAAGTCTATAGAGATAGAATATAAAGACTATACGTTGCCATTACAGGTTTCTAATGGGAGTGATTCTAGTTTTATTTCAATGTTAAAGGATTTACCCCAAGAGGAACAAGCCTATTCAAAATATCTTGATTTGTTAGCATCCAACAAGGATAATATTAGCTTTTTTCTTGAATGTTCTGACTATTTTTTTAGCAAGAACATGACAGACAAAGGGATAAGAGTGCTTTCAAATTTAGCAGAGTTATATTCTAAAGACACTTCGGTTCTTAAAATATTGGCGTTCAAATTAGAAAAACAAAATCTATTTAATCAAGCAGAAAGTATTTATAAAAGGATTATTAGTATTTCTCCATCCTTATCTCAAGCCTATTTAGATTTAGCCAATACGTATTCTTCTACACAAAAACATAAGGAGTCTATAGATTTGTTTAAGAAAATAACGGCTAATAAAATAAAAGAAATAGAATCTTTTGATGGCTTAAATAACCAGATTACTAATGATTTTAGGGGGTTGCTTAAAAAGCGAGACCAGAGTTGGAAAATCAAAAATATTGATCAAAAATATTTTGTTTGTCCAACATATCCGGTTAGAGTTGTAGTAGAATGGTCACATCCCGAAACAGAATTTAATTTTCGATATATAAACTCAAAAAAACAATATTTTTCTGTTTCCCATAACCTCGAGGATAATAAAAATCGTATGCAGAAAGAAATAAAAGAAGGCTTTACTTCAGATGAATATTTACTTTCTGATATCGATCCTGGCAGATGGTATTTAGATGTTGTTTTGCCAGATGATTATAAGGTGGATGTAAAATACCCTAAACTACTTAAAATAAAAGTGTTTACTAAGTTTGGTACCCCTAATCAGAAACTGGAAACTCATGTGATCAATCTAGATAAGATTTCTAAAAACAAGGTTATTACTTCCTTTACCATATAATTGAAACAATTTCTTATGAAAAAAACCGTATTGTTGTTCGCTTTGTTAATTGCTTTTCAGTATAACTATTCGCAAATTCTTCCACAGCGAGAAAGAGCTGATATAATTGACATGGTGTTAGAAGATAGATTTAACAATCTATTACCACAACTAATGGATCGTACCGAATTTGACATGTGGATTCTAATATCACGTGAGTATAATGAGGATCCTGTGCTTAAAACGATGCTACCATCGACATGGTTAAACGCACGAAGAAGAACGATATTAGTTTTTTACAGAAATAAAGCAAAGAATACTATAGAAAAACTGGCAGTTGCTCGATATAATGTTGGTAAAAACATAGATTCTGCATGGGATAAAGAGAAACAACCAGATCAATGGAAAGCATTGGTAGATATAATTTCTAAAAGAAATCCACAAAAAATTGGGCTGAATTATTCTAAAGATTTTGGAATTGTAGATGGTATTGTGAAAACAGATTATGATGAATTTATGGAAGTTTTACCTAAAGAATTCCAATCAAAAATTACTTCTGCAGAAAAGTTAGCAATTGCTTGGGTAGAGACGCGTACCGAACAAGAAGCAGAGATTTATAAGCAATTGGTAGAAGTAACACATAAGATTATCGAAGAAGCATTTAGTACTTCAGTTATTAAACCAGGAACGACAACTACAGATGATGTAGTGTGGTGGCTAAGACAAAAGGTTACCAATATGGGGCTAAAGACCTGGTTTCATCCAACCGTAGATATTCAAAGATCAGGAGAAGATCTGCAAAGTCATATTGTTTCATTTTCAGATAGGCCAAAGGATAAAATAATCAGACCTGGAGATTTAATTCATTGTGATTTTGGGATTACATATCTTAGATTGAATACAGATTGCCAGCAACATGCGTACATTCTTAAAAATGAAGAAACTTCTCCACCTGAGTATTTGATAAAAGCTTTTGCAGATGGTAATCGAGTACAGGATATTTTTACTTCTAATTTTGAAACTGGTAAAACGGGAAATGAGATTTTATTAAAGTCTTTAGAACAAGGTAGGGCAGAAGGGCTGAAACCTTCAATTTATACTCATCCTTTAGGGTTGTATGGACATTCTTCTGGTCCAACTATTGGGATGTGGGATTCTCAAGAAGGAGTAAAAGGAACTGGAGACTACCCTTTATATGAAAACACTGTGTATGCCATCGAGTTAAATACAACAGTAACTATTCCAGAATGGAAAAAAGATATTAGAATCATGTTAGAAGAAGCTGGTTTTTGGGGTAAAGATGGGTTTCGATATGTAAATGAACGACAGACAGAATTAATTACGATTCCTAGAAGAGATTAGAGTGCTTTCAGGATAAATTAAAAAAGTCCCCTAAGGCAAAAAACCTTAGGGGACATTTAATTAATCAATATGGTGATAGCAATTTCCAAAAGAACATCTTCCTCCGCATAGCGATAGACAAGCATCACCATAATATGTACCAGCTTTTATGGTTTGTTGTTCGCTCTTCTTTAATTGATTTACACCCTCTAAATTTAAAATGCTATTTAACATAATTCTTTTATTTGTGTTACCTACTCTGTCAAAGGCTTTTCGGTTTCCGCCGTTTACTATGATTTCGGTGGTTTTCGATTGTTTAGAAATTACAATCGCATAGTACTCAATTTTTTATCGATCACATTTTATGGTTCAGTTATGAAGTTATTTATGGACATATAGGATTACACTCATCTGGGTCAATTGGATCAGAATCACCAGGAGTATAAGGTCTTCTAACCGTTCTTCCATCTGCCCATTTTCTTGCCTCGGGATTAACCACCCAAATACGTAAGCCTCTATTTGCAAATTCATTACGTTCTAATGCAGAGTTTAGACGTAAAGTGATAACGTCTTGCCCTTGTGAGTTCACATATTGAACACGATTTGAACCTCTATACGTACCGATGATTGAAGATCCGGTTGCGGTTCTGATATCCACATAAGCATTAGGTTCAAAGTTGTTCCCTACAATCCATATGCAATAATTATCATCACAGCCTGCACCTGCACGACTTATTAAAGGTAGTCCTATTGGTGTGATAATCGCCGCATTATACAACCCTAAATATAATATTGAATAATTTGGTTCACAGGTAGGACTATTTGTATAATAAAGAACTCGATATCCTGGTGGGAAAGGATCTCGTGAACAATGCAAGAAAGCAGAAGACTTCCTGAAGTCGAAATCCTCAATGTCCTCTAGTATTTTTACATCCTCATTGTTTTCGACCAAAAGCTCATCTTGAAAAGTATCCTCTTCTTCAGTTTGACAACTTGCTACTACTAATAAGAAAACTGTCAATACTAATATTTCTATACGTTTTTTCATGTTTTTGATTATAGTTTAAAAATGATTTGTGATTCTTGTCGACCAGAATTCTTTGGTAAAACTATATCCAATTCATTGATTATAAAAAAGAAGAAAAGTCAGATTTATAAATCTGACAAAATAGAAAGGTGTCTAATTTTTAATCTCAAAGATATATAAGACCAAAAAAACCGTTTCAAACTATGCGTGAAACGGCTTTTCAAAAAAATAATAAATAGTATTATTTCCTTACTATTATTCCTTGATATATTATGTTACCGACTGCAAGTGTATAGACATATATTCCTTTTGGCAGGTTATCATTAAAATAGGTTATGGTGTGATATGTATTATTAGGAGGCAAAACATAGCCTTTTGTAGCCACATTCATCCCAAATCTGTTATAAAGCGTAAGCACAACAAGTGGTGAGGCATCTTGATCTAGAAAAAAAGTGAAATTTACCTGATCCTTAAAAGGATTTGGAAAGGTTTTGATCGTATCGGGATGTATTTGAATTTCGGGAACTTCATAGTTCAAATAATTATTAAAATCATTACGCTCTCTAATATAATTATCTTCATCAACTATGATATACAATTTTTCACCTATAATTTTAGAGTAGGTATCATAATCAACAAAAATTATACAGCTTTTACTATTATTTTCTCTAATAGGTCCTACATATTTTGTTCTAATAAGTTTTAATTTATCTTCAATTTTAATATAAAACCTAACCTTTGATTTTTCATTAATATCATCTCTTCCAGTATTTCTTATATGTGCTTTAATTTGCACTTCACGTCGATTTCTATCAATGTTAGTGGCAACAGTCTCGGCATGAGTTATTTCTAGATCTCCAAGTTGTTCAGGATCATATACATTAAATGAAATATCTCTCTGATTTACTATAGTATTATCTAATTCTGATAAAGATAATGTGGCATTCTTTACTCCAGGAGAGACATCATATCGTAATAGATCTAACACGATAGTTCCTAGTAATATTTTGTTATTGTTTACATTGCGATCATCAGGATCTGGTCTAGTAGGAGGTATAAGGATTGGGGTTAACGTAGTGTTGATAATTGTAGATGATATATTAAATTTCTTTTCTGTAATACGCTGACTAGTATAAGTATCTTGATATAAACCGTAGATATTAAATTTTATTTTTCCCCAAATAAAAACGTGAAGGTCTTGAATTTGTGACTCATCGATTTCTATAAGTCCTGCACTGGTATTAATGGTAACATCAATTATTTTTTCAAAATCACTTTCGGTTTCTTGAGCAATAGACTGAGTAACAAAAGTGATAAAGAAAATTACTGATAAGAACTTAAATTTTTCAAACATAAAACTGTGTATTTATTGGTTATTCGGTAAAAATACTCATTGCTTTATCCTAAATAGAAAATTATGAATTTTGGAATGTCAATTTTATAAAATTGACATTCTTATCTTTATTTATACAAGTAATTATATGTCGATTTTGCTAGACTCATGAGTATTGGATATTACTTTTTTGATAAAATAAGAATGACTTAAGCCTGTTTGTTTTTTAAATGCTGATGCAAAAGTATTTACACTCTTATAACCTAATTCTCCTGCAATGGCTTTGATGGTATATGATCTAAACTTATGATTTGTGTTTAATTGTTCAATACAAAATTTAATTCTTAATTCATTGATGTAGTCATTAAAGGATTGCTGTTTATACTCATTAATAATTTTCGACAAATAAGTGGTATTGGTTTCGATATCTTTTGCGGTCGTATACAAACTACAATCTGGACTCAAATAAAAGGTTGTTTTTTCTAAATCTAACAATCGCTCTAATAAGCTCTTTGCTTTTTTGTCTGTAATAAAATCATTTTTTTGAACGCTTAAAGTTTTGGATACACTTTCCTGTATTCTTCCTTTTTGCAATTCCTCAAATAAGCTTTTATTCTTTTTTTTGGTTTTAATGGTGTAGAATAAAATTACTGCTGCAAAAACTAAAGCTAATAAAAACCCACTAGCGTAGAGAAAATTTTTAGATATTAAATTTTTATTTTTTTCTTCAAGACTTTCTAGATCACGGTCATATAATTTCTCTTGAGCATTTATATCGTTTTGGTAAAGAGAATCAACAATTTTATTGTAGGCTTTGGTATATTTAAACTGTAAACTGGTATCCTGCAATTTTTCACCACATTTAATGGCTAACAGATAAGCTTCTTGTATTTTTTCTACTTCTGGATTAGTTTTTATATGGTGAAAGTTTTGTTCTAATACATCTCTCGCTTTACTGTATTCGGTTTGATTATATAAGCAAGTAGCTATATGAAGGTTTGCAGTAAATAGATCAGGATCATTCGTTTTATTAAGTTCTATTATGTCAGCTTTAGCAATGTTGAGATAAGAAAGCGCTTTAGGATATTTTTGTTTTCCGATATAAGCTTCTCCTATATTAAGATTAAAATCAATAATATACGCAATCAGATTTAGTTTTTCTGCATATTGTAAACCTTGATAATCGTATTTGAGTGCCTCGTCATAGTTACCCAGCTTGTAGTAACAAACCCCAATTCCTTGAATGATTGATAGATATTTGGCATCATAATTAGTATCTGATTTTTTGGAGGACTTTTGTAGTAATTTAAAAGCTTTTTGAAAAGATGCCAACGCTTTTTGAGTTTGATCAAGTCTAATTCTAATTTGTCCGATACTGACTAAATTATAAATCTGATAATCTTTAAGATTATAGTCCTCGATAATCTTTTGAGCGCGTAAATATCGATTTAATGAATTTTTACGATCTCTCTTTTCTTGATATGCAGCGGCAACAAGATATAGTCCACTTAGCATATAATTTCCATTTCTAATGTTTTCAGCAGATGTTATCGCGTTATTTCCGTAATGAATTGTTTTATCATATTTTTTATTACGATATGCTATATTGCCTAAATAATAATTAGCGAAGAATTGTATTGAATAATTCTCGTTTTCTATACCTCTATCTAAATAGAGCTTGTAGTAGCTTTCTGCTAATATGGTATTAGTGTTTAGAGTTTTTGCCAAGAAATTTTCAATAGAATCAGTGTTTTTATTATTAATGATGAAGTTCTTGTCCAGTTCACTTTGTTGAAAAGAGTATAGATGAAAACATAAAAAAAGAGAAAATATAAGTATGTAATGTTGGCGTGTCATTAGAGATTTTCAAATTAGGTTTCTTCTTGAGTATTTATTGATAAATAACAAAACCCCAATATATCAAAAATTAAAGTTTGATAATTGAGGTTTATTCATTTAAAATAATAAGAATGATCCCTTTTACAGAATTTCACTAATAAATCCTTCTGAATTTGTAATTATTTAAATAATTACATTTTATGTAATTCTACCCGTCTGTTTTTGGCTTTTCCCTTTTCTGTAGTATTATTAGCAACGGGTTTGGTTTCGCCAAAACCTTCACTATGTAACCTAGACTCGTCAATTCCTTCATCAGTTAGTGCCAATAATACTGCTCTCGCACGGTTTTTGGACAACCTTAGATTAGAATTATCATCGCCGACATCATCTGTATGGCCTTCGATACTAACCTTTAAATTTGGATTGCTTTTTAGCATTTTAGTGATCTCATCTATAAGGCCGTATGAATCAGTTTTTATTCTTGATTTACCTGTGTCAAAATTGATTTGAAGAGATACAAAACCTTTTTGATCAATCTCACTTTTAATCTTTTTTGCGGTAATTTTCTCTATGGTTTGTTCAAAATCTTTAACTTCTACAACTCCTATTTCGCCAGTAGCAGAATTTGAGTATACCTGAAAACCAATTTTTTTATCCTCTTGATTAAGGGCATACATGCGAATAGGTTGATTATAGGGATCACCCATTATGAAATTATAAACATTGAATTTATCGCTTTCATTTAAAGTTTTCAATATTTCTCTGGGAATTTTTTTGTCAGTGATTAAGATAGCACCAATGGATCTTAAATACTCAGAAACACTTTTGTCGAATACATATTGACCCCATTTTTCTTTTGGGTTTTCCATTTTGATGATCATCTTAGATACTCGACCCTCCAAAGTAAAGTTAGTTCGACCATCGAACATTTCTAATTTAGAGAATTCAAATGTCTCTGTTTCTCTACTTTTTTTATTTATTTCCATTCCTTTTGGAGGGGTAATGTATGGGAATTCGCCTATGTCATGATTTGTAACGGGAATATTGTTCCAATTAAATTCCTTTATTGTTTGTTTATTTGTTTCCCTGTTTTCGGTATTTGTGGCTGTTTCTGTCACGATAGATTCAATTTTAGACACAGAATCTTCTGTTTGAGTGATAGATTGATTTTCATTATTATTTTTACAACTACCTAATATAAGGGATAGACAAATTGTCCAAAGCACTTTTTTCATTTTCGGTTTTATGGTTTTGATTATCTAATTCCCGTCAATTCATGATACCCTATCAACTTTCCTTTTTTATTATAAGATTCTGAGCGTACTACCACTACATTATCATGGTACCATTCTACACCACTGCCATTTATTTTGATAATCCCAAATTTACTTTTGAAATCAAACGTCACCTTTTGACATTTAAATGAACCAGCAGGAGTAGTGATGGTTTCTTCTCCAACAATTTTTCTATTTAGGATATTAAATGTCATTGTGATTAATGTGAATCCTTGATTGTTTAGTTTGATACTTATATACCCATCATCTAATTGATCTCCAACATCACTATTTGTAGGAAATTCTAATACATCCCCATCTATTTCGAGTTTAAGATTTTCTTGATTTTGTTCAGATAGTTTATCTAAACTAAAAAATCGAAGCATATCTACACTAAATAAACCATTATTACAATTAGCTTTATACTGTGTACTAAATGGTTGTTTGTTTTTTGTGTCGTTTACCGTTGCTTTAATTATGGCTTCTATATTAGTATCAGTTCCAGATATTTCTATAGTTTCATGTCTGGTTGTACTTTTCTTTTTTCCATTTTTATTGTAATCTGTGTAATCTAGAATTGCTCCTTTTTTCATAAAAAGTACAGCATTACATTCTTGAGCATAACCAATTATAGGCGATATAGCAAAGATTACAACAGCAAAGCATAGTGTTTTGAAGCCGATATTTTTCATTTTAAGTTTTTTTTTGATGACTGTGCGGTATGTTTTTATTGTGTATTAGTCAGCTTTTTGTTTTAATGTTTTAAGGTCTAGTTCATCTATCGCCTTTTTAATTTTCTGTAAAGCGACGTTACTACCTTCTAATGAAACGATAAATCGATTTGCCACCATTACATCAATTTTAGAGTCTTCGCTATCGTCATATTCATTTTTTTCTACTTCTTCGATAGCCTTGTAACCATTGATGGTGATCGATTTTTTGTATCCAGTATTGGTCTGCTCTTCAAAGTCTCTTGCAAACCCTAAACGACTTAATGCAATCATAGCACTTCCCGTTTCTCCTGCACCATCAATAATAGAAAGAGAAATTATGTTTCCGTCTTCATTTTCGTATTCCGCTTCAGCCATGGCCACATCGGCCATAAATTGATTACCTATAGAAAATTTCTTTCTGGGATAACCAGATAGACTTTCGGGGAGTAAAGTCTTTAGCTCTGTATTAGAAATAGGGGTTGCTTTTAAAAGCTTTTCGCCTTCTTCTTCAATTTTTTCGGCTTCATCGGCAATTTTATTTAGCTCAGAAACACCTTTAATAACATCAAATAGACCAGGTTCATCTTCTTTTTGCTTATCTCTTCCGCAAGAAATGAATACCAAAATAGATATAATAATAGTGAATGTTGTTCTCATTTTTAATTGGTGTGAAAATTAGTTCTATGAACTAAATTAAGCCTATTAATGTTAGGGTTTTTGGCAAATGAGAATTTGACTTTATATTTCCAGAAAATGAGAGGTTTAGACGAGAATTTATGGTTTATAGTTTTTCTATATATGCAATCAACTGTTGTTTTTTACTCTGCGCAACAGGGATTGCATGTTTTTGATCAAGAATGATTTGTTCATTGCGCTTATCAAATGAAGTAATATAATTTAGATTAATCAAAAAACTCTGATGAACGCGAAAAAAACTAAGATCGGCTAATTTTTCTTCAAATGACTTCAAGGGCTTTGAAACTAATATTTCTTTTCCGGATACGAGAAAAAATGTGGTATAGTTGTTATCAGATTGTGCAAATAAAATCTCTTCAGTTTTAATAATGTGGATGGCATCTGCATTTTTGAGAATAAGTTTTTTTGATGCTGTTTGATTTGAAAAATTTTGAAGTAATGTTTGTAATTGAAGCCGATAATTCTCTTTATGAATATCTTGATCAACTTTTTGAAGTGCAGAAACCATCTCCTGTTCTGTGTAGGGTTTTAAAAGGTAATCTAATGCACTAAATTTAAAAGCCTCAATGGCATATTTTGCAAATGAAGTTGTAAATATTATTTTGAAATCAATAGAATCAAATAATGCAAGAAACTCAAAAGCATTACCATCGGTAAGAAATACATCTAGAATGATAAAATCTGGTCGAAACTTTTTTATATGCTTTGCAGCATCATGTATAGATTCAGAATTGCCAAGAATAGTAACATTCCCATATTGTTTTATGATTGATGAAACATAAGAGAGTGCTTGTGAGTCATCTTCTACAATAAAACAGGATATAGCATTCATAAGGTAAAGATACTTTATTTTTAAGCCGCAGTAAAACTCAAAAGTACTTCTGTGCCGGTGGTTGAAGAACTAATGGCAATATTTCCGTTAAAGTTCTTAGATGTCTTATTGAGATTTTTTAATTGCTCTTTTATAATTCCCATACTCATGGACTTGTGTAGTTTTTTAGAGTTTTCCTTTTCGTCACCAAAACCTTTACCGTTATCAGTAATAGACACAAATAATGTATTATTTTTTTTAAAGTATTTTACTCTTATGCAGCCTTCGTTAATATTTTTTATGCCATGAAGTACAGCATTTTCTACAAAAGGTTGGGTTATAAGGGATGGTAACCTATCAAAATCCTCATCAACAGTCTCCTCAACATCTATTGTGTACGAAAAGCTGTCGTTATAAGTTAGTTGTTGTAAATTAAGATAGGCTTCTAAAGCAAGTTTATCATCTTCGATACTTATAAAATCATCATTTGATTTTTCTAGTATCATTCGTATTAACTTAGAATAGCTAGCCAAATATGAACTCGATTTTTCTTTATCATTTTGGTAGATAAAATTTTGAATGCTTTGTAATGCATTAAACAAAAAATGAGGGTTAAGTTGCATTTTTCTTACTTTTTGCTGTAATAAAACGGTATCTAATTGTTGTTTGGTTTTGTAATTCTTGAATCCAAAATAGCCTAGGATTATAAATAACAAACCAAATGCAAACAAAACCATCAAAAGGTATTTCTGTTGAGAAATTGTAAGTGCCTGTAGTTCGTTTTTGGTGTCTAAAATATCGATTTGTTGTTGTTTCTTTTCAGACTCAAATTTTTCGGTTAGTTCTGCTACTTTTTCCTTTTGTTGTGCGTTAGTAATAGAGTCTTTAAGGATGTCTTTAAGATCTGCATAATGCATTGCTTTTTTATAATCCTTTAAACCAATATGTGAATCTTTAAGATTGTTATAAATGTAAGATTTTAGTAGTCCTTTAGCTCCCGGAAGAGCACTATCAAGATAGATAATAGCATTACGATACTCTTCTTTTTTGAGATAAGAATATCCTAGGTTATTGTATGTAAGTCCTATCGTATATAGACTATTAAGTTCTTTTTTGAATTTAATAGCTTTTTTACCATATAGAATAGCTTTATTGTATTCTGCTCCTTCTTCTGCGTAATAATTGGACAAATTACTGTAGATAACCGAAAGGACACGTTTTGAATCGTGTTTTTTGGCCAATTGCTCAGCTTTACTTGCACTTTTTAAATATTTTTTAAACAACTTTTGATTGTAATATATAGAGCTTAAGTTTACTAAAATTTGCAATCGTATAGATTCATTAAAATCACTTAGTGGAAGTGCTTTTTCAAGATAATTTACTGCTTTATCATAATATTTCAGACTAGCATTAATAGATCCGATATTGGTGTATGAGTTTACCAATAATTTTCGATTACCAGCATTTTCAAGAATTTCTACAGCTTTAAGATATAAGTTTAAGGCTTTTTCAAAATCTTGTTTGTAATACTGAATCGTTCCTAAATTATGCCAAGTCTGCCCTTCAATATGTTTCGGAAGTACTTTTTCTAAATTATTCTGGAGTAGCGAATCGGCTTTAGAAAATTCTTTCTTAAAAATAAGAATACTGCTTTTTTGCAAATGTGATTTTGCCAAAAGGGTATCATTAGAAATTGATTTAGAAAGGAGCAAGGCTTTATCAATATAAAACAGAGAACTATCTATGTTTTTATGCAAGAATTCTTTTGAGAGTAATAAATCTTGTTCTATTTCTTTAGTATCATTAGAAGTTGATTGTGCAAATACCCCGTATGAACTACTAATACATATACCTATAACTATAACAATTGTATAGAAGATTCTCATCTAATCAACTTTAAGCCTGGATTACCCCTAAATTAAATTTCTTTTCGATAGGAGCGTGGTTTGCAGCTTCGATACCCATAGAAATAACTTTTCGAGTGTCTAGAGGATCAATAATGCCATCTGTCCATATACGTGCAGCAGCATAATATGGCGATATTTGTCGGTCATATCTCGCTTTAATTTTATCGTACAATGCTTTTTCATCTTCCTCGGATAATGCTTCTCCTTTTTTCTTTAGAGATGCAGTCTCTATTTGTAGTAAAACTTTGGCGGCTTGTGCACCTCCCATTACCGCTAATTCTGCACTCGGCCATGCATAAATAAGCCTTGGATCATACGCTTTGCCGCACATAGCATAATTACCCGCACCATACGAATTACCTATAACTATTGTGAATTTAGGTACCACACTATTACTAACAGCATTTACCATTTTAGCACCATCTTTAATGATACCGCCATGTTCGCTCTTACTGCCCACCATAAAACCGGTTACATCTTGTAAAAACACAAGTGGTATTTTCTTTTGATTACAATTAGCTATAAATCGGGTTGCTTTATCTGCAGAATCCGAATAGATTACTCCACCAAACTGCATTTCACCTTTTTTAGTTTTTACAATTTTACGTTGATTGGCAACAATACCAACTGCCCAACCATCAATGCGAGCATATCCGGTAATAATACTTTGCCCATAACCGGCTTTATATTCTTCAAAATCAGAACCATCAACCATACGGCTAATGATTTCCATCATGTCGTATTGTTCGTTCCTGGCTTTTGGTAATATGCCATATATTTCTTGAGGATTATCTTTGGGTTTAACAGACTTAACACGATTAAATCCTGCCTTGTCAAAATCACCAATTTTTGACATGATATTTTTGATAGTGTCTAATGCATCTGCATCATCTTTGGCCTTATAATCTGTAACTCCTGATATTTCACAATGTGTGGTTGCTCCACCTAAAGTTTCATTATCAATAGTTTCACCAATAGCAGCTTTTACAAGGTAGCTTCCTGCCAGAAAAATACTTCCTGTTTTATCAACAATTAAGGCCTCATCGCTCATGATGGGTAAGTAAGCCCCGCCAGCTACACAACTACCCATTACCGCAGATATTTGAGTAATTCCCATGCTACTCATTACAGCATTATTACGAAATATTCTTCCAAAGTGCTCTTTATCCGGAAAAATTTCATCTTGCATAGGCAGATATACTCCCGCACTATCAACCAGATAGATGATAGGTAATTTGTTTTCGATAGATAATTCCTGCGCCCTTAGATTCTTTTTTCCAGTAATAGGAAACCAGGCTCCGGCCTTTACAGTAGCATCATTGGCTACAACAATACATTGCTTGCCACTTACATAACCAATTTTCACAACGACCCCACCACTAGGACAACCGCCATGTTCTTTATACATATCCTCACCTGCAAATGCACCAATTTCGATAGATTTTGAATCTTTATCTAATAAGTAAGCAATACGCTCCCTGGCAGTCATTTTACCTTTGGCATGAAGTTTTTCAATTCGCTTTTCGCCTCCTCCTAATCTAACTTTTGCTAGTTTCTGCTTCAATTCAGATACTAAGAGTTTATTATGATCTTCGTTTTTATTGAAGTTTATATCCATTTGTGTGTGATTGTGTGTATTGTTTGCACGAAAATACAAAAAACACACAGTTTTTTGAATGATAAGAATCTATTTTAAACGCTGATCTGAATATGTTTTCAAAATATTGTTTTATTTATTGTTTAATAATTTGATTATTAGTTTATTAGTTGTTTATTTTGATGGGGCATTAGTCTATCGAGAGGTATTTGAGATTATTTTAGGCTTAAAAAACAAAGTCAATTTGCATAGGCATATCTGTTTTTTAACGAAAAGTTAATTTTTAAATAACTGTAAAACAATTGATAAGCTATTTTTGCATCTTAAGAACTCTGTAAAATCCTATTTTTTGGTGATAAAATGCCGATATTTGCATTCGATTATGTTTAAAAACATAACTAACCGTACTAAATAACAATTTATGGGAATGAATAAAAATACTGTGTTGGCTTGGGCTACATTTATAATGATCCTTGCAGGATTAGGACTGATCGCTTTAGGAGCATTTAGGTATAGAGATGTTTCAGGTTGGGGATTTGCTGCTGTTGGATTAGGGTTTCTAGCAAATGCATGGGTATTTAATGCTTTAAAAGGAAGAGTATAATCTCTTTATAATTAAGAATATCTTTAAAATAATAATATAGGGGCTTATGTCTGATGATAAAAAAGTTATCTTTTCAATGTCTGGAGTTAGCAAAACATACAAAAGTGCTAATACTCCAGTGCTTAAAAACATTTATTTAAGCTTTTTCTATGGAGCTAAAATAGGAATCCTTGGTCTCAATGGTTCTGGTAAATCTACTCTGCTTAAAATCATAGCAGGAATAGATAAAAACTACCAGGGTGATGTTGTATTTGCACCCGGATATTCTGTAGGTTTTTTAGAACAAGAACCGCAATTGGATCCAGAAAAAACAGTATTAGAAGTTGTTAAAGAAGGGGTAGCAGAGACTGTTGCTATTTTGGATGAATACAATAAGATCAATGATATGTTTGGTCTGGAAGAGGTGTATAGCGATGCTGATAAAATGCAGAAGCTTATGGACAAGCAGGCAACCTTACAGGATCAGATTGACGCAAGTAATGCTTGGGAGTTAGATACCAAACTAGAAATAGCAATGGATGCGCTTAGAACACCTGATTCGGATAAAAAAATCGGAGTATTATCGGGAGGTGAGCGTAGAAGAGTAGCGTTATGCCGTCTTTTATTACAGGAGCCGGATGTATTACTATTAGATGAGCCCACTAACCATTTAGATGCAGAATCTGTACACTGGTTAGAGCATCATTTGGCACAATACAAAGGAACTGTTATTGCTGTAACGCACGATAGATATTTCTTAGATAATGTTGCGGGTTGGATTCTAGAGTTGGATAGAGGAGAAGGGATCCCTTGGAAAGGAAACTATTCTTCTTGGTTGGACCAAAAATCTAAGCGATTAGCACAAGAAAGCAAATCAGCCTCTAAACGTCAAAAAACTTTAGAACGAGAGTTAGAATGGGTGCGCCAAGGAGCCAAAGGAAGGCAAACTAAACAAAAAGCACGTTTAAAGAATTATGATAAACTAATGAGTCAGGATCAAAAACAGCTTGACGAAAAATTAGAAATTTATATTCCAAACGGACCACGTCTGGGTACTAATGTATTGGAAGCATCGGGGATTAGCAAAGCCTATGGAGATAAGCTTCTGTATGAAGATCTTAACTTTAACCTTCCTCAAGCTGGAATTGTAGGGATTATTGGTCCTAATGGAGCAGGAAAAACTACAATCTTTAAAATGATTATGGGAGAAGAAACTCCGGATAAGGGAAGTTTTTCTGTTGGAGAAACAGCCAAAATCGCTTACGTTGACCAGGCACATTCTAATATAGACCCAGATAAGTCTATTTGGCAAAACTTTAGCGATGAGCAAGATTTGGTGATGATGGGAGGTAAAGAAGTTAATTCTAGAGCATATCTAAGTCGTTTTAATTTTGGAGGAAGCGAACAAAACAAAAAGGTATCTACACTTTCTGGAGGTGAACGAAACCGTTTACACCTGGCCATGACTCTTAAAGAAGAAGGTAATGTATTACTTTTAGATGAGCCAACTAATGATCTAGATGTCAATACGTTAAGAGCTCTAGAAGAAGGTCTCGAGAATTTTGCAGGATGCGCAGTAGTGATCTCTCACGACCGCTGGTTCCTGGATCGTATTTGTACGCACATCTTGGCGTTCGAAGGAGACTCACAAGTGTATTTCTTTGAAGGGAGTTTCTCTGACTATGAAGAAAATAAGAAGAAACGTTTGGGTGGTGATTTAATGCCAAAACGTATTAAATATAAGAAGTTAGTTAGATAGTAATTTGTGAGTGAGTGCTAGAGGACGCTTCGTTGCGAGAGGTGAGGTGTTGGTACAGTTAAAACGTTCTCAAATACTCAACAACTTGCAGACTCAAAAACTAGTATAAATGCCATTAAAAAAGATCAAGGTTATCGCATTTGATGCAGATGATACGCTATGGGTAAATGAAACCTTCTTTAGAAAAGCAGAAGATGAGTTTTGCGAGCTTTTAGAAGACTTTATGCCGAAAAATGAGGCTAATACGCTTCTTTTTGATGTAGAAATGAAGAATTTACCTATATATGGGTACGGTATTAAACCATTTACACTTTCTTTAATTGAAGCGGCAATCAGTATTTCTAACGGTAACATGAAGATTGATTTAGTGCAAAAGCTCATCGAAAAAGGTAAGCAGATGCTTCAGGAACCGATTGAATTGATAGATGGTATTGACGAAACATTAAACGAATTATCCCAAAGATATCGTTTAGTGATGGCTACCAAAGGAGATTTACTCGATCAAGAACGTAAACTCATTAAGTCAGGGTTAGAAAAATACTTTCACCATATTGAAATTGTGTCTGATAAAACAGAAAAGCAATATAGTAAGCTTGTAAAACATCTTGATATTGCCAAAGAAGAGTTTCTTATGGTAGGTAACTCGTTAAAATCAGATGTTTTACCCGTTCTTAATATTGGAGCCCATGCCTTTCATATCCCTTTTCATACCACTTGGGCTCATGAAGTAGTTAATGGAGAGATTGATCATCCAAATTTTAGAAAATTTTCGAAAGCGATAGAACTTTTAGAAGTATTGTAATGCGAACCCAATTAGATCTTACAACTTGGAACAGAAAAGAGCATTTTGAGTTTTTTGGAAGTTTTGATGAACCTTTTTTTGGAATTACCAGTACGGTTGATTTTTCAAAGGGATATCAAAAGATTAAAGATCTGGGTTATCCTTATTTTCTGTTTTACTTGCATAAATCATTACAAGCCGCTAATGCTGTTGAAGCTTTTAGATATCGTATAGAAGATGATCAAATATTTGTATATGATGAAATTCATGCATCACCAACTATAGGTAGAGAAGATCATACCTTTGGTTTTTCATTTATGGAATTTAATAAAGATTTTGAAACGTTTGTTTCAGAAGCTAAAAAAGAGATCGAAGAGGTTACCAATAGTACAGGTTTGCGCCATACAGATAATGCCAAACGTGTTGATACTATTCATTACTCATCAATACCATGGTATAACTTTACTGGGATAACACATGCCCGGCATTTTCAGTTTGTAGATAGTGTTCCCAAAATTTCCTTTGGCAAATACACTAAAGAAAATGGCAAATTAAACTTACCCGTGTCCATTAATGTGCATCATGGATTGGCAGATGGATATCATGTAGGTCAATATCTCGAGGAATTTCAGAGATTACTTAATGAATAGTACAGTATGAGTGGAGAAGCAGGAGCAGGTAGAAGATCAACATATTTTCAAATATATTTTTCTTCTGGGATGACCATTAGCGTAGCTATGCCTCCAGATGTAGAAAATAATCCACATTATATTTCTAATTACTTTAAAGAAGCCAGCATCCCGTTTGAAGATAAATTAAATGAGGTACTTCCAACATTGGATAAGATTGTTGAACAATTAATACAAGAACAAGGTATTCCTATTATCGCTTTTGACCCTAAGGCAGACTATGTTCAGGGAGTAATTATTGAAGATACCGATGAACATAAAACAGATCAATATACAGAGAGTCAAGTGAAAAATTGGTTTGCAAACTCAAAGAATCCGAAAGTATTTCTTAGTTTTTCATTTCCTACTAAGTCATTCTCTAAGATTACGTTGTCTATTACGATAAATCAAAGAATATTACGCTCTCAACTCAATATGTTAGCCGACAAAATTGCACTTATTTTTGAATGATCAGTATTCTAATTTTAACTTTATTTTAAACCTTTTCAAACTTTTATGGTCTTAGAGATGTAGTAACATTAAAAACCATATTATGAAAACGAATAAATTTTTTAGGGTAGTATTGATTTTAGGAATAACAATTACTGGCTATGCACAAGAGCGAAGTGCCAAAGTGGTTAGTAATGCTAAAGGAGAAGAAGTACGAGTGGTTAAAGCTAAAGATACCCAAGGAAATAAAAAACTCTCTGTCGCTAAAAAAGACAACGATGGAAATGTTAAAAAAGCAGTCGGTGTAAACCAGGCAGATGGCGATAAATACAGGGCCGCTGGAGTGAATAAAGCTGATGGTACAAAGAAGAGGGCAGCCGGAGTGAATAAAGCTAATGGTACTAAGAAAAGAGGAGTAGGTGTTAAGCAGGCAGATGGGGATAAATATAGAGCCGGTGGAGTAAACAAACCTAGTGGAACTAAGAAAAGATCGGTTGGCGTTAAAAAGGCAGATGGAACTATAAAAAGAGCTTCTGCAGTAAAACGTACCAATGGTAATAAAAAGAGTAAAATAGTTAATGGTAATGCGAAACAAGCTAAGAAAGCTGGTAAAAAAGTCACTAAGAACAAGAAAAAAGAAAGATAAAAAACTAAGATTTAATACCTCATAAATACAGAAGTTTTGGGAATCATTAGTTTCCAGAACTTTTGTTTTCTCCTGCCGAGATATCATCTAGTTCTAGTGTCTCTCCGACTTTCAAATTATCTAAGTGAATATGACCAACTCTTACCCGTATTAGACGAAGTGTTGGATAACCAACAGCCGATGTCATTTTTCGTACTTGTCTAAATTTTCCTTCTTTTAATGTGATAGACACCCATCGAGTAGGACCATGTCTATCATCTCTTATTTTTCTGGATCTTTCGGGAAATTGAGGTGGGGTTTTTAGAATATACGCTTTACATGGAATAGTAGTGTATTTCTTTCCATCAAAACCAATCTCAACACCTTGTTGTATTTTTTTGATTGCCTCATTAGTGATATCACCATCTACTTGTGCGTAATATTCTTTTTCTATACCATTGCTACAAATATGATTACTGGTCTTACCATCTGTGGTTAGTAACAATAATCCTTCAGATTTTTCATCTAATCGTCCAATAGCCATCGTACCATTAGGAAAATCATATAATTCACCCAATAATTTCTTAGAATTTTGCTTTTGGCCATTATTTACAAACTGGCTTAAATATCCATAAGGCTTGTATATCATAAAATGACGATGATGGGTATCTGCAGCATTGATTTTCATTCAAAATATATTTAGGGCAACTATGTGCATCTGAATTTTATGTATGCGAAATTACGGATTTAGTTGATTTACCAGCATATTTATTGTATAATGATTAATTAACTAAAGAGTTTTTCAAAATTGGAATGGAACACGTACCTTTGTAAAGATTTCGATATACATTTATATTAGTTTTGTATATATTGAAATTAGTTATTGCAACGACTGAGTTAATTATTCGGTAAATCAATCTTAGAAATTGTCATTTTCCAATTATTTGTTTAGTATTTCGATGACAAGACCTTTATCTAAAAGGTTAAATTAGGTTTAATAAAAAAATAGCGGAAAAGCGAATGGCAAAATCACAACAAACATTTAGTAAGATTGAAAAAGAGAAAAAGAAATTAAAAAAGAGAGAAGAAAAACAAAAAAAGAAAGCAGAACGTCTTGCCAATTCAAACAAAGGTGAAGGGTTGGATAGCATGATAGCTTATGTTGACGAAAATGGTTTTCGTACTGATACACCGCCAGACCCAAAGAAAAAGATTAAAGCAGAAAATATTGAAATTGGCGTTCCAAAAAGAGAGAAAGTAGAATTTGACCCTATAAGAAAAGGAAAAGTTGCATTTTTTAACGATTCTAAAGGGTATGGGTTTATTAATGATGATGAAGATGGTGAACGTTATTTTGTACACGTTAATGGACTAATTGATGATGTAAAGGAAAATGACAAGGTTAGTTTTGAACTTGAGAAAGGGATGAAAGGAATGAATGCAGTTCGAGTAAAGAAGATTTAAGTAGTATATGAGTCGTCCTAAAATAGGTTGACAGTTTTAAAATAATTTATATTAAACCAGAGAAGCTAGCTTCTCTGGTTTTTTTGTTATGTACAAAATTAGGTGTTTTCATATTAAGATTTAAGTGTGGTCTTTTGTTATTATAGGTT
>NZ_JBFMKQ010000006.1:0-105024 GCF_040786285.1 Aquimarina penaris
ACCACACTTAAATCTTAATATGAAAACACCTAATTTTGTACATAACAAAAAAACCAGAGAAGCTAGCTTCTCTGGTTTAATATAAATTATTTTAAAACTGTCAACTTATTTTAGGACGACTCACACCATTTTGGTGATATATAGTTTTATTTTTTCTCTGGCTTAAAAATAAATGCATTAGGAAAAACAGAGTGAACTTCTTTAAGGGCTCTATCTGCTTCAAGTCGGGTGCGATAGTTCCCCATCCAAACTTTATAATTAGGTGTTTCCCATTGTATTGATGAATCCCACTGCGGGAAAGATTCTTTTGAAGACTTCATGATGTTATTAGCCTGATTTAAATTTCCGTAATACAACTGAATTTTATATCGATCACTAAAATCACCACTTTTTTCCATTTTAGCCTTTATGTCAAGGAGTATTTTTATTTTCGGATCCTGATTGATAGTTACCACAGCTTCGGGCAGAGGTAATATGTTTACTGGTACAAAATTGTTATTATTTGATGGATCAAGGGTAGGGTTTGAGTTATCTTGTGCAATTATTGATGTAGCTGATGCAAGGTAAATACCTAGTAGTAAAAGATGGTGCTTCGTGTTTAACATTCTCATTACAAATTAATTTGGCGTAAAGGTAAAGTTTAATAACTCAAAATTGCTAAAAATTATTATTTAGAATTATTATAAATTAATACTTAAGAGTTCTCTAACATTTCCAAAATCGACTTATTATAGTACTTTTGTCGTCGAATTAAAAGTGGTGGTTTTGTGTTTTTTTAAGACATAGAATGAAATAACCATACCAAAATTAAGACGATAATTCTACTTAATAATATGAAACAGGTGAAACACCGAAATTCAGCCTCTAAAATCCTAATTCTAGGAACTGTTTTTTTATTTACTTTTTTTAATCCTGTTTTTGCGCAGGATGAAGTAGCTGCGGATACAGCAGTTGCAACCGAAGCTTCGTCTGGAGGAGATGTGGCTAAAGGGGAAGAGTTATTTAAATCTCTTTGTGCTGCTTGTCATAAGCGCTATAAAAAGATGACCGGTCCGGCTCTTTTTGGAGTAGCAGACAAGTACGAGCGAGAATGGATTTATTCTTGGGTAAAGAATAGTGCAGCGATGATCGCCTCGGGTGATGCACAAGCTGTTGCTATCTTCGAAGAGTATAACAAGACTGCAATGAATGCCTTTCCGCAGTTAACAAACACAGATATAGATGATATCCTTGCGTATGTAATGGTACCTAAAGCAGATCCTGTTGTTCCTGCTGGTGGTGCTGGAGCAGTTGCTGGAGCTGATAGTGGTTCGGGTATTTCTGCAAATGTGCTTTTGGCTATATTGGCGTTAGTTTTTCTAATGTTGATGGTAGTGCTGTTTTTAGTGAACAATACGCTTAGACGTTTTGCTGAAGCTAATAATATAGAGCTGCCAGATTCTGAGTCAAAAACACCAATCTGGAAAGCTTTTGTTCAAAATCAATTTTTGGTTTTGGTTACTGCTATTCTATTGCTTCTAACAAGTGGGTATTTTGTGTATGGCTACTTCATGCAAGTAGGTGTTGATCAAGGATATGCTCCAATTCAGCCAATACATTATTCGCATAAGATACATGCTGGTGATAATAAGATAGAGTGTAAATATTGTCACTCTTCTGCACGAGTGAGTAAGACCTCTGGGATTCCTTCGCTTAATGTATGTATGAACTGTCATAAGTCTATTAGTGAGGTGGCAGATGCTACAGCTACAGCAGAGCATTCAAAAGAATTCTATGATGGTGAGATTCAAAAGTTGTATAAAGCTGTTGGATGGGATGAAGAAACTCAAAAATATACTGGTGAAACTGAGCCAGTAAAATGGGTGCGTATTCATAATTTACCTGATTTTGCATATTTTAATCACTCTCAGCACGTAAGTGTTGCTGGGGTCGAGTGCCAGAAATGTCATGGTCCAGTAGAAGAAATGGAAGTTATGTATCAGCATGCTCCGCTTACAATGGGTTGGTGTATTAATTGTCACCGAGAGACTAATGTAAAGGTTGCTGATAATGAGTATTATGAGAAAATACATAAAGAACTTTCGAAAAAATATGGTGTAGACCAGTTGACAGCGGCTCAGATGGGTGGTTTAGAATGTGGTAAATGTCATTATTAATAAAAAAAATATCCGAAATTCGGAAAATAGTAAGAAGCTAATATCAATTATATATGTCATCAAACAAGAAATACTGGAAAAGTGTTGAGGAGCTAAACGAAAACAGCTCTATTGTTGAGACGCTACAACAAAACGAATTCGTTCAGGAAATTCCAACGGACGAGTTTTTAGGAGATAAATCATCGTTAGAGAATTCTTCGACATCACGTCGTGATTTTCTTAAATATGTAGGTTTTAGTACTGCTGCTGCTTCATTGGCAGCTTGTGAAGGCCCGGTTAAAAAATCAATACCTTACGTGGTGCAGCCAGAAAGAATTGTTCCTGGTGTCGCTAACTACTACGCTACTACAATAGCCGATGGTTATGACTTTGCTAGTGTTTTGATTAAGACAAGAGAAGGTCGACCAATAAAAGTTGAAAATAACAATCTTGCTACTTCTAATGGTGACGCTAACGCTAGAGTGCATGCTTCTGTTTTGTCACTTTATGATAGTTCTCGTCTTCAGGGACCTAAAAAAGCAGGAGAAGATATTAGCTGGGATGCATTAGATAAAGAAGTTGGAGCTAAGTTAAATAGTCTTGGCGGTAAACAAATTGTTTTGTTAACACAAACTTTTGCAAGTCCATCTACTTCTAAATTGATCACAGAATTCAAAGCTAAATATCAAAACGTAAAGCATGTTGTTTACGATGCTGTATCGCAAAGCGAAGCTTTAGATGCGTATCAAGTAATGTACGGAGAAAGAGCACTTGCGGATTATGATTTTGCTAAAGTAAATACAATAGTAAGTGTTGCTGCAGACTTTTTAGGAGACTGGCAAGGAGGAGGATATGATGGTGGGTATGCAAAAGGTCGTGTTCCTAAAAATGGAAAAATGTCCAAGCATATTCAGTTTGAGTCTAATATGTCGTTGAGTGGTGCTAATGCTGATAAGAGAATTCCGGTAACGCCTTCACAACAAAAACAAGTTCTTGCTGCATTATATACGTATATAACTGGCTCTGGTTCTAAAAGCTCTTTAGGGGCAGATTTAGATGCAGAAGTAGTAAAAGTAGCTAAGCAAATACAAAAAGCAGGTAGTAATGCTGTTGTAGTAACTGGTCTTCAAGACCTAGATGCGCAATTAGTGGTGTTGGCTATCAATAAAGAGATACAAAGTAAAGCATTTAATAAGAGTACTCCGCGTGTAATACGTCAGGGGGATGCTAAAGCTGTTACTCAGTTGGTAAAAGATATGAATTCGGGTCGCGTTGGTGGTTTGTTAATCGCTGGTGTTAATCCTTTATATACCTTGCCAAATGCAAATGAATTTAAAGCAGGTCTGGAGAAAGTTGATGTTTCTGTTGCCTTTAGTATGCATAATGATGAGACAGCTTCAGAGTGTAATTATATTGCGACAACTCCATACTATTTAGAGTCTTGGGGAGATGTTGAGTTTAAGAAAGGTAGTTTTAGTTTGATTCAACCTACAATTAAACCGTTATTTGATACACGTCAATTTCAGGAAACATTATTGAAATGGACTGGTAATTCTTCAACATATCATGATTATATTAAAGATGCATGGACAGGGATTTTAGGAAATACCTCTTGGAACCAAGCATTACATGATGGTGTGTTGGTAAAACCTTCACTTCCAAAGCAAGAATTAGTAGAAGCGCTTGAGACACCAGAAGGAGATGCGCCGACAGGTGTAGATGCTACGGCAACTTCTGTATCTCAAGGACCTAACTTAGGTGCTGCTGCCAGAAGACTTTCTAATGCTAAATCTAATGGTTTAGAACTTGTGTTATATACTAAAACAGCATTAGGAGATGGGCAACAGGCTAATAACCCTTGGTTGCAAGAAATGCCAGACCCTATTACTAGGGCTTCATGGGATAACTATCTAACAGTTTCTAAGGCAGATGCTGAACAGTTAGGGTTGACCAATGAAAATGTGGCAAACGGAGCTTTAAACGGTAGTTATGCTAAAGTAACTGTTGATGGAGTAGAAGTGGTTGCTCCTGTGATTATCCAACCTGGACAAGCTAAAGGTTCTATGGGACTTGCTTTAGGGTATGGTAAATCTAAAGGGTTTAAAGAAGAAATGAAAGTGGGTGTTAACGCATACCCTTTATATAAGAACTTTAATGCAGTGCAAAATGTTTCTGTTGCTGCTGCAGAAGGTGTGCACGAGTTTGCTTGTGTGCAATTGCATAATACACTAATGGGCCGTGGAGATATTGTTAAGGAAACGACGCTCGAAATATTCAATACAAAAGATAAGCACGATTGGAATGCTATTCCTGAAGTAAGTAAAAATCATATTGAGTATGAGGTTACTTCTCCAGAAGTAGACCTTTGGGGTGAGTTTGATCGTTCGGTAGGGCATCACTTTAACCTTTCAATAGATTTAAATGCATGTACTGGATGTGGTGCTTGTGTCATTGCTTGTCATGCCGAGAATAATGTTCCGGTTGTTGGAAAGTCAGAAATACGTAGATCACGTGATATGCATTGGTTACGTATTGATCGCTATTATTCTTCAGAGGATAGTTTTGAATCTGATAATGAAAAGAAAAACAATATCGCTGGTTTGGATAGCTCTCTTTCAGAGTTTGGTGAGATGGAAAGTCCATCAGATAATCCTGAAGTAGTATTTCAGCCCGTAATGTGTCAGCACTGTAATCATGCTCCTTGTGAGACTGTTTGTCCGGTTGCGGCAACTTCTCATGGTAGACAAGGTCAAAACCATATGGCATATAACCGTTGTGTGGGTACAAGATATTGTGCAAACAACTGTCCTTATAAAGTAAGAAGATTTAACTGGTTCTTGTATAATAACAATGACGAGTTTGATTATCATATGAATAATGACTTAGGTAGAATGGTTATTAATCCTGATGTTACTGTACGTTCTAGAGGGGTTATGGAAAAATGTTCTATGTGTATCCAAATGACTCAAAAGACAATTTTGGATGCAAAACGAGAAGGTAGACCAGTTAAGGATGGAGAATTCCAGACGGCTTGTTCTGCAGCTTGTTCATCAGGTGCAATGGTATTTGGTGATATCAATGACAAGGATAGTAAAGTAGCTAAATTAAAAGAGGATGATCGTATGTATCACTTACTTGAACATGTGGGTACAAAACCTAATGTGATGTATCATACTAAAGTAAGAAATACTTCGGAAGCCTAATTAACTAAATAAAGAATCAATTCAATATATAAAGGATTATGTCTCATTACGAAGCACCTATAAGAAAGCCTTTAGTAACCGGCGATAAAACATACCATGATGTAACAGTGGATGTTGCCGCTCCGGTTGAAGGTAAAGCAAATAAATCTTGGTGGATTGTGTTTTCTATCGCGCTTATTGCTTTCCTCTGGGGGATAGGTTGTATTATATATACAGTTTCTACAGGTATAGGAACCTGGGGATTAAATAAAACAGTAGGATGGGCCTGGGATATCACCAACTTTGTTTGGTGGGTAGGTATTGGTCACGCCGGAACTCTTATTTCTGCAGTATTATTGTTATTCCGTCAAAAATGGAGAATGGCAATTAACAGATCTGCAGAGGCAATGACAATTTTCTCTGTTATTCAGGCAGGGCTATTCCCGATTATCCACATGGGTCGCCCTTGGTTGGCATATTGGGTATTACCTATACCAAACCAGTTTGGGTCATTATGGGTAAACTTTAACTCACCGTTACTTTGGGATGTATTTGCAATCTCTACCTATTTATCGGTATCATTAGTATTCTGGTGGACTGGTTTATTACCTGATTTTGCAATGATCAGAGATAGAGCAATTACACCTTTTAATAAGAAAATATATAGCATCCTTTCTTTTGGATGGAGTGGAAGAGCAAAAGATTGGCAACGTTTTGAAGAAGTATCTCTAGTACTTGCAGGTTTGGCAACACCATTAGTACTTTCTGTACATACTATTGTATCATTTGACTTTGCTACTTCGGTAATACCGGGATGGCATACAACAATATTCCCTCCGTATTTCGTTGCTGGGGCAATTTTCTCTGGATTTGCAATGGTAAATACGCTTCTTATTATTATGAGAAAAGTATCTAACCTAGAAAATTATATCACTGTTCAGCATATAGAATTAATGAACATAGTAATTATGATTACAGGTTCTATTGTTGGGGTAGCATACATCACAGAGCTGTTTGTTGCTTGGTATTCTGGAGTAGAATACGAACAATATGCATTCTTAAATAGAGCAACAGGGCCATACTGGTGGGCATATTGGGCAATGATGTCTTGTAATGTATTCTCACCACAGTTTATGTGGTTTCCAAAATTGAGAAGAAGTATTATGTTCTCTTTTATTATCTCTATAGTAGTAAATATAGGAATGTGGTTTGAGCGTTTTGTAATTATTGTGACTTCACTTCACAGAGATTACTTGCCATCGTCATGGACTATGTTCTCTCCTACATTTGTAGATATTGGGATATTTATTGGAACCATTGGATTCTTCTTTGTGTTATTCTTATTATATGCACGTACGTTTCCTGTAATAGCGCAAGCTGAAGTAAAAACAATCCTGAAATCTTCAGGAGAAAAATATAAGAAGCTTAGAGAAGCTGGTATAGATCATAGAGATGAACTTCCTAAGGTGAAAGCTCCAGTAACTAAAGAAGCGACAGAAGCTCCTAAGAAAACTGAAGCTAAACCAGAAGCAAGTCAGGAAGATATCAATAGCTTACTAGGTAATCTAGGAACTTTTGATCCGTCAACACAAATCGCTGATGATCTTAAAAAGGTAAACGGTATTGGCCCTGTAATGGAAAAGAAACTCAACGAGATCGGAATATTTACTTTTGATCAGGTGAGTAGAATGACCGAAACAGAGTACAATTTATTAGATAGTATCACGGGATCTTTCCCTGGTAGAGCACAACGAGATGATTGGGCTGGTCAGGCCGAAAAACTTAAAAATAATTAGAAGTATGGCATCAAAAGTTATACATGCATTATATACAGATGATGATGTCCTAATGGACGCAGTTAAGAAAGTTCGCGCAGAACATTATCATATCGAAGAGGTTTTTTGTCCTTTTCCTGTTCACGGATTAGATAAAGCAATGGGAATCCCTCATACACGTCTTGCAATTACATCGTTTATGTATGGATGTGTAGGGTTAACAGTAGCTATTTTGATGATGAATTTTATCATGATCGAAGATTGGCCTCAAGACATTGGTGGTAAACCAAGTTTTAGCTATATCGAAAATATGCCAGCGTTTGTTCCTATTATGTTTGAACTTACTGTATTTTTTGCTGCGCATTTAATGGTGATCACTTTTTATATGAGAAGTAGATTATGGCCATTTAAAGAAGCAGAAAATCCTGACGTTAGAACTACCGATGATCATTTTTTGATGGAAGTAGATGCAGGAAATCACAATGTAGATCAACTAACTAGTTTGTTGGGTGATACAGGAGCAGTAGAAATTAAAGTAATAGATAAGGAAGAAGATAACCATTAGTAATAATGAAGAATACTATAAAAATATTAGCATTGGCAATTGTGATGATTAGTGTTGTTTCTTGTCAAAACGACAAAAAACCTAATTATCAGTATATGCCTAATATGTATGAGTCTGTAGGCTATGAAACATACGGTGAATACGGTGTGTTCCCTGGGACTATGGAAGCTATGCAACCCGCTGAAGGTTCAATACCTAGAGGATGGATGCCATACGATTTTGAGAATTCAAACGTAGGTTATCAACTAGCTAAAGATACACTTAAGAACCCTATTCGATACACCAAGGAAAATGAGGAAAAAGGGAAAGCATTGTATGATATTTACTGTGCTATTTGTCATGGAGGTAAAGGGGATGGAAAAGGTACTTTAGTGCAAAGAGAAAAAATTCTTGGGGTACCTAGTTACGATGATGTGGGTAGAGCAATTACCGAAGGTAGTATCTATCATGTAATGTACTACGGTATTAACTCTATGGGATCATATGCTTCTCAAACTAACGAACATGAACGTTGGCAGATTGTTCAATATGTAGAGAAATTAAAAGCCGATCTAGAAGGTAAAACTCCTCGAATAGATGCTGATGTTGCTGTGGTAGAAACATCAAATGTAGAGGCAAAAGAAGAACATCACGAAACTACTGAAGGTCACGATAACGCACACTAGTGCATTAGTAAAAAAGTTAAGAATAAAGATATGTATACGCTATCAAATAGATTAAGATTATTTTCTATCATCCTTATGGTTGTAGGTCTTGTGGGTCTTGTTATTGGATTTGCACAAAGACCTGGATCTATAGAAGAGGTTAAAGAAATGATGGCAGCGCACGATGATCACGGTGGTGGTTATGGTGAAGCACAAGCCGCTGATCATGGTGAATCACACGGTAAAGAACACGCGCAAGATGCTCACGGTGGTGATGCACATTATGAGCACGTTTTGCATCAATTACAAAATAAACCTTGGGCTGCATTATATGCTGCAGCATTTTTCTTTTTTATGATCGCATTAGGCGTGTTAGCATTTTATGCAATACAATTTGCATCACAAGCTGGATGGTCTCCTGTGTTGTTTAGAGTAATGGAAGCTATTACAGCATATTTAGTGCCTGGTGGATTGATTCTTTTTGTAATCTTAGCATTGTCTGGATTTCATGTGAATCATTTATTTGTTTGGGCAGATCCAGAAGTAGTAGCTCATGATAAATTAATTCAAGGTAAAGCAGGTTGGTTAAATGGTACTGGATTTATTATAAGAGCAGCAATCTTCTTAGGAGGTTGGTTATTATATCGCCATTTCGCAGTGAAGTATTCAAGAAAACAAGATGAAGATTCAGAAGGTAATAAGTGGTATAAAAAGAGTTTTAAGATATCAGCAGGATTCTTAGTGTTCTTTATTTATACAGAATCAATGATGTCTTGGGATTGGATTATGAGTTTTGATCCACACTGGTTTAGTACATTATTTGGATGGTATGTGTTTGCAAGTTTATTTGTATCTGGTATTACTACTATCGCATTGATGACTATTTACCTAAAATCAAAGGGATATCTGGAGTTTGTAAACAATAGCCATATCCATGATTTAGCTAAGTTTATGTTCGGTATCAGTATTTTCTGGACATACCTTTGGTTCTCTCAGTTTATGCTAATCTGGTATTCTAATATTCCCGAAGAAGTTACCTATTTTATTACTCGTATAGAAGATTATAAATTACCATTCTTCGGAATGTTGGTAATGAACTTCATCTTCCCATTATTGGTATTAATGAACAGTGATTTCAAACGAGTAAACTGGTTTGTTGTTATGGCAGGTATCGTTATTCTTTGTGGTCATTATATAGATGTATTTAATATGATAATGCCTGCAACTGTTGGTGAATCTTGGTTCATTGGCATTAGTGAGATAAGTGCGGTATTATTGTTCCTAGGATTGTTCTTGCTTGTTGTGTTTAGAGCACTTACCAAGGCTCCGTTATTAGCAAAAGGAAACCCATATTTAGAAGAAAGTAAACACTTTCATTATTAAAAATTGAATTGTAAAAAAGAAGATAGATAAAAATGACTGTATTCTTAACCATAGTAGTTATAGCACTTTTTGGAATCACATTGTGGCAAATGTCCAAAATATTGAAATTGTCTCAATTAAAAGGTGCAGATGTTTCCCAAGTGGCAAATGATAAGGATAATAATACACACGGTAAGTTAATGCTTGCGTTTGTAATATTTATGTACTTATTAACCATATATTGTTTTGTACAGTATCATACTTTTTTCCTTCCAGAATCAGCTTCTGAGCATGGGGTAGATTATGATCAACTGATGTTAATTTCTATGGTTTTAATTTTTATTGTACAATTCCTTACTCAAGGATTGCTGCATTTCTTCGCATATAAATACAGAGGGAAAAAAGAAAACAAAGCATTGTTTTTTGCAGATAATGATAAATTAGAATTTATTTGGACAATCATTCCTGTAATTGTTTTAGCGGGATTGATCATATATGGATTATTTACTTGGACCGATATCATGAATATCGATGAAGAAGAAGGTGATCCTCTAATTGTAGAGTTATATGCTTATCAGTTTGATTGGAGAGCAAGATATTCTGGGGCAGATAACGAATTAGGTAAAGCCAATGTTAGGTTTATTGAAGGAATTAATACGTTAGGTCTTGATGTTTCTGATACCTACGGAAAAGATGATAAAATTACTACCGAATTGCATTTACCTGTGAACAGAAAAGTGATCTTTAAAATGAGATCTCAGGATATCCTACATTCAGCATATATGCCATTCTTTAGAGCTCAAATGAATGTAGTTCCTGGAATGATTACCGAATTCTCATATACACCTACAATGACTTCCGAAGAGATGAGGAATAGTGAATTTATGGTGGAGAAGGTTGCTACGATCAATAAGATAAGAAAAGAAAAAAGTAAGAAACTTGTGGCAGCAGGAGATGAAGCCCTTGAAGAATATACTTTTGATTATTATCTTTTATGTAACAAAATTTGTGGTGTATCGCACTATAATATGCAGATGAAGATCATTGTAGAATCAGAAGAGGATTATAATGCTTGGTTGAAAACTCAACAAACTTTTGGAGAACAATTATCAGCTCAGGCAAGTAACTAAGAAGGAAAAGAAAAATTAATATATTTTATTAAAACGAAATAGCGTTATGTCAGAAAATCACGGAGATAACCACGATCACGGTCACGACGATCACGGACACCATAAAGAGACATTTGTTACTAAATATATATTTAGTCAGGATCATAAAATGATCTCTAAGCAGTATTTAATTACTGGTTTGATCATGGGTATTATTGGTATTGCAATGTCTATTTTATTTAGAATGCAATTGGCATGGCCCGATCATCAATTTACTATTTACGAGGTTTTATTAGGGAAATTTGGTGAAGATGGAATAATGGATCCGGGTATTTACCTTGCTTTGGTTACTATACATGGTACTATTATGGTATTCTTTGTGCTTACCGCTGGACTAAGTGGTACATTTAGTAATTTACTTATTCCATTACAAATCGGAGCACGTGATATGGCTTCTGGTTTCTTAAATATGATATCATATTGGTTATTCTTCTTGAGTAGTGTAATTATGGTATTGTCTTTGTTTGCCGAAGCTGGTCCTGCATCTGCTGGATGGACGATTTATCCTCCTTTAAGCGCATTACCACAAGCAATTGGTGGTTCTGGAACCGGTATGACATTATGGTTGGTTTCTATGGCAATATTTATTGCATCATCATTACTTGGTTCATTAAACTATGTGGTAACAGTAATTAACCTGCGTACTAAAGGAATGTCGATGACCAGAATGCCATTAACAATTTGGGCATTTTTTGTGACTGCAATTATCGGGATCGTTTCTTTCCCAGTATTATTGTCTGCAGCACTTTTATTGATAATGGATAGAAGTTTTGGTACTTCGTTTTATCTAAGTGATATATATATACAGGGTGAAGTATTGCATAACCAAGGAGGGTCACCGGTACTCTTTGAACACTTATTTTGGTTCTTAGGGCACCCAGAGGTATATATTGTATTATTGCCTGCTTTGGGGATTACCTCAGAGATTATAGCTACAAATGCACGTAAACCTATATTTGGATATAGAGCAATGGTTGCTTCGATATTAGCAATTGCATTCTTATCTACGATAGTATGGGGTCACCATATGTTTATCTCGGGAATGAATCCATTCTTAGGGTCTGTATTTACATTTACTACCTTATTGATTGCAATTCCTTCAGCAGTAAAAGCATTTAATTATATAACAACCCTATGGAAAGGTAACTTGCAGCTCAACCCTGCTATGCTATTTTCTATAGGATTAGTATCTACTTTTATTACAGGAGGTCTTACAGGAATTATTCTTGGAGATAGTACATTAGATATTAACGTTCATGATACATACTTTGTAGTAGCGCATTTTCATTTGGTAATGGGTATCTCTGCGCTTTATGGATTATTTGCAGGAGTATATCACTGGTTCCCTAAAATGTATGGTAAGATGATGAATAAGAATCTTGGTTATGTACATTTCTGGGTAACAGCCGTGGGAGCGTATGGAGTATTCTTCCCAATGCACTTTATCGGTATGGCTGGATTACCACGTCGTTACTATACCAATTCTAATTTCCCTTATTTTGATGACTTAGCAGATACCAATGTGTTGATCACAGTTTTTGCATTAATTACTGCGGCAGCACAATTAGTATTCTTATATAATTTTATCAGTTCTATTTTCTACGGAAAAAAAGCAACGCAAAATCCTTGGAGTTCTAATACGTTAGAATGGACTACACCAGTAGAGCATATGCACGGTAACTGGCCAGGCGAAATCCCATCTGTACATAGATGGCCTTATGATTATAGCAAGACTAACGAAAATGGTGAATATGTAATCGCAGGACAAGATTTTGTTTCACAAATAGTTCCATTACAAGACGGAGAAGAAGAAATGCATCACTAAAAGAGATGCCTAAAAAATATAAGAAGCCCTTTCAATTTTTGAAAGGGCTTTTTTGTGTTTTTTAGTAACCAGACATGCCTTAATTAATACATTGTTATGGTGTTAAATAAAATTTAAGTTTTATTTTAGGCATATAAAACAGCTTACATTGAGTTTCATGTCACCAGCACATATTTTCTGTTATATAATGATGGTCATTGTGTTTTTTTGTGGGCTATTTTTTGGTAATCAAGAATTGGTTTTTATAAAACCTATTTCATCTTTGGCTCTTATTTGGATTTATTTTGAAAATAGAGAAAAAGTAAATATTCTGTATCCACTGATTATTGCAATCATCATAGTAAACGATGTATTTGTCTTAAGTGATTTTGATCGATTTCTTAATTACATTGGCATATTACTACCATTATATTATGTGTTAAGCTGTTATCTTTTAAGACCATTTATCTCTTTTAAACATTTTAGATATAAAGAGATTTTTTCACCGTCCTTATTGATAGGTATATTATTGATTATCTATCTTACTTTTTCAATACTCAATTTATTGATGCCAAACCTTGAAGATTCTATGGCTTATGTTGTACTCATAATTGTTTCATTATTTTATTATTTGGGATGTTGTTTTGTAATCTACTTAAGAAACCTGTATACGCACGCTTATTATTTATTAATTGCTGCAAGTAGTAGTGTTTTGGTGAATGCGATGCTTCCGATACAGGAGCTTTACTACAATAATTCGATTTTTGAGGCTGTTATATATTCGGCAGATATTGTAGCTATGTTTTTCTATCTAAAATTTTTAATTTGTGCTAAACCCATAGAAAGTACTAATCATTCTGATTTTCTTTAAGGCATGCTATTGAATTTAAAAAACCTGATCTTAAGCACTAAAATTGCGTTTCAAGATTTAAAACCTTTAAATGAATTGAAATTCATTGAGTTTTATGATTATAACGATGTATATGACTTTTGCTTCTTAATGGGAAGACTAAAAGGGTTTTTTTGATTAGAAGTATTTCGACCGTTTCAGTGCATGTAAAATTATCCTATTATATTTATAGTATTATGCATTAAAACAGGGTAATGAAACAAATTACAAGAACACTCGAAGAACAAAGAGATGAATTTGTCAATAGAAAATTTTTAGCCACTCCATTAGCAGGCTTAATAGTTTGGCTGATAGTTGGGATTGCAGGATTAACATTGCCTATTACAGCAACGATTTGGGTATTGTTTATCGGTACAGGAAGTATTGTATACTTAGGAATGATTATATCAAAATTTACCGGAGAGAATTTCATGGATAAAAAGAGGCCAAAAAACACATTTGATACCCTTTTTTTATTGGCCGTTGGACAAGCAGTTTTAGTATATTCAATTGCGATTCCTTTTTTTATTATAGATTATTCTTCGTTACCCATGACAGTTGGAATCTTAACAGGGCTAATGTGGATGCCATTCTCTTGGATTATTAAACACTGGGTAGGGGTTTTTCATGCAGTGACCAGAACCGTATTAATACTTCTGCTTTGGTATATGCTGCCCGAGCACAGATTTGTAGCTATTCCGTTTGTTATTGTTTTAATGTATATCGCAACCATTTTCGTCTTAAATAAGAGAGCACTAATTAAATAAGGTTTTGGTATAAGTCGATTATGTACATAATAGTCAATTAACAGTGAGTTTTTTTGCCTAGATCATATTAAAAGTATCTTAAATTTATTGTTTATATTTTAAATAGTTAGGAATCCTTACTATATTTGTATTGCAATTATGCATTAACTTAAATTTTAAATCAAATGAGTAAATCAATTTTTTATCATGCAGGATGTTCTGTATGTGTATCTGCAGAACATGATATCATCAATTTAATTGGTACAGATAATGTAGAAATTATTAATATTGGAGAAGATAAGTCGAGAATTTCTGAAGCAGAAAAAGCTGGTGTTAAATCTGTTCCGGCATTAGTACTAGCTAACGGTAATACACTTCATATTAACTTCGGTGCTTCAATAGAAGAGGTGAAAGGATAATTTTTTAACTTAAAAAGTTAGGAATCCTAATTTAATTTTTAAGATTCCTAGCTTAAAAAAACAAACTAAAATGAAATCAAAGATAATACTATATGCGGCTATTGTACTTTTCGGGATAAGCACAAATTCTTGTGCCCAGGAAAACAAGTATAAAAACAGCGACTTCGTTATTAATGACGTAAACATTACACATAACGCTGATCTAGGGATATCAATCTGGGAACTAAGAGTGAATGGAACAGCAGGTAAGACTACTCCCACTAAGGCAGGTCAATTAGATGGTGCACCAGTTTTGGGTTATGTATTCCCAACAAGTTTGAAGCCAATCGATGTTGGTTTTAATGCCACAGATGGCATAGTTGCTCTGGCACTTACATCGCATCCAGATTTTGATGACACACCTTTATGGGATGAGAATAGTGACAATCTTTTTGACAATGACGGGGTAGTGTGGCATCCACACTGGGTTATTTTGCACGAAGACAAAAGAGTCAAAGGAGGATTATCTGTAAAACAGTTTAAAAAAGAGGATAAAACAGTAGTGCTACCTCCAACAAACCCCGGGATGCCAATGTATATGGATTCACCGGGTTATCCTGTTACTTCAAAAGATAATGTAATAAAAGTTATAGTTCCGGACTATAGGATTAATAACCAAATAGATTTTAGTTACGATGGTGTAACGGCTTTTATGAAAGTCAATACCAGTAATCCTGATTTACCAATGTTAGGAGTTTATGAAGTATTTAGCGTTGCAAGTGGTAACTTATCCCTACCATATAAAGTAAAAAAGTAGAAAATATGAAAGTTTCAGTATGGGATACTTACGTACCTAGAAAAAATGGCACAATAATGCATTTTGATATTGTAGTGCCAAGCAACGTAAAGGACGAGCAGATCATTTTCGAATACGGAAAAGAATATGTGAAAACAAAAGAATATGAAGCGTATGATTTGGCCACAAAAGAATGTAGGTTTTGTCATATCGAACAGGCAACTCATGAAATGATATCAAAAATCCAGGAAAAAGGATATTTTATCATCGAAATGGAGCATTGTGATTAATTTAATTAGGATTGCTAACTTTGCCTGTCGAACAAATTTCGGCAGGCATTTTATTATGAAAAAGAAAATCTTTAACCCCCAAGTACAAGAAAATGATATTCCGAGTAAAATAATTGCAGGCTTAGAGCGGATTTCAGAAGTATTTAAGGTACTTCTTTGGGAAAAAGCTAAGTTGGTTGGATTAAGCCCTATTCAAATCCAGATTTTGATTTTTATAACCTATCACAGGCAAGAGTTTTGCAATGTTAGTCATTTGGCGAAGGAGTTTAATGTTACAAAACCAACGATTAGTGATGCTGTTCGTATTTTGAATAAGAAAGAAATGATTATTAAAGACTTTTCATCTTCAGATAGTAGAAGTTATTCAATACGTTTGTCTGAGTTGGGAAAGAATATTGTTGCTGAAACCGAAGATTTTGCAGATCCCCTTAGAAACCAAATAAAAGAAGGTAATCCCGCAGATTTAGAAAACTTATTTCAAATAATAAGTAAATTGATTTATCAACTTAATCGAAATGGAATTCTAACCGTGCAAAGAACCTGTTATGGATGTAAATTCTACAACAAAAAGGGAGACAAAGAGTATTGTAATTTATTAGAGAAAGAACTGTTGACTTCAGATATACGATTAGACTGCCTGGAATATGAAGAAAAAGCAAAAGATTAAAAAGAATATGAAGATTGTTGAAGACAAAAACAAAAAGGCTTTTCTTTTTTGAGTTATATTTGCTTTATTGATGTAAAATGCTCTTCTTTTATACTTCAAAAAGAAAAGTGAGATAGATACTTATGAACGAAAATCTTAATCCTACAAACGAAAATTTTTCAGGGGAAGACCTTGATATCGAAAGAGCATTGCGACCTCTAACCTTTGAGGATTTTGCAGGACAGGATCAAGTGTTAGAGAATTTAAAGATTTTTGTACAAGCGGCAAATCTTAGAGATGAAGCTTTGGATCATACATTGTTTCATGGTCCTCCGGGCTTAGGTAAAACTACATTAGCACATATTTTATCTAATGAACTAGGAGTAGGAATCAAAGTAACCTCTGGCCCTGTATTAGACAAACCAGGTGATTTAGCGGGTTTATTAACTAATCTAGATGACAGAGACGTACTTTTTATAGATGAAATCCATCGATTAAGCCCAATAGTCGAAGAATACTTATATTCTGCTATGGAGGACTATAAAATCGATATTATGATCGAAAGCGGTCCTAATGCACGTACCGTACAAATTAATCTTAACCCTTTTACTCTGGTGGGCGCAACAACACGTTCTGGATTGCTTACAGCACCGATGAGGGCACGTTTTGGTATTCAATCAAGATTACAGTATTATACCACAGAACTATTATCTACAATCGTAGAAAGAAGTGCACATATTCTTAATGTTCCTATCACTATGGAAGCAGCTATCGAAATTGCCGGCAGAAGTAGAGGAACACCACGTATTGCCAACGCATTATTGCGTAGGGTGAGGGATTTTGCCCAAATAAAAGGAAATGGTAAGATCGATATCGAAATTTCAAAATTTGCTCTAAAAGCACTTAATGTCGATGCACACGGATTAGATGAAATGGATAATAAGATCTTAACGACCTTAATCGATAAATTCAAAGGAGGTCCTGTAGGTATAACAACTCTTGCGACTGCCGTTAGCGAAAGTGCCGAGACTATAGAAGAGGTATACGAACCGTTTTTAATTCAACAAGGGTTTATTATGCGAACTCCTCGTGGTAGAGAAGTTACCGAAGCTGCGTATAAACACTTGGGTCGTGTAAAAGGTGGAATCCAAGGAGGATTATTTTGAAATTCACTTTTAATTGACCAATATGAATGATATGAGCAATACTGTTCCAGTAGTGTCTTTTTTTACTGTACTTAAAAATGCAAGCCGCATTCTTAAGAACCCATTGCCTTTTCATCATGAGAATTTTGAGAAACACGGAAACATTTTCAAAGTTCAATTAGGTTTTGGTCATAGCGTAATCTTTACTCGGGATGCTGGTTTAGCAAAGCATACTCTTCAAAAACAACATAGAAACTACCATAAGTCGGCACTACAATCCAAAGATTTGGCTAAATATATCGGAGAAGGGTTGCTAACTTCTAATGGAGAAAAATGGTTAAAACAGCGAAGATTGATTCAACCGGCTTTTCATAAAAAAAAGCTGGAAGAAATTATCGGGACAATCCAAAGTGTAATCAAAGAAGAATTATCCCAAATCGAACCCGGTAAAACGATCGATATTTTTTCGTTGATGAGCGATTTAGCTTTTAAAGTAGTGGCAAAATCATTGTTTAGCTATACCGACACAGGAAATACGATTTCACGCCTTCAATATATTACCCAAACAGCGCAGAAAACATTAATAAAAGAGATAAGACAGCCCTATAAACGATGGTGGTTTCACCTTAGCGGAAAAATAAAAAGTACGCTCAAACTAACACAAGAAGCTCGTGATATTCTAAATGATATTATTGAGCAGAGAAAAAGATCAGATGAGAATTACCATGATCTGCTAGATATGCTATTAGAATCAAGATACGAAGATGGTAGCGCGATGGATAATGAGCAATTAATAGATGAAATCTTGATTCTTTTTACGGCAGGTCATGAAACGACATCTAATGCTTTGACTTTTACATTATTGCTATTGGCGCTTCATCCAGAAATTCAGGAAAAAGTTTATAATGAGATTTCAGAAAGTGCAGATGAGGCATCTCCAATGGAGTTGGTGGCAAAGTATCAATACACCAAACAATGTATAGAAGAGTCTATGCGACTATATCCTCCGGCTTACTTTTCTGATCGTGTGGCCATCAGTGATGATCAATACAATAATCTTACCTTAAAAAAAGGAACCACGATTCTCATCTCTTTTTTTGAAATTCATAGACATCAAGACTTGTGGAACGACCCTTTAACATTTAACCCCGATAGATTTGACCCCAGTATAGATAAAAAGGAATATTCTGACTGGTACTTTCCTTTTGGTGCCGGCCCAAGAATGTGTATCGGTAATAATTTTGCCATGTCTGAAATGATCCTTGCAGTAAGTGAATTGGTGAAAAACTATAAGATAACTACAGAATTAAAAGAAGTAATGATTAAGCCATTGATCACATTAAAACCTTTAGCTTCTGGATTAAAGTTTACAAGAAGGTAAATGATATATGAATTCTCGTGCTAAACATACCCAACTCATCAAATCCGAAGCAAAACGTTTGGGTTTTTTATCTTGTGGAGTAAGTCAGGCGGGTTTTTTAGAACAAGAAGCACCTCGTTTAGAAAATTGGTTGAAGAAAAACATGCATGGGGAGATGAGCTATATGGAAAACCATTTTGATAAACGACTAGATCCCACAAAACTCGTTGAAGGATCAAAAAGTGTGATATCACTACTGCTTAATTATTTTCCGTCTGAAGAGCAAAAAGATCCCAGTGCACCTAAAATATCCAAATATGCCTATGGTACCGATTATCATTTTGTGATTAAGGATAAATTGAAGGAGTTACTACATTTTATTACCGAAGAAATTGGAGATGTACATGGGCGTGCTTTTGTAGATTCTGCTCCTGTACTCGACAAAGCCTGGGCTGCAAAAAGTGGTTTAGGATGGATCGGGAAGAATAGCAATTTGCTTACCCAACAAGTAGGTTCTTTTTACTTTATTGCAGAATTAATTGTGGATTTGGATTTAGAGTACGATACACCAGTTACAGATCATTGTGGGACTTGCACTGCATGTATTGATGCGTGTCCAACACAAGCCATTGTGGATCCTTATGTTGTTGATGGTAGTAAGTGTATTTCTTATTTTACTATAGAACTCAAAGAAGAAATACCCGATAGTTATAGAGGGAAATTTAACGATTGGATGTTCGGATGTGATGTCTGCCAGGATGTATGCCCATGGAATCGTTTTTCAAAGCCTCATAATGAACCACTTTTTAACCCAAAGCCAGAGTTGTTAGAAATGACAAAAAAAGATTGGGAGGAGATTACTCAAGAAGTGTTTTCTAAAGTTTTTCAAAAATCTGCGGTAAAAAGAACAAAATTTTCGGGATTACGTAGGAATATTCAATTTTTGAAGGAGTAACGGTTTTTTTTGAAAATTTCATAATACAAACGTTTGTATTTTTAGTTTCAGATATTTTGATTAATAAAATAACATGCATTTTGCAATAATCTTGTATATTCATCTTGTTTTTAACAAAAAATAAACAATTTTGATTTTTAAAGCCCCCCAAATCTTCACTTTAAAAACAATTAATTTTTGATTTAGTACAAAAATACTTCACACATGAACGAATTATCGTATATCGACATTACTGTCATTGTAGTTTATTTGATAGGGATCATTATCTACGGAATATCAAAATCAAAAAGAGGAAGCTCTGAAGATTATTTTTTAGGAGGACGCACCATGACCTGGCCGATCGTTGGGATAGCACTGTTTTCTGCTAATATTTCTAGTTCTACATTGGTAGGATTAGCATCAGATGGTTTTCAGACCAATGTTAATGTCTATAACTATGAGTGGTTTGCTGTAGTTGTTTTAATATTTTTTGCAATATTCTTTCTTCCTTTTTATCTCAGATCAGGAGTATATACAATGCCAGAGTTTTTAGAAAGACGTTATGATAGTAGATCAAGGTATTACTTTTCATTTATAACAGTAGTAGGTAACATTTTAGTGGATACGGCCGCAGGATTATATGTAGGTAAAATAGTATTGACTCTACTGTTTCCTTCCTTAGATTCTACATTAATTTTGATAATACTAGCTGTGGCAGCGGCAGCATATACGATACCAGGAGGATTAAACTCTGTAATTCAAACAGAAGTTATCCAGGCTATATTGCTAATATTAGGCTCTTGTTTACTAACGTATTTTGCATTTGACCAATTAGGTGGTGGATGGTCTGGTATGATGGCTAAATTGGATAGTATGCTATCTGCAGGAGAGGTGAATTTTGGAGATCGGTTAATAGAAGGTAAACACATACCGCAAAACTCTAGTGAAGTATTTAGTTTAGTTAGACCTGATAATGATGAATTTATGCCGTGGTGGGGACTACTTACCGGGGTTCCGTTGCTTGGATTTTACTTCTGGGCAAATAATCAATTTATGGTACAACGTGTTCTTGGTGCTAAAGATTTAAATCATGGAAGATGGGGTGCTCTTTTTGCAGGGTTCTTAAAACTGCCAGTAATATTTATTATGGTAGTGCCAGGGGTTTTGGCATTATTGTTATTTAATACATTAGATATTTCAGGACTTAATTATGAATTGAGCAATGGGGCAATTTGTAATAATCTTTCAGATTGTCCTAATCTTACTTATCCCGTATTATTGTTCCAGTTATTGCCTGTTGGAGTATTAGGATTAGTAGTAGCAGGTTTAATGGCAGCCATGATGTCCTCGGTTTCTGCAACGTTTAATTCTGCATCTACTTTAGTAACTATGGATTTTGTGAAACAATTAAGACCGGATTTAACCAGTAAACAACTGGTAAGAGTAGGGCAAATTACCACGGTGATTTTGGTAGTTTTAGCAATTTCGTGGGTGCCGTTTATCGAGAGTGTAAGCGATTCACTTTGGACATACTTACAATTGGTAATTGCCTATACGTGTCCGCCGGCAGTTTCTACCTTTGTTTTAGGGATGTTCTGGAAACGTGCTAATGGTACTGGGTCTATAGTAAGCTTATTAACCGGTTTTTCGTTGGCTGTATTGATGATACTATCTCAAACTTTTGATTGGGTACCAGAAGTAAATGACCTTCATTTCTTGGCAAAAGCAACCTGGTTGTTTATTATTTGTGTAACGATACATGTGGTAGTGAGTTTAATGACCAAACCTCAATCCGAACAACAGATCAAAGAATATACCTATAAAAAAGAAATGTTCGCCGAAGAATCAAAAGATCTTGCAGGGTTACCTTGGTATAAAAACTATAGAATTTTGTCGGTTATTCTTTTAATTGCAACGACAATTGTAGTAGGTTTCTTTTGGTAAATAGAATTAATAATCATGGGTAGAAAGAGTTACATATTTCAATATATTTTTGTGATTATATTTCCTTTTCTACTGATTTGTTGTAAAGAGGATAAAGCTCAAAGTTTAGATCATAGATCTGTTTTAGAAAGTTTGATTGCTCAAGAAGATACCGATGGAGACAAGAAGATTACCATTGAAGATAAAGGTCCAAAAAAATTTGAGTTTACAAATAAAAAAGGAATATCTCATGGCATAGAAGGAACATATCACTTGTCTAACCTACTTCAGGAGCTGGCTATTGCTACAGATAAGGATACTATTTCTATAGCTAAAATAATCGAAGCTCCTTCAGATCGTATTTCACGTTTAATCAAGACAAGGTTTTGGGATAATCTTACCCGATCTATAGATAAGGATGGCTTAAAAAAAGTACTAGCAGATACTAAGTCTACTACAGATACATTACGATTGTATATCCCTTTCAATGATAAAGATGCGATTACATATTTTCAATCTCTAGAGTCCGAAATTCAAAAACTGAAAGTAGTTGTTCTTCCCAAAGACATTACTCCAGAATATGTAAAAACCTTAAATAATAAACCAGGGATTTTAAATCTGGCTCATACTAAAGAAAATGAAAATTATCAAGGCCGGCCATTTGTGGTGCCAGGCGGGAGGTTTAATGAGATGTACGGTTGGGATAGTTACTTTGAATCTATTGGGTTATTGATAGATGATAGAGAGGATTTGGCAATGGCAATGGCAGATAATTTTGGATATCAAATCAAGCATTACGGGAAAATACTAAACGCTAATCGAAGTTACTATCTTACCAGAACGCAACCTCCTTTTTTTAGCTCTTTACTCAAGGAAATATATGAGAATAACCCTAAAATTTCTAAAGAATGGCTTTCAGATAACCTCAAAATGGTAGTACAAGAGTATGAAACAGTCTGGATGCAGGATGGAGTTCGTCTAACCGATACGGGTTTAAATCGTTTTTATGGAGAAGGTATTGGGATGCCACCAGAAACTGAAGAGGGGCACTTTGACTATATATTGGAAGAGTATGCAAATAAGCATAAACCTGATTTTGATACTTTTAAAGTAATGTATCAGGACGGTAGGATTAAGGATGAAGGGCTAGATCAATATTTCATCCATGACCGTTCAATGCGAGAAAGTGGTCACGATACCTCTAATCGCCTAGATGATATATGTGCTGATCTTAATACCGTAGGGTTAAATAGTCTGTTGTATAAGTATGAAAGCGACATCGCATATTTAATCAAAAACGTTTTTGACGATAGCTTTGATTTTAATACTACCAAGTATACCAGTCAATTTTGGTTGAACAAGGCTGAAAAAAGAAAGAAACAAATGAACCTGTTAATGTGGAATGAAGAAAAAGCATCTTTCTATGATTATAATTTTGTTACCAAAAAACAGGCTCCAATAGAATCGGCTACAAATTATTACCCATTATGGGCAGGTCTTTGTACCAAAGAACAAGCAGCTTCTTTGGTGAAAAATATGTTTAAGAACCTTGTGCAAAAAGGAGGAGTAGCTGCAACCACTGATATTTCTGACAAAACAAATACTCATGCCCCGCAACGACAATGGGATTACCCAAACGGCTGGGCTCCGCATCAAATGCTAATCTGGAAAGGTTTAAGTGAATATGGATATCAAATCGAAGTACAAGAATTGATATACAGATGGCTATGGATGATTACTAAAAATGCAGTACATTATAATGGTACGATCCCAGAAAAATATGATGTGGTTAAATGTACACACAAAGTGTATGCAGAATACGGTAACGTGGGGACAGAGTTTGATTATATTACTCCTAGTGGGTTTGGTTGGATGAACGCTTCATATCAATTAGGACTAAGTCTTTTAAATGATGAATTTAAGAGTAATCTTAATCAATTAATAGATCCTGATGATATTTTTAAAATTACCGCAAAATGATTAGCAAATTCTTAATGTATTAGTTAAAAAAATAACTTCTTTTTTCTATTCCTAATTTTTTTGAAGATAACCCGATATTAATTTCTGCATCTCAAGCAGACTTGTAACTTTGTATTGCACATTTATCCTGATTTAGTATGAGTATCGAAAGTAAAAGAAGAGAAGCTTTAGTATATCACGCAAAGCCAACCCCAGGTAAAATTAAAGTAGTTCCTACCAAAAAGTATGCAACTCAAAGGGATTTGTCATTGGCATATTCTCCTGGTGTTGCAGAACCATGCCTCGAAATAGAGAAACAAAAATCTGATGTTTATAAATATACAGCAAAAGGAAATCTAGTAGCGGTAATATCTAATGGTACTGCAGTTTTGGGATTAGGTGACATTGGTCCCGAAGCATCAAAACCGGTAATGGAAGGTAAGGGATTGCTTTTTAAAATTTTTGCAGATATTGATGTGTTCGATATCGAAGTAGACACCAAGGATGTCGATGCTTTTATTGAAACCGTAAAAAATATAGCACCAACCTTCGGAGGGATAAACCTTGAAGATATTAAGGCTCCAGAAGCTTTTGAGATAGAGAGAAGATTAAAAGAAGAGCTGGATATCCCAGTAATGCATGATGATCAGCATGGTACGGCAATTATTTCTGCAGCGGCTTTACTTAATGCATTAGAGATTGCAGGAAAAAAAATTGAAGAGGTAAAAATAGTAGTTAGTGGAGCAGGTGCAGCAGCAGTTTCTTGTACACGACTCTACAAAGCTTTTGGTGCTAAAGCCGAAAATATTGTCATGACCGATAGTAAAGGTGTGATCAGAAAGGATCGTGATAACCTTACCACAGAGAAAGCAGAGTTTGCAACCGATAGAGATCTAAATGAGTTAGAAGATGCAATGGTAGAGGCCGATGTGTTTATCGGTTTGTCTATGGCTAACTTGGTAACTCAAGAGATGCTAGTATCTATGGCAAATGATCCTATAGTTTTTGCCATGGCTAATCCGGATCCCGAAATAAAATATGACCTTGCTATAAAAGCTCGTAAAGATGTTATTATGGCAACGGGAAGGAGTGATCACCCTAATCAGGTAAATAATGTACTTGGATTTCCGTTTATTTTTAGAGGAGCAATGGATGTTAGAGCGACAGGGATTAATGAAGAAATGAAGATGGCCGCAGTAAAAGCTCTGGCAGAGTTGGCAAAAGAACCAGTTCCTGAACAAGTAAATATTGCATACGGAGAAACTCGTCTTAATTTTGGAAGAGAGTATATTATTCCTAAACCTTTTGACCCTAGATTAATCGCAAAAGTGCCACCAGCAGTTGCAAAAGCAGCCATAGAAAGTGGAGTTGCAACAGAGCCTATTACCGATTGGGAAAAATATGAAGATGAACTGTTAGAAAGAATGGGTAATGATAACAAGCTAGTAAGATTGTTATTAGATAGAGCAAGAACAAACCCTAAAAGAGTAGTGTTCGCAGAGGCAGATCATCTAGATGTGCTAAAAGCGGCTCAAACTGTAAAAGAAGAAGGTATTGCTTTTCCAATTTTATTGGGGCGTAAAGATATTATACTCGAATTGATGAAGGAAATTGATTTTGACCCTAAAGGAGTTGATATCATTGATCCAAAGGCAGATGAAGAATGTGAAAGAAAAAATCATTATGCTAAAAAATATTGGGAAGACAACAAGCGAAAGGGAATAACCTTATATGATGCAGAACGTTTATTAAGAGAACGTAATTATTTTGCAGCTATGATGGTTAATGAGGGAGATGCAGATGCATTGTTGTCGGGATATTCTCGTAGTTATCCAACTGTAGTAAAACCAATGTTAGACCTTATCGGTTTGGCTAAAGGCGCAACTCGTATTGCAACTATGAACGTTATGATGACAGATAGGGGGCCTTTGTTTATTAGTGATACTTCTATAAATATAGATCCTTCTTCTAAAGACTTGGCTAAAATTGCACAAATGACTGCCAGAACGGTCGAAATGTTTGGTATTAAGCCAGTTGTGGCGATGGTATCGTATACAAACTTTGGGTCATCTACTCATCCAAGCGCTTCTAAAGTAAAAGATGCTGTATCATATTTACATCGTTATTATCCTAATTTGATTGTAGATGGAGGTTTACAAATGAACTTTGCCTTAAATAAAAAAATGCGTAAAGATAAGTTTCCATTCTCTAGGCTTAATGATCAAAAAGTAAATACATTGGTGTTCCCTAATTTAGATGCGGCTAATAGTAATTATAAGTTGTTGAGTGAATTAAATAATGCAGAATCAATAGGTCCTATCATGATGGGTATGAATAAACCAGCGCATATTCTTCAGTTAGGAGCAAGTGTAGAAGAAATGATCAATATGGCTGCTGTAGCCGTTATCGATGCTCAGGAAAAAGAGAAGAGAGAAAGAGAATTATCGTTAATTTCTTAGCATATTTAGAAAATACTTCTATAAAAATAGACAAAAAATATAGTGTGTTTATAAGCTTTAAAATATCCTTTTTAAAGCTTATTTTTTTATCCCAATTTATATAGTATAATTTTATTACATTTGATTGCTTAACATCAACTTAACAAATGATCACACATATCAAGGGGAGGCTTGTAGAAAAAAACCCTACTGATGTAATAATAGATTGTGGTGGAGTAGGGTATTTATTACATATTTCATTACATACTTTTTCTTTGATTCCAGAAGGGGAAGTACTTCAATTATATACACATCTTCAGGTAAAAGAAGATTCTCACACCTTATTTGGTTTTGCCGAAAAATCCGAGAGAGAAATTTTTAGGCTTTTAATTTCTGTTTCAGGAATAGGATCCAGCACGGCCAGAACCATGTTGTCTTCATTACACCCAGATCAAATCAAAGAGGCAATAGCTTCTAATGATGTAGCTACCATTCAATCCATAAAAGGAATAGGTGCTAAAACGGCACAACGTGTTATTATTGATTTAAAAGATAAAATACTTAAAGTTTACAATATTGATGAAGTTTCAGTATCTCAAAACAATACTAACAAAGATGAAGCGTTATCTGCATTAGAAACCCTTGGATTTAATCGAAAGCTCGCAGAAAAAGCTATCGATCGAGTTCTAAAAACTACCCCCAAAGAAACAGTTGAAAATATTATTAAACAGGCACTAAAAAACTTATAAAAACATTGAGTTCGTTGAATTACTTTCAGTTTAATTTTTTTAGGATATTAGTATGTTTGATAGCACTTTATAGCGGGGTGTTACATGGTCAGGAAAACGAAACCGTTCGTGATTCTACAAGTACTACATTTTCTTTAGGAGAAATTTCTTTACCAGACCCTAATAGTATTGTTACTAAATACGAATATGATCCAGTTACCGATCGATATATCTATCGTGAAATGCTTGGTGATTTTAATGTGAGGTATCCTTTGTTTTTAACTCCGGCTGAGTTTGAAGCCCTGGTTGCAGAAGAACAAAGAAGAAATTATTTTAAAGAAAAAATCGAAGCATTTAGTGGGAAAAAAGACGGTAGCGAAGAAAAAAGGAAAAACTTACTCCCTATATTTTATGTGAATTCTGGTTTTTTTGAATCGGTTTTCGGAGGAAATGAAATTGAAATTATCCCACAAGGATCGGTAGAAATGGATTTGGGATTATTATTTACGAAACAGGATAATCCCGCATTTTCACCTCGTAATAGAAGTAACTTTACCTTTGATTTTGATCAAAGGATAAGCTTGAGTTTGTTAGGTAAAATAGGAACGAGATTACAGATAACCGCAAACTACGATACAGAATCTACTTTTGATTTTCAGAATCAGTTAAAATTAGAATATACACCTACAGAAGACGATATTATCCAAAGTATCGAAGTGGGTAATGTAAGTATGCCATTAAATAGTTCTTTGATTCAGGGGGCACAAAGTCTTTTTGGAGTTAAAATGGGATTACAATTTGGTAGGACTACTATTACCGGGGTATTTTCTGAACAAAGATCTGAAACTCGATCAGTAAGCGTTGAAGGTGGAGGTACAGTAGAAGATTTTGAGCTTTTTGCATTAGATTATGATGAAAATCGACATTTCTTCTTAGCGCATCATTTTAGAGACACCTATGATAGATCTTTAGCGAATTACCCATTTATTAATAATAATATTCAAATAACCAGGTTGGAGGTATGGGTAACAAATCGAGCTACAAGTGCTCAAACGCTTACTAATGCTCGTAATATTGTAGCGCTTCAGGATCTTGGAGAATCGGCTGTTGATGGTAATTTTACCATTCCTCCCTCTTTGTTTAATCCGGGTTCAGGGTCTTTTCCAGATAATGGCAATAACGATCTTAATCCATTAGCTATTGGTCCAAGTGGGCCGATTACAGATGCAGTTCGTCAAATATCTACTGTTCAACAAGGATTTACAGGTGCTATAGCTGGTTTTAATGAAGGATTTGATTATGCAATTTTAGAAAATGCTAGAAAATTGAATACCAGTGAGTATACATTAAATACTCAGTTAGGATATATCTCATTAAGTCAACGATTGAACAATGATGAGGTTTTGGCCGTGGCATACCAGTATACAGTAGGAGGAAGAGTTTTTCAGGTAGGAGAATTTGCCAATGATGGTGTTGATGCAACAATAGGAGATACCGCTGGAACAGATGATGTTCAATCTGGATCAAGCCAGAGTTTGGTAGTTAAGATGCTGAAAAGCCCAATTGTTAATGTTGATCTTCCTATTTGGGATTTAATGATGAAAAACATCTACAGTACTGGGGCATTTAGATTAGAACAAAATGATTTTAGACTAAATATTTTGTATTCGAATCCGTCTCCGGTAAACTACATAACAGCTGCAGAAGGGTCATCGGTCCCATTGCCAGATGATGTAGAGCAAACTACATTACTTAAAGTATTTAATCTTGATCGCCTTAACCCTAATAATGATCCGGTACAAGGAGGAGATGGTTTTTTTGATTATGTACAAGGCATTACGATAGATTCAGAAAATGGTCGCATTGTATTTACCACTATCGAACCTTTTGGAGAACATCTTTTTAATAAATTAAATAATACTGTAGGGGCTTCTTATATTAATCCTGATTCATACAACCCTAATCAGGCAGAATATGTATTTCGAGATCTATATACACAAACCAAAATTGTTGCAGAGCAAAGATCAGCCGATAAAAATTATTTTCAACTTAAAGGAAGGTATAAATCATCAGGGCAGGGTGGTATTTCTTTAGGAGCATTTAATGTTCCGCAAGGTTCGGTTACGGTAACTGCTGGAGGAAGAGTTTTGCAAGAAGGAGTAGATTATTCTGTAAATTATCAGTTGGGAAGAGTTACTATTTTAGATGAAGCATTATTAGCTTCTAATACCCCGATTGATGTTTCTACCGAAAACAATGCTGTTTTTGGACAACAAACAAAACGTTTTACAGGATTAAATATAGAACATAAATTTAGTGATGATTTTATTATAGGAGGAACCTATTTAAACCTTAATGAAAGACCTGTTACGCAAAAATCCAATTACGATTTTGAACCCATAAACAATACTATATTAGGGTTTAATGCCGCATATTCTACCGAGGTTCCTTTTTTAACCAGAATGGTTAATAAATTGCCTAATATCGATACCGATGTACCTTCAAATATTTCGGTAAGAGCAGAGGCAGCATATCTTATCGCAGGAGCCCCTAGAGGAGCAGATTTTGATGGTAAAGTTACTACGTATATCGATGATTTTGAAGGAGCTCAAACTAGAATTGATGTAAGCTCGCCAATCTCTTGGGAACTTTCAAGTGTACCTATTGGTTTTGGTGATCCTGCTAATCCAAACGGAGATGTAGTAGTAAATGGGATAGAATCAGGGTATAAAAGAGCAAAATTATCGTGGTATTCTATTGACCCAATTTTTTATAGCAATAGTAGGCCTAGCGGAGTATCTGAAGAGGATTTGGCTTCAAATGAAACCAGAAGAGTTTTTATAGATGAGATTTTTCCAGATACCGATATAGCACAAGGGCAAACTACGGCCTTATTTACGTTGGATTTAAATTATGATCCAAATACTAGGGGGCAATATAACTTTAACCCTGCGTATGCACCAGGAAGTTCTTTGCCAGATCCTGATCCGGAAGAAAATTTTGGAGGGATTATTAGGCAAATAACATCGACTAATTTTGAACAATCTAATGTCGAGTTTATTGAATTTTGGGTATTAGATCCATTTTATACTGGCGAAACAGGGGGTCAGGCACCTTTAACTAATGATACAGAGGGGACTATTGTTTTTAACTTAGGAAATATTAGTGAAGATGTATTAAAAGATGGAAGAAAGCAATATGAAAATGGTCTTCCAGAAACTATATCAAATACTTTTAGTGCAACAACCTATAGAGCTCAGGTTCCTGTAAATCAGTCATTGATTTATGCCTTTGATTCTGAGGGTCAGGCAAGAATTAATCAAGATGTTGGGTATGATGGATTAAATGATGAGCAAGAAGCTACTCAATATGGGGATTTAGGATTTACGGGTGATGATCCGGCAGCAGATAATTATACTTATTTTCTTCAGGCTACCGGGAGTGTTTTAGATCGCTATAGAAACTATAATGGAGTACAAGGGAATTCGCCTGTTGATGTATCTAATGATGATCGCGGTAATACTACTTTTCCTACTGCCGAGGATGTGAATAGGGATAATACAATGAATACTATTGATAGTTATTTTGAGTACGAGATTCCTATTTTTAGCGGCATGGGTATTGGTAACGATAATAACACCGGGTACATAACCGATATAAGACAAGATGATGTTGTGGTCTCTGGTAGAAATATAGAATATCGTTGGGTTCGTTTCAAAATACCGGTATATGAACCTACAAGAGCCAGAAATGTTAGTGATTTTAGATCTATACGATTTATGAGAATGTACCTTACAGATTTCTCAGAACGCGTGCTTTTACGTTTTGGTAATATGGATTTAGTAAGAGGGGATTATAGAAGGTATATTGTAGAAGGTAATGAAACTAATGATCCAACCAGTGGTTTAAACGTGTTTGGCGATAGTGAGGTTATTGTTACTTCGGTTAGTGAGGAAGAAACCCCAAACTATGTAACTCCTCCGGGAGTAGTGCGAGAGCAATTAAACAATAATAATAATATTATTAGAGATGATGAAAGATCATTAGCGCTTACGGTAAATGATCTTAGATCTGTTGATGCACGTGGTGTGTATAAAAACTTTAATGTTGATATGCGACAATATGAAAACCTGGAGTTATTCATACACGCAGAACCGGTACCAAATCGACCCGTTATTAATGATGGAGATTTGAAAGCCTTTATACGAATGGGGAATGATTTTACCAATAATTTTTACCAAATCGAATTACCCTTAGCAGTATCTGATCTTAGTGATAGAACTCAAAACGATGTTTGGCCAGAAGCCAATAGGTTAAGCCTACCATTAGAATTGCTGCAACAAGTAAAATCAGATGTGCTTGGAAATGATAATTTAAGCCCTGCAGCCCTTAATTTTATTGATGGGCCCAATAATCTTCGAATAGGGATAAAAGGTAACCCTAATTTTGGAGATGTAAGGGTGATTATGGTAGGTGTTAAAAATGAAAGTGGTAGTGACCAATCGGGGACAGTATGGTTTAATGAAATGCGCCTTAGTGATCTTAAAAATCAAGGCGGTTGGGCTTCTGTAGGTAGTCTGGATGCTAACATTGCAGATTTTGCCAATGTAAGTGCTTCAGGAAGAATAAGTACGATTGGATTTGGAAGCATTGAACAAGGCCCTAATGAACGAAGCAGAGAAGATCTTAGGCAGTATGATTTAACGACAAATGTTAATTTAGGACAGCTCTTGCCTAAAAAATGGGGAATTCAAATTCCATTTAATTATAGTAGGGGAGAAGAGTTAATTACCCCTCAATTTGATCCCGAATTTCAGGATATAGAACTGCAGGATCGATTAGATAGTGAGACAGATCCTCAAGAAAAAGAGAGAATCGAGAGGCAATCAACAGATTATACAAAAAGACAAAGTTTTAACGTAATTGGACTTCGAAAAGATAGAACAGGAGAAGCTAAACCAATGCCATATGATGTAGAGAACTTTACCTTTTCGGGGACCTATAACCAGACAAATCATCGTGATTTTGAAATAGAAAATTCCTTAGATCAAAATGTTAGAGCAGGAGCAACATACGATTTTAGTTTTCAGCCAAAAGAAATAGAGCCTTTTAAGAAAATTAAACTTTTAGGGAAGAGTAAGTATTTTGACCTGCTTAAAGATTTTAACTTTAATCTTCTTCCTACCAGCATTTCTGTAAGTTCAAATATTAATAGGCAATATAACGAGCAAATATTTAGAGATATTACCTTGGGACCAGATGATATAAGATTGCCAACACTGTTTCAACGTAACTTCCTTTTTGATTGGCAATATGGGTTTAATTATAATTTAACCAAGTCGTTGAATGTAAACTTCACTTCGGCTAATAATCGAATTGTCAAAAATTTCATTAATGATAATAATGAGGTTGATAATACTATAGGTATATGGAGTGGATTTTTTGAAATAGGAGATCCTAATACACTTAACCAGCAACTTCAGGTGAATTATGAAATTCCTTTCAGGAAAATACCTCTATTTAAGTTTATGCGTGCGACATATTCGTATAATGCAGATTTTCAATGGGTAAAAGGGAGTGAAGCGTTAAAGACTCTTGATGATATTCCTGATTTGGGAAATACGATTCAAAATGCAAATGTGCATACTTTGAATGGATCCCTGGATATGAATACATTATATAAATATGTAGGACTAACCAAAAGAAAACCTGGACGCAGGAATACCAAGAAAAAGAAAGGCGAAAAAGATAAAAAAGATAGCAAACAACTAGGAGCTCTGGAGAATGCTAAAGAGGGTTCAAAAACGAATACCAGAAAAGGAAGAGGTAAATTAAGTATTGGCGATAAAGCATACAACACACTTATCGGACTAGTTACGGCTGTAAAAAAAGTAAGTGTGAACTATCAGCAAGATAATGGTATTTTTCTGCCAGGATATACCAGAGAGCCTGGTTTTGTTGGTACTTTAAAACCAACCGTTGGTTTTACTTTTGGAAGCCAGGCAGAAATAAGAGATATAGCGGCACGTAATGGATGGCTTACCTTGTATGAAGATTATAATGAACAATATCAAGAAGTTGAAGGAAGACAGTTTAACGTTCAAGCTTCTTTAGGATTGCTTAAAGATTTTAAGATTGATATTAGTGCAAACAGGAATTACTCTGAAACTTATTCTGAAAATTATCGAGTAAATAGTGATTTAGAATATCAATCACTTACGCCGAACACTTTTGGTAATTTTACAATTTCTACGCTACTTATTAAAACAGCATTTAGCTCTAGTGATCAATTTAATTCTAAGCCATTTGATGATTTTAGAGAAAATAGACAGGTAATAGCTGATCGTTTGGCAACAGAGTTTTATGGTACTTCTGCTTTTCCTAGAAGTGATGAAGAAGAACCTAATGGGTATCGTTATCCTGTAGGCTTTGGTAAAACGAACCAGGCAGTATTATTGCCAGCTTTTCTGTCTGCATATTCGGGTTCTGATGCTTCTAAAGTAAAGAAAGGGGCTTTTAGGGATGTCCCGTTACCTAATTGGGATGTAAAGTATACCGGTTTGATGAATATAAAGTGGTTTAAGAAAAGATTTAAACGTTTTTCTGTAGCTCATGGATATAGGGCAAACTATACGATTAATCAGTTTCAAACGAACCTTGAATTTCAAAATCGTGATGATGTAGATCAGTCAGGCAATTTTAGAAATCCCGAATTGTATTCTAATATTAATTTAACCGAACAGTTTAGTCCTCTAATGCGATTGGATATGGAAATGAAAAGTTCTATAAAAATCCTAGCAGAGTGGAAGAAAGATCGTGCTTTGTCGTTAAGTTTTGATAATAATTTACTTACCGAAATTCAGGGGAATGAATATATTATTGGCTTGGGATATAGGTTGCAAGATCTTACCTTTACTACTAGAATTGGTGGAAGGAAACAAGTTGTAAAGAGTGATCTTAATCTTAGAGCAGACTTATCATTGCGTCAAAATGAAACTTTAGTTAGGTATCTTGACTTAGATAATACACAAATTACTGCTGGACAAGATATTTATGGGTTAAAGTTTACAGCAGATTATGCGCTTAGTAAAAATCTGACCGCTTTATTCTTTTATGATCATACATTTTCTGAGTATTCTATATCAACTGCTTTCCCGCAAACCACTATACGAGGAGGATTTACATTGCGATATAATTTCGGAAATTAAGATCGAAAATTATGTTTTTTTGAAAAAAAGGTTATCGACAATTGATTTTTGATAATTTTTATCAGGTTTTCTTAAAATTTGATAAAATAGATTTATTTTCGTCTTCAAAATAATAACAACATATAAATACGTTTTCGGATGAATATTCCTTCAGAATTAAAATACACTAAAGATCACGAATGGATCAAGATAGATGGAGATGTTGCCACGGTAGGTATAACCGATTTTGCACAAGGTGAATTAGGAGATATCGTTTATGTAGAGGTAGAAACGGTAGGAGAAGAGCTTGAGCAAGAAGAAGTTTTCGGTACAGTAGAAGCTGTAAAAACTGTTTCAGATTTATTTCTTCCACTAACAGGAGAGATTATCGAATTTAATGAAACCTTAGAGACAGATCCAGAATTGGTAAATAATGATCCTTATGGAGACGGTTGGATGGTAAAGATTAAAATATCTGATCCATCTCAAATAGACGACTTATTATCAGCTGATGGGTATAAAGAGGTTATTGGGGCATAAATACTTTTTTGTTCTGGTTATTTTGTCTACAGGCATAATAACATGGGCTTCTTTAGCAAAATTTGTAAACCCCATTGGTTTTAATGTAAAAGGAAGCGATAAAATAGCACACTGTATTGCATATTTTATATTCACTATGGTGTGGTTTTTATTTTTCTTTTTCAGAAAAAAAGAAAAACAAAACTTTATTCAGAGCATTGCAAAGACTATGGTTTTTTGTTTTTTGTATGGATTTCTTATGGAGTCGCTGCAATTTCTTTTAACCAGTTACCGAAGTTTTGAATGGTATGATGTAATGGCAAATACAAGCGGTATAGTTTTTGCGGCATTATTTTTAAAAGTACTTGAAAACAAATTAGTTAGTTTTAAGTAAAAGAAACGAAGCGTTAATTAAATAAAAACTTTATGATGGTTTTTATTTTGATAGATGAACGGGATAAAAGTTAAAAAACTTATTTTTTAGTTTACATTTTTATCTTTAATTGGAAAATACAAAAGAAATTAGCTATTTTAGCAATCCTATAACGTAATATATAATATGGAACCAAAGAAAAATCCTAAAGCAGATTTAACTAAAAGAAGCACCTTATTCCTTCAATTAGGGCTTATTTTAGTTCTTTTGATAACATGGCAAGGTATAGAGTGGAAAACCTATGATAGAAGTAATATTGATATAGGTCAGGTTAATCTTGATGAATTGGAAGAAGAAGATGTTCCAATTACTCAAAATTTAAATACACCACCTCCACCACCGCCACCGCCACCTGCACCAGAAATTATTGATGTAGTAGAGGATGAGGAAGAGGTAGAAGAGACAATTATCGAGTCTACTGAAACAAATCAGGAAGAAGAAATCGTAGAAATAGAAGAGGTTGAAGATGTATCTGATGAAGAAGAAATTGCAGATGTACCATTTGCAGTGATCGAAAATGTGCCAATTTTCCCAGGATGTGAAAATGCAGGAGGTAATGCTGCAAAAAAGAAATGTATGAGTGATAAGGTTAAGAAGTTTGTTAACCGTAAGTTTAATACAGAGCTAGGAAGTGAACTTGGATTATCAGGTGTTAATAGAATCTATGTGAGATTTAAAATCGATAGAAGTGGTAACATTGTTGGTGTTCAAGCAAGAGGACCACACCCAAGACTAGAAAAAGAAGCACAGAGAGTAGTGAAGTTATTACCAAAAATGACTCCAGGAAAACAAAGAGGAAAAGCTGTAGGGGTATTATACTCTTTACCAATAGTTTTCCAAGTGCAGGACTAAGAAGAAAAATATTCTTAATATTGAAGGCTTCCACTATTGATTTAGTGGAAGTTTTTTTATTGCCATGTAAAGCAGGTAACATAATCCTATGTTAGGATATATACTAATGTGTAAAATATTCAAAAATAACTATGTGTGAAATTACAAAACTGGGTTTAGGTCGATATATTCATTGCTTTATAATTATGATATTAGTATTTAATTTTTCAGTTGTAAATGCTAAGTCATTCCAAATTGAAAATGATTCGATTAAAAAATCGATCAGTAATACTATATCTTTTGCTGAAGTAGATGTGCCGCCTCTTTTTGCCGGGTGTAGCAAATGGAAAGAAGATTGTGAACAACGTAATTGTTTTGATCGCTCTATTATTAAGTTTGTTAAAAATCATGTAGAAAAAAAATTAGAACAAGAAAGGGTTGATGTTTCTTTGACTTTAAGAACAACGCTTCAATTTGTTATTGATAGTGTTGGAGGTATAAAAAAAATTGAAGCAATTGGTGAGGATGAAGTGTTAAACAGGTACTCTAAAGAAGCTATTTTAAGACTTTCAAAAACACCAAGAATTTTGCGTGGAAAGCATCAAGGGAAACCTGTGGATGTTTTTTATTCGATTAAAATTAAAGCCGAATCATTTGAGAAAATGGAAAATAAAAGATTGATTATTGGAAGAGATTATGAAGTGGATTTAAGTGATACAAAGCTTTATCATTATGTTATACATCCAGATTGTAGAAAAACTGGTAAACCTGAGAAAGATAGACGATGTCTAAGTCAAAAAATAAAGAAATACGTTAATAAAAATTTTGATGGTAAGTTGGGAGACAGATTGGGTCTTTACGGAATAAACAGGATTTTTGTTCGTTTCATGATTAGTAAGTGTGGTAATATAGTTGATGTTAGGGCAAGGGGACCTCACCCAGCTCTTGAAAAGGAAGCTATTAGGGTAATAAAAACATTACCTAAAATGGAGCCAGCTCAAATAAGAAATGAAAATGTTAATGTTACCTTTTCTCTACCTATAATTTATCAAAAAAAATGAGGTAAAAACCTTTGTGAATATATCAGAATCCCGTCACTATATAGTAGACGGGATTCTTTTTTGGTATGCTTGTTGATTTAGATTTTAATTGTAACGTTAAAACTAAATATTATGAGTAACAAGCACGATGCTAATGTACGAAAAATTACATTGGTGAACTTTCAGATTGGACTTATAGCAAGTCTGTTATTTACTTTTTTTATGTTTGAAGTGTATACTACTTCGCAGATTGTTAAACCCAATGATGAGGGTTTTACTATGGAAGAACCTCCGGTTGAATGGAATACAAGATTCAAAATGTATGAAGAGCCAAAACCTAAGCAAATTGCCGTTAAGCAACCTAAAAAAGTTAGAGATCCACAGGAGTTTAAAATTGTTAAGGATGATCATGTGATCAAGAATATAAACAAGGTATTTGTAAGCAAACCTGTAGATATAGCTCCTATTAATCCAGGTGATATAGAAGACGTGCCAAGTGGGGATGATGATCCAGAAGAAGTGCCGTTTATTGCAGTTGAGTTTGCTCCCATATTTCCTGGTTGCGAAAAGTTGGAGACAAATAGCGAAAGAGCTTCTTGCTTTTCAGATAAAATCAAGAGGATTGTAGCTAAAAAATTTGATACAGGATTAGGGGTTGGTCTTGGTCTAGAAGGACTTCAGCGAATCTATGTTCAGTTTGATGTGCATAAAGATGGTACAATAAAAAACATAGTGGCAAGAGCGCCTCACTCTTCATTGGAAAAAGAAGCAAAACGTGTCGTAGAATCATTTCCAAGAATGACACCTGGCAAGCAGAGGGACAAAGCAGTAACGGTAAAATATTCTTTACCAATTGTATTTAAAATACAGAATTAAATAAATAAGGTTCGGTGATCATTGATCACCGAACCTTATTAAAATTATACAATGATATACTATTTCGTAAGGCTCTGATAAATCGTTTTTCGCATACGTTCTGAGTTGATAAAGCCATCTCCAAAACCTTTTGCGTCGTACACGGCTGTTAAGCTGGTGTTTTTTATGATGTTATTTTCAGATGTTCCGGCTTCAATTTCTGTTTGAATAGACTTAGTGATTTCTTTAAGCATTCTCGAAAAACCTTCAAGATCTTTTTTTGTAGCTAATTTTCCGTGACCGGGGATGATTTTAGTATCATCATTTATGATCATTAACGCCTTTTCTGAGGCTTTTATGTACCCTTGGATGCTTCCGCCTGATTTTAAATCTATATATGGGTATCGTCCATTAAAAAATGTATCTCCCATATGTAGCACGTTTCCATTAACAAAATACACCAGGGTATCCCCATCTGTATGTGCATTATGAACATGAAAAGCTTTTACATTTTCATTTTTAAAATACAATTGCAGCCCTTCGTCAAAAGTAATTATGGGTAATGATGCTTCGATTATGCTTCCGTTTTCTTTTTGCTTGCGTTCCATTCTTGATCGTACATTTTTTTGAGCAAAAATAGTTGCACCTTGTTTGGTCATATTTTCATTACCTCCTGTGTGGTCCCCATGATAATGTGTATTCATAACCATGGTTACAGGTTGGTCGCTAATGGTTTTTAAATTTTCAAGAATTTTATTAGATAAACGTGCAAATTGATCATCGATGATAAATACTCCTTTTTCGTTTTTAAAAACACCAATGTTTCCGCCTTGGCCTGTGAGCATATAAATGTTTTCTGATAAAGGATGTATAGCAATGTTAACTTCTTTTTTTTGTGCATTAGAAGTGACCCAAAATATCGATAATCCTAGAATAAATAGCCTTTTCATAAGAGTGAAAGTGTTTTGTGTGATATTTCTGTCGAATTCAAATTACAAAAATTACCACGGCTTAGTTTTATAATCATAAAAAAAATGTTTTGAAAAGACTTTTTACAAAGGCTAATTGTATTGGTAGTTGTTAAAAGGTGAATTATAGAGAGCTATAAGTTGCCTAAAAAGCTTTTAAGATATATCTTTGCACCACTTTTAAAAAATCTAATACGATACCGTGCAAAATTTGAGCGTTACCCAAATCAATACTGCAAAAGTTTCTGTTGTTCAGGATTTTAAAGAAATTACCAAAATGCGTTTGGCGTTAAGTGTAGTTTTTTCTTCTGTTGCCGGGTACTTGCTTGGTGTAGAAACTGTTTCTTGGAGCACACTTTTGCTTCTTGCTATTGGAGGTTATTTTATGGTAGGAGCTTCAAATGCTTTTAATCAAATTATAGAAAGAGATTTGGATAAATTGATGGATCGCACCAAGAATAGGCCGATTCCATCAGGAAGAATGTCTGTAAATACGGCATTTGCAATTGCGACTCTTTTTACTATTGCGGGTATTGCCGTGTTATACACAATCAATCCGCAAACGGCCATGTTCGGGGCGATTTCAATATTTATTTATGTAAGCTTATATACTCCATTAAAAACAAAAACTCCATTATCTGTTTTTGTGGGTGCAATCCCAGGAGCAATTCCTTTTATGTTGGGTTGGGTAGCCGCTACCGATGATTTTGGGATAGAACCTGGTACGTTGTTTATGGTGCAATTCTTTTGGCAGTTTCCTCATTTTTGGGCAATTGGTTGGTTTTTATTTGAAGACTATAAAAAAGGAGGCTTTTTTATGTTGCCTACGGGCAAAAGAGATCAGGGAACGGCAACTCAAGTAATTGTGTATACAATTTGGACAATTGTTACCTCTTTAATACCAGTATTTGGGGTTACAGGAAAACTATATCTAACTCCTGTTTCTGGAGTTATTATTTTAGCATTAGGATTAATTTTGTTGAGATCGGCAATTCGTTTATACAAGGTTAGAGATGCTAAAACGGCAAAACAGCTTATGCTAATGAGTGTTTTGTATATTACACTGCTTCAGGTTATTTATGTGGCAGATAAATTTATTAGAGTATGGATTTAACGCAAGGAACAACAAACGAAAAAATAAAAAGAGCAAAGAAAACCATGATGTGGTTTGCTATGGTGAGCATGGCAATGGTATTTGCAGGACTTACAAGTGCATATGTAGTAAGTAAAACCAGAAAAGACTGGTCGACAGATCTTGTTTTTCCAGAAGCTTTTGTATATAGTATTGTAGTTATACTAGCTAGTAGTATTACTTTTTACCTGGTAAAAAAAGCAATCGAAAACGAAAATAGAAGTCTGGCAACCATCTTATTGTTGTCTACTCTTGTTTTAGGGGTAGTATTTGTATTTCTTCAGTTCGAAGGTTTTTCTGATATCATTAGACAAGGGTATCATTTTACCGGCCCAACGTCAAATATTGTTACTACATTTATGTTTATCATTGTGGTAACGCATTTAGCGCACATAGTCGGTGGAATCTTAGTGCTTTTAGTTGTAATTTATAATCATTTTAAACAAAAATATAAAACAGGTCAAACTCTGGGTCTCGAATTAGGTGCTATGTACTGGCATTTTGTTGATTTTCTGTGGGTTTATCTCTTTTTATTTTTGTATTTCGTGAAGTAAAGACTATTCGTTGACCAGATGTCAATAAAATAGAATGCTTCTATGAATTAGACCTGACTTAATTAAAAAATAAATTTGAGCAGCTGAAATGATAAAATTGATTATTTTTGTGGAAAATTTAACAATACCAAATTCTTTATATGGAAACAGCTGTTACTAAAACAGGTACAGAGGATAAAACCTGGGGAGGTGGTAACGAGCCACTTAAGGTGAGTTATGGTAAGATGATGATGTGGTTTTTCATCGTTTCAGATGCACTAACATTTTCAGGCTTTCTTGCTGCATATGGTTTTTCAAGATTTAAATTTATTGATTCATGGCCAATCGCCGATCAAGTATTTAATCACTTTCCATTTTTACATGGTGTAGATGCACCGATGTATTATGTGGCATTAATGACGTTTATATTGATATTTTCTTCTGTAACGATGGTACTTGCCGTTGATGCCGGTCATCATATGAAACAGAAAAAAGTAATCTTGTATATGTTCTGGACCATAATTGGTGGTGCGATTTTTGTCGGATCTCAAGCATGGGAATGGAAAAATTTCATCAAAGGAGAATATGGTGCTGTTGAGACTAAAGCAGGACAAATATTACAGTTTGTTGACAACGAAGGGCATAGGGTAGGGTTGAAAGAGCTAGCTCTTGTAGATCCTCACGGTGATAGAGTTCAACACGAAGAGAAAAATGGGATTTGGTATGAAAAAGAAGCTACACTTCCTACATATACAATAGAGGAAATAAGAGCAGGTTTTGCTAAACGTAATGATGTCGTGATAAGGACTCAGATACTTACAGAAGAAGGAGAGAAAACTGTTTTGTCGAGAGAAGAGTCTCTAAAAAGATTAAATACAGATGCTATAGGTATAGTTGAAGGAGCAAATCTAGTACATAACGAATACGGCACACCATTGTTCGCAAACTTCTTTTTCTTTATTACTGGCTTTCACGGTTTTCACGTATTATCCGGCGTAATTATTAATATCATCATCTTTATCAATGTGATTTTAGGTACATATGAGAGAAGAAAGAATTATGAGATGGTAGAGAAAGTTGGTTTATACTGGCACTTTGTAGATTTGGTTTGGGTATTTGTATTTACATTCTTTTACCTGGTTTAATAAAAAAAATAAAGAGTTATATAATAATATGGCACACGATACAGCACATCACGAATCGAATATTGGTAGAATCTGGAAAGTATTTTTTATCCTTTCGGTTATTACTATAGTAGAAGTAATTTTAGGTATTATTAAACCTGCATTCTTAGTTGAAACAACTTTGATTAGCATGAAGTTGCTGAACTGGATTTTTATCATCCTTACCATATGGAAAGCGTATTACATTACATGGGCATTCATGCATATGGAAGGAGAAACCAAGGGTTTAAGAAGATCTGTCGTTTGGACTGCTATTTTTCTTATCTGTTATTTGATTTTTATACTTCTTACAGAAGGAGATTATATATACGAAGTGTTTAAAGGAGGGTACAAGGCATGGGACTTTTAATCCTTTAAATCATTAAGTTAAAAGCATTGTAAAAAGACGGTTTTTTAAACCGTCTTTTTCTATTTTTGTACGCAGTTTATCCTGCCTTAAGGTTATTTATTAAAAGACAAAGTTAATTTGTAAATGAAAAAATTTATCGTTTTAGGTGTCTTGTTTGTTTTGCCATTAGTAGCATATTTGTTTTTCGCTTCGGGGGTTCATAATTTTGCTAAACTTCCCGTTTTAAATGATACAGTAGGAGATTTAAAAAATTTTGAAAGTCATACCAAAGAACAAATTGAATTTAAAGATAAGATAACTGTACTTGGGTTTTTAGGTAAGGATATCTATAATAAACAAGGAAACGCATTTAACCTAAATCAAAAGATCTATAAAAAAAACCATGGATTTCAGGATTTTCAATTTGTTATGGTACTGCCTTATGGTAGCGAAAAAGCTACGAAAGAACTTTTAGATGAATTAGATAATATAGCTGATGTTTCTGGTTGGAAATTCCTTTTTGGCACGAAGGAGAGTATAGAAACATTATTTAACAGCCTTAAAGCTCCACATCAATTAGATGATAACCTTGCTACCCATTATGTATATATAATAGATAAAAAAGGGAGTTTAAGAGGTAGAGATGGAACACTAAAAGAAGATGAATCCAAAGTGTATGGATATGATGCAAGCTCTGTAGCAGATTTAGCAAATGTAATGACTGATGATATCAAAGTGATTCTTGCAGAATATCGACTAGCTCTGAAAAAATATAAAGCAGATCGTAAAGACAAATAAACAATAATGAAATCGAGGTTTTTAGGACAATAAGTAGTCTATATTTTTAAACATCAAATATTACATGAGACCTCTAAAACATTAAAAGGACTAATGAAAAAATATTCATACGTAGGCATATCGTTTATCACATTAATTTTTGGGATTATCTTTATTCCAAGGATAGTAAATCGAATAAAAAATACTTCTGTAGTTAAAAATGACAGGATGAGTGCTAATAATCCTGTTGCTAATGAAAAGCTTTCATACGTTAAGATAAATGGAGAACCAAAAAAGGTGCCCGAATTTGCATTTCTTAACCAAGACAGTATTCTAATCACTAATCATGACTATAAAGGTAAAGTCTATGTAGCCGAGTTTTTCTTTACAAGCTGTCCTACCATATGCCCAAAAATGACTAAAAATTTGGTGTATCTGCAAAATCAGTTAATGGATGATAAAGATTTTGGAGTAGCTTCATTTACCATAAACCCCAAAATGGATACTCCAACCAGGCTTAAAAAATATGCTGATAATTATAAAGTTAACGACCCAGATTGGCACTTTTTAACCGGTGATAGAGAGGCTATGTATGATTTAGCTAATGCAGGTTTTAATATCTATGCTGCAGAGAATCCGGAAGTTCCCGGTGGATTTGAGCACAATGGTTATTTTGCACTTATCGATCAAGAAGGATATATTAGATCACGATACGATGCATCAGGGAACCCTATCATTTATTATAGAGGTACTATAGGTGTTGATGAAAAAATAGACGATGGTGGAGAAAAAGAACAAATAACTATTTTGTTAGAAGACATAAAAAAACTTTTAAATAAGGATGAATAATATATCGGCAGTAGAAAAAAAGTATAATAAATGGATTGTTATCTTATCGATAGTCATCCCTCTTGCGGTGGCTGCTTTATTTGGAGTTAACCTAAGAAGATTGGGATTTGATGTCCAACCTCTTACGTTCTTACCGCCAATCTATGCCTCAATAAATGGTTTGACTGCCGTTATTTTAATCGCTGCGCTATGGGCCATAAAAAGCAAAAAAATAGGATTGCATGAGAGGCTAATGAAAACTGCAATTCTATGCTCTATACTTTTTTTGATAATGTATGTGGCTTATCATATTACTAGTGATTCTACTAAATTTGGAGGAGAAGGTATGATACGATATGTGTATTATTTTATTTTGATTACACATATTGTATTATCTGTAGTGGTTATTCCTTTTGTATTGATCACTTATGTACGAGCTTTAGCAAAGCGATTTGATAAACATCGTAAGATTGCCAGAATTACATTCCCAATTTGGCTGTATGTGGCTGTAAGCGGAGTGATTGTGTATTTGATGATTTCGCCTTATTATATCTAAAAGAATGCTATACTAAGCTTATCGAAGTAGTTATGAAAACCAAAATACTATATATATCGATATTATTACTGTTGTTCTCTATACCAACAGAGGCACAATGTGCTATGTGTAGAGCTGTTTTAGAAAGTGAAGAAGGTCAGGAGATAGCAAAAGGAATTAATAATGGAATTATTTATCTAATGATTATACCATATATCCTAATAGGTGCTGTGGGGTATTTTATCTACAAGAATAAGAGAAAACCCACAAACCCTAAAGGGTAGTGAATTAAGTTTGATATAAACTTTTAACATTTTCATAACAACTTGGCCTGTAACAAAAATGATGTCATGTTAGTCTTATGTAACAAGACTGCACTAGCCAATCAAAAAGTCTTCAAGGGAAAAACTAGAGGATCGATCTAAAATTTTGTTAAAAAGGCAGTGGTGAGTCATTAATTAATTCGGGTGTGTTTTGCACCTTCCGTATCTTAATCAAGTGTTATGATTGAAATTAAAGACTTACATAAATCTTACCAGATGGGTAGTAATTCTCTTCATGTACTCAAAGGAATAGATTTTAATGTTGAAGAAGGAGAATTGGTAGCTATAATGGGGTCATCAGGTTCTGGAAAATCGACATTGCTTAATATTTTGGGAATGCTAGATGAGGCTGATAGCGGTAGTTATTTCTTAGATAATGTACCTATCAAAGGTTTAAATGAAACCAAAGCGGCACAGTATCGCAATAAATTTCTGGGTTTTGTTTTTCAGTCATTTAATCTAATTAATTATAAGACTGCTCTAGAAAATGTTGCGTTGCCCTTATATTATCAACGAAAAAAGCGAAAAGAACGAACTGAGAAAGCGATGAATTATCTTGGTAAAGTTGGTTTAGCCGATTGGGCAACACATTTACCTAGCGAACTTTCTGGAGGGCAAAAACAACGTGTTGCTATTGCCAGAGCACTAGCAGCTGATCCTAAAGTATTACTTGCCGATGAGCCTACAGGGGCATTAGATAGTACAACATCTTATGAAGTTATGGATATCATCCAGGGTATCAATGATGAAGGAAAAACTATACTAGTAGTAACGCATGAACCTGATATTGCTAATATGTGTAAGCGTATTGTACATCTCAAGGATGGTGTTATCGTAGAAGATAAGAAAGTAGAACAGGTAAGAGCATCCCAATATGTTTGATAGAGATAGGTGGCAGGAAATATTTGAAGCAATAGGAAAAAACAAGTTGCGAACTTTCCTTTCGGGGTTTACAGTAGCTTTAGGAATCCTTATTTTCACTGTGTTATTGGGGATGGGGAATGGGTTGCTTAATAGTTTTTTGAGCAGTTTTGTTGATGATGCCCAAAATATTATTTTTATTAGTTCGGGAAATACTTCTAAAGCATACAAGGGTTTTCAGGAGAATAGGAAAATTCAATTCAAGAATGAAGATTTTGAGTTTATCAAAAGCAATTATATTGGTAAAGTAGAATTTGCTACGCCAAGAGTGTATCGAAACAGCCAGGCAAAATATAAAAAAGAATCGGGTAGCTATAATATAAGAGCAGTTAACCAAGACCATCAGTATCTCGAAAAGACAATAATGATGAAAGGTCGATACATTAATGAAACCGATGTAAATGAGCGTACCAAGAATATCGTGATCGGAAGATTAGTGGAAAAAGACCTTTTTAAGAATGAAAGTGCCTTAGGTAAAATGCTGGACGTAGATGGTATCCCATACAAAGTTGTTGGTGTTTTTCAAGACAGTGGGGGGGATAATGAAGAACGAATCATCTATATTCCTTTTACAACAGTCCAATTACTTTTTGGTAATAACGATCATATCAATCAGATTAACCTGTCATACAACATGGCAATGAGTTCTGAGCAGGCAATAGCATTTGCCGATCAAATAAAAGAAGATTTTAAAGAAAAATTTAAGGTTGCTCCAGATGATCAAAGCGCAATTAGGGTTCGAAGTTTTGCAGAGGATATTAAAGAAACTATGGTTATTCTTGGAGGGATTTATCTTGTGATTTTTATTGTCGGTATTGGTACCTTGATTTCGGGAGTTATAGGTATTGGTAATATTATGACGTTTAGTATTAAAGAAAGAACGAAAGAGTTAGGGATTCGAAAAGCGTTGGGAGCATCACCTAAATCAATTATAGCGATGGTATTGCAAGAATCGGTTTTAATAACTTCTGTAGCGGGGTATGTCGGTTTACTTTTAGGGATTTTCGCACTTAAATTAATAGGTAATAATTTAGAAGAGTTTTTTATCCTCAATCCTAAGGTAGATACTGGTGTAATCATGGTCGCAACAATCACTCTAATTTTAGCTGGTCTATTGGCAGGGTACATACCTGCAAGAAGGGCCGCCCGAATAAAACCTATTATTGCATTAAGAGATGAATAATTAAAATCAAGTTGGTATGAAGTTTATATTCGAAAAAGATACTTGGCAAGAAATATATGGTGCAATTCGTAAGAATAAGATCAGAACGGTAATTACGGTTATTGGAGTTACATGGGGAGTATTCTTGTTTGTCATTCTTTTAGGAATGGCCAAAGGACTTGATAATAGCTTCCGAAGCCAGTTTAATGATTTTGCTACCAATACGATGTTTGTCTGGGGACAACAAACCAGTATACCTAATGGAGGGTTTAAACGAGGACGAAGAATGCAACTCACCCTTGATGATGTGGCAGCGTTAGAATCTCAGGTTAGTGATATAGAATATATTACTCCGCGTAACGTTACCGGTCAATGGGGAACACCGCCAGGACAGTTTGTGAGAGGATCTAAATCAGGAGCTTTTAAAGTGTTTGGAGATTATCCAACTATAGACAAAGTCTCGAAGAAAAAGATATTTGATGGTGGTCGGTTTATTAATGAAGAAGATATTAAGTATGAACGTAAGGTCTGCGTAATAGGGGAGGATATTTATAAACAATTTTATGATGAAGGGGAAGAGGCTATTGGAGATTTTGTGAGGATTAACGGAATTTACTTTAAGGTTATCGGGGTGTATAAACCAACACAAACAGGATTTGAAGGGGACGACTCTGTTTTTCTGCCATTTACCACATTTCAGACCATTTTTAATCAAGGAAAAGATATATCATGGATGGTGGTTACTGCAAAACAAGACAAAAATATTGTGGATACAGAAGCCACTATAAAAACAATGCTTAAGAGAATGCATAATGTACATCCAGATGATACACAGGCTTTTGGTAGTTTCAATTTAGGAAAAGAGGTGGCTAAGGTTAACGGATTCCTCTCTGGGATGCGATTGATCACCTATATCGTGGGTATTGCAACGCTAATAGCAGGAGTGATTGCTATTGGTAATGTACTTCTAATAACAGTAAAAGAACGTACTAGAGAAATAGGAGTAAGAAGAGCTCTTGGAGCTACACCCGCAGAAGTAAGAGGGCAGATCATGTTAGAGTCTATTTTACTTACGTTCCTTGCAGGACTTATAGGTTTTGTTTTCGGAACCCTGGTGCTTTGGGGCATCAATACTGCTATAGGAAACAATGACGATATACCAATATTAAATCCTTCTGTAGATTTCTTTGCAGTGGTTGGAGCATTATTATCTATTGTATTGTTGGGAACAATAATAGGTTTGATTCCTGCACAAAAAGCAGTAAGTATTAAACCAATCGAAGCATTAAGAGAAGAATAAAATAATAAATCAGAATAATCATCTATAATCAGTCAAATGAAAAAGTTTTTTAAAATTTTATTAATCGTAGTTTTTGTAGCCTTACTTGGTTTTTCGGGTAAATATCTAATAGATTCTAATAGTAAATCACCAATAGTATTTACTACCGAAAAAGCTTTTAAAACCTCTATCGAAGAAAAAACAGTAGCTACAGGGAAAGTGGTGCCAGAAGATGAAGTAGAAATCAAGCCACAGGTCTCGGGTATTATAGAAAAGATATATGTAAAAGAAGGAGCGCCAATAAAAACAGGAGATTTAATAGCTAAGGTAAAAGTCGTTCCTAATGAGCAATCATTAAATAGCGCAAGAGGGCGAGTTAAAAATGCAGACATAAGCCTGGCTAATGCCAAACAAGATTATGATCGTAATAAAGCGCTGTTTGATAAAGGGGTAATATCTACTCAAGATTTTCAGAATGTGCAATTACGTTTTGATCAGGCAAAGCAAGAAGTAAATAATGCAAGAAATGACCTTCAGATTATTCGTCAAGGATCTACAGGAGGAGCACAAGCGATTACAAATGTTAGAGCTTCTGTTGCTGGAACCGTTTTGGAGATTCCGGTAGAAGAAGGTGATCAGGTGATTCAGAGTAATAACTTTAATGATGGAACCACCGTAGCGACAATAGCAGATCTGGGTAAGATGATTTTTGAAGGAAAGGTAGATGAAGCCGAGGTAAACAAGCTTAAAATAGATATGCCGCTTAAGGTGAGTTTAGGTGCGATTAGAGATAAAGAATTTGATGCTAAGTTAAAGTTTATTGCACCCAAAGGGAGTGAAGAGCAAGGAGCCGTTCAATTTAAAATAGAAGGAGAAGTTTTTCTTGATAAATCATACTTTATAAGAGCAGGGTATAGCGCCAATGCTTCCATTGTACTGGATACTAAAAATGATGTTCTTGCCATTAAAGAAGCCTTGTTACAATTTGATAGAGAAACCGAAAAACCATTCGTAGAAGTGCAGACAGGGGATCAGGAATTTGAGCGAAGAGATATCAAAATAGGACTTTCTGATGGAATTAATGTTGAAATACTATCTGGAGTGACTAAGGAAGATGATATTAAAGTTTGGAACAAAACAGAACCTGTAAAGAAAGAAGAAGGCGAAGAGGGACAGGGCTAGAATAACATCTAAATTGTTAAAAGAATACACCAATTAAAGAAGCTGATTTTAAAAAAAACATCTGTAACAACATCAGCCAATTATATACAAATAGACATTATGAGAATTAGAATTTCAATTTTGTTTTTTACTCTTTTTGGAGTGTTGACATCTCAAGCACAAGAAAAGAAATGGACATTACGAGAATGTGTTGAATATGCTTTAGAGAATAATATAACCATAAAACAGTCGGCCCTAGAGGTTGAGAATGCCGATATTAATAAGGTAGATGCCTTTGGTAATTTTTTACCCACCTTAAACGCTTCTGCTTCTAATTTTTGGAATTCCGGACTGGTAACTAACCCGATTACAAATACGAATGAAACAGAAACATTTAGATCTTCTAATTATGGAGTCAGTATAGGGATTACTTTATTTAATGGGTTAAGAAATTTAAAAACATTTCAGAGAGCGAAATTAAACCAATTGTTAAGTCAATATAATTTAGGGAAATCTAAAGATGATATTGCACTTTTTGTGGCGAATAGTTATTTACAGGTACTGCTAAATAAAGAATCGCTAAAAGTAATCGAAAAACAACATGAAATTACTTTAGAGCAGTTAAAACGGACTAAAGATCTTGTTGATGCCGGTGTTTTGCCACAAGGAGACCTCTTAGAGATTGAAGCGACTTCGGCAGATGAATTGACCCGTATTGTACAAGCTGAAAATGCTGTGCAAATTGCTAGAATAGGCCTTGCGCAAACTCTCTTAATAAAAGACTATGAGAGTTTTGATATTGCAGAACAAGAGTATCTGGTTCCGGGATCAGAATTGTTAGAAAAACCTATAAATCAAGTTATTACAAGTGCCCGAGAATCCAGGTATGAGGTGCAAATAGCAGAACAAAATAAGTTGATTGCAGAAAAGAATCTAGAGATTGCTAGAGGAGCTTACTATCCTACGCTTAATGGTTCATTTGGATATAGTACACGAGAATCTGGAGTAAGCCCAACACCTTTTATAGAGCAATTGTATACCAATGATGGTACTTCGTATGGGGTATCTCTTTCGGTTCCCATCTTTAATGGGTTTTCTGCCAGAAATGATGTGAAAAGAAACAAAGTAAGTGTTGAACGAACTGAGTTTCAATTAGAACAAGCGCAATTAGACTTAGATAGTAATGTGTATCAGGCCTATCTTGATGCAAAAGGCTCCGCAGAAGCTTATGAAGCGTCTTTAGTATCAGTAAAAGCACAAGAAAGAGCGTATGAGTATGCAAAAGACCGTTACGATGTTGGTTTAACCAATGCGTTTGATTTTAGCCAATCTAAATTTAGATTAGAGAATGCGCAAAGCCAAGAGGTGCAAAATAAATTTGACTATATTTTTAAGTTAAAAGTGTTAGAACTTTATTTTGGAATAAAGATCGCGGATATAAAATTATAGCTACAGCGCTATATTTGTTTCATGTAGCTGTCATTTCGGAAATAGAAAAAGAATCCAAAAAAATAGTTTGTCTATTTAGTTATCTTTGCCAAAATTTTACAAAGATGGGATATATTCTATGCATTGAAACTTCTACCACTAATTGTTCTGTTTCATTAGCAAAAGATGATGAAATCATTGCATTTGAAGAGGATTATGATACGAAGTATTCTCATGCAGAGAGATTGCATAATTTCATAGATAAAGTAATTAAGAAGGGAGGAGTGTCTTTTAAAGACCTCTCGGCAATATCTGTAAGTATGGGTCCAGGATCATATACTGGGTTAAGAATTGGGGTTTCTGCAGCTAAGGGTTTGTGTTATGCCTTAGATATTCCGCTAATATCAATACCAACATTACATTCATTATCAATGCAGGTAGCACTAGAAGATGATAGCGTTATTGTGCCCATGATTGATGCGCGACGAATGGAAGTTTACTCGGCTATTTTTTCTAGTTCTTATAAAGAAATAAGAGAGACTAAGGCCGAAATTTTAACTGAAGAGTCTTTTTTAAGTTATCTGCAAAGAGGTAAAGTTTACTTCATTGGTAATGGGGTAGAGAAGTTTTCTTCGATTTGCAAAAACAATAATGCCGTTTTTATTCAAAATAAATTGCCATCTGCAAATGAGATGGCAAGATTAAGTTATAGTAAGTTTTTAGCAAAAGATTTTGAGGACGTTAGTTATTTTGAACCCTATTACTTAAAAGACTTCGTGACGGGCTAGTTCCTGAATATTTTAGAGCATTATACTTAGCAACAAGTCGTATTAGATCCTCTTCCTTTTTAAGGCGAATTTTTTCCTTTTTGATGTATTGTTTTAATTCTTCTTCTTTGTCTGAAAATGCAAGTAAGACATCTTTTTTGTTCAGTGGTACTTCCAGAAGTATTCCATCCTCTTCAATATAATATGTTGTTAAAACTTTAATTTTTCCCGTGACAGCACTACCAGTCATAGGGTCCATCTCTTGAGGTTCTGTTATTTTAAGATCATATTTCTTATAAACCCTATAGGAGTCATTCATTTCTACAAGAACGTAGTAACCTTTTATTCTACGACCATGTTGGCTCTGAAAATCACAGTAATAGTAGTAATCATTATCAATCCTGGCATATGTTGTAGGTGTTTTGATTACTTCATGTAATTTTCCTCCAACGGTATGCTCTAGAGCATCTGTATAGATGTTGTATTTAAGTCTAGTGTCATATGTGCCAGATTTTTCATCAATTACATTGGCTTTTTGGTATTCTTTATTCATATATACAGATCCAACATACTTTTCCAATTCAGATATTGCTTCCGAAGGTTCTATTGGTTGTGAAAATTGCGCATATAATAAGGGTGTAGCTAAAAAAAACAGATTTTGTAGTAATTTTCTCATAGTATATGATTTTAATATCTCTAATATACTAAAAATATTCGACAAAATGCAAAAAAACAGGTTTTTGTGCGTTATTTTTTTAAAATACAGCAAAATAGGCATGAAAATTAGTAAAGTAATTTGACACGTGTTATCTTTTTAAGAAAGGTATAGTGTAATAGTGTTGTGTTGGTAAAGAATATTTTTTGTTTATATAGGTACTTGGTGATTTTTGACATAAAAAAAGCCACCTACAAGAGGTGGCAATATTATGTATGTTTCCTAAATATTTTTTAAATAAAAGAAGAAATTGAAAAGTATCTAATTACGTCTGCTCAGATTACTTAGAAGGCTTTGAGAAGGACTGGAATCAGTACTTTTTAAAGCATTATACCTAGCTACTAATCGAATTAAATCCTCTTCTTTCCTTAAACGAATTTTTTCTTTCTTTAAATATTCTTTTAACTCATTTTCTTTATCACTAAAGATAGCTAACATGTCCTTCTTGTTCATTGGTAACTCCATTATCTTACCTTCTTCTTCTACATAATATGTAGTTATCATCTTTAGTACACCTGGTTCGGCTATCTGTGTTAATGTATTTTTTGAGGGCTCTTTAATATCAAGTGTAAATCTTTTATAGATTCTATACTTATCATTTAGCTCTACCAAAACATAATATCCTTCCCTTTTAAGACCTCTTGTGGTTTTAAATTCACAGAAGTAAAAATAATCACCATCAATTCGAGCATGAATAGTTGTACTCTTGAGTATTTCGAAGAGTTTTGATCCTTGATTATACTCTAAGGCATCTGTAAAGATGTTATACTTAAGTTTAGCATCAAAAGCTCCAGCTTTTTCATCTATAACACTTGATTCTTTATATCTTGCTTTCATATATAAAGTACCATCGTATTCATCAAATGTCGAAACTCTCTGGGAAGATTTTAATAAACTCCTTGGTAATTGTGCAAGTAATGTAGACGAAATTATTAAAAAAAATAAAAGTAGTATTTTCTTCATGTTACATAGATTTAGGTGAGGTAAATTTAAAAAAAACGCTAGTTTAAACACAATTATTTAGATTTTTGGCGATATTTTTACGAATTTTTTAATATTATGACAGGTAAAGTTGAATTTTTAAGGGTAAAAAGCAAATTTTAACAGAAAATCCACATAATTTAATTATGGTTTAACCGTAAATTTTGTAAGATTTGTATTACGAAAACGTTGTAATTGAATGTTTTTTGAGTTTTTTATCATCATTCATCGGTTGTTTTTAACACTTTATTTTTGCATAAGTTGATTTTTTGGTAAGGTATTTGGTAATAATACAGGTAGGAAAAAGAGTACATATTTAATGTTCATGATAGGATCCCTTCGATATCTAATCCTATTGCATCGAGATCTACACTAATCTACTCTACAAGGATCAACTTTTTGTATTGTTTGATACCTGTTTGTAGACGAAATTTACCCCTAAAAAATCATTCTAAGAATTTAATGGCATCCTTTGTGTCTTCTACAGGATATTTACAAGAGTTATTTACGCAGACATAAATCAAAGTCTTACGTTCAGCAAATCTGTTTTTTAATAGTACTCTTTCAGAATCTGATAAACTTACGGCTAGTAACTTATTCGGGATATAAGTTTTGTTCAGTTCTTGTACTTTATTTTTAGATTCGATACCGGTGATAGCTACTTCATAAAAATCAAACGAAAAATTAAGCATTTGATCAAGCCAATTAGAATATCCCGATGCATATGATTGAATTTGTGGCTTCATGTTATGTAACATCTGCCTACTTATTTCTTTATAGTGCTTCATATCATAATAATGGGATAACATAAATAAATTCTTGGCCATAATAGAATTAGATGCAGGAATTACATTATCACTAGACTCTATTGTACGGGTGATGAGCTTTGGATCTTTGTCTGATGTGAAGTAGAATATACTTTTTTCTTTATTAAAGAAATGTGCTAAGGTGTATTCTGTAAGTTGTTTTGAAATATCAATCCATTCTGGATCGAAGGTATTTTGATATAGGGTAATAAATGCTTCTATAAGTGTAGCATAGTCTTCTAAATATCCATTTACACTACTTTTTCCATTTTTATAATTATGTAATACGGAGTTGTCGGGTTGTAGCTGGTTTTTTTTAATGAAGGTGGCGTTTTTTATCGCAGCATCTAAAAATTCTTTTTCCCCAAAAACTCTATATGCATCCAGGTATCCTTTGAGCATCAATGCATTCCATGATGTTAAAGTTTTATCATCTAATCTGGGTCTGGAGCGTTTTTCTCGGTACTGGTGCAAAAGTTTTTTCCATTGCTGGACTTTTTCTTTAAGCTGTTGATAGCTAATGTTGTTTTCTTCACAAAATAATTGATCAACATCCTTTCGTATTAATACATAATTCTCTTTTTCCCAGAAACCGTATGAATTGATGTTATAATATTTAGAAAATAGTTCGTAGTCATTTTCCAGGATGGCTTTTAATTCCTTTTTAGTCCAGACATAAAAAGCACCTTCTTCTAACTCATCCTCTAGAGTTTTACTATCAGCATCTAGAGAAGAGTAAAAAGCACCTTCGCTATTTGTTAGTTCTCTTGATACAAAATCGAGAGTTTCGTATACCACATCCTTAAACCATGTATCTTTGGTGATTAAATAGGCATCAGAATATAAACTTACTAGCTGCGCGTTATCATATAGCATCTTTTCGAAATGTGGTACATGCCATTTTCCATCTGTAGAATATCTCGAAAATCCACCCCCGATATGATCGTATACACCTCCAAAAGAAATTTTTGTTAACGTATTTATTACATAATTCATTAGCTCCTTATCTTTGGTCTGATGCGCATATCGAAGAAGGAATTGATAATTGTTAGGCATCATAAATTTTGGAACCCGTTTAGTGCCTCCTTGTTTATGATCAAAATTGGCACTCCAGTCTTTTACAGCTGAAGCAATAAAATCTTTACTAAAATTTTGCTCTTCGGTATTGGTTTCAATAATGTCGATAGCTTTGATCCCTTGTTCTAACTTTTCGGCATACTCTAAAAGCTTTTCCGGTTGTTTATCATATAGATTTGTAATCTGCTTTAGTGCATCAATCCAATTTCCCTTTTGGAAATATGTGCCTCCCCAAACGGGCCTTCCATCTGGTAAGGCGATCACATTAAGAGGCCAACCACCACTTCCGGTCATTAATTGCACGGCGTTCATATATACCTGATCTATATCTGGTCGTTCTTCACGATCTACTTTGATGTTGATATAATTGGCATTCATTATTTCTGCAACTTGTAGATCTTCAAAACTTTCATGTTCCATTACATGGCACCAATGACAGGCAGCATATCCGATACTAATGATAATCAATTTATTTTCTTTTTTGGCTGCATCTAATGCCTTTTCTCCCCAAGGTTTCCAATCTACAGGATTATGGGCATGTTGAAGTAAGTAAGGGCTTGTTTCCTGGGCTAAATCGTTGGTATAAGCGTGTTTCATGGATTGTTGATTTTGACTTGTACAAGAGACAGTTATAATTAGTATATAGAAAAACCAGTACTTCATGATTGTCTTTTTGATGAGGTCTAAAATATAAAAAGCATCCTGAATATTTTCAGAATGCTCTTAAATAAAAAAATGTAAAATTCTTATTTTACTTCAAAAGATACTTTAAGGCTTACTCTATATTCGGCAACCTCATTATCTTTTACTATAACTTTTTGATCAGAGACCCAAGCAGATTTGATGCCTTTTACGGTTTTTCCAGCTTGCTTTATTCCGCTTTTAGCTGCATCGTCCCAACCTTTGTCAGAGCTTGCTATTATTTCAATAGTTTTAATAATTGCCATTTTAATGATTTTTTAGTTAATATTTTAAAAGAATCTCTAAGATACGGCTTACTTTGTACTTTTTGAAATAAAAGAAGGTATTATTTTAACAGTTTTTTCGATGTAATTCGCTCTTTTTCGGCGAACTACCCATTTAATGCTTCGACATATTCAACTTTATCTTTTAGCATCTCTTTTAACATGTTTTCGATACCATTTTTTAGTGTAAAAGTAGAAGATGGGCATCCACTGCATGCTCCTTGTAAAATAACTTTTACACCTTTACTTTCTGGATCATATGAATCAAATAATATATTTCCCCCATCACTTGCAACGGCAGGTTTTATATATTCTTCAATGATATTGATAATATCTTTTGAAACATCATCAAGTTTTTCGAAGTCTACATCTGCTTGTTTTTCTACCTCTTTTTTAGATATAGCGGCATTAGCGGATAAAACTTCTTTACCTTGCTCTAGATAGTTTCGTAAAAACTCTCTGATTTCTATAGTGATGTCATTCCAATCGGCCATATCGTACTTGATGATCGAAATATAATTTTCGGCTATGTATACTTCTTTTACAAATGGGAAATGAAATAATTCTTGTGCCAAAGGAGCTTCTTTAGCTTCGTCTATATTTTTAAACTCATGTCCAGTGGTTACTAATTTTTTATTGGCTACAAATTTTAGTGCTGCAGGATTGGGAGTGCTTTCTGCATATATTGTAATAGGAACCTTTTTATTAGTTTCAGCTTCAGTAATCACAGTTTGGCCACTATTGAGGTAGTTTTTAATCTGTTCGGCTACCTCTTCCTGTACATCCGACCATTCTACAATATCATATTTATCAATAGCTACAAAATTTTGAGCTATAAATACTCTTTTAACAAAAGGTAAATAAAACAATTGTTGTGCTAAAGGAGAATTTTTTGCCTGATCAATATTCTCAAATTCGTAACTAGTATGTTGCGTTAAGAAGTAATTGGCTTCAAATTTAATAATGCCCGGATTGGATGTAGCCTCTATTTTTATTTCAAAATTCTTTTCCATGCGCTAATTTTTTGCAAATTTACTAAAAAGGAATTCGATATCATCAAGGTATTTGTTCTACTAACACTTTTTAACTATTATTACATAAATCGTAGCGAAATCCCTGTTTCTAACAAAAATTTATATCTTTGAATCTAACATAATTAGATAAGGTTTTTTATAAATAAATAGTGAAGCCCCACAATATAAGCTGTTTTTAATAGTTTAGATTAAATTCACAAATTCTATTTAGCCCCGTAAATAATAGAACCCAAATGAACTTAAAAACGTTTTATGTAGTAGTATTGGTGTTACTTTCGCGATCTGTTTTTTCGCAAGAAGGAATCCCCGTATATGCAGATTATCTATCAGATAACCTTTATTTGGTTCATCCAGCTATGGCTGGTGCAGCAAATGCTAATAAAATTAGGTTAACCGCCAGAAAACAATGGTTTGATGTTGATAATGCTCCTAGTACCCAATCCGCTAATATCAATTTTAGAGTAGGGGATAAGACCGGATTAGGAGGTATTATATTTAAAGATGAGAATGGGAGGTTTTCTCAAACAGGGGTTTATATAACAGCAGCATATCATCTTTTATTTTCTAGAGATAGAACTGATTTAAATATGTTATCTTTTGGAGTTAGTGGAGGATTTATTCAATCTAATGTCGATTTAGTTGGATTATTTGATATTGCCGATCCTGATCCTGTAATTCTAGATAGAGTACAAAAAGATTCTTATTATAATGTAGACGTTGGGTTATCGTATAATTTTTTAGAATGGTATGCCCATTTTACGGTTAAAAATCTTTTACCTACTACACGAGATATTTTTAATAATAATACACCTATTCAAGAATCAAATAACCAGCGTAGATATATACTTTCTGTTGGCCACCTTTTTGGTATTGGTGCTACTCCATGGAGTGTAGAACCATCTGTTTTATACCAAGTGACTGATGAAACGCAGGAGAGTAGTTTTGATGCGAATCTAAAAGTATATAGAGATCTTAGCGAGGTGGCTACAGTATGGGGAGGATTATCATACAGACGTAATCTGGATGGTGCAGAGTTTTCTGAAGATGGAGTTTCTGTGCAAAGTCAGAATTTGCAATACTTTACCCCATTTTTAGGGGTTAATTATAAAAAATGGATGGTGGGATATACCTATAGTTATCAAGCCAACTCTGTTGTTCTAAATAATGGAGGTTTTCATCAAATAACATTAGGGTATGATTTCGGAAAACGTAAAGAACGTTGGAACTGTAAATGTCCTGCTGTTAATTCTAAATAAAACTTTTTGGTAATGTTTATTAGCCACGTGCCTTATCCACACCTTTTTTCCAAGCCCCGACGATTTCTGTAATATCTCTAGTTAGTATACTTTCATTCACTGTAAATTTTACTATTCCCTTTTCGTTGGCTCGACCTAACCAGATGCTGTACTCATTGTATAGAAATATAGCAAGTTCCTTTAGATCTATTCCTTTGGTTACTTTCAGATTGTAAATATTCGTTCCATTCTTTAGAGGTTTGATAGTAACGCCATCAATGTTATTTAATTCTGAAATTAGGTGGTTAGCAGATTGGATGACCTTTTTCCACCGCGCTTCGATACCTTTTAAATAATGAGATGCCATAGATGTATTATTCCAGTTTTGAAACACAGTTCCTCCATAAATCTTTATTTGATGCGAAATTTGATCAATGAGCTTTGCTTTGCCACAAAGTATGGCTCCGCCAGTGGCGTTTAGGTATTTATAAAGAGAGATATATACAGTATCAAAGTAAGACGCGTATTCTAAAAGTGAGACATCGGTATATGCGGATGCTAAATGTATACGAGCCCCATCCAAATGCATCTTATATCCATTCTCCTTACAATACTTTGATACTTCTTTTATGGTTTCAATCGGTACTGCTGTTCCATCTGCACGTCTTACCGGGTTTTCAATTACAACAGTACCTAAACCACTTTTAAATACTTCATTTTTATTAGCATAGTTAATAGCTTCTTCTAGATCATTAAGCTCAAAATATGATTTAGTTTTTCCTATGGGTATTAGTCTTTTATTATGAACGCTTTGTGCTGCGTCTGCTTCATCCCTATATACATGTGAGTTTTCGGGTACGATTACTTTTGTGTTATTTCCATTAAGTAATTTAATCGCTAATTGATTTGCCATAGTACCTGTGGGAAGATAAATAGCTTTTTCTTTACCCGTTATTTTGGCAAATTCAAGTTCTAGCAATTTTGTTTCTCCTCCATTACCATAAAAATCAGGTTCAATGGGCTTTTGTTTATTAATTTCGTTCAGTTTTTCTATATATTCCTCAGGTGAAAATGCCAAACCATCATAAATAAAGTTAACAGAGGTTGTACTTTTTTCTGGTTGAACTTCTAAAAAAGGCATTGCATTTACTCCTAGTGTCGGAAGCAAAAATGGAACCGTTGAAAAACCAAATTTTTTAAGAAAATCTCTTCTATTAGGATCTTGTTTTTGTTTGTTCATCTTTTGTAATTAACAAAATACTTATAAATATAATGCAGATTTTTTATAGTAGACACTTGTTGTGTCGAGATATTAAAAATGCCCGCAAAGTATGCAAGCATTTTTAATGTATGGATATGAATTATCTATTTTACCGAAGTACCTTCAAACTGTATCCTTGAATCTTTGATAGGAACAAGTATAGATAATTCATAAACATTTTTATACCCGTATCCATACAGGTTTATAAATGTTGGAATATTTAATGCAAGAGGCATTTTCTTGGATGCAAAGTGAATAGGATCTCCATCAATATTATTATTACAATAAATCAAGATTCTTGTGTCTTTTGATGGAATCTTTTTAGCAAGCTTCCCTTCTGTAAAATCCGAAAAGTTGATGTGCATGGCTCCTTTTAGATGTTTTTGTTTATACGCTGCTTCAGAACGAGTATCTAATATTATGGTATTCTCTTCAGCCATATACTCTAAAAATGTATCTAGAGGAACTAATCTTTCTTGTCTATAGTCTAAAATTTCTTCAGATATTTTTAGAAAAGAATCGTAATCAACTTTTGATTTAGGAAGCTTCTTCTTATGTTGAGACTGCATTGATATGGGTATAAGAATTAATATAATTATTTTGAAAATATTTTTCATGATGGTATCTGTTTAAGGTTATTCTTCCCAGCTGAAAGATTTTTTTCTTCCCTGCTTTTTTATAGCATTAAGTAATGCTGCTTCTAGATTAGTTTCTTCTTTTTTACGATTGTTTTTGATGTAGGTTACACGCTTTTTATTTAACTCCTGGATTTTTTGCTGAATCTCTTTACGCTCCTTACTTTTTTTGGTGATATGCTGTTTTAAGTCTGCTTTAGATTTTTTTCTAAGTTCTTGAGGGAGTTGTTCTTCAGCAATTTCTTCTAACTCGAAGTTTTCATCTTCTGCGGCATCAATCAAATCCCAGCTTTTGTTTTTGTAAAAACCTGAACTTTTACTTACTGTTCGGCTTACACCATTGGCAGTACTATAAGATTCGGCATTTCTGTCCTGTTCTTTTTGTAATTTTCTTTTCGCAGAACCTTCGTGACCATAATAGATATAAGTGTCATTTAATTTATGATTGAGTTGAAGAATGATATCATCATAAGGTGTGGCAATGTGTACGGTTTGACGGTTGTGATCTATGGCAGTGTATTCTCCATGAGTAATATCTGCTCCGTCTTTCCACATCGTATCTATCCCTTGTCTATAATTACCGCAAAAAATGGTATTGATCGTAATATCTTTTTCTAACGCATCTGTTGCAGCGTCTTTGTAGTTAAGAGGTCCTTGAGTAAAGGGTTCATTACCTGCAATAAAAATTAGCTTTAGATGATCGTCATTTTTTTTCCAATCTAATTGGTTAATAGAAGTGTTTATGACTTTTCCGCAATATTCATTTCCTCCATTGGTGGTAAGGGCAAAAAGCTCTTTAGAGATCTCATCTAAGTCCTCTGAAAATGGTAATACTTGCCTAATAAAACCTTCTTTAGAAGAAAGGCCATCATTGCCATATTCATACAAGGCTATCTGTAGTTCAATGGTGTTATGCCCACACTTGGCATAGGAAAGCTCATTCACAATTTCCCAAAGTTGCGCTTTGGCCTGGTCGATTAGACCATCCATACTATTACTAGTATCTAATAACAATGCCACCTGAATGTTGCGAGTATTAGGATCGGTTTTGGTGGTACGAATTTCGTGATGTTGTTCTTTTTGAAATGCAAGTTGATTATTTTGTTTTGTATTGGCTGTACACGAAATATGTGTAAACAAACATAAAGCACTCCATATAAAAATAGTTTTCATAATTTTTTCCTTTTAAATTCGAGATAAAACTAGATGGAACTTTTTTGCCTAAAAATCTAAAATGAGGGAATGGTGACTTTTAATTAGTGAACGGGTCTATTTAATTAGTGTGCTTTTCATTTTCTCTCTAAAAACCACTGTAAAACCTGTTAATGAGGAGATCATGATTTTATTATCCCGGTTAAATGGAGTAAGTTTATCATTATTAAATTAATATATGATGAAGAAGATAGGGTTGATACTCGTGTTTTTTTGGCTGTTACCTATGCTGGTTTCGGGTCAGGAGGCTTCCAGGCGTGCAGCTCCAATGAGTATCAAGGGGTCTGTTAAAGAAAAAAGTACAAGAAAACCTATTAAAGGTGTAGAAGTAACTGTTGCCGGAAAAGGAACAGTAACCACAGATGTATTTGGTGATTTCAAAATTGAAGCCCATGTGGGAGATGAACTTATAATCACTGATGATAGTTTTACAACGGTTCGATATACGATCAAAGACGGGCAGAAAATAGATGTTTTAGTTGAAGATAACCCAAATGAATCTAGATTAAGCAAGGCTGCAGAACAAAAGAGAGAATCCAGATATGATGAAAATCTAAAAGCCGCAAAAAATAATCTAAAAAAAGATGCAGCGACCAGTATTGAGTATATTACTAATGCTTTAGAAACAGTACGCGATGATGACCCCTCTGCAAATGCTAAAAAAGGGGAGTTGTTCGAAGCCTTGGCAGATATTTATCAATATTGGAAACAACCTGATCTTGCAGAAAGTAACTATTTGATTAGCCTTACTAATAAATATAGTACAGATGTTAAAATAAAACTAGGAAGCTCACAGCTTGAAAACAAAAATTACCAAGCTGCACTAAATACGTTTAACCAGTTACAAAAATCCAGACTAAATGCAGATCAACGAATTCTGATTCATGAGGGATTAGGGGATAGTTACAAAGGATTGCAAAATTACTCTAGTGCCGTTAAGAATTATAATAAAGCGTTATCTATTAGTCAAAGAAAAGGTGAGGATAACATGGTTATATCATTAAACTCTAAACTTGCCGAGGTATTGCAACAACAGGGTAACGATGCTGGAGCAGAACAATATTTGGATAATTCGGTACAATTGGCGAGCAGACGTAAAGATAAAAAGACAGCCGCTAAGCAAAGAAGTGTGGCTGCTGATTTTTATAATAAGAATAGTAGTTACGAAAAAGAAATTCAATTAAGAAAAGAAGCCTTAGAAGATATAGAGGAGTTTGAAGAGACAGATGATGAAGCTCCATTAAATGAGGACAAATCTCTAACGCCGCAGGTGCAGAATTATAAGATTGCCAGTGCTTTTGCTGCTCAACAGGAATATGATGAAGCTATTACGTATTTAGAAGAAAGTAAAAAGGAAGCTAAATCGAAAAACGATCTTATTGTTCAAAAAGATGCTGCCAGAAAATTGGGTGAAGTATATCGAGAAAAAGGGGAGTTAAAAAAGGCGTCTGAAGCTTTTGAAGAGTACGAAGTAATTATTGATAAATTATACATCCAAAAGGATCAGGAAATATCCCAAGCCGCTCGTTTTAGTCGAGAATTAACTCAGAGGGCTAATCGAATAACCACACTAGAAAAAGATAGAGAGCTTAATGAGGCGAGATACGAACTTGCATTTGCTTCTCAAGAATTGGCTAATCAACAAAGTATAAGACAGCAAATAGTGATATATTTCTTAGTGGGACTTACCATTTTATTACTTCTTGCGGCCTATCTCATGTTTCGTAATATGAAACAACAGCGATATGCTAATAATCTTTTAGCATTAAAATCATTGCGTTCTCAAATGAACCCTCATTTTATTTTTAATGCATTAAACTCTGTAAATACATTTATAGCTACAAATGATGAAAGAACTGCAAATCGATACTTAACCGATTTTTCTTTGCTGATGAGGGCAGTTTTAGAAAATAGTGAACAAGATTTTATTCCCTTAGAGAAAGAGATAGAACTACTTAGGTTATATGTGCAGTTAGAGCATTTCAGGTTCCAGGATAAATTTGACTATACTATTGATGTTGACCCAGAAATAGATGTTAACGAATACATGATACCTCCAATGTTACTTCAACCTTATGTCGAAAATGCAGTTTGGCATGGATTACGATATAAATCTGAAAAAGGGAAGCTGTCTATACATTTTCGTAATGTTACATCAGATACAATTGAAATTACTATTGTTGATGATGGTATTGGGCGTAAGAAATCCAAAGAACTTAAAACTCAAAATCAGAAATTACAAAAATCAAAAGGGATGGGTAATATCAAGAAGAGAATTGCAATCCTTAATAAAATGTATAAGGATAAAGTAGATGTTTTTATAACCGATTTAGAAGAGAGTTCCGAAGGAACTAAAGTAAAGCTAACCCTTAATAAAGATGCATGAATTTAACTTCTATTATAGTAGACGACGAAGCAAATAGCAGGGCTATTCTAAGAAATTATCTAACCAAATATTGTCCTTCGGTTACCATTTTGGGCGAGGCAGCAAGTGTACAGGAAACTTTGGTTTTATTAGAATCTCATACTCCGGATTTGTTATTTCTTGATGTAGAAATGCCTTACGGAAACGCATTTGATTTGTTAGAACAAGTTCCTGAGCGAACATTCGAGATTGTTTTTGTTACGGCTTATGATCATTATGCGGTAGATGCTCTCAATGCACAAGCCACATATTATCTATTAAAACCTATTGCAATTGATAACCTTATTAAAGCAGTAGATCATGTTAGTCATATTAAACAGCGTGAAAAAGAGCTTCAGGATACCGTTTTAGTGCCTAAAGTAACTTCTGCTGAAGGTAAAATCACAATACCACAACAAGATGGTTTTGAAGTACTACGAATTTCGGATATTTTGTACTGTGAAGCAGATGATAACTATACTAAGATCTATCTTGAAAAAGGACAGAAATTGGTAAGTAAAACATTAAAATATTTTGAAGAATCTCTAAGCATTCACGGATTTGTAAGGACACATAAAAGTTATTTGGTCAATGTAAATGAAATTACAAGATACAGAAAAGGAAAGGGCGGGAGCATCGTACTTTCTTCGGGTAAAGAATTATCGGTTTCTTCTTCTAAAAAAGGAACGCTCCTGGATTATTTCAAGTAATTTTATTAAAAATCTAAGGAACTTACTGTATGTGCAACTGTATTTGATCTTAACATACTTTTTAGTGTATGTACATCACCGTTGGTGTATAAGTTGTGAGTTCCCGTCTTAGAACTAGAGTTTAACAAGTGGTTTGCATCTAATATAACTCTAGTCTGTCTGGCTACAGCCTCACCAGAGTCTATAATAGTAACTTTATCAGAAAGTATTTTTCTAAGAATGGGAATAAGATAGGGATAATGACTACAACCTAAAACCAGATAATCAATATCTTTTTCAATCATAGGTTTAATGTATGAAGTAAGTAATGTGTGCATTTCTGGACTATCAATTTTCCCTTCTTCGATAAGTTCTACCAGCCCGGTTCCGATTACTTCAATGACTTCAATATTATTAGTGTATACATCTGAGGTTTTAGCAAATAATTCACTAGATAGGGTTCCTTTGGTGGCAAGAACACCTACTTTTTTCGTCTTAGTATGCAGAGCTGCAGGTTTTATAGCTGGTTCTATCCCTATAAAAGGTATGTCATAAGTAGATCGAAGCACTTTTATGGCATTCGTCGTAGCTGTATTGCAGGCAACAACAATAATTTTGCAATTAAGTTCAAGAAGTTTTTCTGTGTTTTTAATGCTTAATGCTATGATGTCATCTTTACTCCTTTTTCCATAAGGAGCATTTTTGCTATCTGCTAAATAAATGGTATTTTCATTAGGTAATGCTACAGAAATTTCTTTCCATATGGAAGTACCTCCAATTCCAGAATCAAATATGCCTATTGCTTGATGTTGCATGATAACAATTTCAAAAATAAAAAAAACAGTAAGAATTATCTCTTACTGTTTTTTTTATTTTTTGTTTAGAGTAGAAGTATTAAATCCCTAAATCTTTCTTTACGTCAGCCATAAGGTCTTTACCATCGGCCATAATTACACCAGTTCCTGTAGTAGAATCTAGTACATATTCAAATTTTTGTGCTCTTGCAACCTTTTGAATAGAAGTACGTGCTTTTTCGTAAATAGGTTTCATTAGCTCAATTTCTTTTTTCTGAAGATCCTGAAGCGCATTTTGTCTGTAATCTGTAATGCTTTTTTCTGTTGCCTGAACCTCTTGCGCTCTTTTGGCATTTTCTTCTTCGGTTTTAGTAGGAGCTTCGGCCTGGTATTTTTTCATTGTAGTTTGCAGTTCTAATACCATATTTCTAATCTCTGCATCATACGTTTTGTTTAGCTTTTCGATCTCGCTTTTAGCAGCTTTAAAAGCAGGCATTGATTCTACAAGTTCTTGTGAAGCGATGTGTGCTACTTTTGATTGCGCATTTACAAAGCCTGATGTTCCTATAGTAAGTGCAAAAGCTACTAGTAATGTTCTAAATTGTTTCATTTGTAAGTAATATTAATAGGTGTTATAAATTTAAAAATTGATATTCTAATTATTATTTTCTTCGCTTCCGTTATCAGAGTCTGACGGATTTTCTCCTTCTTTTAATTTTTCTCGTTGAGCTTTTAGAGCATTAATAGAATCTTTTTTTCTTTTTTGTAATTCTAATAATTTTGCTCTTCTCGCTTCGAAATCTTTTTTCTTAGCTTCGCGAATAGAATCTCTCTCTGCTTTTCTCTGCTCCAGGAGTGCTTCTCTTTCAGATAGTCTTTCCTTGGCTACTCTATCTCTATCGCTAACTTCTTTTTCTTGTTCAACATTTCTTTTTTCAGCTCTTTCTAATGATTTTTTGTCTTTTTTGCTGTTTAATTGTTTTCTTTTAGAAACCCTATTTATTCGCAGCAATACCTGATCACTAATATCATGACGATCGGCAGAATACAACATAACAAGATCTGCTGTTTTATCAAAAACAAAATCATATTTTTTGTTTTTTGCAATTTCTTGAACTGCTACAAAAACTTGATCCTGTACCGGTTGAACTAATCGTTTTTTTTGGATAAATAAATCTCCGTTAGGTCCAAATCGTTTCTGTTGATATTCTAATATTTCTTTTTCTTTAAAAAAGATATCTTCTTCTCTTTCTTCAATAAGTTCTTTGGTAAGCAAAACTCTTTCATTGTTAAGCTCTTTTCGCATTTCTTCAACATCTTTTAACTCTGCTTCAATTTCTACTTTCCACTTCTGAATTTTGGTTTCAAGTTCAGAAGATGCTTCATTGTATTCTGGAACGTTTTCCAAGATATAATCCATATCGATATAACCTATCCTTATACCTTTTTGTGCATGTATTACATTCGTAAAGAATAGCCAACTTATTGTTGCAACTAATAAAAGACCCTTTGTTTTCATAATTTTGTGTGTATATTGAAATAATCGTGCCAAAACTAAAATTGTTGCCCTATAATAAAATGGGTTTCCCAACCGTGTGGCTGATTAGTACCAGGAATTGGATCAAACCCATATCCAAAATCTATACCGAGCAAACCAAAAGCTGGCATAAATATACGCAAACCTGCTCCAGCTGAACGATTTAATTGGAAAGGATTAAAATCTTTAAAACTGTCATAAGATGCTCCTCCTTCTAAAAATGTAAGCATATAAATGGATGCTGCAGGTTTTAACGTTATAGGATAACGAAGCTCTAACGAATATTTGTTATAAATTGTTGCCCCATCTGCATCAAAATTCTGAGCATTGGCTCTACTTTCTGGTCGAAGTGATTGATCTGGATACCCTCTTAAAGCCACAAGTTCACGGCCATCTAAGGCATTTGCTCCCAAAGCAACACCTCCTAAGAAGAATCTTTCAAAAGGGATATTTCCTCGATCACCATTATAAGCTCCTAAAAATCCGTATTCTGCATTAGTTTTTAGTACTAATGGTTTTTTTCCAATGTTGAAAAGGCTAGTATACCAGGTACCATCAAATTTGATCTTATAATATTCTAACCATTTAAAACGCTCCTGATCAATTTCTCCGATTCTTTCTGCATTTTCTGAAAATTGTATAGGAGCACTTGGATCTGAACTGTTACGCAGAGCGTCTTGCTCTGTTTCAAGGTCATCTCTTTCTTCGGCAAGGGCGCTATAATCTACACCATCAAAAAGAGAATAGGGGAGTGATAGTTTAGCAACCAAATTAAATTCTGAACCTCCCACCGGGAAAATTGGATTTACAGTAGTGTTGTTACGACTTAATCCAATGGTATAGGCTAAATCATTAGAGGATCCATTACCAAATGTAAACAAGGCAGTGTTATAATTTTTTAGGTTATAGTGTCGTATACTGGCAGCCTGGGATAAGGTAAAATAGTTATCAGGCCAATTAAGTCTTTTAGCAATACCAATAGAACCTCCTGTAATAAGAAATTTACTGTTTCTATCTACTTGATTTCTACCTGTAAATAAATATTGAATAGTATGAGAAAAAGAGGTAGATAGCTGGTAGGGTCTTTTTCCTCCTAACCAAGGCTCTACAAATGATAGACTATAGGTTTGAAAAGATCTACTTGCCTGAGCTCTTACTCTAAGCGTTTGGCCATCTCCCATAGGAAGCGGGCTATATGATTCTCCATTAAATATATTTCGTATAGAAAAATTGTTAAAAGCTAACCCAAGGGTTCCTACAAAACCACCACCTCCAAAACCACCTTGGAGTTCGATTTGACTAGATCCTTTTTCTACTACAGGATAGTTAATGTCGATAGTTCCTGCTTGAGGATTAGCATTTTGAAATTGTGGTTCTAGTTGTTCTGGGTCAAAAAATCCAAGCTGCCCAATTTCACGAACTGTTCTTACTACTAAATCTTTACTATAACGTTGCCCTGGTTTAGTTCTTAGTATTCTGTATACTACATGATCATTTGTTTTGTCATTTCCTGTAACTGTAATATGATCAAAATAAGTTAGTTTTCCTTCACGGATTCTTACTTCGAAATCAATAGTATCATTATATACCCTAGTTTCTACCGCATCAATAGATGAGAATAAATATCCATTGTTTTGGTATAAATTAGTCAGATCGTCTGCATCTGGTTTGGTGTTGTCAGCAATTTGTTTTTCAAGAAGAACACCGTTATACACATCTCCTTTTCTAATTACTAATTGTCTGGCTAGTTGTTTATCTGTGTATACACTATTCCCTAGAAATGTAATATCTCCAAAATAGTGTCTGTTTCCTTCTTCTAAGGTAAGGTTTAAAGACACGCTGTTATCATCTTCGACAATAAGGCTATCAGAGGTAATACGAGCGTCTCTATACCCTTTTTCTTTATATTTTGATATGATATTATCTTTATCCTCGAGATAGTCTGCTTGTATATATTTTGATCGTTTCCAGAATCTCAAAAGCTTTTTTCGTTTGGTGTTTTTCATTGCCCCACGCACCTTAGCATCAGAAAGTTGCTCATTTCCTGTGATTACAATGTTATCCACTTTTACACGATCTCCTTTATCGACTCGCACAAGTATATTTACCTTATTACTTGGCACACTATCTTTTATAGTGATAGTATTGATGGCAACTTTGGTGTTTAAATACCCCTCTTTTTTGTACTTATTAGAGATGAAGTTGCGCGTAGTTGTGATGAGGTTTTCGGTAACTTTAGCGCCTTTAGTTAATCCATTGTCTTTGATTAATTCCTCGGCTTTACGTTTTTTAACACCTTCGATACGGGCTTCGTTTAATTCAGAAACTTCTTGTATGTTGATCTCTATATCCGCTACATCTCCTTCGATTTTGGTAATGTATAAGTTGATATCACTAAATAATTCAAGATCCCATAATTTTTTGATGACCTTGCTTATTTTATCTCCGGGAAGGAATATTTTCTGGCCTTTTTTGAGACCTGTAAAAGTAATTACGGTGTTTTCATTATAACTGGTTATGCCAGTAACTTTGATTTCTCCGATAGTGTACTCTTTGCCATTTGCACCAGGTATATTTTGTGATGTAATTGATGTTGAGTGTAATAATAAGACGAGTAACGTAAAATACGTAATAGGTAATTTTTTTATCATTCCTTTAACTGAGCTGCTCACTAGTTTTTCCAAATCTTCTTTCTCTTTTTTGATAATTCAATATGGCTTCGTATAAATCTGTTCTTTTGAAATCCGGCCATAAAATTTCTGTAAAATATAATTCTGCGTACGCAATCTGCCATAATAGGAAATTACTGATACGTTGTTCTCCGCTGGTACGTATCAATAAGTCAACATCTGGCAGGTTTTTAGTGTACAAATGCTCATTAATGACTGCTTCATTTATAAGATGTGGCGAAATTACACCATTTTTAACTTTAATACTTATTTCTTCTATAGTTTTTATGAGCTCTTCACGACTTCCGTAACTAAGGGCAAGGGTAAGCGTCATATGGTCATTAGACTTTGTCTTTTCAATAACCTCCATTAACTCTGTTCTTGCTTTTTTTGGTAAGTTTTGTAAGTTACCGATTGCATTAAGTTGGATATTATTTTTTTGAAGAGTTTTAATTTCTTTCTTAAGAGAGCTAACTAAAAGTTTCATTAATGTGTCCACTTCAAGTTTTGGTCTATTCCAATTCTCGGTAGAAAATGCGTAGAGCGTTAAGTGTTTTACTCCTATTTCTGCACTGCCTTCTACGGCTTCGCGCACTGCTTTTGTTCCTTTTTCGTGACCGGCAGCTCTAAACAAGCCTTTCTTTTTGGCCCATCTGCCATTGCCGTCCATAATTATGGCAACATGCTTAGGAATATTAGAGTTTAATTGTTTTTTATCAATCATTTTTTAGAATGCACAATAACATGGTATCCTACCCCAAGTGTAAGATAATGTTATGCCGGTAAATACATACCAGTCATTGTTGTTTAAATTACCAAATCCTGTACCAAATCTATCATCTGGATTACTGCCATCTAGATTGTCTGTAAAAGTGTATCGAGCACCTATCTCTGCACCAATTACAAAATCTCTGCCCAATGTTTTTTTAATTCCTATAGTCATAGGAATAGCAAAGTTCCATTTGTCACTATACGCATCTAATTCATTATTTGCATCCAAAGCTAATGCGCCATGACTAAATGCTGTGATCCCGCTATAAAGATAAGGCGTATATTGTGATTTTCCATCGTAAAGAAACCAATCCCAGAAATTAAATTCCATTCCTAATGATATTTCTTTTACAGAATTATTAAAACTTAGCCCTCTTTCTTTTCTTCTATCGTCTCCTTTGCTGTCATCTGCATTCAGTTTCGCATATAGAAATGAAGCCCTGAAAGCATGTCGCTTACTTCGGTTCCATTTTCCGATAGCTCCAAATGCTATATCGTTAGGGGCTATATAGTAGGTAGACCCTACATCTCCTATATAATTAGCTCCCCCTGCCATCAATCCTACTTCATAGGTTTGTGAGGTGATAGATTGTACAAAAAACAGAACAATTACGAATGATGCTAAGTATCTCATAGATTTTCAAAAGTTTGCAAATATAACAATTAACTTTAGTACACAAGGATTTGAGTAAAATAGTATGAATTTAAAAACACTTTTTAGTAGATTTTATTGTTTAATTGCGTTTATCTTCTCCCCAAAGCATCTTTTTGCGCAATGTTTTTAGAAAACTATCGTCCTGTAATACTACCATTTTAATATTAAATGAGGCTTTCTTTATTACTATAGTTGTTTCATTTGGTAGTGCGTGAATCCTTGAGTCCAAAGAAACTAGGTAGGTGTCTTCTCTTCCAGAGATTTGTAATTTAATTTCCTGATCATCGGGGATTACGAGGGGTCTTGCGTTAAGATTGTGTGGGGCAATAGGAGTGAGCACCATGCTTTTTGCTTCAGGCATTATTACCGGTCCCCCGCAGCTTAACGAATATCCTGTAGAGCCTGTGGGTGTCGAAACAATTAATCCATCTGCCCAATAGCTGGTAAGAAATTCATCATTAAGACTTGTATGCACTGTGATCATAGAGGTTGTATTTCTTCTGCTCACAGCAATTTCATTCATAGCAAAGTTTAATACTCCGAATTCTTCATTAACAGGTAATGTTTCAACGGTTACAAGGCTTCTTGATGAGATGTAAAATTTTTTATTTAATATTAAATCTATGCTGTCTTGAATTTCTTCTTTTTGAATGGTTGCTAAAAAACCAAGTCTACCTGTGTTGATTCCTGCAATAGGAATCCCCAGATCCCTTACATAGGTAATCGTTTTTAAAATAGTACCGTCTCCACCAATACTAAAGAAAAGGTCATATGAGGTGTCTAATTCTTCAAAAGTGCTAAAATGCGAATAGGTTTTGTCAATCTCATCATGAAGATTTATTAATTCTAAAAAATTCTTTTCAATGACTACTTCTACACCGTTTTTATCTAGGTTTTCTAGAAGTTGCTGGATGTAAATTCCAGAATTTTTATGGTAGAACTGGCCGTATATACCGATCTTCATTGTAATTTGATTGTGTTAGTTGATTGTTAGAAAATAGCCTTTTTAAATATTGAGATATTTTTCCAGGTATTGTGACCTTTCTTTTAAGTTAGTTAAAAATGAATCTTCTTGGTGCTTGGATATAATATTATAACTATATCGTCTAAACGTCTGAACTATATTGTTAATGTCACTATCATTAATTTTAATAGTGATTTGAGCCACATCATTTTCCATATTCGAGATAAACAACCCTAAAATCTTTGCACTATTAGACTCTACGATTTGTGAAATTTCACTAAAAGAATAATCTAAGATTCCTTTTTCTACAATTAAAATGTTTCCTGGCTCACTAAGAAAAGGGGTTTCGTTAAAGAGATTCATGATGTCTCCCAGTTCAAAAAAACCTAGATAATTATTGTTGTCATCTAAAACTGGCATTATATTAGAGTGATTTTGCGCAAAAGACTCTAAAATGTCTATCCAATTATTATCTTTTCTCACAAAGAAACCTTCAAGAGCGTATTGATATGCGATCAAAGTCTTATCAGTTTCAAAGCATCTAATATCTGCTTCGGCGATACATCCAATGTATACGTTGTCCTTTATAACAGGGAAATGGGTATATGTAAGTTCATTAAATAATAATTGCGCGTCGGTAACCTTTGTGGCTACTTCAAGCGGTGCTATTTCATTAACGATATATAAGTTTGTCTTCATAATGTATAAGAAGCTATATTATGCAAAATAATCAAAAAATATACAATCGAGGCGTTCTCAACTTTGTATTTTTGCTTTTTTAGATAAAGACATCAAAAACTATGACAAAGTTAAGTGTTAACATTAATAAAATAGCTACGCTGCGAAATTCTAGAGGGGGCAATACTCCAAATTTACTTCGGGTTGCAGAAGATATTCAGGATTTTGGAGGTCAGGGGATAACCATACATCCAAGGCCAGACGAAAGGCATATTAGGTATCAGGATGCTTATGATCTAAAGCCAATTGTACATACAGAATATAATATTGAAGGAAATCCAATTCCTAAATTTGTAGATCTGGTATTGGCTATACAACCTACTCAAGTAACCCTGGTTCCTGATGCAGAAGATGCGATAACAAGTAGTGCCGGTTGGGACACAAAAAAGCATAAGGATTTTCTAAAAGAAGTGATAGAAGAATTTGCTCGAAATGAGATCAGGACTTCAATCTTTGTTGACCCGGTAATCGAAATGATAGAAGGGGCAAAAGAAACAGGAACTGATAGAATAGAATTATATACCGAAGAATTTGCTTCAGAATATGCAAAAGGAAATAAAAATGCAATAAAACCGTATGCCGAATGTGCTCAATTAGCACTTGATATGGGTATAGGTGTTAATGCAGGGCATGACCTTTCTTTGGATAATATTCAGTTTTTTAAAGAAAACATTCCTGGTTTACTAGAGGTCTCAATCGGGCACGCCTTAATAAGTGAGTCTATTTATCTTGGATTAGAGAATGTTATTAATATGTACCTACATCGTTTAAAATAATACTGTATATGAAATTGCATGCTAATGTTTTTGGTGAAGGACAGCCTTTTGTAATTCTTCATGGATTTTTAGGTATGGGGGATAATTGGAAGACCTTGGGTAAAAAAATTTCTGAACAAGGTTTTCAGGTTCATTTGTTGGATCAACGTAATCATGGTAGAAGTGAGCATGATGATGAATTTAGTTACCCTCTCCTGGCTCAGGATTTAAAAGAATATTGTGAAACGAATAACCTGAAAGACATTAATCTTCTTGGTCACTCCATGGGAGGTAAAACGGTAATGCTTTTTGCTACAATGTATCCGTATAGTATTGATCATTTAATGGTTGCTGATATCGGACCAAAGTATTATCCGTTACATCATCAGGATATTTTAGATGGGTTAGATGCATTAGATTTTAAGATTTTAACATCAAGAGGAGAGGTGGATAAAGAGTTGAGTTCTTATGTGCAAGATAGTGGTATAAGGATGTTTCTTTTGAAAAACCTGTACTGGAAGGAAAAAGGAGTGTTAGGATTACGATTAAACCTGGAGGCGTTAATCAAAAATGCTTCAGAAATAGGAGTAGAGCTTGAAAAAGAATTAATTTACGAAGGTAAAACCCTATTCCTAAAAGGGGAAAAATCCAACTATATTCTTGAGGGTGATTTGGTTAGAATTAGAAAGCAATTTCCTAACTTTATGCTCAAAGAAATTTCTAATGCTGGGCACTGGTTACATGCCGAAAATCCTATCGATTTTTTAAACGAAGTATTGGAATTTGTTAAAAAATAGACATAAAGTATTATGTATGCATAATATTTTATGGATTACCTTGGATAATTAGTATTTTCTATTAAATTTGGAAAATCAATTTTATAAATTCCTTAATAAACAAAAACAATTCTAAATTAATTATGAAAAAACTTCTATTGTTAGTTCTATTCATCACGGTGACTGCAGTCACATATGCAGGTGGATATAGAGTTAGTATACAAGGGCAAAGGGCAATGGCTATGGGACATACCGGAGTAGCTGTGGTTAATAGTGCCGAACTTGTCTTCTTTAATCCAGCTGGACTTGTATACTTAGAGAATAATCTGAATGTTAGTGCAGGTATAAGTGGTATTTTTAGCGAAGTGATTTTTCAAAATGCAGAAGCCGGAGTTACAGCCGAAACCGATAATTCTGTGGGGACACCAATAAGTCTATATGGGTCGTACAGGATTAACGATTGGATGTCTGTAGGTCTTGGGGTATATACGCCATATGGTAGTGAGGTAACTTGGCCAACAGATTGGTCTGGATCTCATTTGGTAAATGATATCGATTTGGCGGCTATATTTGTTCAGCCAGTAGTTTCTTTTAAACTTTCAGAGTATTTTAGTATTGGTGGTGGTCCAATCTATGTTACAGGTTCTGTAAACTTTAATCGTAATTCTAATAGAACAACAACAGATATTAATGGTGTTCGATCAAATGTTACTGTTGATGACTCTGGTGTAACTAACTGGGGATGGAGTGTTGGAGCCATGTTTAATCCAACAAAAAATCTTAGAGTAGGATTTAACTACCGTAGTAAAATTATTATTGAATCAGAAGATGGAGAAGCTACTTTTGCTAACTTCCCTAATTCTTTGGCAGCTCCACCTAATGGGCCAACAAGTTTTAGAGCAGAACTACCGTTACCAGCAGAGTTAACTGTTGGTTTGTCTTATGAGTATAAGAAATGGTTATTTGCCTTTGATTTCAACAGACAATTCTGGGATGTATATGAATCTTTAGATCTTACATTTGGTAATGGTGCACCGGCATCTATAAATCCTCGTAATTACAAAAACTCATCTGTATACCGTTTTGGATTACAGTATGAGGCAACAAAAAAGATTACATTAAGAGCAGGTTATTATATAGACGAATCTCCTGTTCAGGAAGGTTTCTTTGCTCCAGAAACACCACGTAATGATTCTGATGGGTTCTCAGGTGGTTTTAGCTATGCAATTACACCTAAGTTAGCTATTGATGCTTCTTTCTTCTTTCTTAGATTCGATGAAGTTGATGCGTCATACGATTCTTATCAGGAAAATGGACAGAGTGTTCCTTTTGGAGGAACTTATGAGTCAAGCGCATTTGGGCCTGGACTTGGTTTAACTTATAAAATGTAATTAATGATGATAAAGAATAATATAAAATATTTAGCAATTCTGGCACTAGGATTAGTTGCATGTGAGCCAGAGTTTGATAATCCAATTGAAGAAACAAATAATTTTACTAGCGGAGAATTAGACTTAAGTAATTTTGTAGCGCTAGGAAATTCTCTTACTGCAGGTTTTGCAGATGGAGCTTTGTATATTACTGGGCAAGAAAATTCGTATCCAAATATATTGGCTCAGCAATTTAAATTTGCCGGAGGTGGAGAATTTACGCAGCCCCTAATGGCTGATAACACTGGTGGGTTTGCTGGAAATAACGATGTTTTTCCTCCAAGGTTAGTTTTGGTGTTTGATGAGAATCAAGAACCAGTAGGGCCTGCTCCTTATACCGGAGCTGCTTCTACCACCGATATCACTGCTAATTTAGGTAGTACATTCAATAATATGGGTGTTCCTGGAGCTAAGAGTTTCCATTTAGCGTTTCCAGGATATGGTGCTCTTAATCCTTATTTCGGACGTTTTCAACAATCTGCAACATCAACAGTTGTTGGCGATGCCTTAGCGCAAACTCCCTCATTATTTAGTCTGTGGATAGGTAACAATGATATTCTTGGTTATGCAACTTCTGGTGGTACTGGAGAAGATCATAATATGACTGGTAATATAGATCCAAGTACTTACGGTGATAGTGATATTACAAATAACGGGGTATTTGCACAAACATATGCCGGTTTGGTTGATGCGCTTGCTGCTGGAGGTAGAAAAGGGGTATTGATTGATTTGCCAGATGTTACCTCTATTCCTTTCTTTACAACAGTGCCTTTTGCACCATTGAGCCCTTTAAATGAGGAATTTGCATCACAGATACCAACAATTAATGCAACGTATGCTGGATTAAATATGGCATTTGCAGCATTAGGAGTTCCAGAACGAGCTATAGAGTTTTCTACTACTGCAGCTAGTGCTGTAGTTATTAAAGATGAATCATTAACAGATATAACGGCTAATTTAACTGTTGCGATCACTCCTGCATTTGGACCTCTTGCACCAATTATTGCAGCGCAATATGGTCAGGCAAGACAAGCTACAGAAGAAGATTTATTAGTGTTAACGAGCTCTCGTGTAATTGCTCAACTGGATACAGATAGAGTTGCCGAGTTGGTTGGACTGGGAGTTCCTCAAGATCTTGCGGGACAATTATCTGTAAAAGGTGTGACATTGCCTTTAGAAGATCAATATGTATTAGTCCCAGCAGAACAAACAGCTATTACAGTGGCTCAGAATTCATATAATGAAACTATTCGAAATCTTGCTACTGCTAACGGTTTGGCTTTTGTGAGTATGAAATCTCAATTGGCTCAGGTGGCAAGTAGTGGGGTTCCTTTTGACGGTGGTATTATTACATCGACATTCGCTTCTGGGGGAGGGTTCTCTTTAGATGGAGTTCATCCAACACCAAGAGGCCATGCATTAGTAGCTAATGGAGTATTAGATGCCTTAGAGAAAACATATGGTTTAGTAGTACCAAGAGTGAACCCAGGTGAATTTGGTACGGTTACCGTAAGTAATGAAGTGAATTAAATAGAGATAAGATTCTAATTAAAATATAAAACCTGCTAACTTGTTAGCAGGTTTTTTTATATTCATATAAAATAAATACAGGCATATGAAATTTTTACTAAAATTGATTCTAACGGCTGTTGCCGTGCTGTTATTGGCAGAGGTATTACCTGGTGTAGCCATTAATAATTATGTTAGCGCCTTGATTGTAGCACTTGTTTTAGCAATTTTAAATGCAATTGTAAAACCTATTTTGGTAATTTTAACATTACCAGCTACTATTATTACTTTAGGGTTGTTTCTTCTGGTTATTAATGCTGCAATTATTTTGTTAGCAGATTATTTTATAGCCGGTTTCGATGTTCGTGGATGGCTTTGGGCCTTGATATTTAGCGTATTGTTATCAGTTTTTCAATCGATACTACATTCTATTTTGAAAAAAGATTAAAGCTAACTGTTTTTCAAGTAGTTAAAAATTTGTTGGGACATAAAAAAGTATTACTTTTGCAACCCAATTTTTAGTAGTAAATCGTAGTAGATTATGAATATTTCAAAAGAACAATTAGACGAATTAAATGCTGTTGTAACAGTAGATATCGCCAAAGCAGATTATAGTGATAAGGTGGATAACATCCTTAAAGACTACCGAAAGAATGCCAATATTCCTGGTTTTAGAAAAGGTCATGTTCCTATGGGACTTGTAAAGAAGCAGTACGGAAAAGCGGTTTTAGTAGATGAAGTAAACAAACTGTTACAGGATGCGTTAAATAAATACCTAACCGAGGAAAAACTTGATGTTTTAGGGAACCCATTACCTAAAGAAAAAGAGAATTTTGATTGGGATTCCGATAATTATTCTTTTGAATTTGAGCTTGGATTAGCACCAAAATTTGAAGTAAAGTTAAATGGTAAAAAAGCCATTACCCATTATAAAATTACTGCTACAGACGATATGATTGATAACCAAATCAAAACTATCCAAAAGCAATACGGTAAATTGGTTTCTAAAGATACTGTAGAAAAAGACGATTTGGTGGCAGGGACTTTTGTAAATGAAGAAAAAGAGATCAATAATGTATCTACTGTCTCTTTAGAGAAGATTAAAGGAAAGAAAAATCTTGATAAATTTATCGATGCTAAAGTAGGAGATGTTATTAAGCTTAAAACGAAAGGATTGTTTGGTGACGATCACGATCTTATTAGCGCACTAAAAATTAACCATGACGAAGCTCATGACTTAGATATAGAAGTTTCTTTTACTATTTCAGAAATAAACACTCAAGAACTTGCAGATCTGGATCAGGATTTATTTGATAAACTATATGGGCCTGGTAATGTAAAAACAGTTACAGATCTTAAGGAAAAAATCAAAGAAGATGCAGAGCGTCAATTCGAGCAACAATCAGATCAGCGATTGCTTAATGATATTACAGAAAATGCATTAGAAAATACCAAATTCGAACTACCAGTTGAGTTTTTACAGAAGTGGATTCGCGCTACTGGAGAGGAGCCTTTAACCGAAGATCAGGCTAAAGATGAGTATGAAAAAAGTGAAAAAGGGTTGCGTTATCAGTTGATCGAAGGAAAAATAATTAATGATAATAATCTTCAGGTTACTTTTGACGAGCTTAAAGACTTTGCTAAAGACTTGATTAAAGGACAAATGGCTCAATTTGGGCAAACTTCTCCTGAGGATAAAGAATTAGAAGATATAGCGGCTAGAATATTATCTAACCAAGAAGAAGTTAAGAGAATTTCTGAACAATTGATGAGTCAAAAATTGTTAAATTATTATAAAGAGAACGCTAAACTTAAAGCAAAAGAGGTTAGTTTTGACGAATTCATAAAAGAAGTTTACAAATAATTAATGTTGTAATTTACTAAGGAATTTATACTTATATTTAGGGCGTTAAACCATCTTTAGTTTAGCGCCTTTTTTATAAATAAAATTTTCAGCAATAAGAAATATGGATTACGGAAAAGAATTCGAAAAATATGCTACGCAACACCATGGAATTAATAGTAATTACTATGGTAAAATCGTAAGTAGTATGTATCCAACAGGTATGACTCCTAATATCATCGAAGAACGTCAAATGAATATTGCTATTTTTGATGTTTTCTCCAGATTAATGATGGATAGAATCATATTTATGGGTACAGGTATTAATGATCAGGTAGCTAATATTATTCAAGCTCAATTGTTATTCCTTGAAAGTGTAGATTCCTCAAAAGATATTCAGATTTATATTAATTCTCCTGGAGGTAGTGTATATGCAGGTCTTGGGATTTATGATACTATGCAATTTATAAAACCTGATGTAGCAACAATTTGTACAGGTATGGCAGCTTCAATGGGTGCAGTATTATTATGCGCAGGTCAGAAAGGAAAACGCTCTGGTTTACCACATAGCCGTGTAATGATTCACCAACCATTAGGAGGAGCTCAAGGGCAGGCAAGTGATATAGAGATCACTGCTCGAGAGATTTTAATCTTAAAAGAAGAATTATATAAGATCATTTCTAAGCACTCTGGGCAAACCTATGATAAGGTATACGAAGATAGTGATAGAGATTATTGGATGAAGGCTGATAAAGCACTGGAGTACGGAATGATTGATGAAATTTTAACTAGAGAATAAAGTGTTTTCCTGTTAGAAAGATGGATTTTATCCTCTTTAAAGTAGTTAATACAAACAGGAAATCTTATAAAATAAGCGTAATAAAAGATTGATAATAACCTTTTAATAGTTTATTATGTGAGTTCTATTTTAAAGTAAAAAATAAGATAGAAATTTAAACTAAATAGCAATGGCCAAAGAAGATTTAGAATGCTCTTTTTGTGGGAGAAAAAAGCCTGAGACTAATTTGCTGATAGCAGGATTAGATGCACATATATGTGATCGATGTATAGTTCAAGCTCATGGAATTGTAGTAGAAGAAGCAAAAGAAGATGAAACAGGTGAGTTAAGTAGCGAATTGATGCTGCGCAAACCTATGGCGATCAAGAAATTTTTGGATGAATATATCATTGGGCAAGAGTTTACCAAGAAAATAATGTCTGTCGCGGTATATAATCACTATAAAAGATTACTTCAACCTCAAACCGAAGATGATATTGAGATTCAGAAAAGTAATATCATTATGGTAGGTCAAACGGGTACTGGTAAGACATTGATGGCTAAAACCATTGCTAGAATGCTTAATGTACCTTTGGCTATTGTTGATGCCACTGTACTTACTGAAGCTGGATATGTAGGAGAAGATGTAGAGAGTATTTTAACCAGACTTCTGCAGGCAGCAGATTATAATCTCGAAAAAGCACAAAGAGGAATCGTTTTTATCGATGAGATCGATAAAATTGCCCGTAAAAGCGATAATCCTAGTATTACCAGAGATGTATCTGGAGAAGGTGTTCAACAGGCATTACTTAAACTATTGGAAGGGACTGTCGTTAATGTTCCGCCAAAAGGAGGTAGAAAACATCCAGATCAGAAATTTATTGAAGTAAACACCGAAAATATTCTCTTTATTGCGGGAGGAGCTTTTGATGGTATCGAAAAAATGATCCAGAAGCGTTTGAATATGCAGGCTGTTGGATATAGTGCTTCTAAAAGCGAGGACACTATAGAAAAGGATAACTTGCTTCAATACATAATCCCTAAAGATTTAAAAGACTTTGGGTTAATTCCTGAAATAATCGGAAGACTTCCGGTACTTTCTTATATGAACCCATTAGATCAAGAGACATTAAGATCTATATTAACAGCGCCCAAAAATGCAATAATAAAGCAATACAAGAAATTATTTGAAATGGATAGTATATCTTTTTCAATTACTGATGGTGCTTTAGATTATATCGTGGAGAAAGCTATGGAGTACAAACTTGGAGCAAGAGGATTAAGGTCACTTTGTGAAGCTATCTTAACAGATGCGATGTTTGAATTGCCTGAGAGTGAAGAGAGTGAGTTTAGAGTGACTAAAGATTATGCTGAGAAGAAATTGAATAAGTCTACCATCAAAAAACTTAAAGCTGTTTCTTAAGAAAGAATTTATAAAGTTTAAAAGACTACAATAAAAAAACACCGTTATAAAATTTTATAACGGTGTTTTTTGTTGGTTGATTAGTTGGATATTACATCATACTATTTAGAATATGATATTCGCTCTTTGTTATTAGTGATGATCTCTTCGGTACTTCTTAGGGCAAAACCCACATCCTCATTGTCTTTAATGTGTATATCAAAACCATTTTGCCTAATTAGAGCTTTATAAAAAGCTACTTTAGATATTTCTGCATAGCATATATCTTCTTCAAGTGAATTGTCACTTACGGGTGTAATACTATTTTTTATGGAAGTCTTATCGTTAGTCGTTTTAACAACTAATAACTTAGAGTCATTTTTAGTATTAGTAGTTTGGGTTTCTTGTGCATTAATATTGGTAGCTAACGTAAAAAAAACAAGAAGAAATATTATGATTTTCATATGTAAGGGGCTTTGATGAGTTTGTAACTATCTGGGATCAAATTTAATATGAAAAAAAGAAGACTAAAAATGATTTGGTAATTTTTAGATCAAACGCTTTTTTTGGGCGATGAAATACTAATTTTTTTGCCAAAAAGAAGAATTCTTACATAGTTTTTTTATGGTTAAACCGTAATTTTAACAATCAATAACTCACGATTTTACGAAAAAAAGTAGCGTTTTAGATCAAATTTATTTTAGTACTAAGAGGAACAAGTAACCTTATTAAGTACTAATAATTCTTCTACATACGTTCGTTTATTAGACAATCTCGGAATTTTATGTTGCCCCCCTAGTTTTCCATTCTTCTTTAACCAATCGTAAAACAAATTTGGTCTTGCCTCGCGCAGTTGAAGTATGTTAAGTGTTGTATTGTTATATCTTTTGGCTTCATAATCACTATTAACCTGCTGCAAGTTTTGATCGAGAATATGTGTAAATTCTGTTAAGTTTTTTGGTGGCTTTTTAAATTCGACAATCCACTCATGAGCACCTTTTTCTTTTCCCTTCATAAAAATAGGGGCAACCGTATAATCAACGATTTCAGAATTAGTTTGCCTTGTGGTATTTTTCAAGGCTTCTTCAGCATTTTCAATGATTAACTCTTCTCCAAATACATTGATATGATGTTTTGTTCTTCCGGATACTTTAATCCTATAAGGGCTGATCGATGTAAAACGTACTGTGTCTCCTATCATATACCTCCATAATCCTGCATTAGTAGTGATGACCACAGCATAATTTTTTCCTATCTCTACTTGACTTAAAGGAATTACCTTTTCAAAAGTGGTTCCGTAAGTATCCATGGGAATGAACTCATAAAATATCCCATAATCAAGCATTAATAATAATTCTGAAGAATCATTATGATCCTGAATAGCAAAGAATCCTTCTGAAGCATTATAGATTTCGTAATACTTAAAAGTATTCTTAGGTAGAATTTTACTGTATTGATCTCTGTATGGTTCAAAACTTACGCCGCCATGAAAATATACCTCGAGATTATCCCAGATTTCAAAGAGATTTTCTTTTCCGGTAGTTTCTAGTACTTGATTAAGTAAAACGAGCATCCAGGAAGGAACACCCGCTAAGCTTGTTACATTTTCCTGGATAGTTTCATTAACAATGGCTTTCATTTTAAATTCCCAATCACTCATTAATGATACTTCACTGCTGGGAGTAGAGCTAAAATCGGCCCAAAATGGCATATTGTCAATAATAATGGCAGATAAATCTCCAAAAGATGTTCCATTTTCTTTATACAATTCCTTACTTCCACCTAATCGAAGACTTTTACCAGTAAAAAGTTTAGAACCTTCGTTATTATTAAGATACATGCACAAAAGATCTTTTCCTGCAGCAAAATGGCAATCTTCTAACGACTCTTGACTTACGGGTATAAATTTGCTTTTTGCACTAGTAGTACCACTCGATTTAGCAAACCATTTAATGGGAGTAGGCCAAAAAATATTGTTTTCGCCATGACGGCTTCTCTCAATCATCGATTCATAATCCTCATAAGTTCTAATAGGTACACGTTCTGAAAATGTTTCATAGTTGCGTATAGAAGCAAAATCATACTTTTTTCCTAATTCTGTGTTTTTTGCTGTTTCCAATAGTACATTTAGTAATTCAAGCTGAACTTCATTAGGGTACTTAAGAAAAAGCTCCATTTGATGAAACCGCTTTTTTAGGAACCAGCTGGCAATAGAATTAACTAATGGGATTGGCATTTTTTGACGTATATTTAGGTATAAATAGTTTTTAACTTACTATTTTTGGTTGTTATCAACTAAAATAATAAAAATATTTACATTCTTCTCGCAAGGTCAATTTATAACAAAACTTTATGCAATATCAAGGAGTGCTTACCAAAATGCAGACAGAGATTGGAGATCCGATTCAGTATTACCTGATTTTTGAAACTGATTTTATTCATGTAAACCAGTTATTAAATAAAAAAGTAAGTATAAAATTTGTAGGGTATCAATGTCTTGCTTGTGGTAAGAACAAAAAGATATATAGGCAAGGGTATTGTTATGATGATTTTTATAATCAACCTCAAGTAGGGGATTGGGTAATGCGCCCAGAGTTAAGCACGGCTCATTTGGGAGTTGAAGATAGGGATCTCGAATTCGAAAAAAAAGCACAATTACAGCCGCATATTGTGTATTTGGCAAATTCTAGTAATGTTAAAGTAGGGGTTACCCGAAAATCACAAGTGCCTACACGTTGGATTGATCAAGGTGCACATGAGGCAATTGAAATTGTTGAGGTTCCTAATCGATATTTAGCCGGGATCACCGAAGTAGCGCTAAAAGAACATGTTGCCGATAAAACCAATTGGCGTACAATGCTTAAAAATGAAGTGGTCGATGAAGACTTAATAGCTTATAAAAATAGACTCAAAGATTTTATTCCAGAAGAAGTAAAGGAATATTTTATCGAAAACGGAAAGGAAACCGAGCTTAAGTTCCCAGTGGTAAAATACCCTGATAAATTAAAAAGCCTTAATCTTGAAAAGACACCAGAGTTTTCTGGAACCTTGAAAGGTGTTAAGGGGCAGTATCTTATTTTTGAAGATAATACAGTTTTTAATGTGCGTAACAATGAAGGGTATGTAGTTGATTTGACAATCTCTTAGCTAAGTTGCTTTTGTAATGTTGTTAACTCCTCTTTAGCAAACGTTTCACATTTTTCTAAAGTATCCTGGATATCTTCAATGGTAGTTCGAGGGTTTATAAGACACATTCTAAGTACTATTTGACCCTGTAATACTGTAGTGACCAAAAGCGCTTCTCTTGATGCGATTATTTTATTAGAAATATTTTGATTTATACAATCCAACTCTTCTTCGGTTAAATCAAAACCTATAGGGTGGTATCTAAAATTAATTATTGCTAGTGTAGCAGGAGATGTGATTTCCCAATTACTGCTTTTTCTTAGGATAGTTTCAGCTTGTTCGGCAAGATCTATGGTATATTGGATGGCTTTTTTAAAACTATCTAAACCAAATGTTTTTAAAGACATATAAAACTTCAATGCACGAAAACGACGGGTTAATTGAATCCCATGATCATAAAAATTGATTTCAGATTCATTCCCTTCGATATCTCTAAGGTATTCTGGTTTTTCTGTAAAAGTACCACTTAACCAATTGTGATCTTTTACTAATAAACAGCCTATTTCATAGGGTTGAAAAAACCATTTATGAGGATCTACAGTTAACGAATCTGCTTTTTCAATACCTTTTAAAAGCAGATCTCCCTTGTTTGCAAGAATTGCTGCTCCACCATAAGCTCCATCTACGTGCATCCATAAGTTTTCGTTTTTACAAATGGTTGCAATTTGATCAAGAGGATCCACTGTGCCTGTATTTGTGGTTCCTGCAGAGGCAATAATGCAAAAAGGTTGTAATCCTTCTAGTCGATCTTTGGCAATAGCATTTTTTAGCTTATTTAATGATATTTTAAATTCTATGTCTGTTGGGATGATGCGAATTTGCTCTTTTTTAAAGCCAATCACCTTAATTGCTTTTATGTTTGAAGAATGAGCTTGATCAGATAAGTAAATAATAGCCTTAGAAAAATCATCTTTGCATTTTATTCTTCTTGCAGTGACTAAAGCAGTAAGATTAGCCATTGAGCCACCACTTGTAAATATACCACCTCCTTTTTTTGTTGGAAATCCGAAAATTTTAAGTAACCAATTCATGGTTACTATTTCTAATTCTGCAGCAGCGGGAGATGCAGCCCAACCACCAGAAAATATATTAAAACCAGTAGCTAAAGTATCGGCCATAACACTTACATAGTTACTTGGGCCTGGGACAAAAGAATATGATTTTGGATGCGATACTATATTGCTGTTGGGAATAACATGGTCCATAACAAAATCCAATACTTCGTTTGCAGGAGTTGGCTGATCGGGAATAGCTTCTGTTAGTAACAAATCCATTTCCTCTCTGGTGGCAATAGTAACAGGCTTTTTCGAATTTTGAGTTTCAAAATGATCTACAATGTGGTCAATGATTTTATATCCATATTGTCGCATCTCTTCTTTTGATAGCCTTAATTTAGGGTTTACAGCATCTTTGGTCATTGGTATATAGCTTTATTGAAATAACCTACAAATATAAAAACTATCTAAAGATATATACTTGTATATTTAAGTGAAAAAACAGTATTTTACTACTATTAAACAATATTATTCGATAATAATCTTAATACTTTGGAAAACGGAAATAACCAGTAAGGCGGATCCTATAATTCTATGAAGTTTTGCTTTAGAATCTCCTTGTTTTTGAGCCATTTTATTACCCCATTTACCATAAAAGTAAAGTGTTCCTATTTTTCCCAGGTAAATTCCTAAAAAGAAAAGTAACAGAGATGATATTGGGTTTTGAGTAGTAAGTTTGAGAATATGTTTGTTGGTAAGAGAAATTGCTAAGATCCAATATACGATTACTGGTGGATTTAATAAGGCTAAGGAAAAACCAGTAAGAAATTTAGAGTTGAATAGTTTAGGCTTACGTCGTTTACTACTGGGAGTAGTTTTACTTGCCAAATACATGAAATATAAACCGATTAAAAAGAACGCTACTATAAAACTAATTTGTATCCATTGATTGTGAAGAAAAAACTCCGATAATTCCATACTACAATGCAATGCAAAAAGAGCTAATAATACTTCACCAATTCCAGCTGCCAAAGCAATATAAGAAGCATTTTTAATATTTTCTTTTATAGAGGTGTTAATAACAGCTAGGTTAACCGCGCCAAGAGGTATTGCGCCTACTATGGCTATAAGTGTACCTATTAAAAGATATAGTAGTATCATGATGGGTTAGTAGCTTTTACTTTGGGAATCTTACAAATCGCACAGGTGAGTTGTTTAAAAAATATGGAAGCGGTTATATATAACCGCTTCCAACCCTAAGTAAATATGATAATTTAAACACATTACAATTTATTTATTCTTTTTTTTAGAAATTTCCATTAACTCCTATTCTCATTTTTTTGATGATTTCTTCAAAATATAGTATAGTCCCTATGATTTTCTCTGTGTCGGCATACGCAACCAATTCTTCTATAGCTTCTTTGGTGGTCTCAAAATTTTTCTCGGTACTTTCTGTATTATTTTTTAAAATTTTAAGATGACGAGAATCTTCTTTTATACCTATATCTTCTAACCTTACACCAGGTTCATTGGTAAGAGATAAGAACGGAAGTACAGTCATGATTTCTTCTACCCGATCTTGATATAACTTTATAAGCTCTCCTTTCTTACGAGTTTCAAGGTCGCTAATCGTGTGAAATTTATTGATCTGTTTTTTTTGAGTGAAAAATATAGCTTCGTTAACTTTTTGAGAAAAAACAGAGTTCACTAATAAAAAGAAAACAAAGCCCATTAATAATCTAATCATAGTATTTTAATAATTATATTCAAACTGGTTTGACATCATGAAATTAAAATAAACTTCATTTATTATTGCATAACCATATAAGTGTTTAATGATTGTTTTAATTGAAACTTCGGAACAACATGACTTAATGGATTGCTAAACAATTCATTTACCTCTATAAAAGTTTTAGTAAACCTGTTATATTTAAGAATATTAAGTGATTCTTTTTCGATAGATTGATTTACAACTTTTACACCTTCACCATGGATATTAAAGAAACTATTATCCATCATAAAAGCTTTCTGTATTTTTGGAAGAGAAACATAAGATTTATCAAACTTCACAACATCTGAAAAGCCAGATATTTTAGAATTATGAATATATGTCATTGCAAGATTAGATGTTGAAATCGCAGACGTAGTGTGTTGATAATTCGTTTTATCTGATAAATTAACAAGAGTAGCATTAGATATAGTAACATCGGTAACTGAACTGAGATTAGTATATCCCATGTTTTTGTCATAACCATCTACTACAATGGCATAAGAACCTATTGAGTTGGTAATGTATGGGTGGCGAATAGCAATGATGCTATTTAAATTTCCCTTAAATCCTTCAGAAACCTTGAAGTCATTTCCTTGAGCTTTTAGTGATACAAGGTTTCGGATATTGTTTTTTCCACCATGAATATTATAAGAGTCTTGACCAGTATGACTTACCATTATATTATCTACAATAGAAGACGTGCCTAAACCGTATAGAGATAAACCATTAGATCCTTCCTTTCTTTTACTTGTGTTTCCAGAAAACTCTATTCTAACGTATCTTAGAATTGTTGTTTCTTCAGTGTGCAGATTACCTCCATATACCGAGAATTGAGGTTTGAAATTTCCTTTTATGATCCCATTACCAGACACACTATTGATTTTTCCAGACCCAGCTATTACTATTCCGCCCCAGTCTCCACTATTTCTTGATTTTGCAGCTTTGTTAGAGGTAAATACAATAGGGTAAGCCTCAGATCCGGCGGCAACTAATTTTGCACCTTTGGTAACAATAAGGTTTGCCGGGTTTTGATGATCGCATCTAATTATGGTTCCTTCTTGTATCGTTAAAGATGCACCATTAATAACATATACATCACCAGACATTAAATAAACAATATCGTTTGTTAGGTATGTATTGTTTGCGATAATATTGGGTAATTTTTCTTCGGCTGCCGGGTAATCCGTTTTATTCGGAGCAAAGTTGGTCCAGCCTCTTGTCCATTTGTTGTCGTTTTCGTTAAAATCTTGTGCAATTGTAATAAAAGAAGAAAATAGTAATATAAAAGCTGTAACTAAAGAACATCTTTTTGTCATGATAGGTTATTTTTGGGGTTAAAATTTTGGAAGAAATTTCTTTCTGCCAATTTCAGGAACACTAAGTTAGAAGAGTTTTAAATAAATTGGTTACGTGTTTACCGTAAACTTTGTACGTTAATCGGTATTTTAACTAGAATTATCACATTTTTATTAGTATTATTCTTACAATTTTAACATTTATTTTATTGAAAACCAGTATTTTAACTAATGTTCAATAATAGAGTTAAAATATTGAACAATACTTATGTTTTAGGCTAATTTTTGAATAAAAACGGGGTTTTTTCCCTAATTTTTGGTGTTTTTTATTCATTTTTTCCTGAATTATTTTCTTCAAAATAGCTTAGAAAACGATTGTTTTGAAATATAACTATATAGAATTTAGCGATAAAGATGGTTTTTTTAAAGTAAAACTTTATGTAAAAACAAGGATATCTAACGTGTTAGACATTATAAAATTCACATAAAAAAAATCAGCTTCTTAATGAAGCTGATTTAGTAGTACAAACTATAGTATATTTCTTTGGTTTAATTACCTGTCTTTGTAGTGTCTTTCTTTTTTTTCTTTCCAAGAAAACCACCTAGAATATTTTTGGCCGTGTTTTTTAAAGTTTCTTCTGTGTTGTTTTGTGAGTCATCTTTGTTAGAATCGGTTTCTTTTTTAGATCCACCTAATAGATCAGTTAACGCTTTTTGACCTTTATCCACCAATTGATTTTTGGCTTTTTCCTTTTGTTTGTTTATTAACTGTTGTGTGAGCTCTTTTACTGCCTGCCCGGTATTTAGATTAATTTTTGGGTTTGTGAAATTTCCTGAAATTCCAATAGGAAGTGCAACAGTCATATTGTTTGCTTCTTCTTCGTTGAGTTGAGACATTAGGCTACCTACTTCATCACCCAGATATTTTGCGGGCAGGTCTAAAGAAACATTATAATTCATGCTTCGATCAAAACTATGGCTACCTCCGGCAGTAATTTTTATGCCTTCAACATCAAACTCAAAGGGCTTTACGTTAATTTTTCCGTCATCAAAACTAAGGTTTGTTTTAATGTCTTTAAGATTTAGTTTATCCATCTCCACAAAACTAAGTTGACTATTTAGTTTTGATAAAAGAGGTGTTTTAGTAGTTGACACCTGAGCATTAAGAATTTCTGCAAGTGCCTTCCCTTTTAAAGAGGTGAGTACAGGAGTTAGATCATCATTCAGTTTACCGTTAAGACTCATTTGTGTTGTAAGGTTACCAGCGAGTGCTCTTGCAATTGGTGCTAAACCTTTTAATAATTCGAGGTTGTTAAATGATTGTACAATATCAATTTTGCTTAGATCTAATGCCATGGCAAAGGTAGGAACCTCGGATTTGGTAGATACATTACCATTTATAGCCATGCCTCCGTTAAAGATATTAGAAGTTACATTTTCTAAATAGGCTGTCTCATCCTTTATTTTTACTGTTCCCTTTGCATTTTGTAGTTCTAAATTATCATATAGTACCTTTTTAGTATCAAAATTAAGTGTAGCATCTAAAAAAGAAGGAATTTTCATGCTCTCCTCTTCTGTAGTATTGACGTCTTTAGTTTTTTCTCCCCCTTCTTCGGGTTCATTAATCATAAAATCACTTACTGCAAAAACATTGGAGTTGACATCAAAATTTCCTTTTAGATCTTGTTTTGCAAATAGAAATCCCATAAGGTTATCAATAGTACCGGTCGCGGCAAGATCAGATTTACCTGTTGTTGCTTGCATTTGATCCAAAGAAATGGTTTGAGGATTAAAACTAATATTAGCCTTCTCGATTTTTATCTCATTGGGCATGTCAGTAGAAGCATAAGTGAATTCGGAAATACTGGCGGTACCCGAACTTTTTACATTTTGATATTGCTCTTTTTCTAAAGATTGCATATCAAAATGAGTCTTAATATCTGCATTTACAATACCATTTAATTTTTCTTCAAGTTCTAAAGGATATGCCTGATTTAGATTGGCTAGGTTTAAAGTTCCTTTTAAAGCCATGTCTACAATCATATTTTTGGTAAGGTTTTTTAAACTACCGTTTGCGGCAAAAGAATCCTGATCAATCTTAAAGGTAAGATTGCCGATTTTAATATAGGTATCATCAACAAGACCGGTTTCATTCTTAATTTGCGTGTCTATATTAATGTTTTTAATTCCTTTGGGTAAATCTGGATATTTAAAGGCTGCATTATGTGATACAATATTTATATCCATTTTAGGGATATAGGTATCGTCTGATTTTCCTTTAATACTACCATTAATTGAAAAGTCCCCACTGGTTTGTACGCCATCTAGATTCTTAGCATAGGTTTCTGGGATAACGGCAAGAAAGTTTTTAAAATCTGAGGTCGGCGTTTTAAAACTCAGGTCTATATCGGTATATTTTTCTTGTAATTGAACAAAACCTGTAAACTCTAATGGTAATCTATTGATCAAAGCTTTATTTTCTTTAAAAGAATAGCGTTGATTTTCGAGGTCTAATTCTATCTGAGCGTCTAGCTCTATTTTATTTTTGTTTAAATATTTAGTGTTATCAAGGCTAAAAGAGGCTTCAGAATTAGTTTGTGTGTCTAAAATAACCTTTTTGCCAGACACAGATCCATCACCGCTATGGTTTAGATGTGACATTTCTAAGAATGTTTTACTTACATCATCTTTAAATACAATATTACTATCATTAATTTCATAATGTTCCAGGGCAAAAGTAAAAGAACTATCTTCTCCTTCGGGAGCAGGCTCAGGAGCTTCGTCATTTTTTCGGGCAATATCAACGTTCGAGTTTCCCAAAGAGTCAGTCTTGATGGCGATATTGGCCTTGTCGATTATTATTTTTTGTACACTTATCGCTTCAGAGGCATCTTTGAATAATTCGTTAATAGACATATCGAGTGCTATTCTTTTAGAATAAGCTAATGTATCCCCTTCAAAGGGAGCGTAATTAAGTATAGAAAGTTCATCAATTATTACTGAAGCTTTAGGGAAGCTTCGTATAAGACTTATGTCTATATCGGCAAAATCAACCTTGGCATTAACATGTTCGTTCACTAAATAGCGTACTTTATCCTGGATGGTTCCTTTAAATAAAAAGGGAATAGAAACGATTCCGATAATAAATAATAGTAGGACAATAGCTAGGATTTTGAGGGCTTTTTTCATGAGCGTAAGGCTTTGGTGTAAAATAAAGGTTTACAAAGATATTATGTAACTTTTTAAGTTAACTATTTGTTAGATTTTAAATTTCTAAGGCGAGTTCTCCTCCTTGTTTTAGTCTAAACTTTCTTCTTAAGATGTATACTCCCAGGTATAAAATTGGTGTGTCTAATGCGGCTACAAGCACTTTAAACAAGAATCCATTAACCAATAATACGCCAAAACGATCCCAATGTATGATCCCGGTAGAGCAAAGCAATAAAAGAACGGTTAACGTGTCTATAAATTGCGAAGAGAATGTAGAAAAATTATTACGTAGCCATAAGTGCTTTCCTTTGGTAACACGTTTCCAGAAGTGAAAAATCTGAATATCGATATATTGTGCAAAAAGATAAGCTATCATCGATGCAAAAACGGCTATGGCTGTAGCTCCAAAAACTTTACTAAATATGTCGTCATTTATTGGAGACCATGAGGTTGCAGGTACTGCCGCAGATGCAGAGACTATAATTAACGAAAAAAATGAAGCAAAAATACCAGCGGTAACAATCTGGTTGGCTTTTCTTTTTCCAAATACTTCGCTAATAATATCTGTAATTAAAAAAGTAATTGGATATGGCAGAATACCCACTGAAATTTCAAAAGTATATACTCCAAAAAAATCCCAATAAAAGAATTTTTGAAAAATAAGGTTGGATGCCACTAATGATGAAATAAATAATGCGCCAAGGATTAGATAAATTCTATAAGCAGATTTTTTGTCTTTTAAACTAAGGGTGGATTCGTTCAAAATAGATGTCATTAATAATAGTTCACGCAAAAATAAGGTGATGTGATTTTGTTTTGCTTAATTTGCTCTTAAAAATAAGGAGTTCTGACCAGATTATAAATTTCTAACCTTGAAAACATCTCATCATATACATATTTCGTTAGGCAGTAACATGGGTGATCGCCTTGACTTTATTCAAAAAGCGGTCAATCATATATACCAAATTATTGGAGATGTAGTTCTAATTTCTAAAGTATACCAAACTCCGGCTTGGGGTTTTGATAGTAATGATTTTTATAATGCTTGTATTGCCATTCGAACTTTTTATTCGACAGCAGAAGTTTTAGATAAACTTTTAGAAATCGAAAATACACTAGGTAGAAATCGTAATAAAGGAGAAGGGTATGAAGCCAGAACTATTGACTTGGATGTTATTTTCTCTTCGGAAGGACAGATAGAAACAAAAAAACTAATTGTTCCGCATCCGGCAATCCAGGATCGAAAGTTTGTTTTAGAACCGTTGTCTGATATTGCTTCAGAGATAATACATCCTAAGCTAAAGCAAACTGTAGCGCAATTATTAGAAAATACTTCAGATACATCACAAATAACTCAACTTGAGGAGAGTATTGTAAATCCTAAAGAAAGGTATAGTTTATCAAAGTTTGAATATCTTACTATTGAAGGTAATATTGGAGCAGGAAAAACGAGTTTAGCAAAACTGATCTCCAAAGAGTTTAACGCTAAATTAATTTTAGAACGTTTTGCCGATAATCCTTTTTTGCCCAAGTTTTATGAAGATATGGAGCGCTATGCTTTTCCGTTAGAGATGTCTTTTTTGGCGGATCGGTACCAGCGATTGCAAGATGATATTGCTCAGTTTGATTTGTTCAAGGATTTTGTGGTAAGTGATTATGATGTGTTTAAATCTTTGATTTTTGCCAAAGTTACATTGCAAGAAGAAGAGTATAGGTTGTATAAAAAGGTATTTGATTTGATGTATATAAACCTTCCAAAACCGGGGATGTATATTTATTTATATCAAAATACAGAACGTCTTTTAGAAAATATCAAAAAAAGGGGGCGCGAGTATGAGCAAAAAATCCCTGCCGAATATCTTAATAAAATCAACAAAGGATATCTTCAATATATAAAATCACAAACAGAGTTGAATGTCAAAATTATTGATGTGTCTGATCGGGATTTTATAGCAAACCGAGCCGATTATATTTGGATTTTGGAAGAGGTTGGTTAGGAGTTAGGAGTTTGCAGGTATTTGAACATAGGCAACTGACTACTGCAAACTACCTACTGAATACTGTCTACTAACTCCCTATAAACTATTAGAATTTAGTTTACAAAACAAATCCCAAACTACAACCCCGGCACTAACCGAAATATTTAGAGAGTGTTTGCTTCCAAACTGTGGTATTTCTATTACACTATCACTTTCTGAAACGACCTCTTGTTGTACGCCTTTAACTTCGTTTCCAAAAATGATGGCATAGGTTTGATTAGTTTCTGGGGTAAAATCATTAAGCATCACCGCATTTTCTGCTTGCTCGATAGAAAGAATTTTTACATCCTTAGACTGTAGATCTCGTACTAATGAAAGTGTATCCTTTGTATGTTCCCAGCTTACCGTATCGGTAGCGCCAAGCGCAGTTTTTTGAATATCCTTGTGTGGTGGGGTAGCGGTAATACCACATAGGTATATTTTTTCAATCAAAAATGCATCTGCCGTTCTAAAAACAGAACCAATATTATTTAAACTTCGAATATTGTCTAAAATAATAATTAGCCGTGTCTTTTCTGAAGCCTTGAATTCTTCGATAGTTTTGCGATCAAGTTCGCTGTTTTTGAGTTTCCTGTTTTTTTCCATCGTTGCAAAAATATCATTTATTGTCATTCCGGCGTAGGCCGGAATCTATATTTCATAACATCTACACTAAATAATTTCTGTTTTTACATGTTTTGCAAATTGTAAGAGTATTGTAAATGGTATAAACAGGAAAGAACACATTGTAAATGGATCCCAGCCTACGCTGGAATGACAAAAAATTCATTCTGCAAGGGGCTATACTGCCCACTGAGTACTGCCTACTTCATACTACTTACTGAATACTACTTGCTGAATACTACTTACTGAATACTACCCTCTAACTACTACCTCCAAAATACTAACTACTCATGATTGTGAATAAAATTGAATAACTCCCGGTTGTGATATTTCAAAAAAAATAGAAGAATGGCTACTTTAGCCTGATTGATAAATTTTTAGGCTTAATGGCAGCAAAAACCGCTAAGAAAGTAACCCCGTTGATGAAACAATATAATGCAATTAAGGCGAAATATCCTGATGCATTGTTGTTGTTTAGAGTAGGAGATTTTTATGAGACTTTTGGTGAAGATGCCATTAAAGCAGCTGCAATCCTTAATATTGTTCAGACTAAAAGAGGTAATGGTAGCGATCAAGAAACAGCACTAGCTGGTTTTCCTCATCATTCTTTAAATACCTATTTGCCAAAATTGGTTAAAGCGGGTGAGCGTGTAGCTATCTGTGATCAACTCGAAGATCCTAAGCAAACTAAGACCATCGTAAAGAGAGGTGTAACAGAGTTAGTAACTCCAGGGGTAGCCCTAAATGATGAGGTCTTGCAGAGTAAAACCAATAACTTCTTATGTGCAGTGCATTATGGGAAAAAGGAATTAGGAATAGCTTTTTTAGATGTATCTACAGGTGAGTTTTTAACAGCGCAAGGTGATGTAGCACATATGGATAAATTGATGCAGAATTTTGGCCCTAGCGAAATACTCATCACAAAACCTAAAAAACAAGCTTTTTATCAAGATTTTGGGCAGGATCATCATACTTTCTTTCTTGAGGATTGGGTATTTAAAACCGATTATGCCAACGAAACATTAAACAACCATTTCAAAACCTCTTCTTTAAAAGGGTTTGGGGTAGATCATTTGCATGAAGGTATTATTGCCGCGGGAGTGATTCTTCATTATTTAAATGAAACACAACACCATAAATTACAGCATATAACTGCGATCCAGCGTATTGCCGAGGATCAATATATTTGGATGGATCGATTTACGATTCGTAACCTGGAACTATATCAAGCCAATGCTGCAAATGCAGTTACCTTATTGGATGTTATTGATAAAACGATCTCGCCAATGGGTGGTCGCACACTAAAACGTTGGTTGGCTTTGCCACTTAAAAATATTGCTGCGATACAGAAACGTCAAGAAGTGGTTCAGTACTTTCAGGATAATGCAACATTGCATCAAAAGATCCAGCATCAAATTAAGCAAATAGGGGATATTGAACGTCTAATTTCTAAAGTGGCTACGGGTAAGGTGAGTCCTCGAGAAGTGATTCAGCTTAAAAATTCACTAGAGGCTATTGTTCCTATTAAATCACAAGCATCAACAAGTGAGAATGAAGCTTTAAAAGTTATCGGTGATACACTTAATGATTGTGAGTTGCTTCGTAATAAAATCAAAGAAACGCTTAACGAAGAAGCACCTGTAAATATATTAAAAGGAAATACCATAGCCGATGGATATTTAGATGAATTAGATGAATTGCGGTCTATTGCTTTCTCTGGAAAAGATTATTTGGATAAAATGCTGGAGCGAGAGACCGAAGCTACGGGGATTACCTCATTAAAGATTGCCTCAAATAACGTATTTGGGTATTATATCGAGGTTAGAAATACGCATAAAGATAAGGTGCCAGATACTTGGATACGCAAACAAACCTTGGTGAGTGCAGAGCGATATATTACAGAAGAATTAAAAGAATATGAAGCAAAAATCCTTGGTGCAGAAGAAAAGATTCTAACATTAGAACAGCAGTTGTTTAATGATCTGGTAGTATGGATGAGTGATTACATCAAGCCTGTGCAATTAAACGCCTCATTAATTGGTCAGTTAGATTGCTTAGGTTCTTTTGCCCAATTGGCTCAAGAAAATCAATATGTACGACCATTGATCGACGAATCTCATGATTTAGAAATTAAAAATGGTCGTCATCCTGTTATCGAAAAACAATTACCACCTGGTGAGCAGTATATTGCTAATGATGTATTGTTAGATCGTGATCATCAGCAAATGATTATGATCACAGGGCCTAATATGAGTGGTAAATCGGCGATATTAAGACAAACGGCTTTAATTGTTTTGTTAGCTCAAATGGGATGTTTTGTTCCTGCCGAAGAAGCTAAGATCGGAGTAGTGGATAAAATATTTACCCGGGTAGGAGCTAGTGATAACATTTCTATGGGCGAATCTACCTTTATGGTAGAGATGAATGAAACGGCTAGTATTCTTAATAACATATCCGATCGAAGCTTGGTGTTGTTAGATGAAATTGGCCGTGGTACAAGTACGTATGATGGGATTTCGATTGCCTGGGCGATTAGCGAGTTTTTGCACGAACATCCTGGAAAGCCTAAGACGTTATTTGCCACGCACTATCACGAATTAAATGAGATGTGCGAAACCTTTGAAAGAATCAAAAACTATAATGTTTCGGTCAAAGAGCTTAAGGATACCGTGTTATTCTTACGTAAGCTTGTTCCTGGTGGTAGTGAGCATAGTTTTGGTATTCATGTAGCTAAAATGGCAGGGATGCCGCAACAAGTATTACACAGGGCTAATAAGATGCTTAAAAAGCTTGAAAAATCGCATAGTAGTGAAGAACTTACCGATAAAATTAAAGGAGTACAGGAAGAAGATGAGCTGCAATTAAGTTTCTTTAATTTAGACGATCCATTGCTTGAACAAATCAAGGAAGAAATCCTTCATATCGATATTGATACGCTAACTCCTGTAGAGGCATTAATGAAGCTTAATGAGATTAAACGCATGTTAACCAGGAAGAAAGCCTCAAAGGTTTAGTGAAACTCTATTTTGAAAACCTGTTTTTACAGGGAGTTAAAAATAGTAAGTTGAACAAATCCCGTTTGTATAACGGGATCTGTCTTAAATTTTTTATTAATGTTATGATTTCAATTTAGAACATATTCTAAGGCTTTTTTTGATCCAAGAGATAATTTTTTAGTCTTAGTTTTTTGAAATTCTGTTAATTAGAATAAATTTTTATTCTTTTTTTAAAAAAGACTTTGGTATTACTAGAAATGTTTTAAATTTGCATCCGCAATCAGAGGGTTGCGAAGTTCTTAAATAAACTGCGAAAGTAGCTCAGGGGTAGAGCATCACCTTGCCAAGGTGAGGGTCGCGGGTTCAAATCCCGTCTTTCGCTCTGAGACAATATATACCATGCTGAAGTGGTGGAATTGGTAGACACGTTGGACTTAAAATCCAATGGCCATTAGGCCGTGCGGGTTCAAGTCCCGCCTTCAGTACAAAATCCTCTTGATTTATCAAGAGGATTTTTTGTTTTTAAGATTGTTCTTTTTTTGATTTTCACTACTCTTGTTTTCTTACGGTTTCAACAAATTGAAATGAACAACTTTTGAATTGAAGTTGTTTATACTTACTGTTTTAGTATAAATTATAAAAAATTATTAATTAGCTTTCCGACTTCTTTAAAGATATTTCATAGCAAGTCATTTCTCTATTTGATATCGTTCATGTGCTCTCTGCAATTTATTACCAATCCTTTTTCTAAGTTTTTCCGGTTTAAGGACTTCAATCGAATCTCCAAAGCCCAAAATCATACGCTCCAATTCAAAATTGATCTGAACAAGAATATTAAAAATAACACCGTTCTCGTCTTCCTTTATAATTCGTTGCGAACTATGAAAAGGCTTTGTAATTACATAGGGGGCATTTTGTTTATCTACCCAAAATTGAATGCGCTGAGCCCTAGAATTGGCTACTGTTACGCCGATAATATCCTTGTAATATTTATCTCCATCAAATTTCTCATTCAAATAAGGAATAGAGGTATCAAAATCAATGTCGATAATCCTATCTAACGCTAAATTTACAATGGGTTTCCTGGTTGAAGACTTGCCAACCAAAAACCAACGATTATTAAATTCTTTAAGAATAAATGGATGAAAAATAATTTCAGAAGCTTGTTGCGCTTTGAAAGATTGATATTTTATTTTTAAAACAATCTTCTTTAGAATGGCTTGGTATAAAATATCCAGATGCTCTAATCCTTTTAATTTTTCGTTTTTATCTAGATGAATTACAGAGGCCTGTTGTGTTTTTTCAGTATATACTTTATCTTCTAATCGTTGAATAATGCCAACAAGTTCAGAGAATAATGAAAAGTCTTTGAATTGTTTAAGCATTTCCACAGTTTCTGATAACACATTCATGTCATTTTCAGTTAATGGGATATCTGTAATAGAATAGTCCTTATCTGCATATCGATAATACTTCTTGTCATACACCTCAATAGGTGCATTATACCCCAATTTATCACTACGCATCATTTGAATATCCAACTGTATAGTTCGTTTACTTACATTGATATCTCTACCCTCATATTCATATAAGGCGTCAGAACAAGCTTCTATCAGATCATCTAATGTCCAGTTACGATTGTTGTTTTGTAGACACTTATCTAAGGTTTTATAACGTATCAAGGCATTTTTATTCTGTGCCATAATTAAATATTTGCGGAAAAATAGAGATTATTTATTTCTGCGCAAAATGATTGCGTACTTATATAGAACATTTGTGCCAGAATTAAAAATATAAACATTGGTTTGTAATTGCTCCGTTGAACGGGGAGTCGGCGGAGCTTCAAAAAAAGAGAAATGAAATTAAAGGAGAGTTTTTCAGCAGATATTTATTTAGAACTAAATAAAGAGTTCTGGCAAGATTTGGAGACACATTGTGTTTCAGAATGTTGTGGAATTGATGCTTTTGATTTTTCGAAAGAAGAAATAGAAAAGACTATACCATTTTATAATAAAAAAGAAATCATTGATAACTTGGATTTTCTGTTAGAGGAGATTGAATTATCTGAGTATAGATATGTTTCTAGTAGTATATTCAATGAATATTCGAAGAAGAAAATGTTTGTGGAACGTATTAAAAGAATTAAAGAAAATATTTTGACATGAAGATAATCACAGGTAAAACATTAATCGAGTTGGGTTTCAGATCCGGAAAATGGTTTCCGGAAGCCATCGAGCATATCAATACAAATAAGTTAAAAGGGGATGCTATGCATGCATATTTGGAGCAATTCAAATCTCCACCAATTGTAGATTTGCATACTGAAGCGGCTTCATTTGCTATCAATATAAAAGCAGAAAATGAGTTAGAAGAAACCAATGTAAATTCGGTGGTAGAATCGATGAATACATTGATGAAAACACCAACACTAGTTAATGGAGCAGTAATGCCGGACGCTTGTCCAACCGGACCAAATGGAACCATTCCTGTTGGAGGAGTAGCAGTTGCTAAAAATGCTATTCATCCAGGGATGCATAGTGCCGATATCTGTTGCTCTGTGATGCTTACCGATTTTGGTAAGATGGATCCTAAAAAAGTACTAGATGCCGCGCATCAAAATACTCATTTTGGACCTGGAGGAAGAGATCGAAACACTCAATATAGATTTCCAGATGAGTTATTAAAAGATTTTGAAGGAAATTATATGCTGAATAATGAAAAGATGATTCAGGCAGCAAGATCTCATTTAGGAACTCAAGGGGATGGGAATCACTTCTTATTCATTGGTCAATCAAGAAAGACAGGAAATACGATGATGATTACTCACCACGGATCTAGAGGACCTGGAGCGAATTTGTATACCAAAGGGATGAAAATTGCAGAACGTTTCAGAAAAGAATTGTCACCAGAAACGCTGAAACAAAATGCTTGGATACCTTTTGATACAGAAGAAGGGCAAAATTATTGGGAAGCATTACAAATTATAAGAAAGTGGACAAAAACAAATCATGAAGTGCTTCATAATGCTACATTACAAGCTCTAAACATAGACGGATGGGATCGTTACTGGAATGAACATAACTTCGTTTTTAAAGATGAAGATCTGTTCTACCATGCTAAAGGCGCGACGCCATTGGATGCTAAGTTCATGCCCGATATTACAGGGCCAAGATTGATTCCTCTAAACATGTCTGAACCTGTGTTAATTGTAAATGGTGAAACCACAACTACTAATCTTGGTTTTGCACCACATGGAGCAGGGCGTAATGTGAGCAGGACACAACATAGAAGGAGTAAAGAAGGTAGAACCAATGAAGAAGTATTTCAGGAAGAAACACAAGGTTTGGATATTCGTTTCTTTTCTAATGAAATTGACGTTACTGAACTACCAAGTGCCTATAAAAATGCGGAAACCGTTAGAAATCAAATGGATGAATTTGGGTTGGGTAATGTGATTGACGAAGTACTTCCATACGGATGTATCATGGCTGGTGATTGGCAAAAGAATGCGCCTTGGAGACGAAGTAAAAAGATAAGAAAGAAATGAAAGAATTAGAACTAAATATATTCAAAGTACTTATAGGCCTAATAACTGTAAACGAATTTGAAAGTATAATTTATCAGGAGTTTTATGTTGAAAAGATGGAATCCAATGATTTCATTACTGATGTTATTACAATTAATTATAGAGATAAAAATTGGAAGAATAAACTAGAAAATTTGATATATGATGTATGGGACGAAAGTAAGTATTTGACTTATGTAATAAGGAAATATTGCACGCAAATTATTGAAAACGAGGATCCAGAAAATGTATTTAGTATCGTGAATGATTTAGCACAGTTAAATACTGAATATAGCTATGAATATGATACTTTGATGCAGTTTTTTCTTTTTCATAATGAACTGGATTTAATCACTATTAGATGTAATAATCTTTCCATGAAAGAGCTGCTAATTCAAATAAAAGCCTATTCAAAATTATACATTAATGCTTATGATTCGAATGAAGGTTATAATACATTATTGAATCTAAGATATGATAAAATTGAAGCAGTTAATCAAAAAGAAAAGTCAAATACGTCTGATTCGATCAAAAAGGTTAGTGAAAACAAAAAATGGTTTCAATTTTGGAAATAAATTTGGAGGGAATAAGATAATTATATCATATTTGCACCATAATTACGAACCAAAAAAAAGTTTTAAGCCTATGTTGCTATATTTTTTACATAAAAAGGACGCTGAAAAGCTGTTTTCAAATCAAAAATATAGGTAGTAAAACTATAATAAGATATAAAAAGCAAGAGCGTCCATGAAATTGGACGCTTTTTTTATGATTTTTTTTGAGAAAACTACTGATATAAAATCAAATGGCATTTGAAAGATAAGTTTCAGAACTACAGTTGATTAGAAAAATAGTCAATATCCGTTGAAAAACGGACAGGGATTATTTTGCGTTATTTTAATTTAAATCACTAATAATCAATATATTAAATCGATATTTTATTTGTGTAATTTAAAAATAGATTTCATATTTGCATCGCAATAAAACAAAATGTCACACTGAGCTTGTCGAAGTGTTGCAAACAATAATAGTATAATCTTTAAAAACCGAAGTACAATGACTTTTACAAAGCTACTTACTACGACTCCAAAAGGACAAGGTCTTTTTTTGAGTAAGCTTCGGGACTTCACAGATAAATAAGTTTTCTTATATATTCAACCAAGTCCGAAGCCCAAAAGTTTCGGATTTTTTGCTTTCCACTTTGTCACACTGATGTGTTAGACTGAGCTTGTCGAAATCTCAATAAAACTTCCCGAAACAAACTATACAGTTTACGTCAGTAATGAATACTCATTATTGATTAATGTTACAACCTATAATAATGGGAAAGAAACTAAGCGGAAAAGACTTAATCAAATTAGGCTTTCCAAAAAACAATAGTATTAATGTGACTTTGGGTCAGATTAATCGATATCATAAACGAGTAAAGAAAGAACAAATATTAACAGAAGCCAAAAAGGTATTACTCAACCCTGAAAACTATCAAGGTGATGGGGTTTGGGGAAAGATTGCCGAGAGTTTACTAAATCCTGTTGAAGTAAAAAGACATGCTTTAAAAACCACTCGAGCTCCATTTCAAATATATGGTGAAAATGAAATTGATGAGCAGGCTAAATATCAATTGTTTGATGCCTTAAAATTACCAGTGGCAGTTGCTGGGGCTTTGATGCCTGATGCACATACCGGATACGGTTTACCAATCGGTGGAGTGCTGGCAACAAAAAATACAGTGATTCCATATGGTGTAGGAGTGGATATAGGCTGTAGAATGTGTTTAACGATTTATCCCATAGCTATCTCTTATCTCAAAGGAAAAAAGCATCAGCTGGAGAATATACTATCCGAACATACGAAATTTGGCATGTATGAAACTCACAAAGTAAAGCACAATCATGAGATCTTTGAACGAGATGAATTTAAAACCATTCCGTTAGTAAAAAGGTTAAAAGACAAAGCTTATAAACAATTAGGCACTTCTGGAGGAGGTAATCACTTTGTAGAGTTTGGAGTGGTTTCGATTTCAGAAAGTACTAATGAATGGGGATTACCGATTGGAGAATATCTGGGAGTGTTATCACATAGCGGATCCAGAGGGTTAGGCGCTAATATAGCAAAACATTATACCTATTTGGCTACCAAACAATGTCCGTTACCAAAGCATGTGCAACAATTGGCTTGGTTGGATTTGAATACGCACGATGGTCATGAATATTGGTTGGCAATGAATCTTGCTGGTGATTATGCAAAAGTATGCCATGATGATATTCATGCTCGAATAGCAAAACTATTGGGTTCGAAACCAATTGCAAAAATCGAAAACCATCACAACTTTGCCTGGAAACAAGAAGTCAATGGAGAAGAGTGTATTGTACACAGAAAAGGAGCGACGCCTGCCGCCAAAGGAGAATTAGGAATCATACCAGGATCTATGACTGCGCCTGGTTTTATTGTGAGAGGATTAGGAAATGAAGAAAGTTTACAATCTGCATCACATGGTGCCGGTCGCTTACACTCTCGAAGAAAGTGTAAAGAGAAATTCACCAAAAGTGAAATCAAAAAGCAATTAAAAGCACATGATGTTACACTTATAGGAGGAGGAATCGATGAAGCACCTATGGCGTACAAAGATATTAATAAAGTGATGGCAAATCAACAGGAATTGGTGGAAGTATTAGGAACATTTACACCCAAAATTGTTCGTATGGACAAGTAAAAAAAGAGTAACAAAATGAATCAAAAAATTATACAAATAACAGCGGGTAGAGGCCCGGCAGAATGCTGCTGGGTTGTAGCCCAGGTTCTTAAATATTTTTTAGTGGAAGCACAACAAGCTGGATTTTCATACAGTATTATTCAAAGAATAAAAGGTTCTGAAAATGGGACTGTTCAATCTGTTACAGTTCAACTTGAAGGAAAAGAAGTAAAGACATTCTTAAGTTCTTGGATAGGAACCTTACAATGGATTGGAACATCCACTTTTCGCAAATATCATAAGCGAAAAAATTGGTTTATAGGTATTTATGAGCTAGATCCGATACATCTAAAGCAGATTTCAGAAAAGGATATTACTTTTCAAACGATGCGAAGTACAGGTCCTGGTGGTCAGAATGTAAATAAAGTAAATTCTGCTGTAAGAGCGGTACATCAACCGACAGGAACAAGTGTCGTAGCTATGGATAGTCGTTCTCAGCATCAAAATAAAAAGATGGCCATCGAGCGATTAAAAGAAAAAATGCTAGAAGTGCAGTTAGATAAACTTAAGCGATCATTAACTGATCAATGGGAGAATCATTTGAGTGTGCAACGAGGTAATCCAATAAGAATATTTAAAGGAACCGATTTCAAAAAAGAAAAGAAGCAAAAAACCTTTAAAAACAAGCGAAATCAATTAAAACAGGATTTACGCAACAAATTAAACGAATAAAAATGAGCAATTTATTAGATAAATATTTATTTCAGGCATTAGATGCCTATCCATATAATTTGGAAGAGGCCGTAGAGTCTTTGAACTATGCGCTGTCATATGACGAAAATAATGCTATTGCCTTAGGTTTAATGGGACAGATTTATGCCGAACAACTTAAAAATTTTGAGGTGGCAAAAGAATATTTTCAACAAGCCCTGGCACAAGACATGCACGCTGTGGATGTGTATCCTAAGTACATCAATGTTTTGTTATGGAATGAGGATTATGATGAAGCAGAAAAGTTAATCGACTTTGCATTAACCCTAAAAGGAACTGATAAAGCAGAGTTATATCTCAAGAAAGCCATTCTTTTTGAGCATAAAAAGAATTATAAAAAAGCACTGAAGTGTTTGAAATTAGCAAAAGAGAATGCATATAACAATCATTTTATTAATGATTTAAAGGAAGAAAAATCCAGGATTAAAGGTAAAATGCCAGAGAAAAAAAAATCCAGGAATAATACTTCTAAAAAATCGGAAAAGAAATAATGTATACAAACAAAAAAATGAAAACAACAAATACAATTATAATTATAGATCTTGAAGCTACTTGCTGGAATGGATCTGTTCCGCAAGGGCAAATAAGTGAAATCATAGAGATAGGTATCTGTCTTTTGGATACTCAAACTGGGACTATTTCTAAAAATCATGGTATACTTGTAAAGCCTGAAAAATCAGAAGTAAGTCCTTTCTGTACAGAGCTGACAACTATTACCCAAGAGATGTTAGATGAAGAAGGTATTTCTTTTGAAGCAGCTTGTGAAATGCTTCGAATACAATACAACAGTACAGAATATACTTGGGCAAGTTATGGTCAATATGACTTGAATATGATGAAGAAACAATGTTTAGATATAGGGGTGGATTACCCTTTATCACAAAATCATATTAACGTGAAAGTACTTTTCTCTAAAGTCAAAGGCTTAAGACGAAGAGTTGGAATGAAAGGAGCATTAGGGATTTTAGAAATTCCATTAGAAGGAACCCATCATAGGGGAGTAGATGATGCCAGGAATATTGCTAAAATTCTGGATTGGTGTTTGAAAAAATAGTAATAAAAACTGAGTCGTCCTAAAATAAGTTGACAGTTTTAAAATAATTTATATTAAACCAGAGAAGCTAGCTTCTCTGGTTTTTTTGTTATGTACAAAATTAGGTGTTTTCATATTAAGATTTAAGTGTGGT
>NZ_JBFMKQ010000007.1:0-8651 GCF_040786285.1 Aquimarina penaris
CCATTCCGAACAGAGAAGTTAAGCCCATTAGCGCCAATGGTACTACAATCGTGGGAGAGTAGGTCGCCGCCTTCCTTGAAAACCCTTCATTATTACAATGAAGGGTTTTTTTATGCACGAAAAGTAATAGATATATAAACCACCCTTTTTTAAACTTAGAATTATTACTTTAGTAAGTATACTTTCAAAAGTATACTAGTATATAATTTGTATGAAACAACTACTGCGGTATATCATCCCTGCAATAATTATAGTTATTAGTTTATTCTACCTCTATATAAAGTATTCTGTGGTAGATGATGGTGAAGAAGCTCCTGATTTTGAAACAATTCTTGTCGATGGGACTTCATTTAAATTATCTGATTTACGTGGTAAGTATGTGCTGTTGAATTTTTGGGGGTCCTGGTGTCCGCCATGTAGGAAAGAGAATCCTAAATTGGTAGCGCTTCACCACAAGTATTCTGATCAACTTACCATTGTAACAGTTGCGTTAGAGAAAGATTTATCATCATGGAAAAAAGCGTCTAAAAAAGACGGGTTCGTCTGGAAAAACCAGATCGTAGATCAAAATAAATACGTCATGTTGTCTTCAATAGCCAGAAAATATGGAGTTTCTGCGATTCCTGCTAAATTTTTAATTTCTCCAGAAGGAAAACTACTGGGTAAACGCTCTTTTGAAGAAATTGAAAACATACTTTCTTCAGAGAAGGTTGATAAAAAATAACATTTCGGTAAAGAAAAATAAAAGCCCAGATTGTTTATTTCAATCTGGGCTTTGTAATATTAGTTGAGATATCCTTTATTAAATTAATCTTTAAGAATACTTCTCGAAATTACAATTTTCTGAATTTCACTAGTTCCTTCATAGATCTGTGTAATCTTAGCATCTCTCATCAATCGTTCAACGTGATACTCTTTTACAAAACCGTTACCACCATGCACTTGGACAGCCTCAACAGATACTTCCATAGCAGCTTGAGAAGCAGCTAATTTTGCCATAGCACCAGATAAGTCATAGTTTTCATGATTGTCTTTATCCATAGCGGCTTTATAAACCAACATTCTAGCAGCTTCAATCTGTACGTGCATATCTGCAAGTTTAAAGGCTATTGCTTGATGATTCATGATTTCTGTTCCAAAAGCTTTTCGAACTTTAGAATATTCTTTTGCTAATTCGTATGCTCCTGCAGCAATACCCAAAGCTTGTGCGGCAATTCCGATACGACCACCTGCCAGAGTTTTCATTGCAAATTTAAATCCAAATCCATCTTCCCCAATACGATTTTCTTTCGGGACCTTTACATCATTAAAAATAAGGGAGTGCGTATCACTACCGCGAATTCCTAACTTATCTTCTTTGGGTCCAATTTCAAAACCTTCCCATCCTTTTTCAACAATAAAGGCATTAATACCACGATGTTTTTTTTCTTTATCAGTTTGAGCAATTACCAGATAGTAGTCTGCACTTCCGCCATTGGTAATCCAGTTTTTTGTTCCATTAAGGATATAATGATCCCCTTTATCGATCGCTGTTGTTTTTTGAGAAGTTGCATCGCTACCCGCTTCTGGTTCAGATAAACAGAAAGCTCCAATTGATTCTCCAGTAGTAAGTTTGGATAGATACTTTTCTTTTTGTTCATGAGTTCCATAGGTGTCAAGACCCCAACATACCAAAGAGTTGTTTACAGATACAATCACAGAGCAAGATGCGTCAATTTTGGATAATTCTTCCATGACCAAAACATAAGAGATAGTATCCATTCCTCCTCCTCCATATTCTGGAGAGGCCATCATACCTAGGAAACCAAGTTCTCCCATCCTTTTTACTTGTTCGGTCGGAAATTCTTGTTTATTATCACGCTCAATCACTCCAGGTAGTAATTCGGCTTTGGCAAAATCGCGAGCTGCATCGCGTATCATTAGTTGTTCTTCGGATAGTTTAAAGTCCATTTTTATTTATGATTTACTGTGCGTGCATAACACGCAATTCGTACTTTTTGATGAAAATAAATCGAGATAACTTCGATATTTTTATTAATCTTACAAATATAGTCGATAATATAATAGTTTTAGTGTTTTTTTGATTTTTTGATAACATGATTTTTTACCATAGAATTTTGAGTTTTTTTTAGAATTGTTTACTGGAAACCGAAAGTTTATAAATGAAAAAAAGTACATTCATAAAGGTGTAATTTTATTTTTATTTAAGCTTTTGCCATGTTTAGTTTTTTATATTTGTGAGGTCCAACAGTGACTACAGTTCAATTTGTTGTAATATCTTTTAATATGACTCAGCTCTAACCTCCGTTTGGGGGATTATTTTAATGTTACTATATAGAAACACTATTGGTGTTATTTTTTTGAAAAAAGAGTTGTATACTCAATGAATTGAAATTTTATAAATGAAAGAGTTATTAAAAAAATACGAAAATAAAGATCCAGAAATTGTTTTCAACTGGAGAGATTCTGAAACTGAAGCAGAAGGCTGGACAGTTATAAATTCACTTAGAGGTGGTGCTGCAGGTGGTGGTACTCGAATGCGTGCTGGATTAGATATGAACGAAGTACTTTCTTTAGCAAAAACTATGGAAGTAAAATTTACAGTATCTGGTCCTGAAATCGGAGGAGCCAAATCAGGAATTAATTTTGATCCTAATGATCCACGAAAAAAAGGAGTACTTAAGCGTTGGTATAAAGCAGTGTCGCCACTTTTAAAAAGCTATTATGGTACTGGAGGTGACCTAAATGTAGATGAAATCCATGAGGTTATCCCAATAACTGAGGAGTGTGGAGTTTGGCATCCACAAGAAGGAGTGTTTACCGGGCATTTTCAGCCCTCAGAGGCCGATAAAATAAATAGAATAGGACAACTACGACAGGGGGTAATTAAAGTATTAGAAAACACTACATTTTCTCCCGATGTTTCCAGAAAATATACAGTAGCAGATATGATTACCGGATATGGTGTGGCCGAGGCTGTACGACACTATTACGATATCTATAATGGTGATGTAAAAGGTAAAAGAGCCATCGTACAAGGCTTTGGTAATGTGGGCTCTGCGGCTGCATATTATCTTTCTGAAATGGGAGCCAAAGTTGTTGGTATTATCGATCATGCAGGTGGGCTTATAAAAGAAGATGGTTTTTCTTTTGAAGAGATAAAACAACTTTATTTAAACAAAAAAGGAAATAAGCTGTATAGTGATTCGTTGATTTCGTTTGAAGAAATGAATGATAAGGTGTGGTCCTTACATACCGAGATTTTTGCACCTTGTGCAGCATCTAGGTTGATAACTAAGGATCAGATTAACCAAATGATAGGTGCTGGTTTAGAAGTGATTTCTTGCGGAGCTAATGTCCCTTTTGCTGATAAAGAAATATTTTTTGGACCCATAATGGAATATACAGATGAAAGAATCAGTTTAATACCAGATTTTATTTCTAACTGTGGTATGGCTAGGGTCTTTGCATATTTTATGGAGAGAAAAGTTCAAATGACCGATGAAGCCATTTTTATGGATACTTCAGAAACCATAAAAAAAGCAATTCAAAACACTTATAATAATAGTCGAGCAAAAACTAATATAAGTAAAACAGCATTTGAGATAGCCCTCAAACAGCTGATATAGTATTAACGCATAACCAAGTATAACTATGTTCAAGTATTTTCTAGGTAACAGTCCAAAATGGTTTAAAACCATAATGTTAGGATTCTTAATTTTTAATGTATTTTCTTATTTCGCTTTAGGGCCAATGGTTACGGCTTGGATATTTATTGCAGAGTTTATTTTTACTCTGGCAATGGCACTAAAATGTTACCCCTTGCAATCAGGTGGATTGTTGGCAATTCAAATTTTGATATTGAATCTAACAACCCCAAAAAATTCATACCACGAAGTAGAACAAAATTTAGAAGTAATATTGCTTTTGGTTTTTATGGTGGCGGGTATATATTTTATGAAACCTTTACTAATGTATATTTTTAGTAAAGTGTTTACCAAAATAAAATCCAAGATGATACTATCCTTGTTGTTTGTATTCTTAGCGGCAGTACTTTCTGCTTTTTTAGATGCATTAACTGTGACCGCAGTTTTGATAAGTGTAGCGGTAGGGTTTTATGGAGTGTATCATAAGATTCATTCTGGATCCGGAGATTATGATGAAAGTGGAGTACTGGATAGAAAAGAATTAAGCGGAGAAACACTTGAACAATTTAGGAGTTTTCTAAGAAGTTTGGTAATGCATGGTGTGGTTGGGACTGCTCTTGGTGGTGTTTGTACACTAGTAGGAGAGCCTCAAAACTTGCTTATAGGCGAACGAATGGGTTGGGATTTTATCGAGTTCTTTTTAAAAATGGCACCGATTTCATTACCCGTTTTAGTCGCAGGAATGATAACTACAATAATTCTTGAAATGACAGGGACTTTTGGTTTTGGGGCAAAACTTCCGGATGTTGCTAGAAGAATTATTGAAAGTTATACCGATGAAGAGGATGCTAATAGATCTGATAAATCTAAATATGGGTTGATTGTACAGGCAGTATCTGCACTACTTTTAATTGTTGGTTTAGCCTTGCATTTGGCTCCGGTAGGTTTTATTGGCTTAGCTTTAATAATTGTTCAGACGGCTTTTATGGGAATTACTGAAGAACATCAATTAGGAAAAGCTTTTGAAGAAGCACTTCCGTTTACCGGATTATTAGTGGTTTTCTTTGTAATTGTTGCTATGATCCATGATCAACACTTATTTACACCAATTATTGATTGGGCTTTATCCCTGGAAGCGTCCAAGCAACCTTCAATGTTTTATGTTGCCAATGGAGTGCTATCTATGATTAGTGATAATGTGTTTGTAGCTACAGTATATATAGGAGAAGTTAAGCAAGCTTTTGATAACGGAGTAATATCCAGAGACCAGTTTGAGAAGTTAGCCGTAGCTATTAATACAGGAACAAATTTACCTAGTGTTGCAACACCTAATGGTCAAGCCGCGTTCTTATTCTTACTAACCTCTTCTTTGGCACCATTAATAGGGTTGTCATACATGAAAATGGTAAAAATGGCTTTTCCATATACTATAGTGCTTGGAGTGATAGGTTTATTAGGAATAATATATGTATTATAAACAAAAAAAACATATACTTAACCTACAGAAATAACGTTAGTATACTAACACTAAATTAACAAAACTAAAATGATGAATTTATTTTTTATGCTTGGTGCTTTAGCCCAAAAAACCAGCGAGTCTGCCACCGATGAAGACAATTCACTATCTATTATGGACCTATTGCTTAGTGGTGGAACAGGCGCTGTAGTTATTATATCTATTCTTTTTGTATTACTCTTTGTAGCAGTTTATATATATTTTGAAAGAATTTTTGCTATAAAAGCAGCTTCAAAATATGATGAAACATTTATGGATAAGATTAAGGATAATGTAGCAAGCGGTAAAATTGAAGCGGCAAAAATTCTATGTGCTCAGACGAATAACCCTGTAGCGAGATTAACCGAAAAAGGAATTTCTAGAATAGGTCATTCTTTAGAAGATATTAATAAAGCTATTGAAAATGCGGGTAGGTTAGAAGTCTATAAGCTTGAAAAAAACGTTAGTATTCTTGCTACGGTAGCTGGTGCTGCCCCTATGATAGGTTTCCTTGGTACGGTAATTGGCATGATTTTGGCATTCCATAATTTGGCGTCAAGTGAAGGTACAGCAGATATGGGAGTTTTAGCAGAAGGTATTTATACAGCTATGACCACAACCGTTGGAGGGTTAGTAGTTGGTATTATAGCATATATTGGATATAATCATTTGGTTGTGCGTACGGATAAGGTTATTCATAGTATGGAAGCTAAAGCGGTAGATTTCCTTGATTTGTTAAACGAACCAGCATAATATGAACTTAAGAGGAAGAAATAAAGTCAGCCCGGAGTTTAGTATGTCATCAATGACAGATATCGTATTTCTGTTATTAGTTTTCTTTTTACTAACATCTCCTGCGATTACTCCTGAAGCACTGGATTTGGTATTGCCAAAAGCAAAAGGAAAGAGTTCTAATGCTCAAAATATATCGGTTAGTATTACGAATAAACTGCAATATTATATTGACCAGGAACGAATTAGTCAAAGTACGTTAGAATCTACATTGATTTCTCGTTTAGAGGGGCAAAGTGAGCCTACAATTATTCTTCGAGCCGAAGAAGGAGTACCTATAGAAAAGGCCGTGGGTGTGATGGATATTGCAAACCGAAATAAATTTAAAGTGATATTGGCCGTGAAACCTAATTAGAGATGATAAAACTAGATACAAAACATAAAAGAAAATCCTTTGCATTAACATTGATTTTGCATATTGGGATTATCTTTTTGTTGTTTTATCTGAGTTTGAGTTATATCACTCCCGAAGAAGAAGGTGGCATTGCGCTAAACTTTGGGACTACTAATGTTGGTTCTGGAAAATTGCAACCCACTAAACCTATTAAATCATCACCAAAAAAAACTACTCCTGAGACTACTTCGTCAATTTCAAAGCCCCAAGAGGATGTTCCCGAAATTAAGGAAAAAGTGGTTACTCAAGAATTAGAAGATGCACCAGTAATAGAGAATAAACCAAAAAAGAAACCTAAGAAAAAGGTTGAACAACCGATAAAGAGCTCTCAAAATAGAACTCTAGAGCAAAAAACGGTCAAAAAACCAGTAGCTAAGCCTGTTAAAAAAGTAGAAGAAAAGAAACCCGATCCCAAGCCGGATAAATCTACATTAGATATTCTAAATAGCTTTTCTAATGGGCCAAAAAGCAAAGGAACTGCAAAAGGTGGAGAAGGAAATGATAAATCACCTGGTGATAAGGGTAACCCTAATGGAGATCCCAATGCCAAATCTTATTATGGTACGGGTAAAGGGTTAGATGGAGATGGTAATTATCGTTTAGGAGGACGCAAGGCCCTTAATAAAGAAAAATTTGTTCAGGATTGCAATGAATCAGGAATTGTGGTCGTTAAGATTGAAGTGAATCAAAGTGGGAGTGTGATTAGAGCCACTGCAGGAGTTAAAGGAACGACAAATAGCGCATCATGCTTGATGGAGCCTGCAAAAAGAGCAGCGTTGGCCACACGATTTAACGGTGATGCTAAAGCACCAGTAAAACAAGTAGGGGTTATTATTTACCAATTTAAACTTTCAGAATAAAATAGTGTATGACCTATAGGGAGACCCTGGATTGGATGTTTGCCCAATTACCGATGTATCAGCGCCAAGGTGACAGTGCATATAAAATTGATCTTACTAATACTTTTCAATTAGCTACGTATTTACAAAATCCCGAAACTAAGTTTAAGAGTATTCATGTAGCAGGAACTAACGGAAAAGGTTCTACCAGCCATATGTTAGCTTCTGTATTACAAGAAGCAGGATATAAAGTAGGTTTGTATACTTCGCCTCATCTCAAAGATTTCAGAGAGCGTATTAAAATTAATGGTAAAAAGATACCTGAGCAATATGTAGTCGATTTTGTAAAAAAGCACCAATCATATTTCAAAAAAAATCATTTGTCTTTTTTTGAGATGACTGTTGGACTAGCATTTGAGTTTTTTGCAAAATCTAATGTCGATATTGCGGTTATTGAAGTCGGTCTTGGAGGAAGATTAGATTCAACTAATATCATTACTCCAGAAGTTTCTGTAATTACCAACATTGGTTTAGATCATACTCGATTTTTGGGGGATACATTAGTAAAAATAGCAAAAGAAAAGGCAGGGATTATTAAAGAAAACATACCAGTAGTTATCGGAAGGACTACTACCGAAACCGAAAAAGTATTCAAAGAAAAGGCAAAAACACATCATAGTGATTTGTTTTTAGCAAGAGAGTATAGCGGCGAATTATATTCATGTGATTTATTAGGAGAGTATCAAAAAGAGAATAAGAGAACTACTTTACAGACTATCTCTATTCTACGAACAAAAAACTGGAAAATTAAAGAGTTAGATATAGAAAAAGGATTGAGTAAAGTGGTTGAAAATACTGGTTTATTAGGAAGATGGCAGATCCTACAGCAAACACCAAAGGTAATATGCGATACTGCTCACAATACAGATGGTTTACTACCCGTTATGAAGCAGTTGTCTGAAGAGACCTATGATAAACTTCATATTGTTTTAGGAGTGGTTAATGATAAAGATTTAAATACCATTTTACCTCTTTTTCCTAAAGATGCCCAATATTATTTTTCGAAACCTGATATTCCCCGTGGTTTAGATGAGAAAAAACTCAAAGAAGAAGCATTGAAATTTGAATTAAAAGGAGAAGGGTATAATTCTGTTAAAGATGCGTATAAAGCTGCATTACAGGAAGCTACAGATCAAGATGTGATATATGTGGGAGGGAGTACATTTGTGGTGGCAGAAATAATTTAATTTTTCTTTGAAATTCTTTTGGTAGACTATAAAACTGTCTTATATTTGCATCCGCAATCGCAAGGTAGCGGGCGCGTAGCTCAGTTGGTTCAGAGCACTTGGTTTACACCCAAGGGGTCAGGGGTTCGAATCCCTTCGCGCCCACAGAATTAAAATCCTGAAGAAAAATCTTCAGGATTTTTTGTTTCGTACTGATAATGAAATACTATGTTTACATTCTGTTTTCGGAAGAATTGA
>NZ_JBFMKQ010000007.1:8751-74712 GCF_040786285.1 Aquimarina penaris
AGAAAAATGATAGAAAAGCTAATTGCTGCGTAGCTCAGTTGGTTCAGAGCATCCCGATTTCACATCGGGAGGGTCAGGGGTTCGAATCCCTTCGCGCCCACAGAATTAAAATCCTGAAGAAAAATCTTCAGGATTTTTTGTTTCGTACTGATAATGAAATACTATGTTTACATTCTGTTTTCGGAAGAATTGAACCGATATTATGTGGGGACTACAAAAGATATATCGGATCGGTTAGAGAAGCACCTTTGGAATCATAAAGGTTTTACTTCAAAAGCTAAAGATTGGGTGTTGAAATATAGCGAAGAATATGAGTTGAAATCTGATGCATTCAAAAGAGAACTTCAGATCAAAAAATGGAAAAGCAGAAAAATGATAGAAAAGCTAATTGCTGCGTAGCTCAGTTGGTTCAGAGCATCCCGATTTCACATCGGGAGGGTCAGGGGTTCGAATCCCTTCGCGCCCACAGAATTAAAATCCTGAAGAAAATCTTCGGGATTTTTTTGTTTTGTACTGATAATGAAATACTATGTTTATATACTATTTTACTCTTAAAAATGGTTAAATTTCTTTCTGCAGATAGATAACAAGATAGAATTCTTTTGAGCTTTTATTGTTATTTTGGTTGGTACTCTGGATGACCTGTTTGCCAAAAGGCAAAAGACATAACGGTTGCAAACCTGTTAAACCCTTTTAGTTTAGTATTATCTACCCCATGACCAGTATCCTTATCGATAAGCAATAGAATTTTGTTTGATGAAGTATTTGCTTGTTGAAGCTTAGCTGCAAATTTAACAGAAAACCAGGCAGGTACTCTGGCATCGTTCAACCCTACAGATAATAGAGTTGCAGGATATTTTTCTGCTTCTTTGATATGATGGTAGGCATCCATTTCTAATAAACCTTTGAATTCGGTAGCGTCTTTAAGTGCGCCAAATTCTTTAATGTTAGTAGCTCCATTTGCTCTCATCTCTGACCGTAACATGTTCAGTGAACCAAATTCTATAATAGCTGCAGCAAATAGATCAGGTCTTTCGGTAATGGCTCTTCCTATCATTATACCTCCTGCGCTACCACTCCATACCGCCAATTTTTCTTTTGTTGTATATTTATTCGTTATTAAATATTCTGCACAGGATATTAAATCTTTCCAGGTATTAGGTTTTGTTGATTTATATCCACCTTTATGCCAAGCGTCACCTTTCTCTCCGCCACCTCTAACATGAGCAGTTGCAAATATTCCTCCTTCTAAAACCCATAGCAATCTACGTAACGAAAAAGTAGGTTTAAACGAGATACCGTATGCACCATAACCATCCATTAAAAGGCGGTTTTTACTGTCTTTTTGTATTCCTTTTTTGTATAATATAGAAAGGGGTATCTTTTCTCCATCATGAGCCTCTACTTCGATTTCTTCGATGATGATTTCATCAAACTGTTTACTATCAATAGTTTCATTTAGGTTTTTATCTATAAGTGTACTATTGTTATATTCGTATCTTTTGTTATCGGTAGTCCAACCGATTGCCGTAATCCATAATTCAGAGTGTCCTAGTCCTTTTGCGGTAATACTTATATCACCATAGACCTGTGGGAGCTTTATTTCTTTATAGGTTGTATTTTCATGTTTAAATAGACTCGCTTTCACTCCATTTTTACTAGTTACAACATAGAGTCCGTCTTTGGTTAACTCAAAATCTGTAATTACTTCATTTTGTTTTTCTTCAACTAAAACTTTTGGGTTATCGAAATCAGGATTAATTATAGAAGTAGCACATATTTTAAAATTTGGAGCATGTTTTGCCGTTTGATAGACTATAGAATCTCCTTTTAGTATATATTTTTTTATTTGATCTGTTTTTTTAAATAAAGGTTTCCAATTTTTTGTTTCTATTTCTTTAATGGGTAAATAATATGAATTATAATAGCTGCCAGCACCTGGTGTCATTCCTACCAAATACTTACTGTCGTTATTTTCAAACATGACAATAGGAAAATCATCTTCTTTCAAATCTAGGTCATGATTATTTGTATATGAAAATATTTCTTTGATATTGTTTGGATCATCTCCTAGTTTGTAAATAACTGATTTGGTATTTTTTAGAAAGTCCATAGATGTAACATCAACACTAGGATAATGCAGATATATAAAACCCGAACTGTCTGGTAACCATGCCACTCCACCCAAGTATGATGGCCATGTATTTTGTATTACTTCTGGATGTGTTTCTTTTGAAATTACATCAATAACAATCGTTTCCGAAACTTCTTTGCCCTTAGTGGTAAGACTTACAGCAATTTTTTTTCCATCCCAACTAGGCTGTATGTAGTTGATGATGTATTCTGTATTGGATTTGGGTTTAAAGTTTTTTGGATCATAAAGGAGTTCTTCCTGACTTGAAAATGTTTTCTTATAATAGAGCTTAGGAGCATTTTCATTGGGTAATCTTTTTAGATAGAAATGATTATTATTTTCTGTCACCTTTATTTTAGATACGACAAATGCTTTTTTCTTATCAAATTCAATCTGTTTGTTGATTAAGTATTGTTTTTTCTTGATACTACTTAATAGATCTGTAGAAATTTTATTTTGATTTTTAATCCATTGACTTACTTGCGGATGATTGAGATCTTCTGCATACCGATAAGGGTCTTCAATTTTTTGACCGTGATATGTTTCAACCACAATCTTAGGAGGTAAAATGTCTTTTTTATCTTGGGAGAAGATTATATATTGAGATAAAAGGATAAAAGAGAGGACAAATTTTTTATACATAATTTAAAAATTCATTTGCAAGAATTGAGCTTGTGATTTTCAGGTTATATTATTGGCATAAGTTTACTATTAAACTTATCGTAATTACTGTATAATTAAGTTTTCAGGGTGTTTTTATTTTAATGATCATATCGTAAATGAATTATGAAAAGGTTATTTTAAATTGAATATATAGCATCCTTTCATTTTGTAAAATGAAAGGATACTGTATAAACTATATTTATTAATATTTTAAGAACTTTTAACTTAGATATGAATTAGCAATATAAATTATCTAATTACAGTCTAAGAAGCCGAAAAATTTTTTGAATCCCAGTTTCTTAATTATAATAGATCTTCTAACTGACATATTTCATCAACAAAAGTATCAGAATTAAGATGAACATTGCCTCCGTTTTGGTTTCCTTGAACTCCTCCTTTTATAATACCAGGATTATCAAGTTTAGAAATTCTTAATTTATCTAGAGTAAGTTTAGCCTTTTTATTGTGTGAATTTTTCATGTTGTATATTTTAGTTTGTGATTTTCCCAATTTATAGTTGTGGTAGTTTTTTTAGAGTTTTTGAATACTATTCCTTTAATCACATTATATCACCTTCTCCTAAAGTACAACCAAAAGTGTCAGAAACGCGAAGACAATCATCGGTTTTCTTTTGAATTCCTATAGCTCCTCCTTTAATAGTATCAGGATTATCAAGTTTAGAAATTCTTAATTTATCTAGAGTAAGTTTAGCCTTTTTATTGTGTGATGTTTTCATGTTTTTGTTTTTAAGATTTTTGATGGTGCTAAAGTATTAGGTAAATCTTAAAAACAAAGGAGGATTTAGGCTGTAGTTGTCTGGTTTTCAGGAATGCAGATGTCTGGATTCCTGAAAACGGACTGTTAAATAATTGAAAATCAGATTCTTATAGGTTTTCCTGATTTTCCGTATTATATTGCTGTTTTTCGAGTTGTTTTAGGAAAAATGAGGGGTAGATTCCCGTAGTTTTATAAAATGACTTAGAAAAAGCTTCAGTGGTATTAAAGCCAATCTCATTTGCAATTGCTTTAATAGTATATCTTCTGAATTTTGAATTAGATTTTAATTCTTCGACTACGTAATCAATTCTCAACTCGTTTACATAATTACTAAAGCTTTTATCCTTATGCATGTTAATCACTTTGGATAGATACTTAGAATTTGTTTTAAATCGTTTAGATAAACTACTAACGGTTAGATTAGCTTCTAAAAACTCATTATTATTTTCGAATGATTCAAGATTTTTGAGGATGTCATTAACAATGATATCTGATATTCCAATATCTGTAGGTTTGCTGCTTTCTGTTTTTTTCGTAACTGTAGGTACTATTATTGTTTTTTCAGAAGGCTTTTTATTGTCATTTAATAATTCTAAGAATCTTTTCTTATATGTTCTTTTCTTTTTCTCGTTTAAGAAAAGAACTATTAATAATACTAAAGAAACTATAGATAAAATTATTAAAACAATAATCTTGGTCTTATTGGTTTTCTCAAGAGAATCTATGATTTCTTGTTTTTCTAAGATTAAATTGGGTGTTGAATATTCTTCGTTAATCTGTCGGGACAAGTATTTAAAATTATTGTCAAGTATACTATCTACAGTTAATAGTTTATCGATATAAAGAATCTGCTGATCAGTATTATTTTGTTCTTTATAGTATTTGATTAACAATTCATACGCTTCTCTTATTTTAGGGAAGAAGTATTGTGTAGAAAAGGCTATTGAGTCGACTTTTTTGAGATGGGATATGGATTTGTCAAAATCATTTTGAGAAAAGTAAATCTTGCCTAAATAGAGTTCTGCTCTTTCTGCAGTACCAGGACCTTGTATTTTATAATCTCTTAATTTTTTTAATTTAGTAATGCTATCCAGGCTAGGTTGATATTGTTTTTTATAATAATGTGCCATTGCTGTAGTCAATAGAAGCCTGGTATATAAAAGACTATCTTTTGACTTTAAACTTAAGTTGATAGCTTTTTTGTTGATGGCATAAGCTGAATCGTATTTTTTTATGGCATTATATATAGTACCCGTAGCATAAAGAGATTTAATGTAATCATATTCATACTCTTTGTGTTCTTTAAATTTGTTCTCGTAGTAGTTTACGGTAGATTGTAAAAGTTCTAGACCTTCTTGGTATTCGCCAAGATTATGTTTTAAAACGGCAATAAAATATTTTGTTTTGTATTTTTGATCACTATTTTCATTTTTATTTGCGTAGGTATTGGCCTGCATCAATTCATTCATAGATTTTTGATAGTAACCTTTTGATCCATAAACTCTTGCCTTTAATAAATAAGCTTTGGCCGGGTAATCAAAATCACTTACGTTTTTTGTAATAGCAATAATACTGTCGGCATACAATAAAGCTGTGTCGTGTTCAGAAATTGATGCTAGCATATAGTATCCATTCGCCTTTTTTATGATATTATTATCTTGTTTTGCTTTTAAAAGGAACGCTTTTGCATATTTTTGAGCCTTTACCGAGTCTCCTATAAACTGTTGAAAATTTTCTAAAAGCTCGGGGTATTGTTTTTGAACAAGATTTATATTTTCTTCAGTTATACCTTGGCCATAGATATTTTGAAGAAATATAAAAATTGCAAGAAAGACGATTTTGTGTTTAATTTTTTTCATTTCCTAAGAGATGTGTTTTCAATTAGAATTCAATGATATAGTTTTCATAGTATCAGAGTTATATTTTTTGCTTAAAAAATCATAAGCTATAAGTTCATAAAAACGTTGTTGAGATCTAAAAGCCCGATTAACCATCATATGGATATAACTACTTATAAGGTTATTTATTGATATTTCTAAGGAGTCATTATTTTTATGATTTAAAAGATGCTTAGTAATTTCTTCAGTTTTATTGGCTTTATTAAGTAAAATTTTATCTAAAACTTCATATGTTTCATTGGAAGAAGTATCACCTAAAAAGACAGATATTTCCTTTTTTATGCTCCCATATTTTTTATTGAGCTGTTTATTAAGGTTTTTATCAGCATTAAATTCTGTTCTAAAACTATCTTTATTATTAGAAACCAATAGTACCTTTTCTTCAATTTTATATTCAAAGTTTTCTAATAATTGATGTATTGCCTTTAATATAAACAAAAAGTATAGCTCTTCATCTTTTATTATTGACATAGCTTCTAATAACATTGTACTTTCATGATAAAAAAGCGCTTCGGATTCTTCAATAGTATTTGATCCATACCGCTCTATTTCTCTTTGATATGTGTCGACTTGTATTTTATGTATTATATCTTCATCTATATATGATCTTAATGCTTTATTCATTGCAAGGATTACTTCATTAATCTTTTTGATTTCATTAAGACGTAATCTAATCCTTATATGATACTCTGGATCATTGTATCGTATAAAAAACCACTTATCTATAAGTTTATTTTTAATTAATTGTTCTACTAACGGTTTTATGGTCTCGGTTAATATAATGTTAGACATTCTAGCACCACAATACAATTTGTAATACAACCATTCGTCACCTAATAAGAATATTCTCTTCATTTTTCGTTTTAGTATCTGGTGTTAGTAGTGCAGTGCTTTTCTTTTTCGAATGATTTAGCTTTTCTTCATTATAAAACGAAAACACAAATTGATTAGAATAGTTTTTTTTCTGGCTTTTTATAACGCTCTCTTCTGTGAATAAAAATTCTTCTAGTATAAATTGAGCTCTGTTTTTAACAACGCTAAATAACATTTTAACAGAAGACATATTTTCTAGGTTAATCAATAAGGTGTTGTCATTATCTATTAATTGAACATATTGTGGGATTTGGTGCTTAGATCTCCATTTTGCTATTTCTACAATACTATTTTGTGTATTATTTATACTTTCGAGTAAAGAACTAATATTTTTTGTAGTGATTTTCCATCTAGCTTTAGAAAAAATGAAATCTTTGTACTCTACTCTAGGCAAGAAGGTGTTTTTATCCATCATTTTTCCCCAATAAAACCCAATAGAACTTCTTAAGTTTTGTTGTTGCAGATCGCATAAAAAATGATAAATCGGTAAGCTGTTTTGTCCCCTGTAATTATGGGCGTTGGTTAGTTTGGGAAGAACTTCTGTATTGTTTACTTTAGACCGAAGAACTATCCTATTTCGTTTTACAGAAATCATTAAATCATCAATAAAGATTTGTTGCTCTTTGGGAAGGTTGGATTTTCCCAGGTAAGGGATTTCATAATTTCGAATTGTTGCTCGACGTATGACGTTACCTGTCCGGGATTCTGGCAAATGTATGATTTCGGTTAGAAGCTTATCGTGATTCATTTCTTGTTCAAGATTTGCAATATGTTGAACCTGCTTCATGATTTGAGTATTTCCTGTAGAAAAACGTCCTAAAAGATTTGCGGCAGATGAACCACCCATATTTTGTAATACAAGCTTCTGTTTGCCATTAATAGTTATAATTTCTACGAGTGAAGATAAAGTATCGGGTAAGTCATTCCAGTTTGCCGGTAGATGTTCAAAATCTTGATCTTCTAATTGTAAGATATAGGCATTATCCTTACTTAATTGATGTAATTTCTTATGTAAGATTTCATTTGCAGGATTCCAAGAGATGTTTTGAGTCTCCTGATGTCGAGGCGGGATATCTATACCATCTAAAAATGGGTTATAATCTGCAGCTTCTTGATTTTGAAGATATCCAATACCAATTTCTGTATCTAAGGCTTGGGCAAGAGGAATTTCTCGAGTCTCATATCTTTTTATAAAAGCATTTTTGAATCTTTGTAGATTAGAATCTTGTGGAGGAGTGCTTATTTTGTTTAAAAGATTCATTACCCTTTTTGCCTTGTATGCAAACTGTACATCTAGTTGATTTTGTAGCGTTTTAGTGTACATATCTGTTTGAAATAAATACTTAAGCTCAAAATCGATATCAAGTTTTTTTATTTCTTCGTTGTTCTTATGGTAGGTGTCAACAGAGTTTCCGACGGTTTGATCTATTCGATCTAGAAATTCTTGAAAATAGGAGATTTGATTAATGATTGCATCTGTATCCTTTAATTTTTTGAGGGTCTCATGAATTTGAAGTAAAAAATCTTTTCCACTAACAGAGGGCTCTAATTCACTAACCAAAATTTGATTATCAATGAGCTGGTATATAAATTCTTGAGCTTCGTTTTTAGATATTTCATCGTCAACCAAAAGAGAGGCCAATTCTTCAACTTTTTTTCCTGATTGGGCGTTCTTAATAATTATTTCTAGATACGGAGTGTGGGTAACGGCTTCAATGCTATGCTGTCTGCGGTTATACTTATTATATGTATATTCAATATATCTATATTGCTGTCCTATTTTATATAAACTATTATTTGGAAACCATAATAGTTGGTTTTTTATGTTTTTTTCTTTAGATAATTTTTGAGAAAATGCAACTAGAAAATTCATGTCAAACCGAGTCTGCCTTTGATTTTCACTATAATGCGGAAGCTCTATAGTCGTTAATTTCCCAAATGTACCAATACTACATCCTGCAAATAACCCAAAAGGGGTACATCTGGATGACATCCTTGATAGATATTTAAGTAAAGAGGACTGTAATCGTTGAATTTTTTTTGGATCACTTGTCTGGTTTGATAACCATTTTTCTATTTCTAAAAATAGTTCTGGAGAGGCTAGAAAAATAGCTTCCTTGACAACATTGTCATTCCATATTTCTCTATATGCTTCAATTGATATTTGTTTATCCTTTGTTAAGTGGTAGTAAAAATCTAACGATAGCAGAGGTGTACGTATACAAAATTCTTCAAAAAATGTGTATGGATTTTTTTGTTTCAATGTGAAAATATAAATAAGCCCCGGTTAATAAGAACACAAATATACAGTTTTCTTTATAATTCGTTTTTTCAATTGATTTGCAGTTAAATTATTGATTTTTAAATAATTAAGTAATTTTTTTTATCCCGTAATTCCATGAATTACGGGTCTTGATTCCTGAAAACGGGTTTTAACCATTTGTTTAGTGCCTTAGTTTTGATCTATGTTTGTAACAGATAACGAACTAGATATTATTAATTCAAATCATATTCGATTATCTGTATTAAACTTTTTGATTAAGAAAAGCATCGTTTTTGCAAACTGAAAAGTTGAGATGTATAAAATTGATTTAAAAGTTTTGTTGTAAGCAGTAAGTAACTTTTTACTGTGATAGATTAAAAGTAAAAGTAGCTGCTTTTACTAATGATTACCCTTTATTTTTTTGAGAATACACTTGATGTGAGTCAAGGAAGCGAAGCTATAGGCTTTTTCTAAATTTCTTTTGATTATCACTATTACAAAACACGAATATATACTTAAGATAGTAAGTAAACTATCATCTAAAACACAATAATTATGGGCAAACTTCTTAAAATAGGTTGGTACGTTCTATATGTTAGATCACGTCAAGAAAAAAAAGTTGACAACTTGCTAAAAGAGAGTCATCTGGAGTCATTTCTTCCTTTGGTGAAGACTGTAAGACAATGGAGCGATAGAAAGAAAATAATTGAAGCTCCTCTTTTTCCTTCATATGTTTTCGTCAAGATTAATTCTGCACAAGATTTCTATAAAGCATCATCGATTGAAGGTGCTTGCACCTTTGTTCGTTGTGGTGGTGAATATGCATTAGCCCAAGATGATGAAATACAAAAAATCAAACTTTTTCTAGGTTCTAAAGACGTCACTAATGTTAGTAAAAGTAATGATACTCTTGAAGTTGGAGAAGTCATGATGATTCAATACGGCTCACTTGCCGGTTTAGAATGTGAAGTGTTAAAGGTAAATAATGAAAGTAAGATTGTTGTTCGCTTAAATTCAATAAATCAAAGTATTACGGCAACAATACCTTCGCAATTTTTGTCAAAAATCTCAAAAGCGGTGTGATGGAAAATAAAACTTCTAAGATACAAGGGTATAATCGGTTAGATTACCAGATATCAGAAAATAATCAAGCAGAGTTCGTTTCCTATGTCAATGATATAGAGGATGGTAGTAATGTTAATGAACCAATTTTTTATGGAAGAAATGATGACCAGTCAAGTTACAGAGGCTATAGAATAGAAATTAAAGAGATCGAGAAAGCTATTCAACGTGTTAATATATACGTTGTTGATAGCTATGTGTGTATTGATCAAGTTCATAATAATCCAATCTTGATAGCTTACCTTATAGCAAATGAGTCTTTTGTTAACATAACAACATTAAGTATTAAATTAAAAAGATATTTACCTGATTACATGATTCCAACTCACTTTGTAATTATAGATGCAATTTCTTTGCTTCCCAATGGTAGAATTAATGTAAAAAAGTTACCAAAGCCTAAGTTTTCGGATATTGAAGAAGTGGTTAAACTACCTTCAACCTTAGAAGAAAGAAAGATAGCAGCAATTTGGAAAGAATTATTGAAATTAGACGAAATAGATGTTAACGTTAGTTTTTTCGAACTCGGGGGGCACTCATTGCTTGCTAATGAATTTATAAGTACAGTAAGAAATAAAAAAGGAATAGATTTATCGATTCAGGATTTTTATAAGTCTCCAACAATTAAAGGAATTAGCAAATTAGTTCCTTCTTTAAAAAAGAAACAAAATCAAAAGATAGTAGCGCCTAATCTTGAGCTTTATCCTTTATCATATGCCCAAGAAGCGATTTGGTCTTTGGACCAACTCGATGCTACTCATCAATTTTGTTATGAATCTAGGGCTATTAAACTAAAGGGTAATGTAGATCATTTTTTATTAGAAAAGACTTTTTCTAAACTTATAGAGAAACATGAGATTTTAAGAACGGTTTTTGAGTTGATAGATGGGAAACCTTTTCAAAAGATACTACCTCCATATACATTTAGTATTCCGGTTATTAATTATTTAGGATTAAAGAAAAAAGACCAGAAGAAGGTAATTATCGATTGCATAGAGAATACTAAAAACCCTTCTTTCGAAATAGAAAAAACACCTCTTTTTAGAGTGGAGATGCTAAAATTTTCAACGAAAGAAAATGTGCTTATATTTTGTAGCCACAATATGATTCTTGATAAGTGGGCTCAAAGAATTTTGTTTAAGGATTTTGTAGATGTTTATAATGAACTAAAGAGAAATCCTGATTTCGAAATTAAAAAACCAAAGGTTAGTTATAAAGACTATGCGTTTTTAGAAAAAGAAAACCTAAATGAAGCAGCCCTCAATAAACGATTAGATTTTTGGCAGGATAAATTATATAACTTTTCAAATGAATTACTTGTTCCTGTCGATAATGCTAGGCCAAAAAAGCAGATAAAAACAAGAAAGAGTATACCGCACGTTCTATCATTAGAGTTTTCTGAGAAATTAAGGCAGTTTTCTGAAATGCAGAATGTTTCCTTATTTATCACAATGATTTCGGCTTTTAAAGTAATGTTGAGTAAGTATAGTAGTCAAACTGATATTTGTGTAGGAACTTCATTAATAAATACTTTCTATCAAGGACATCAAGAGGTTTTAGGAGCTACTGTAAATGCTATTCCATTAAGAAACAGTTTTAATTATGATCATAGCCTGTTAGAGGTTTTAGATCATGTTAAAAAAACCTGTTTAGATGCATACGCATGTGGTGATACTCCTTTTGAAAAAATTGTAGAAAAGGTATGCCCAGAAAGAAGTTTTAATCCTCAAGCATTATTTAGGTACATGTTTAGCTTTATTGATTTTCCAATTAAAAACATGTCATTATTAGATGCCGAAATCGAAATAATAAAAGGATATAACGAGCTTTCTACATTTGACATCAATGTAGTGGTAAATACAACACAAGAACAAGCTGATTTTTCTTTAGTAAATCAAACAGACAGAAGAATCTCTTTAGAGTGGCAATATAATTCAGATATTTTTAAACCTGTTACAATGCAGTACATGTTGTCAATATACTTAAGAACATTAAATGAGCTTATAACTAATCCCAACCAATCTCTTGAAAATACCTCTGTGATTTAAATAGAAATTTTGATTGCACAAGAGGACATCATATCTCTAGCCAATTTATTGCAATATCACGAATAACTACAATTTTCCCTTAGTCTGTAAAGGTTTAAGAACGATCAAAGATGTATTCTGAATTTTTAAGAAAATGAAAATTGTAAATTTTTATAATTCCATCATCCATTAAATATTTTATGTATAATGAATTCTTTAAAAAAATATAAGACACTTTCTCAAGTGCTCGAATCTAGACAAAACTCAACTAAGGGGATAACTTTTATCGAGGGTAGTGAGAAAGAAAATTTTCTTTCCTACAATGAGCTATACCATAAGGCCGTAGCAAAATTGTCTTATCTGCAGGAGAAAGGAATAAAACCTCAAAATGAATTGGTGTTTCAAATCAATGATAATGAGTCGTTTATTATTCTTTTTTGGGCTTGTATTCTTGGTGGTATAATTCCTGTGCCTTTGAGTATTGGAAGAAATTCAGAACATAAACAGAAACTCTTCAATATTTGGCCAATATTAAATAACCCTCATTTGGCGATTTCAAAAGATGAGATTAACAAGCTTAAAAATAATGAGCAGGAAGATAAGTTTGCAGAGATTCAGAAAAAAATTATTGATTTTGAGGGGGTAAGTAGCACAAGTGAGAATGCAGTAATATATGATGCAAAAGAAGATGATATTGCTTTTATTCAATTTTCTTCGGGCTCTACCGGAAATCCAAAAGGAGTAGTCTTAACTCATAAGAATTTACTAACAAACATATTGGATATTAGCACTGCTTCAAGTTATACCGAAGAAGATGCCATGATTAGCTGGATGCCACTTACTCATGATATGGGGCTTATAGGGTTTCATTTAAATCCTTTATTTATAGGGATGAATCATTACTTGATGCCTACAGATCTTTTTGTAAGAAGACCATCTATATGGTTAGATAAGGCTAGCGAACATCAAATAAGCATTTTATGTTCCCCTAATTTTGGTTACAAATATGTTTTGAAACATTGCAATGTTGACAGTTCAGAACAGTGGGATTTGAGCACGGTTCGATTAATTTACAATGGTGCAGAACCTATATCTGAAGCAATATGTGATCAATTTTTAGAAAGTCTATCTAAATATGGTTTAAAAAAATCTGCAATGTGTCCCGTTTATGGTTTAGCAGAAGCAAGTTTGGCTGTTACCATATCCAACCTTGAGGATACAATTGTTTCTTTTTATTTTGATAGAGATCAACTAAAAATTGGAGATAAAGTACATGTAACAACTGAGCAAGAAAAAAATTCAGTGTCATTCGTCAAAGTTGGAAAACCTATTAATCATTGCTCTCTAAGAATTACTAATGAAGTTAATGAATTGGTTAAAGAAGAAATAATAGGAAACATTCAGATTAAAGGACATAATGTAACTTCTGGTTATTACAATAATGAAGAAGCTACTAAAAATGCAGTCCTACAAGATGGATGGGTTAAAACAGGGGATTTAGGTTTTATCAAAGATGGCGAGCTATATGTAACCGGAAGATTAAAGGATATTATTTTTAGCAACGGGCAAAATTATTACCCTCATGATATAGAGCGTATCGCCGAAAAAGTAGATGGAATTGAACTGAATAAGGTTGCTTTTGGAGGTTTTTTTAATGGGAGTACACAAAAAGAAGAAATTATCGCTTTTGTGTTTCATAGAGGGAGTTTAGATAAGTTTATCCCAGTCATAACTGCATTAAAAGAAGTTGTAAATACAGAAATTGGGCTTGAGATAGATAATGTAGTGCCTGTAAAAAATATGCCGAAAACCACGAGCGGAAAATTACAGCGCTTTAAGTTATTATCTGAGTATAGAAAGGGAACTTTTGATGAAGTAAATGAAAAAGTGAAGTCTTTAATCGTTGAAAATAGTTTCGACGATATAGTAGCACCGGTAACCGAGAAAGAACATAAATTACTTGCCATATGGAAAAATGTTCTCGACTTCGAAAATATAAGTGTAGAAAAAAGTTTTTTTGAACTTGGAGGTAACTCACTAAAAGCCGCCGAAATGATGATGGCTTTGGTTAAAGAGTTTCAAGTAGAAATTACACATGATATATTGTATAAATATGATACAATAAGAGGTTTGGCTTCTGTGTTAACTACATTAAAACCGAAAAAGTATAATGCAATCCCTAAATCAGAGACCTCAAATTTCTTCCCTGTTTCTAGTGCTCAAAAAAGACTATACTATGCCTGGAAAATGGATAAAAGAAGTATAGCATACAATACTCCTATTGCATTTAAAATACAAGGAAGAGTAAGTACTGAAAAAATAAAAAAGGTAATCAATGAATTAGTAAAAAGACATGATGCCTTACGAATGGTGTTTGATGAGAAGCCAGATCCGGTTTTTACTATAGATACAATAAATGAAGTATCCATTGCTATTAAGAATAGTGAAGGTAGTAATATTCAAAATGAACTGCGTAAACTCGTTGAGCCTTTTGATCTTACCAAAGGACCATTATTTAGAGTTACAGTTTTAAATATTGAAAATAAAGAAGCCGTTTTATTTTTAGATTTTCACCATATCATTTCAGATGGAGTATCTATTCATCATTTTGTAAAAGAAATGATAACACTATATGAGGGTAAAACATTAGAACCATTAAGCATTGGTTATGGTGATTACACTAATTGGGAAAAAAATTGTAGAGATGAGCAGGCTTTAGCTTCGCATAAATCGTATTGGTTAAATCAACTTAGCGGTGATTTACCCGAGTTAAAGATAGAGTTAGATTATCCCAGGCCACCACTATTTACTCCTAAAGGCGAAAAAATTGAGTTTGAGTTTGATAATCAAACCACGACAAGATTAAAAATACTTGCTAAAGAACAGGGTTGCACTTTGCATGTATTGATGTTTACCATATATCAAATATTGATTGCTAAATATTCTGGAGTAACCGAGACAATAATAGGAATACCGATTGCAGGTCGTAAACATCCCGATGTACAAACTATGCAAGGCATGTTCGTTAACAATCTTCCTATAAGAAATGTTATAAAAGGAGAAGAAACCGTAAGTGAAATTTTAAAAAGTGCAGATACATGTATTTCTGAGGGATTATTACATCAAGATTATCCTTTTGATGAGATGGTTACTACTATAGCAAACACAAAGAATACTAGTAGAAATCCAATTTTTGATACCATGTTTGTATATCAAAATATGGGAACAACTACACTCATTGGCCAAGATTTTACCTTATCGAGGTACTTTTTTGACCCTGGTTATTCTAAGTTCGATATCTCAATGGAAGTTTTTGAAAATGACAAATCCCTTAAGTACGGAATAGAATATAATACTACCTTATTTAAAAGAGATACGATACTAAACCTTCAAACATGTTTTGAAAATTTAGCAATTGAAATACTAAACGATCCAGACATTCCTTATGCAACATTATCGTTGCTAAATACTAGTGAAGTTGATCGATATACTTATTTGTTTAATAACGATATTAAAACATATCCTAAAGAAAAAAGTGTATATCATCTATTTGAAGAACAAGTACAAAGAGTACCAAAATCTATAGCGTTAGAATTCGGTTCTCAAACAATGACATATAAAGAGTTAGATACTCAGGTTAATCACTTTGCCTCTGTATTAAAAGAAAAAGGAGTAGAGGCTCAAGATGTTGTAAGTATCTTATTGCCAAGGTCTTTTGATCTTGTGATTTCTATACTTAGTGTAATGAAAATCGGGGGAGTATATGTTCCTTTAGATGCCGATCTACCTCAGGATCGAATTAATTATATCTTAGAGCATAGCCAGTGTAAATATCTTATCACCAATTCTAATAAGGAGTTGAATATTAATTCTGAGAATGAGGATATACTACCAACATGTATTACCATAGATGATGGTATATCTTCTAATGAAGTTCTAAATACTAATATAGAATTCAAATACAATCCTCAAAGTCCAGCATATATTTTATATACTTCTGGTACAACAGGGAAACCCAAAGGAGTTGTTGTTAAAAATACTGCTTTAACGAATTATACCTGTTGGGCAGCAGAAACATACATTAAAGAAGAATCAGCAAAATTCCCTTTATATACATCCATCTCATTTGATTTAACGGTAACCTCTATTTTTACTCCTTTAATTACTGGAAATACAATAGTCATTTATGAAGAGGAACAACAAGAAGTATTAATAGAAAAAGTGCTTAATGATTCTATTGCTAACATTGTAAAATTAACTCCATCACATCTAAAAATCATCCGAGAATTGAATGTGCAAAATAAACACTCAATTAAAAGATTTATAATAGGTGGTGAAGAGCTTGAAACTTCTCTGGCGAGAGATGTTTACAATCAATTTGGTGAAGATATAGAACTTTATAACGAATATGGTCCAACTGAAGCGACTGTTGGTTGCATGATATACAAATTTACACCTACTGATGATTTTAGAACTGTTCCAATTGGGGTTCCTATACAAAACACTCAAATTTATTTACTAGACGAATTCTTAAAACCTGTACCAGTGGGTGTACGAGGTGACCTATATATTGCGGGAGATGGGCTTGCCCATGGTTATTTTAACAATGCTCTTTTGACCAATGAGAAATTTGTAGAAAATCCGTTTGTAGCAGGTCAAAAAATGTATCGTTCAGGAGATATTGCAGTAAGACGTTCTAATGGAGTGTTAGAGTACATTGGTAGATCAGACCAACAGATTAAAATTAATGGGTATAGAATTGAAATTCCTGAAATCGAAAACTGTTTATTAGATCATTCACATATAAAACAAGCAATTGTTGTATGCGCAGATGTATCAGGAGAAAAATCATTGCACGCATATTACAGAAGCGTTGACAATCAAAAAATAAGGTATTCTGATTTGGTAAGCTTTTTAGCAAGCCGTTTGCCTTACTATATGATTCCTAGGTCATTTACTTATGTAGAAAAAATGCCTTTAACCAAAAATGGTAAAATCGATTATAAAGCATTACCTGCACCAGAGTTTAGTACTAGTAAAACAATAAGAAAAACTTCCGAAAATAATATAGAGCGGGCAATATTAGAAGTATGGCAAGAAATATTTGCGACTGAAAACGTATCGGTTGACGACAATTTTTTTGAAATGGGAGGAGACTCGATCAAGGCCGTTCAGATTTCGTCTAAACTAAACATGAGAGGAATTACTCTTGATGTAAAAGATATATTAACGTATCAAACCATTGCGATTACTGCACCCTACGCTAATATTAATCTTGAAAATGAAAAGTACGACCAAGGATTTGTAGAAGGACTTAAAGCTCTAAGCCCTATTGAAAGCTGGTTTATAAATCAAAAACTGCCAAACCCTAATTATTATAATCAATCAGTTTTATTAAATTTTAATAAGCCAATAAATAATAAAGTTTTAAAACAAGCTTTTATGAGGCTAATTAATCATCATGATGGATTAAGAATAAACTATAAACAAAATGAAAATAAAATATGGTTTAATGAAGCGTACATAAATTATCCATTCAAAATTGAAAAATACAATATTAAAGTTGATGATGAATTATTCGAAGTATGTACGAATATTAAAAACAGTATGGATATTGAAAATAGTTTGTTAATTAAAGCGGCTATTATTAAATACCCAGATGCTTCTGAAAAATTATTTATTACCGCACATCATTTAGTTGTTGATGGAATTTCCTGGAGAATTTTACTTGATGATCTAAAGGCAATTTATCAGTCGTTATTGTTAGGTGATGAACCTGTGCTTCCGATGAAAACCATGTCTTTAAAGGAGTGGCAAACTTCACTTACAAGTTTAGTCGAGGAAACTAATTTTACAGCAAATGAAGTAGAGTACTGGAAAAGTATAGAAGAAGAAGATTTTCAGTTGCCATGTGATACAGAAACAAATGATTGGCGTTTTGCAAACTCAAGACAAATAACAGTCAACCTAGATAAAGATCAAACAGCACACCTGGTAAAGAAAGCACATCTGTCGTACAAAACCAATATAGTTACATTATTGAGTACTGCACTGTCATTGGCACTTCAAGAATGGTTAGATAAAGAAGAGTTTGTTATTCAATTTGAAAATCATGGCCGACATGTAGAAGATGTTGATGTTTCTAGAACAAGTGGATGGTTTACCGCGATGTATCCTGTAAAACTTACTTTAATACAAGGAACAATAGACGATCAGATAAAAAGTATTAAAGAGCAGCTAGTGAGTGTTCCTAATAATGGATTAGGATATGGTATTTCTAAATATATGAGAGATACAAATCTTGCAGATAATAATGAGCTTTCAGAATTACGATTTAATTACCTGGGGCAATTTGATCAGGAGCTTACAAACGATCTATTTGAATTCTCACAAGTATTTCATGGTAGTGAAGTCGGTCTTGAGAATATATTGACAACCAAGCTTGAGATTAATGCCATGGTTGTTCAAGAAAAGTTACAGATTTCTGCTAATTATAATAGTAAGTTTCATAAAAACGAAACTATCTCTAGATTTTTGAAATTCTTCTTAATGAAATTATCTCTTATCATTGGTCATACCAAAGATCAAAAAGATATCCATTTCACCCCTTCTGATTTTGAAGCAATCGATTTAGAACAAGAAGAACTAGATTCTCTATTCTCTTAAATAGCATTTAGATAAAACTCATTTTAGAATTATTAAATAAAAAATAATGATATGAAATCACATGATATACAAACAATTTCGGGTAAAAAGATGTTGCTTCAAATCAACGATAACAAGGTTAATATTTTTGATTGGCTACATCAATATAAAGAAGATATAGAAGATTTTATTTCTACTAATGGAGCACTATTAATTCGTGGCTTAGGAATTTCTAATGATAAAGAATTTGGAGAAGCTTTAGAATTAGTATTTGGAGAAGAATTAGCAAATTATACATACAGATCTACTCCAAGAAGAGAAGTAAATCAAAGTAAAGTGTATACAGCAACAGAATATCATGCTTCTGAGGTAATTCCTCAGCATAATGAAAATGCATATTCGAATTCCTGGCCAATGCGAATAGGATTTACCTGTTTGGTTCCTGCTGATAAAATGGGGAATACTCCAATTTCAGATAGCAGAGAAGCATACCAAAAAATTCCTATTGAAATAAGGGAAGAATTTGAAAGAAAAAATATCATGTATGTTAGAAACTATTCAGATATAGATTTGCCATGGGAAGAAGTATTTCAGACAACTAAAAAAACCGAGGTAGAGCAATATTGTAATGAAAACAATCTAACATTTGAATGGACAGATAATGGATTAAGAACTAGTCAGGTAAATCAAGCTACGATCATGCATCCAACTACAAAAGAGATGTTATGGTTTAACCAAGCTCATTTGTTTCACTCTAGCAGTCTAGATTCAGAAATTAGAGAAGGGTTAATAGAGTTGTTTGGTGAAGAAAATTTACCTCGTAATTCGTTCTTTGGTGATGGTACCCCAATAGATGAAGAAGCACTTTCGATCATAAGAAAAGTGTTTGAGGATACTAAATTTTCTTTTCAATGGAGTAAAGGAGACTTACTTCTTTTGGATAATATGTTGTATACGCACGGAAGAGAACCTTATGAAGGAAACAGAAAAATCCTTGTAGGAATGGCTAAAAAATATAGTTCTCAAATACATCGCAGTAGAGTATCAACCAATTTATAATGCTCTATCGCGATTATGGTATGATCATCATGTATGCATAGTACAATTTGAATGAAATTACCACGATAGTACGTCATGATTATATAGAAAATCATGAATATCTGTATTTGTTTTTTTGAACAACTTATCAAAAAGTAAACAAGTATATAGACTCACATAAGAATAATAGATGTGGGTAGATTCACTTCAATACATAGAAAGAGTACGCCTGTATTCTAATGTAAACTGTTTAATGTATTAATAATAATTTCGAATTATCAAGGTAAGATAATGACGTAGTTATGCTTTAGAATCTCTCTTTTAAAAAGTAAAAACTAATAAAATTTTAATAATGATCAGTATTCTTTTTAAACCATTTAAAACATTCAGAAAAGACATTTGTAGTTGTATACTTTTTTTGGGTATCGCCCAATTAGGATTTACACAACTAAATAATCAGTATGATATTGTTTTGCAAGGAGGAAGAGTAATAGACCCTGAAACAAAACTTGACGCTATTCGAAATATAGGTATCCGTGATGGGCAAATTATTGAAATCTCAGCTAAGCCATTGTCTGGAGTCGAAAATATTAATGTTTCTGGTCTAGTTGTAGCACCAGGATTTATTGACTTGCATGTACATGGTGTTACTAATACCGAACAAGAATATCAAATAAAGGATGGTATAACCACTGCATTAGAGTTAGAATGGGGGCTACCATTTTTAAAAGAATGGTATGAATTAAGAAAATCAAAAGCTATTATAAACTTCGGAGCCAGTGTAAATTGGCCAATAACCAGAGTGCAATCATTGGCCGCTTATCATAAGGAATTAAATCTTTTAAAGGAGACCATGGCTACCAAAGGTTTACCCGTAACGAAAACGATGCCCGCTTTTGGCAGGAGTTTTTATCAGGAACTACCTACGGATAAAATACCAAAAATGCTAGAGTATGTTCGAGCATCATTAAAAAGCGGAGGGTTAGGTATTGGTATGCCCATTGGATATTTACCGGGAGCGAGCACTGAAGAAGTTTTTAGAGTTTATCAATTGGCAGGAGAATTAAAATCACCCATTTATGCCCATGTTAGAGAGGGTGGGATTATTGCTGTTCAGCAAGTTATTTCAGATGCAGTACTTACCAAGGCGCCATTGCATATTTCTCATATTAATAGCATGGCTCTAAGCAAAATAGGACTAGCCATAGAGATGGTAAATACTGCTCAAAAATCTGGATTTGATATTACAACAGAGTTATATCCATATACAGCCGGATCGACAGATTTAAAATCAGCAATTTTTGATACAGGTTGGCAAAAAAAGTTGGGTATAAGTTTTAAAGATCTGCAGTGGGTTGCTTCTGGAGAGCGATTAACCGAGGACACTTTTGCCAAATATAGAAAAGAAGGAGGAACAGTAGTAATACATAACATGAAACCTGAATGGATTGAATTAGGAATTGCCTCAAAGGGTACAATTATAGCCTCAGACGGAATGCCTTATGCAAAGCTAGCTCATCCTAGATCTTCGGGTACTTTCTCCAGAGTTTTAGGCAAATATGTTAGAGAAGATAAGGTGCTTAATCTTATTGAAGCTATAGAGAAGATTACACTTCTCCCAGCCAGAAGATTAGAAAAAATCGCTCCTATAATGCAACGTAAAGGCAGGATTCAAGAGGGTGCAGACGCAGATATAGCAATATTCAATTTTGAGAGTATAATAGATAAGTCTACGTTCGAAAAAGGAATAGAATTTTCAGAAGGAGTTGAATATGTTCTGGTCAACGGTGTTCCAATCTTGAAGAAAGGAAAAATTGTAAATGGTGTTTTCCCTGGGCAACCAATTTATGGGAAATACAAAGAGTAATTTGAATGTATATCATTCAATAAACTTCAATTCAAATTGATACTTCAAATTATAAAAAGAAACAAGTGGATAATAAGATAGAAAAACAAAACGTCCAAGATATTTTTGAACTAAGTATGGTCCAAAAAGGAATGCTATTTCATCATTTAAAGGACGGAACCGGAAACACCTACAATGCTCAATTAGTATTTAATATTAATGGTGATTTAGATGTAAATACATTACAATCTGCATTAAATAGTGTGCAAATTAATCATGAAGTTTTGCGTTCTGTTTTTAGATGGGAAGGAGTAAGTAAACCGCTACAGATTATCTTAAAAACGGCTCCCATTAAGATCAAATACCATGATGTTTCTAATAAAAATGAAAGGGACCGTAAGGCGTATATTGAAGAATATGCTTTGAAAGATCAAAAAAAGCGTTTTGATCTTTCGCAAGTTCCGATGCGAGTATCCATAATAAAGGAGACAGAAACATCTTTTGTATTATGTATTACGAATCACCATATATTATACGATGGATGGAGCACGGGTATTTTATTAAAAGAGCTTTTTGTCAATTATAATGAAACTATTAATGGAAATGCGTTAAAAGCAAATCAAAAAGTATCGTATAAGAGATATATTCTGTCTAAGCAAAAAGAAAATGATTTAGAAAAGGAACATGACTATTGGAAGAAGTATTTAAATGAATATCAAATTACTTCATGTTTTTCTGCAAAAGATAACGAAAATCAAACAGGGGATTCGGTAGAAAAAAAGCATTTAAAAGTTGGAATAGAATCAATTAAAAAACTATCTAAAGAACAAAAAATAACACCCGCAGCGATAATTTATGCCGCAATTGGTGTTTTACTTCAAAAACTTACGGCAGCTTCTGATATTGTTCTTGGGACTACTGTATCAGGAAGAGATGTTGCTATAGAAGGTGTAGAAGATCTTGTTGGTAACTTTATCAATACCATCCCTTTAAGAATAACCAATGAAGCTAATGACGCGGATACATCATTTATTGATATTGCAAAAGGAGTTTATGAAGAGGGGTTAGTGAGAAACCAAAATTCAAACACTTCTTACTATGAAATAAAAAAATTGCTGGAACTTAAAGCATCTGAAGAACTATTTGATGTCGTTGTTGTTGTCGAGAACTATCCCTTAGATGAAAAAGCTATCAATGGAAATCCAGGTTTTGAAGTGAAGTTAAAATCGGTATATGAAAACACTGGTATTCCTTTGGTAATAACAGTGTTTCTAAAGGAGGAATTAGAGTTAGAATTGATCTACCAACCTTCAATAATTAGTGAAGACCATATAAATTTATTTTCAATTTCTTTAGAAAGAATATTGAATCAAATTCAGGAAAATCCTACTCTACCAGTGCATTCTTTTGGGCTTTTAAGTAAAAAAGAGGAAGCTTGGCAAATAGAGACATTTAATGAAACTGCAGCAGAACTACCAAAATCAGAAACGGTACTCTCTCTTTTTGCCAAACAGCAAGTATCAACTCCTAATAAAGTTGCTGTACTATGTGGGTCAGAACAATTGACTTATCAAGAATTAGGAGATTTATCCGATAAAATTGCGGCCTACCTAAAACAAGAAAAAAGAATTCAAAAGGGAGCATTGGTTGGTTTAATGCTGGGAAGAGATTTTAATTTAGTTCCAATAATTTTAGGTGTTCTAAAGGCAGGAGCTGCCTATGTACCTATTGATCCTACGTATCCGGTTGGTAGAATTAATAATATTCTAGAACAATCGAAATTAGCACTTTTAGTTACAGAGAATAAGGAATTAGATTCAGCATTAAGCACAACTTCTCAGATAATTGATGTGCAAGATCTAATGATAAGTCTTCCTGAAATAAATGTTTTATCGCAAGAAAATACTCTGGAAGATGACTTAGCTTACGTAATTTTCACCTCTGGATCAACAGGAACTCCAAAAGGAGTTATGATAGAGCATGCTACTTTGCTAAATTATATTTACTGGGCTGCAACGTATTATGTGAATGAAGAAGAGCTCACTTTTCCATTATATTCTTCTATTTCTTTTGACTTAACAGTTACATCGATTTTTACACCGTTAATAACAGGAAATACCATTATAGTTTATAAAGAAGAATCTAATCAACTACCAATTGATGCAGTACTTAAGGATAATAGAATTAACATCGTTAAGTTAACTCCTTCACACTTAAAAATAATTAGAGATAATGATTTGTTTGATCCTGCAACAAGTAATATTCGAAAACTAATTGTAGGAGGGGAAGAATTAGAATATCATTTGGCTAAAGATATTATAGAAAAATTCAACGGCGATATAAAAATTTATAACGAATATGGGCCAACAGAGGCAACCGTTGGTTGTATGGTTTATGATTTTGATACTGCTCTAAACACTGGATCGGTATCCCTAGGTAACCCGATTAATAATACTCAGATTTATATTCTAGATCCTAATATGAACCCTGTTCCGGTTGGGGTAAAAGGAGAATTATATATAGCTGGAGGAGGCTTAGCAAGAGGATATTTAGGTAGAAAAGATCTAACGCAGGAACGATTTATTCAAAACCCATTTAACCCCGGTAAAAAGATGTATAAAACAGGGGATTATGCTATAAGGGAGAAAGGCAATCATATTCTTTTTTATGGTAGAATAGATGAGCAGATAAAAATATCGGGTTATAGAATCGAGTTAAAAGAAATTGAGAATGTACTTTCTGCATATCCCGAAATTAAAGAATCGGTAGTAGCCGTTAAAGAGAAAGACAATAACAAGATACTGGTAGCATATTATTTATCAGATAGTGAAATGGCTATCGATAGCTTAAAAAAATATGTAGAAGAGAAACTCCCTGCATATATGCTTCCAATGTACTATATAAAACTAGAGGCATTACCACTAACCTCAAATGGAAAACTAGACTATAAGAAACTGCCTGAGGCAGATTCCTTAGTAGTTGATGATTATCATGCACCTTCGACTACCATAGAAAAATTATTGGTTAAGCATTGGTCTGATGTGTTGAAAGTTTCTGTAATCAGTACTACAGACAACTATTTTTTGATTGGTGGAGATTCTATAAAATCAATTCAAATAAGTTCAAAAATGAGAGCTGATGGTTTTGAGGTATCAGTTCAGGATATTTTTAGAAATCCAACTATAAAAGCGTTGGCTTCTGTAACTAAACCTTTAACAACTCCGATAGATCAATCGACAGTTACTGGAGAAGTAGTGCTAAGTCCAATTCAACAATGGTTTTTTGATAAATCTGAAACTGATCAACATCATTTTAATCAATCGTCTGTACTGAGTTTTGATTCAAAAGTAACAGTACAAACAGTTCAAAAAATATTTTCTGAAATTCTTACTCATCACGATGCTCTTCGTATGGTTTTTAAGAAAGAGGGAGAAAATATCCATCAACAAAATCAAGAGGATACTATAAAGGTTGATATAAAGGAATATGATTTAACTTTATTAGAAAACCCTGAGGAGACGATCCTTTATCATGCAAATGATTTGCAATCTCAGATAAATTTAGACGATGGTCCTTTACTAAAATTAGGGTTATTTCAGACTAAGACCGAAAGTCGCTTGCTCATCGTGATACATCATTTAGTTATAGATGGAATTTCATGGCGAATTTTGTTAGAAGATATAGATACCTTATATGGCCAAATCATAGATAATAGTTCTCTTAAACTTCCTTTAAAGACGGATTCTTTTAAAAATTGGTCAAAAGCAGTCAAAAAATATACGAATAGTGAAAGCTATCAAAAAGGCAAATCATATTGGGGAACTCAATTAAGAAAAGAAAACTCAACCATCAAAAGAGACTTTCCTGATGGTCTAAATATCTATAAGAACCATGGTAGCGAGATATTAGAATTAAATCAGCTTGAGACAAAGCAATTACTAACGGAAGCACATGCTGCATATGGAACACAAATAAATGAACTCTTAATGTCGGCATTTTTATTAGCCGTAAGCAAGAAATTTGACCTCAATGATATATGGGTTGATTTAGAAGGGCATGGAAGAGAAGAAATTGTTCCAGGAATTAATGTAGGTCGTACGTTGGGTTGGTTTACAAGTATCTATCCTGTTTTGTTAGAGAAAAGAGGTGAAGATATTTCGAATGTGATAAGAAATATAAAAGAAACGTTAAGAACTATACCAAATAAAGGGGTAGATTATTTGATCACACAATACACCGATATACTTCCTTTAGAGGAAAAAAGCAACGCAGGTATTAGTTTCAACTATTTAGGGCAATTTGAGTCGGCATATGAAAATTTTCACATGCTGAATGAGAGCAAAGGAGATGAGATTTCCATGAACATGGAGCAACACTATGATTGGAATGTTATTGGGTGGGTTTCTGAAGGAAAACTAAAACTAGAATTAGTTTATAGTACACAACAGTATCAAAAAGAAACCATAGTTTCTTTTATAGAGTTATTTGAAGAAAGTCTAAAAGATGTTATAAATCACTGTTGTCAGCGTAATGAGGTAACGTTGACTCCTTCAGATTTAACATACAGTGAGTTACCTATCGATGATCTTAATCATATTCAAACCAACTTTGAGATAGAAGATATATACACCTTGGCACCAACCCAAGAGGGGATGCTATTTCACTCGGTATTAGAACCTGAATCTAAGGTGTACTTCGATCAAAAAATATTGAGTCTTACAAGCAACCTGAATACGACAGCAGTAGAAAAAAGTATGGAGGCCTTGGTAAAGCACCATGAGGTATTTAGAACAATATTCTTGCATAAAAATTTAGAAAATCCAATACAGGTTGTTTTAAAAGAAAGAAAATTAGACTTCATTTATAAAGATATTCAACAAGAATGTGAGCGTTTATCAATTGATGAAGTTGTTAATTTATATATAGCAGAAGACAAATCAAAAGGGTTTAATTTATCCGAGGATATATTAATGCGTGTAACTCTTCTTAAAGTTCAGAAAGAAGAATATAGAATGATTTGGTCTCACCACCATATTGTTATGGATGGTTGGTGTACCTCGATTTTATGGAATGATTTTAAAAATCTTTATTTAGGGTTCAGTAAAAATAATCCTGTAAAACTTGAGCCTTCTCCAAAATATTCTCAATATATAAAATGGCTTGAATCAAGAGATAAGGATCAATCTAAAGAATACTGGTCAACATATCTAGAAAATTACCAGCATTTGGCTTCTTTACCGAAGAAAGATGTAGATTTTAATGCTTTAAAATCTTACGATTTAGTGAGTTGCAAACATCTTCTAAGCAAAGAGAAAACAAATGTTTTACAAAAAATATCAAAAAGTAATGCGGTTACATTAAGTACTATTTTTCAAACCATTTGGGGAGTAGTTTTAGCCAAGTATAACAATGTAGATGACGTAGTATTTGGCAATGTTGTTTCGGGAAGAACATCTGAAATCGCCGGAATTGAAAATGTAGTAGGACTTTTTATAAATACCCTTCCTGTAAGAGTTCGGTATGATGAAAAAGACACCTTAGAAACGTTGTTAAAAAAGACTCAGGCCTCGGCATTTGAGAGCGAACCACATCATTACCACTCATTATTAGATATTCAGGAGCTGAGCGAGCTAGGAAATGGATTGTTTGATCATATTGTAGTTTTTGAGAATTACCCGATTTCAGATAATATAAAAGGAGTAGAGGATGATGAAAATGGTTTTTCGGTTACCGAAGTAGACATTTTTGAACAAACCAATTATGATTTTAATGTAATCATTATACCTGGAGAAGAAATTCAAGTTCAAATAGATTATAATCAAAATGTATATAGCGAAACTACAATACATCAGATATTATCTCACTTTGAAAATGTTATCGAACAATTAATAATTGATAAAGATTCTTGTATTACAAATTTGAGGTTGGTTTCAGAAGAAGAAAAGAATGTTCTTCAACAAAAACTCAACAATACACAAATTAACTATCCTAAAGATCTGAACATAATTGATCTGTTTTTAAAACAAGTAGATGAAAACCCAAAACAGATAGCCATTAAGTGTGGAGATTCAGCGATTAGCTATGAAGAATTGAATGAAAAAAGTAGTCAGGTTGCTTGTGCTCTAACAGAATTTGGAGTAAAAAGTGATACCATTATAGGATTGTTAATGGACAGGTCCATTGATACTATAATAGGTATGCTTGGAATTCTTAAAGCCGGTGGAGCGTATCTTCCAATAGACATAAACTATCCTAAAGACAGGAAAGAATATATCATACAAGATAGCGGTACATCTTTAATTCTAACAACTACGGCTTTTGATGAGGTTAATGAACTGAACGCAGATTTGCAGGTACTGTATATAGAGCAAGCCTTTGAAAAAACTATAAGCACTGCAGATTTGGCCATAAACAATGTTGGTAGTCCTTCGGATCTGTGTTATGTAATTTATACCTCTGGAACTACTGGTAATCCTAAAGGTGTGATGATAGAACATCATAATGTGGTTCGGTTATTCTTTAATGAAAAACCATTGTTTGATTTTACCTCGAATGACACTTGGACGATGTTTCATAGCCACTGCTTCGATTTTAGTGTTTGGGAAATATATGGAGCACTATTGTTTGGAGGAAAACTAATTATTATTCCGCAATTAATTGCTAAAGACACAAAAGCATATCTCAATATTTTAAAACAAGAAAAGGTTACTGTTTTAAATCAAACACCTAGTGCTTTTTATAATTTAATTCAAGCAGAATTATCATGCTTAGATACATCACTCGAATTGCGTTATGTGATTTTTGGCGGAGAGGCATTAAACCCTCGAAAACTGAAACAATGGAAAGAAAAATATCCTGATATAAAATTAATAAACATGTTTGGTATAACAGAAACTACCGTTCATGTTACGTATAAGGAAATTACCGAACACGAAATCCATAATAACATAAGCAATATAGGAAAACCGATCTCTACATTATCTACCATCGTATTAGATAAATATCAGAATTTGGTGCCCAAAGGAGTCATAGGAGAACTTTATGTAGGAGGAAGTGGTGTGGCTAGAGGATATTTAAATAAAGCAGAATTAACAAAGGAAAAATTCATACTTAATCCATATAACCCAGAAGAAAAATTGTACAGATCTGGAGATTTGGCAAGAATTTTAGATTCTTGGGAATTAGAGTATATGGGAAGAATAGATCATCAAATTCAGCTTAGAGGATATAGGATAGAACTAGGAGAAATAGAAAATAAGCTTTTAACTCATCCAAAAGTCGATGAGGCCGTGGTTACAGTTAAAGAGCGGTCGGGAGATAAATATATTCTTGCATATTATAAATCAATAGATAATCTGGATGAAAATGAACTAAGACATTTTCTGTTAGATAAGCTTCCAGACTATATGCTACCATCGTATTTTATTGAGCTTGAAGAAATCCCATTAACTTCAAATGGGAAATTAGATACCAAAGCATTACCCGAGCCTAAACTCGCTGATATTACAGCATCTTCAAAACCTAAAAATGAGATTCAAAAAGGGTTGGTAAAGATTTGGTCAGACATATTGGAGATAGAGAATGAGAAAATTGGAATACACAGTAACTTTTTTGACATCGGAGGGAATTCTCTAAAACTAATGAAAATGGTAGACAAAATAAATTCAACTTTTGAAGTTGAAATAACAGTGGCTCAAGTTTTTGCTTACCCCGAAATATCAATGCTTGCCCAATTCTTAGGCAATGAAACTAACAACAATGTCGAATCTGAAGAAGAAACAGATATGGGAAATTTTGAACTCATGAACGACACCATAAATTTATTAAATCAGTTTTAAAAGTAGTTATGGAAAAATATACAGGATTAGAAATAGCCGTAATCGGCATGGCAGGTAAGTTTCCTGAAGCTGATAATATCGAACAGTTTTGGGAGAATTTAAAGAATGGTAAAGATTGTATAAGTGATTTTACAGCAGAAGAAGTTGCAGAAGAAGGAGAAGAAGAATCACTGTTAAAAAACCCTTCCTATGTTAAAGCCAATGCATATCTGAAAAATAAAAAATACTTTGATTCAGAATTTTTCGGATATACTCCACATGAAGCCGAATTGATGGATCCTCAAGTAAGGCTATATCATGAATGTTGCTGGGAAGCCCTTGAAGATAGTGGGTGCGACCTGCAAGATCGTACTCTAAAAGTAGGCGTTTTTTCTGCAGGATACCCAAATATCCCGTGGATATTACATACTACCCAGAATCCTCCTGAAGGTGGATTTGTTGATGGTTTTACGGCTTCGCATTTAAGGGATGCTACTTTCTTAAGTTCAAGAATGTCATATAAATTAAATCTCAAAGGCCCTGCTGTTTTTATCCAAACTGCATGTTCCTCGTCATTAGTTGCCATACATGAGGCTTGCAATAGTTTGCTATTAGGAGAATGCAATGTTGTACTGGCAGGGGGTGTAAATGTTAAAAACTATTCTAAAAAAGGATATCTGTATCAAGAAGGAATGATACACTCTAAAGATGGTAAATGTAGACCTTTTGATGCTCAATCCAGTGGTACTGTAGGAGGAGAAGGAGCTGGAGTTGTTGTATTAAAAAGACTTAAAGATGCCATTAGGGATAAAGATAATATTCAGGCTATTATTAAAGGAACTGCCATAAATAATGATGGAAGTGGTAAGGTTGGATATACAGCTCCTAGCGTTCAAGGGCAAACCGAGGTTATAAAAAGGGCCCATGCAATGGCTAAAGTTGATGTTAATAGTATAAGCTATGTTGAAACTCATGGAACAGCAACAGCATTGGGCGACCCTATAGAAGTTGAAGCTTTAAATACAGCATTTGGTAAAGGTAATAAAGATGAATGTGCAATAGGCTCGGTAAAGTCTAATATTGGTCATTTAGATTCGGCGGCTGGTGTAGCGGGGTTCATAAAAACAGTTCTTGCTTTAAAGAACAGAGAACTACCTCCTAGTCTACATTACACTAAACAAAACCCAGGAATAAGTTTCTCTAATGGCCCTTTCTATGTTAACAATGCATTAAAACAATGGGGAACAACATCTGATGTTTTAAGAGCAGGGGTTAGTTCCTTTGGTATTGGAGGCACAAATGCTCATTTAGTACTTCAAGAAGCTCCTTCAAAAGGACTTTCTGAAAATAGTAGAGATTATCAGTTATTAACACTGTCTGGTAAAACCATTTCAGGGTTTCAAGGAAATGTAGAAAAACTTAAAAAATTTCTTAGTAAAAATCAAAAGATAAATCTTGCTGATGCAGCATATACTTTACAGGCAGGTAGAGATCGTTTTAAATACAGAAAAACAATTATTTGCGAAAATATAAACAACACTCTTGAACAATTAGAAAATATATCATCATTAGCACCAGCTTCTTCGAATAATCAGGAAGAATTACAACATATTGTCTTCATGTTTCCTGGACAAGGTACACAGTATGTTAACATGTGCAAGGAGCTTTATACTACCGAAAATATATTTAGAGAAGAGATTGATACATGTTTAGAACATGCGCAAGAATATACCAGCATCGATTTACGTTCAATATTGTTTTCAGATGCAGATAAACCTTCTAAAAAGATCAATCAAACAGAATATGCTCAACCTCTTTTGTTCTTTACAGAGTACGCATTAGCTAAACTGTTGATGAATTGGGGAATAACTCCAGATTATATGATTGGGCATAGCATAGGTGAATATGCTGCGGCATGTTTAAGTGGTGTTTTTGAATTAAAAGATGCTATCCGATTAGTGATAAAAAGAGGATTGCTAATGAGTAAAGCCAGTAAAGGAACTATGCTCAATATTAATGCGAGCAAAGATCAGGTTGATACTCTACTAGAAACATATGATACAATTGATTTAGCGGTAGTAAATAGCGAGAATGCGGTTGTTGTTTCGGGAACTATTGAAGATATCGATGACTTCCAGAAGGCCTTAGAAAACAAAGGAATTTCTTCTAAAAAATTACATACGTCACATGCATTTCATTCTAGAATGATGGATTCTGTATTAGCTGATTTTGATAAAGAACTGAAGAAGGTAAATATCAAGTCACCAAAAATTCCGTTCATATCAAATCTTTCAGGAGAATTTGTTTCTTCTCAAGAAGTTCAAGAACCTTCCTACTGGACTCAACATCTTAGAAACACGGTGTACTTTAAAGAAGGAATTGACACTTTATTAACCCATGGGGATGCTTGCTTTATAGAAGTAGGGCCCGGTAGAGCATTGAGTAATTATGTTAACGAAAATAAGAACAAAACGAATAGTCATCACACTATCAACACAGTAAGACACGTAAAACAGGAAATTAATGATCAAAAGTATCTTCTCGAAAAATTAGGGCAACTATGGGAAAGAGGAGTAGAAATTAATTGGAAACAATTTTACGGTAAAGAAGAAAGATATAAAATATCATTACCTACGTATGCTTTTGATAGAAAAGAATACACTACTGATTTTGACTTAAACAAATTACTAAGCAAGCAATTGCTTACGGATACAAATGAAGCAGGAACACATCAAACTGAACTCATTAATCTATATAATTGGAAACGTTCAATTCTTCCCAATGAGGCACTAGAGCTGGAGAATAAAAAATCTAATTTCTTACTATTTACCGGAACAGAAGAGTTTAGTACTATTTTAAGCCAAAAGCTAATAACAAAACGTCAAAATATAATTCAGGTAAAACACGGTAAGCAATTTAAGAAGGTTAATGATGGATTATTTGAGGTTAATATATCCGTATTAGATCATATCACACAATTATGGAGTGCACTAGAAAAAATCAAATTTAAAGCAGATGAAATTATTTATAGCTTGCCCCTTTCTGAAAAATATACGCTTCTGGATTATAATGCAGTTGAGAAAGGACTAGATAAAAACTATCTAGGATTATCTTATATCACCAAAACTATTGCTAATTACCAGAGCAATGAAGAAGTAAAAATAACGATTTTAGGCAATCACTTGGTTAAAGTTGTGACAGATGATGATATAGATCCTCTAAAAGCTACAATACTTTCTCCTGCAAAAATTATTCCTTCAGAAATCAACTCACTTCAGTGTAAGGTTATAGATATTCCATATCCGTTTACTTCTGAAGATGAACAGACAGACTATGCAGAAAAAGTTATCAATGAAATGTTTTTTGAGACAGAAGATGTTTGTGTAGCATACAGATATAAAGAACGTTGGTTTAAGGATATAGAACCATTTTCTACCAATGAAAAAACGGTGTCAAATGTAAGCTTAACTGCAGATGGAACTTATCTAATTGTAGGCGGTACAGGAGGTATGGGATTGTCAATAGTTGCTCAAATGAGTTCTGAAATTCAAGGGAACTTCATTTTAGTACATCGCAATGATTTTCCGAAAAAAGAAAATTGGAACAAGTGGCTAAAAACGCAAGGTAACGATGATGAAATCAGTAAAAAGATTATTCAAATTCAGAAGATAGAAAACTTAGGTTCTATCGTTGAATTACATCAGTTAGATGTAGCCAATGAGTCTAACGTAAAAGATTTTTCAGAAAAATTAGTAAAGAACCAAGTACAAATTAATGGTTTAGTTTGGGCTGCTGGAGAAGTAGACTATGGAGGAATTATTTTAAATAGATCAAAAGAAGATTTCATAAAATATAGCGCATCAAAAATTCATGGGATCGTATTATTCGAGAAATATTTAAAGTTTCAGAACCTGGATTTTTTAGCTTTATTTTCTTCCATCGGGAACATTATTTATCAAGTAAAATTTGGTCAAGTTGGGTATAATGCAGGGAATGAATTTCTTGAAAGCTATGCACAATACGCAAAAAAACAATGGGGAGTTCATGCATTTACAATTAATTGGTGTGATTGGTATGATGTAGGACTAACAGTAAATGCAGTTAGAGAGCAAGATCATATTGAAGATATAGCCGAAATCAATTCGAGAATTGACCATGCTATAACTCCGCAGAAAGGAGTTGAATTATTCTTCAGATGTCTTGAAAATAAAGAATCTACATTCAATATATTTCCAGGTGATCTCAAAAAAGTAATGGCCTCTCAAAGGTTGCGATTAAAAGAATTTAAAAACAATATAACCGAGACCTCTGGAGAAGTAGATTATACTATTGTAAACGAAGTTGATGATTTAGAAAAAACTTTAAAAGAGATATATTCTAATTTCTTTGGTAAGCAAATAGGCCTTGCCGAGGACTTTTTTGAGGTAGGCGGAGATTCTTTAAAAGCAATGAGTTTAGCAGCTCGGATAAATCAAAAGATTGGGTCAAACCTTGCGATTAATGACATTTATCAATATCCAACAATCAATGAAATAATAAGTAAATTATCTGAAATTGGAAATGATAATCAGATCATTACAATTCCTAATACCTCACCTAAAGAATACTATGCAACGTCTTCAGAACAAAAAAGAATGTTTTTGTTACAGGCATTAGATATAGAGAGTACACTATATAATGAAATCGAAGTGCTATGGGTACTAGGTGAGATAAACAAAAAGAAAATTGAAGATGCATTTAGACAAATCATTCAAAGACATGAAAGTTTAAGAACCTCTTTTGCCTTTATGGGTGATGAATTAGAGCAAGAAGTATCTGAAGAATATGACTTTAAGCTTGAATTTTTAGAGTATCGTGAAGATCAATTGGATGAAGTCGTAAAATCATTTATTCGCCCATTTGATTTGACAGATAAGAAATCACCCTTATTACGAGTTGGGTTGGTAGAAAAGAGTCCAACAGAGCATTTATTAATTATGGATTCTCATCATATCGTTATGGATGGTGTCTCTAGGTTTGTAATAAGAGAAGAGTTTAATACGCTGTATAATAAAGGGAGTTTATTACCATTAAAACTACAATATAAAGATTATGCCGAGTGGCAAAATAGTGAAGAAGAAAAGACACGTATAAACGAGGAGAAATCTTTTTGGTTAAATGAGTTTTCAGGAGACTTGGAGCCTTTAGAGCTGCCTACCGATTTTGTTAGACCATTAGAGAGAAATAATGAAGGAGATTTTATTCGTTTTGAAATAGGACAAGAAGAGACTAAAAAACTAAAAGATATTGCTAGCGCAGATGGGACAACTGTATATACAGTTCTAGTGGCTATTCTTAATGTATTGCTTAGTAAGTTAACATGTCAAGAAGAGGTCATCGTCGCAACTCCTGTTGCTGGTCGACAACATGCAGATCTCGAAAACTTGATAGGTATGTTTGTTAATACCGTTTGTTTACGTAGCTATCCAGAAGGAGAAAAATCTTTTGAGGAATTTTTGTCAGAAGTAAAAGACAAAACATTAGCATGTTTTAAAAACCAGTCATATCCTTTTGAGGAGTTGGTTAACGAACTAAAAATAGCCCGAGACAGTAGTAGAAATCCTCTTTTTGATGTAATGTTTGTATACCAAAACTATGAAGAGGCCAAAAATGAAACTGAAGGTTTGGTTTTTAAACCAGAGCAGTTTAATCATACTTCTTCGAGGTTTGATATGACACTTTTAGCTGTTGATGATGCAGATCAATTATTCCTTAGACTCATTTTTTCTACAGAGCTATTTAAAAAAGAAACTATTCAACGATTTGTCTCTTACTTTAAAAATATTGTATCTGTCATTATTGATAATCACCAGGTATTACTTTCTGATATTGATATTATGTCTCAGGAAGAAAAAGAAAAAGTACTCGTGGAGTTTAATACTACTACGGTAGCTAATATAGAGAAGAATGTGGCCGAATTGTTTGCAGAACAAGTAAAAAGTAATCCAAATAATATAGCCTTAATTCATCATGAACAAGAACTAACTTATTTAGAGTTAGATAGAAAGGCAAATGCAATAGCCCAAAGAATTCATGAGAAAATTTCAGGAAACAATCACAAAATAGGATTGCTGTTCAATCATTCTATAGAGATGATAGTATGTCTATTGGGAGTTATAAAATCAGGTTACGCTTATGTTCCTTTATCTGCAGAGGATCCAGACGACAGAAAGCAATATATCTTATCCAATTGTGATGCCAGTCTTTTGCTAATGCAAGAAGAAATCTACGAAGATCAAAAAGCAGAATCTTCTATAATTGAAGAAGACAAAATTATTGTAATTGGTGAAGTTCATGAAGTAGATAGACCACCTGTAGAAGCAAAAAATATTGATCTAGATGATTTGTTATATGTAATTTATACATCAGGTACTACAGGGAAACCAAAAGGTGTCGAAATTAGACATAGAGGGATTGTAAATTATGCACTTTGGGGAATAGATTATCATAATTTATCTACTCAAGATGTAACATTACAATTAATATCATACCATTTTGATGGCTTTGGTTCTAATTTTTATCAAGCACTACTTTCTGGAGGTGCAATGATTACGGTGCCCCGTGAATTAAAATTAAATACACAATATATCACAGGCTTGATTAATACTAAGAAGGTAACCAATTTTGCCATGCTTCCGGGATTGTATAACGAGGTATTAGATGAAATAGAGGCTCAAGGACACCCTAATCAAATTCGTTTTGTTGTTTTGGCAGGTGAAAAATCAAGTGTCAATTTAATTAATAAAAGTAAAAAGATCTTACCAGCGATAAGTCTTGAGAACCAATATGGTCCAACAGAAACCACGATAGGTTCTACCCATAATTTAACACTAGATGTTCATACCACCTCAAACATAGGTAAACCAATATCCAATACTGCGATATATATATTAGATAATCAATCTAATTTGTTACCACTAGGAGTAGAGGGTGAAGTACATATCGCCGGAGAAGGAATAGCCAAAGGGTATATCAATAATAAGGAGTTAACAGACGAGAAGTTTGTAAATAATCCTTTCGGTACGTACGAAAAAATGTACAAAACCGGAGATGTAGCAAAGTGGCTTCCAGATGGTACTATTGAACTTACAGGAAGAAAGGATGATCAAATAAAAATTAGAGGTTTTAGAGTAGAACCGGGGGAGATTAGTAATCACATTACAACCCATAATGATATAAAGCAGTCCGAAGTAATTATAAAAGAAAAAGAGGGGCAAAAGTATCTTGTTGCTTATTATATTTCAGATGTTGATTTAAACGTAAATCAATTAAGAAGCTTTCTGTCAGAAAGAATACCAGACTACATGGTGCCTTCATATTTTATGAGAATGGAAAAATTTCCATACACTCTTAATGGTAAACTGGATAGAAAATTAATGCCCGAACCTGCAGAAAATATTTCTGAATATGTAGCACCTACAAACCAAGAAGAGGAAATATTAACCAAAGTATGGAGCAAAGTACTGGGAACAGAAAACATAGGAATCACCGATAATTTCTTTTTGGTAGGAGGAGATTCCATTAAATCTATACAAATAAGTTCCAGACTTAGGTCTTTGGGATATGAAGTATCGGTAAAAGAAATTCTTACCAGTAAAGACATTAAAAACTTAGCAACAAAACTGAAAAAAACACAGCAGCAATCAGATCAATCACCTGTTACTGGTGATGCAATATTAAGTCCGATTCAACAATGGTTTTTTGAAAATAATGATACAGAAAGAAATCATTTCAACCAATCTGTATTGCTTGATTTTTGTGATGGTATAACTGAAAACGAGGTTGAATTAATTTTTACCAAGATTCAAGAACACCACGATGTTTTAAGAACAGTTTATAAAGAAAATACCGAAGAACCAACATCTTGTTATTTAGACACTGATGAATCTCCGGTTTCGTTACATGTTTTTGATTTAAGAGGCGCCAAAGATGCTTCGGCGGTATTGTTATCTGAAAGTAAAAAAATACAATCAGGTATTAACATACAGACCGGCCCTTTAATGCATTTAGGATTATTTCAAATGGATAAAGGAAGTCGCTTGTTGATTGTAATACATCATTTAGCAGTCGACGGAGTTTCTTGGCGCATTTTATTCGAAGATATTGAAACATTGTATCAACAGATAAAAAATAAGGAAGCTCTTAAATTACCTTTAAAAACAGATTCTTTTAAAAGTTGGACTAATAAGCTACTCGAGTATTCTAAAAGTGATACCATAAAATCAGCAAAAACCTATTGGAACCAAGAATTACAAAAACCACATTCTATATTAAAAAGAGATTATCCAAAGGGAGGTAACTTATTTAAGTATAAAGCTATTGAACAATTTCAGTTAGACGAAGAAGTGACTTCAAAACTGTTATCCGAAGTTCATTTCCCGTTTGGAACTCAGATAAATGATATTTTATTAACAGCATTTTTGTGGACGTATAGTGAATTTTTTGATACCAACGATCTTCTCGTTGATTTAGAAAGCCATGGAAGAGAAAGTTTAGGGCAAAATGAAAATATAAGCCGTACGGTTGGTTGGTTTACAAGTTTTTATCCGGTTTTACTACAAATAGAAAAAACAAACCAGAACAACTTAAGTACAGTAGTAAAAGAAGTAAAAGAAAAACTACGAAAAGTTCCAAATAAAGGAATCGATTATTTGATTTATAAATACTTCACAGAAAATAGTATTGAAACCGAGAATAAGACACAGATAAGCTTCAACTATCTTGGGCAATTTGATGCTGATATCGCTAATAGTTCTTTCTCTATTGGAAAAGAAGACAAAGGAGATGAGGTATCTGCCGAAAAACAACGAGATTATGATTGGGATCTAGCAGGTATTATTACTGAAGGGAAACTAAATATGAGCTTGATGTATAGTGATAAACAATACAGTCAGGGTACTATCTCAGCGATAATGTCTTCTCTGAAAGATAATCTGGAGAAACTTATTACTTACTGCTGTAACTATAGTAAGAAAGAATTTTCGCCATCAGATTTTGGGTATAAAGAACTTTCTTTTGATCAATTAGATACTATTTCAGAAAGTTATGACATTCAAAATATTTATCCTTTATCCCCAATGCAAGAAGGGATGTTGTTTCATTATTTGATGAACCCAGATTCAGAAAGTTATCTCGGACAAATGACGTTCGAAATTCATGGAGAATTAGATATTGAAGCTGTTAAAGAAAGCATGGATGAATTAATAGCCAGACATGAAGTCTTACGTACTGTTTTTCTTCATGAAGGCTATGAAAGACCAATACAAATAGTTCTAAAAGAAAGAAAATCAAATGTACAATATAGAGATCTGTTAAGTGAAGTATCAGCAGATAGTATTATAAAAGAGGTTGATAGGTGTAAAGAAAATCAAAGTCATAACAACTTCAATCTTAGTAAAGATCTGCTCATGAGGTTAACAGTATTGCGTACGGATGAAGAAAAATATACGCTTATCTGGAACTATCACCATATATTAATGGATGGTTGGTGTACAGCTACTATTTTATCTGAGTTTAGAGAAATGTACTCGAGTAGAAAAAAAGGATTAAAAGTAGAGTTGCCTTTTGTTAATTCATATTATAACTACATAGAATGGCTGGAAAACAGGGATAGACAAATCTCGAAGAGCTATTGGAAAAATTACTTAGAAGGTTATCATCAACCAGTGTCAATGCCAAAAACCAATCTAAGTTCTGGTAAAGATGAAGATTATGATTTAGCCATTGAACATTTGAAAATTGAAAAAAGCGAAACAAGCCTTTTACAACAACTAACTGTAGAATATGGCGTAACCATTAATACAATTATTCAATGTGCCTGGGGAATGTTATTAGCCAAATACAATAATGTTGATGAAGTAGTATTTGGAGCTGTTGTTTCAGGAAGACCTACCGAGATCGAAGGAATAGAAAGTATGATAGGATTGTTCATCAATACTATTCCTGTAAGGATTAAGTATAATGATGGAGAAGATTTGGGAGACGTATTGAAACAATTGCAAGAAAATGCACTGGAAAAAGAACAACATCAATACCACCCTCTGTCAGAAATTCAAACCTATAGTACTCTGGGAAGAGAACTATTTGATCATATAGTTATTGTAGAAAATTATCCGGTTTTAGAAGATCAAGGAACGAGCACGGATAAAACAGACTTTTTAGTAAAAAATGTCGAAATGTTTGTGCAATCAAATTACGATCTGTCTTTGGTAGTTGTACCCAATGATGAAATTGAAATTAAAATCGAATATAATGCTAATGTGTACGATAAAACTACAGTACAAAACATATTAGCACATTTGAATCATGTGATTCTTCAAGTCTTATTGCCTAGCGAAGTTGAAGTTGTTTAACTCACTTTAAGCTCAAAAATCAATTATTAACATTTAATAAAGAAAACATTGGAACAGTCTAAATTGAATCTCAAAGGGATCAATCTCTTTGATATTAACTTGCTATCAGAAGTAGAGAAAAATCAGTATCTGTATGAGTTTAATAAGACAAATGCTGATTTCCCGAGCGAGTCGACCATAACAGCTTTGTTCGAAGAGCAAGCTAGAAAAACACCCGATCATGTAGCACTGCAAACGGCAAACCAAAGTATGACCTTCGGGGAACTAAATGATGAGGCTAATAAATTTGCCACGTATTTAGCGAATCAATATGATACCAAGCCAGGTGATTTGATTGGGATAATGTTAGAAAGAGAACACTATCTAATTCCTGCAGTATTAGGAGTTTTAAAAGCTGGAGCCACGTATGTGCCTATAGATGTAAGCTATCCAGAAGAAAGAGTCAAAAGAATTATTACTGATTCTAAAATTAATACCCTTGTTGTTAGGGGAGAGAATGAACTTTCTATAGAAAAGGACTTGTCTGTTTTGAATTTAAACAAAGAACAAAAGAAGATAAAGGCCCAAAAACCTAAGAAGAATAAAGAAAGAAAGAATACCGATCTGGCATACATAATTTATACTTCGGGATCTACAGGAAATCCTAAAGGAGTAATGATAGAGGATAAAGCTTTAATTAATTATGCATTTTGGGCATCAAACCATTATTTCCAGGGAGAAAAAACAACTATGCCTTTGTACTCGTCTATTTCTTTTGACCTAACGATTACATCTATTTTTGCGCCGTTAATTACAGGAAATACTATAGTTGTATATAAAGAGGACGAAACTACAGTTCTAATAGAAAAAATTATAGAAGATAACCTCTGTGATACTATAAAATTAACTCCGTCTCATTTAAAAATTATAAAAGAAAGTATTGTATTAAAAAATCAGATAGCAAAGGGAACCAAAATAAAAAGACTCATTGTCGGAGGAGAAGAACTTTCAATGAATTTAGCTGCAGCTATCTATGAATTGTTTAATGGTAATATAGAAATATACAATGAATATGGCCCTACAGAGGCTACTGTTGGATGTATGATTTATAAGTACAACCACGAAGATAATGGTCTTTCTGTTTCTATAGGTACTCCTATTAATAATACCCAGATTTATATACTAGATGATTTTTTAAATCCGGTAGCTAATGGAATGCTGGGAGAATTATACATCTCAGGAGAAGGCGTAGCTAAGGGATATTTGTTCAATGATACATTAACAAAAGAACGTTTTTTCGAAAACCCTTTTGTGCCTGGTACAACGATGTACAGAACAGGGGATTTTGCAAAAAGAATGCCGGATGGTACTATTGTTTTTTCTGGGCGAAAAGATGATCAGGTAAAAATTAACGCATATCGTATCGAGCTGGGAGAAATAGAAAATCAATTATCAAAATATACAGAACTTGATGATTGTGCAGTAGCAACTAAGGATAATGACGACCAAAAATATGTTGTTGCTTATTATACGGCTAAAGAAGAAATAGAATCAATCAACTTAAAACGATTCTTGCAAGAAAGATTACCGGATTATATGCTACCATCTTATTTTGTGAAAATGGAGCAAATCCCTTTGACGGTTAATGGTAAACTTGATAAATCTGCATTGCCTCATCCAGAGATTATTTCAAAGAAAGAATATATAGCACCAGCAAGTACAACCGAAAAGGTATTACAAAAAATTTGGTCTGAGCTATTAGGATTAGCTGAAGATGAAATTGGGATCACTCAAAATTTCTTAGAGCTAGGAGGTCATTCGATTAAGGTGATGCTCATGTTAAATAAGATTCAGAAAGAGCTTAATGTTAAAGTACCTATGAATGAGGCGTTTGATAACCTCGAAATTCAGAGTTTGGCCAAATACATTGATAGTTTAAACAAAGAAACGGCCTACAGTCCGGTAAAAAAAGCCTCCGAAAAAGAGTTTTACCCATTGTCGTCTGCACAAAAACGACTTTATTTTTTACATGAATTTAATCCTGAGGCTGTTACCTATAATATTCCTAAAATAGTCAAAATTAAAGGTAAGCCGAATAAGAGTGGGATTAAGAATGCATTTCAAAAACTCGTAAAACGGCATGAAATTTTAAGAACATCATTCCTTATGGAAGGCGCTAATCCCGTGCAAAAAGTTCATGACAAGGTAAGTTTTGAGTTAGAATATTACGAATGCGAAGAAAATAAGCTCAATACTACGATTAAAGAATTTATTAGACCATTTAATTTGCAAGAACCTTCTTTGCTTAGAGTTGGATTAGTTAAAATTTCAAAGGAAGAGCACATGCTTATTGTGGATATGCATCACATTATTACTGATGGTGTTTCAGAAAGCATACTAATTAAGGAATTTATGGCTATTTATGATAAGCAAAAATTACCTAAGCTTTCTGTACAATATAAAGACTATGTAGAGTGGCAAATGGAAAAATCCCAACAACTCGTATTACAAAGGCAAAAAGAATATTGGTTGGATGAATTTAAAAATAAACAATCTAGCTTAAATTTACCATCGGATTATACCAGACCCGCTGTTAATACTAATGAAGGTAGAGTAGCATATTTCAGTTTAAATACCAAACAAACGAATGCATTAAAAGGACTGGCTAAGCAAGAACAAACCACACTTTATGTAGTATTACTTTCGATATTTAATATTCTGCTCAGTAAATTAACTAATGAAGAGGATATAACTATAGGAAGCCCTGTTGCCGGAAGACAGCATGCAGATATAGAATCTGTTGTTGGAGTTTTTATTAATATGCTGGCATTAAGAAATTTCCCAAAAGGAGATCTTAGTTTTACGACATTTTTGTCAAATGTAAAATCTAAAGTATTAGATGCATTTAATCATCAGGAATATCCATATGAAGAATTAATTGATGCATTAGAACTTGGTAGGGATATCAATCATAATCCATTGTTTGATGTCATGTTTGCTTATCAGAATTTTGACAATGAGCCATTAGAAATTTCTAATTTAGAAGTTACACCATATGAGCCAGAGCATAATGTATCTAAACTTGACTTGAGTTTGCAAGTTTATGAAGCTACAGATGAACTTCAATTACAATTTGAGTATTCAACTCAATTATTCAAAGAAGAAACAATACAAAGATTTATTTCATATTTCAATGAAATTATATCCGAAGTAACTTCTAATCCGGTTATCGCGATTAATGATATAGAAACACTTCCAGAAAAAGAAAAACAAACACTTTTAGTAGAATTTAATACGACAACAAAAGATTTTTCTGAACAGGAAACTGTAGTGTCTTTATTTGAGAAGCAAGCATTAAAAACACCTAACAAGATAGCGGTTGTTTATGAAGGGCAAACATTAACATACCAAGATATCGATGAAAAATCAAATCAGTTAGCTCATTATCTTAAGAATTCTTGTCAAATTGAAAAGAATGATGTTGTAGGTTTTATGATGGATCGCTCTGAAAGTTTAGTAATAGGTCTGTTAGGTATATTAAAAGCGGGAGCTGCTTATTTACCAATTGATCCGGCTTATCCCAAAGAACGAATATCGTATGTGTTACAAGATAGTGGCGCTAAAGTATTGTTGATCGATGAAGAAATAGAGAGCGAAGTTACAATAGATAAAAAAGTTGTTTATCTAAGTCAAACTGTAAATGAGAAGAAAACGAACCCTTCTAATCATATACGTCCTGATGATACCTGCTATTTAATATATACATCTGGATCGACAGGTAAACCAAAAGGAGTAGTTATCACACATCAAAATGTAGTAAATTTTATAGCGGGTATTAGTGATCGTATCCCAGCTACAGAAAAAGATGCAATGTTAGCAGTAACCAGTACCTCATTTGATATTTCTGTTCTCGAACTTTTTTGGACGATATGTAATGGAGTAGAGATCGTAATACATCCTTCTAATGTTTCTTTATCTGGTCTTGATAGATATGTGGCCGGAGAGGATTTATCTATGGATTTCAGTTTGTTTTTCTTTTCTAGTTATAACAACAAAGAAGCAGATAAATACAACTTACTATTAGAATCTGCAAAATTTGCTGATAAAGCAGGGTTTAATGCAGTATGGACACCCGAACGACATTTTCATGAATTTGGTGGTTTATATCCTAATCCTTCAATTACAAGTGCTGCACTTGCCATGATTACAGATCAGGTTGAGTTAAGAAGTGGTAGTATCGTGGCTCCGTTACATGATCCCATACGTATTGTAGAAGAATGGTCTGTAGTTGATAACTTATCTAACGGTCGGGTATCATTATCATTTGCTTCTGGATGGAACCCTAATGACTTCTCATTAGCTAAAGATTCATATAAAGAGAGGCACAAAATTTTGCATGAACAAGTAGATGTAATGAAAAAATTATGGAGAGGAGAATCTATTAAAAGAGAAAATGGTTTAGGAAAAGAAGTTGATATTACAGTTTTTCCGAGACCGATTCAAAAAGAAATGCCTTTATGGATAACCTCAAGTGGTAATGCAGAAACTTTTAAAAGTGCTGGAGCGAGCGGAGCTAATTTGTTAACCCATTTATTAGGGCAAAATATAGAAGATCTCGAAGAAAAAATTAAACTATATAGACAAGCTCGGGTAGAAAATGGTCATGACGAAAACGGTGGAAAAATAGCCGTGATGTTGCATTCATTTATTGGCGAAGATATTGAAGAAGTAGAAAGCATTGTTGAGGAGCCATTTACCGAATATTTAAAAACTTCAATAGGGGTTGATAAATTGCTGATGGAACAGTCTGGATTAAATGCTGATGATATTGATGGTGATGAAATGAAGGTTTTATTAAAGAATGCATTTAAACGATATTACCAAAATAGCTCACTGATTGGTACAAAAAGCAAATGTAGCGAGTTGGTTTTAAAACTAAAGAAGATTGGTGTTGATGAAATAGCATGTTTGATTGACTTTGGGGTAGATAATAATAAAGTTTTAGAAAGTTTAACTCATTTAGAGGAGCTAAAACAGTTATTTGCCTTAAAAGGGAATAAAGCTCATCAACCAATAACAATGATGCAATCTACACCGTCATTTATAAAAATGACTCAAGAAGGTGGAAGTTCAGGAAAATTCTTAGAATCATTACAGACATTATTACTTGGGGGTGAAGCGGTACCTAAAATACTTGTAGAGCAATTACAAGAAAAAATGTCTTCAGACATCTATAATATGTATGGCCCTACAGAGACTACCGTTTGGTCATCAATACATAAGTTTTCTGAAAAGGATACAAAAGTTACTGTAGGAACTCCAATTCTTAATACTCAGATCCTAATCCTAAATCAAAATAAGAAGATGGTACCTATTGGAGTTCCAGGAACACTCTACATTGGTGGTAAAGGAGTTGCTAAAGGGTATTGGAAAAACGATAAGTTAACCAAAGAAAGATTTATACAAAATCCTTTTAAGAAAGACGATATCATCTATAATACCGGTGATATAGCGAAGTGGAATGCCAATGGAACTATAGAATTAATTGGTAGAGAGGATGCTCAGGTAAAAATAAGAGGACATAGAATAGAACTGGGAGAGATCGAATCACAATTAAATACTCATAATTTGATTCAGCAATCTGTGGTAGTATGTAATGATATAGAAGGAGAAAAATATCTGGCAGCTTTCTATATGGCATCAGAAGTATTAGATTCTAATGACATTAGAACGTACTTGTATGATTACTTACCTAGTTATATGCAACCTTCATTTTTTATACAATTAGATGAAATGCCACTTACTCCAAATGGAAAAATTGACAAGAAAGCACTACCCAATCCATTATTGGTTCATGAAAATGATTTCGTAGCTCCATCTAATAGCCAAGAAGAATCTTTGGTAGAGATCTGGTCAGAGGTCCTGGAGATTCACATAAATCGAATTAGTGTAGAAAAGAGTTTCTTTGAATTAGGTGGAAATTCATTGAAAATATTGAAACTAAACTCCTTAATGAAAGAAAAACTTGATTGGGAGGTTTCTATACCAGAAATGTTCCGGTATCCATCAATCGCATCATTAATTGCATATAAAAACAGTTCGAAACCTAGTGAAGAAGATTATAAAAAAGCAGCTGAAGACGAGGTTTCGGAAATGGAAAGTATGTTTAATCTTATCGAACAAGAATAACCTTTATTTCATATGAAAAAATATAACGGTGTAGAAATTGCCATTGTAGGAATGTCAGGGCAATTTCCAGGAGCAACAGATATTGATCAGTTTTGGGAGAACCTCAAAAACGGAGTAGAATCAATAGACTTTTTTAATGATGAAGAACTTTTAAAAGAGGGAGAGAAAAAAGAAAATATTAATAACCCTTCTTATGTAAAGGCAAATGCTTATCTAGATGATAAACAATACTTTGATTCAGAGTTCTTTGGATATACTCCTTCTGAAGCAAAATTAATGGATCCTCAAGCAAGGCTATTTCATGAAAATTGTTGGAAAGCGTTAGAAGATGCAGGCTATGATATAACCACAAATACTGATAAAATAGGACTTTTTGCAGGAGCTTCATCTAATGTAAATTGGTTGACATATTCTTTGTTATCTAATTTAGATAATGCAGTTAATAATTTTAATGCATTTCATTTAAGAGACATCACTTTTATGTGCTCAAGAGTATCGTATCTTTTAAATTTACAAGGACCTTCGGTACATATTAACACAGCATGTTCTACATCATTGGTGGCAATTCAAAGAGCATGTATGAGCTTATTATTGCGTGAGTGCAAAATGGCTATTGCCGGAGGAGTTACCATTAAAAACTATTCTAAGAAAGGGTATTTCTATGAAGAAGGAATGATAGATTCATCTGATGGACATTGCAGAACATTTGATGCAGATGCAGATGGAACAATTGGAGGAGAAGGTGTAGGAGTAGTCATATTAAAAAGATTATCAGATGCTATTAAAGATGGGGATCATATATATGCTGTAATAAAAGGTAGCGGAATCAATAATGATGGATCTAATAAAATAGCATATACTGCGCCAAGTATTGATGGGCAATCACAGGCTATCCATAAAGCCATGAGTATGGGGAAGATAGAACCTGAAAGTATTAGTTATATCGAAGCGCATGGAACAGCTACTAAGTTGGGAGATCCAATCGAGGTTGAAGCACTAACACATTCTTATGGTAAAAGTGAAGAAAAATATTGTGCTATCGGATCTGTAAAGTCAAATATTGGTCACCTGGATATTGCTGCAGGTGTTGCAGGTTTTATAAAAACTGCAATGTCTTTAAAAAATAAGGTAATTCCGCCATCTCTGCACTTTAAAAATCCGAACCCTAAAATAAACTTTTTAGAAAGTCCATTTTATGTTAATACTACTTTAAAAGAATGGACAAATGATAAATATCCTTTAAGAGCAGGGGTAAGTTCTTTTGGTATCGGAGGAACAAATGCACATGTTATACTTGAAGAAGCTCCAGAAATAGATCCTTCTTCAGCGAGTAGAGATTATCAATTACTAACGTTTTCTGCTAAAACTACTGCTGCTTTAGAAAGAAATATACAACGGTTTTCAGAATTTATTAAAAAAGATAATGAATTAAAATTATCAGATATAGCTTCTACTTTGCAGACCGGACGAGCGTCTTTGGGATACAGAAAGACTATAGTATGCAAAGGAAAAGAAAATGTAGCTGATGCATTATCAAATCTAAAAATAGAGCATTCGAATAAATCTATTTCGAAAAAGAGAAAACCTAATGTAGTTTTTATGTTTTCAGGGCAAGGTTCTCAATATGTTAATATGTGCCTTGATCTATATAATAGTGAAGAAGTTTTTAAAGAAAGTTTGGATAAGAGCTTTGAGATTTTAGGACGTTTCACAGATAAGGATCTAAAAAGTATCTTATTTTCTGAAAATGAAACCGAAATAAATAATACAGAAAATGCACAACCTTTATTGTTTAGTATTGAGTATGCTCTTGCACAATTATTGATTTCTTGGGGTATACATCCCGAAGTTATGGTCGGGCATAGTATTGGAGAGTATGTTGCAGCATGTTTGAGTGGCGTATTTTCATTAGAAGATGCATTATTTTTAGTAGTACAGAGAGGAGAACTAATGCAAAAAGCGGCTAGAGGAACAATGCTTAGTGTATCTATATCTGAAGAAGAATTACAACCCTATCTTTTACGAAATAATGCAATTTCTTTAGCAGCGGTAAATAGTTCGGACCTATGTGTACTTTCTGGGAGTCATGAGGAGATTGCAAAAATTAAGGCAACCTTAGAGCGAAAAGAATTTTCTTGTAAAGAATTGAGAACATCTCATGCATTCCACTCTCATATGATGGATGAAATTTTAGAAGAATTTCGCTCAATACTGGGTAAAATAGAGCTGAGCTCGCCTCAAAAACCTTTTTATTCGAACCTTACGGGAGAATTGGTTTCTGATGATCAGGTTACTAACCCTGAGTATTGGGTAAGACATTTAAGAGGTACAGTAAGGTTTTCAAAGTGTATAGAAAATTTAGCCAAAAAACCCCAAACTCTATTTGTAGAAGTTGGGCCGGGTAGAGTATTAAGTTCATTAGTACGATCTAATCCGTCAAGAAATAAAGATCAGGCAATTGTAAATTTGGTAAGGCATTCTTTAGAAGAAGCCAATGATCAACGTTATCTATTATCAAGTTTAGGAAGCATTTGGGAACAAGGAGTAGAACCAGACTGGGATGCCTTTTACCAAAATGAGAGACGCCTTAAAGTATCTTTGCCAACATACGCATTTGATAAAGTGGCATATCCAACCAATGTAGATGCTTATAAAATGATGACCGAAATCTCGGGGTCGGTTAACGGAAATAATTTTTCAAGATATTATGAACCTTCCTGGAAGAAAACATCTGTGTTGAACATCAATACTGATCCATCCGAGAATAAGGTTAATCTATTATTTATTGATGAATTAGGTATTGGAAAATCTTTACAGGAGGAATTCGAGAAAAATGCAGCATCTGTAATTTGTGTAAAAAGAGGAGAAAATTTTTATAAAGACGATTCAGGAACATACCACGTAAATCCTGAGAGTAAAGAAAATATCGAACAGCTTTTTTCTGATTTGCATGAAAAAGGAATACAGCCAGATAGAATAGTATATGCATGGCCTGTTTCTGATGATAAGAATGAACCCTCATTAGAGTATAAAATTGAAGAAACGAATTTCTACACTCTGTTTAATACCATCAAAAGTTTAAATGCTTATTTCAATCTGGAAGAAAAAGAACTTATTGTTCTAACAAATGATTTGCATACGATTGTTGGAAATGAAGAAGGAAATTCTGAAGAAGGAATGCAACTTGGATTATTAAAAGTAATAGCGCAAGAATATTCGGGAATCAGTACAGGTCATATTGATGTTTCATTACACTCAAAGGATAAAAGAAAAGATGCAGAAAGAATATATCAAGAAATCTTATATAAAGAGCCAGGAAAAAGTGTTGCTTTAAGAAATGCACATCGATGGTCGCAAACGTATGAGCCGATTAATGTAGATAATATAAAGACAGAAAGTGTATTTAAGAATCAAGGAACTTATTTAATTACAGGTGGCCTTGGTAATTTAGGGTATATACTTTCTAAATACTTACTTGAAAAATTTAATGCTAAAGTAATACTCACTGGTCGTACAGAATTACCCGACCGAAGCGAGTGGAAAAAAATAGTAAGTAGCAAAGAAACCAGTGAAAATCTTAAAACACGAATTGAAAGATATCAGGAACTTGAAAAATTTAATGGAGAAATAGAATATTATTCTTGTGATATCATTGAGAAGTATGACTTTGAAAAGCTAGTAGCGAAGATTGAAAAAACTGGATTAATAAATGGGGTTGTACATGCTGCAGGAGTTATTCATGGAGCTTCAATTAACCTGATCGAACATTTGCAAAAAGAGGATTTTGAAGACCAATTCTTTGCCAAAACAATAGGTATAAAAGTTTTAGAAGAAGTCTTCAAAGATAAAAGTTTAGATTTTTGTCTTGTAGTATCCTCATTATCATCTATTCTAGGAGGTTTGGGCTTTGCTGCCTATGCTTCGGCAAATAGTTTTATGGATTATTTTGTAAAGGAAAAATTGTCTAATGGAAGCTTAAAAAACTGGTTATGTGTCAACTTTGATGGCTTGAATTTTTCAGAAAATCCATCAGATGGTGCTAGTCTCGATGTTTCAGAAATATATGAAGCTATTGAACATGTTTTATCATTAAAGGACCTTCAGCAAATTGTAGTTTCAAAAACAGATTTACAACTGCGATTAAACGATTGGGTTAAACGAAATTCTGAAGAAAATCTTGAAGAAAGTAACTCATCTCTTATAGACACAAGGCTACAAGACAGTGATGTGTCATTAAATTCTCTTGAGGAAGGACTAATACAATTATGGGAGGATTTCTTCGGGAAATCTATAGAAATAGAAGATAATTTCTTTGAAATAGGCGGTGATTCTCTAAAAGCGCTAACGATGCTTAGAAGAATTCATAAAGCGTTCAATGTAGAATTGTCTATTAAAGAATTTTTCGATTGTGGTACAGTACGTTTGGTTAGCCAATGTATTAGTACAAAAAAAGCCGAATTAGAGAGTTCTTCAAAAGAGTATACTAACATACCTAAAGCTGAGAAAAATGAGTACTATCAACTTAGCTCGGTACAAAAAAGACTCTATTTCCTTCATGAATATGCCAAAGAATCTTTAGCCTATAATTTACCTCAAATTGTAAAGTTAGTAGGTGATTTAGATACAACACGTTTTGCCAAGGTTTTTGAGAAGCTTTTGGAAAGACATGAAAGTTTCCGCACTTCTTTTTCCTTGATTAATGGAGTGCCAATGCAAAAAATAGAAGAGCACAATGATTTTGAGATCACTCAAATTAAGGCGAATTTAGATGAAATCCCTACTATAATTAATGATTTTATAAGTCCTTTTGATTTGAATGAGGCACCATTAGTAAGGGTTGGACTTGTTCAAATAAATGAATCAGAACATATCTTAATGGTTGATATGCATCACATAATCACTGATGGGATTTCTCAAGGGATTTTGATTTCAGATTTTATGAAATTATATAATAATGAAAACTTACCTCCATTAAATCTTCAATACAAAGATTATGCACATTGGCAACATGCCGAAGAACAACAAGCGCGTATCTCAAATCAAAAAGAGTTTTGGTTAGAACAATTCTCTGGTGATATTGTACCGTCTGATTTGCCTACAGATTTTGTTCGACCTCTGGAGTCAAGTAATAAAGGAGAATCAGTTTGGATAAAGTTAGAAGAAAAAGAAATTGATGGTTTGGCTAAACTTGCTGATAAGGAGCGAGCTACAAATTACATGGTTTTATTGGCCGTATTTAATATACTATTATCCAAGTTAAGCAATCAAGAAGATATTACTGTAGGATCGCCTGTTGCAGGCCGTCAACATGCAGATTTTGATAGCGTCATTGGGATGTTTGTAAATACATTATCAATTCGTAATTATCCGAAAGGGAATTATACATTCAGAGAATTTCTTGCTGAGGTAAAGCAAAGGGCGATCGCTTGTTTTGATAATCAAGATTATCCTTATGAAGAACTGGTAGAAGCTCTTAAAATAGACAGAACAAAAGGTAGAAACCCATTATTTGATACCATGTTTGAGTATCAATTAAGTACTGAAGAAACACAACTTAAAATTCCTGATTTAGAATTAACTGTTTTTAATGGTGTTGATGAAAAGTTTCTTAATGTATCTAAGTTCGATCTTCTACTGTCTGCTGTAGAAAATGGAGATCATCTAACGCTAAAACTAGAATATTCATATGATCTCTTTAAACGTGAAACTGTAGAACGCTTTATCAAGTATTATAAAAAGATTATTAATCAGATCATTACTAACCCTGATTGCAAATTATCTGATATAAAACTGTTAGAGGATAAGGAAGAAAAAGAACTTCTAAAATTGTTGAATACTACAAAAACAGCGTATCAGAAAAAGAATACGATTGTAGAACATTTTGAAAACCAAGTACAGGATACACCTGATCAAATCGCTCTTCAATGTAATGATCTAAGTTTGACTTACAGGGAGCTGCAAAGTAAATCGAATCAAATTTATGGATACCTCCACCATGAAAAAAATATCAAAACAGGTGATACTGTAGGAATACTACTTGATCGATATGAACACTTGATACCTTCTATTCTGGGAACATTAAAAGCAGGAGCGGTGTTTGTTCCCATAGATTTGAAGCTTCCGAAAGAAAGAATACATGCTATTATCGAAGGAGCAAATCTAAAAACGATTTTAACTTGTGATAAAAACCCGTTAAAAGAGTTGGATGTTGATGTGATTAACCTTGATGAGGTACAACAGGATCTAGCTTCCTTTGAAAAACAATACCTCGGTCATTCTGTAAAAAATACTGATTTAGCGTATATCATTTATACTTCTGGATCTACAGGGAAACCTAAAGGTGTGATGATTGAACATCAATCATTAACTAATTATATTAATTGGAGCGCAAAAACGTATGTGAATAATGAAAAAGCAACATTTGCACTATTTACTTCCATTTCTTTTGACTTAACTATTACATCTGTTTTTACTCCATTAATTACCGGTAATAAAATAGTTTTATATCCTGAAAGTGAAAACGAAATACTGGTAGAGAAAGTTTTTCTTGACAAAGAAGTAGACGTGATAAAACTTACACCTTCTCATTTAAAAATAATTAAAAATAGCACCTGCACTTCATTAAATACAACTCCTAAAAAGCTAATTGTGGGAGGAGAGAATTTTGAAACTTCATTGGCAAAATCGATTAATGATCAGTTTTCGGATCAAGTAATCCAGTATAATGAATACGGTCCTACAGAAGCAACGGTAGGTTGTATGATTTATCAATTTGATGCTAAGGAGCATACTAATTCGGTACCTATAGGAAAACCAATTGACAACATGCAGGTATATGTATTAGATAATTATTTAAATCTAGTGCCCAATGGGGTTGAAGGTGAACTATACTTATCCGGGGATGGTATATCAAGAGGATATTGGAATAGCGCAGATTTAACCAACGAAAAGTTCATAGTAAATCCTTTTACGAAAGGTAAAAAAATGTACCGAACAGGTGATATTGTAATACAATTAGATGATGGTAACCTGATGTATAAAGGAAGAATAGATGACCAGGTGAAAATTAGAGGATTTAGAATTGAGCTGGGAGAAATAGAAACACAAATCGAATTGTATGATCAAATAACCGAAGTATATGTTGTACCAAAAGAAATTCAGGGAGAGCAAACATTATTTGCATATTATGTAGCTAATAAAGAATTAGATTCTTCAAAATTACAAGCTCATTTAGCAGAGAGTTTACCAGAATACATGATTCCATCTAATTTTATACAATTAGAAGAAATGCCTTTAACACAAAATGGTAAACTGGATAAAAAAGCATTGCCGGATACAGCTATTCATAACGACTATATTCCTGCATCTACTACGCTAGAAAAAAATCTGATAGAAGTATTTGCTAAAGTTTTAAAATTGGATGAAGAATCCATTAGTGTAAATAAGAGTTTCTTCGAACTAGGAGGGAATTCTATAAGAGTCATCCTTTTGATTAGTGCAATTAGAAAATTAAATGCAGTAAAGCTCAATTTAAAAGATGTTTTTGATAATCCATCAGTTCAGAAACTTGCTCAGGTAATTGAAAAGGCGACAGTTCAAAAAGAAATTGTCATTCCTTCGGTAGAAAAAAAGGAATATTATCCAACTTCTCCCGCTCAGGAAAGAATGTATTATCAGCAATCATTAGATGTAGAAGATTTAGGATGGAACATTTCTACCGCTTTAGAGATTAGTGATGAAAGTAGTGCAGAAAAACTTGAAGCGACATTTCAAAAACTCATTGATCGTCATGAATGTCTGAGAACAAGTTTTGTACTACTAGAAGATGGTGTGGTACAAAAAGTAAATGAAGATGTAGGTTTTGAACTTCAGCAGTTAGAAGAAGATCTGTTTACTAATGTAGAAGATGCTTTTTCAAGCTTTGTCCGTTCTTTTGATTTATCAGAGACCTCATTATTTCGTTGTGCTTTGCTAAAAAGAAATCAAGCTTCGGATCTTTTATTTATAGATGTTCATCATATTGTTTGCGACGGAATCTCATTAGATATTTTAATTAAGGATTTTACGGCATTATATTTTGAAGAAAATCTGGAACCTATTGCAACTCGTTACGTAGATTATGCTTCTTGGCAACGAAATTCGAACCTTAAAATTGAAAAACAAGAAGGATATTGGAGTAATAAACTTAAAGGCAAATTACCTCGACTTGAATTGCTAACACGTAAAGATCGAAACGAAGTTGGAACTTTTTATGTGGATGTAGATAGATTAGATGTTACAGGCTCTTTATACGAAGGAATAAAGGAGAAAACAAAGCAAGCCAAAGTATCTAATTTCATGTTCTTGCTATCAGTATACTATATTCTATTATCAAAAATCTCTGGGAAAAGTGATGTTATAATTGGTACAGACGTACTAGGAAGAACCCACACATCTCTTAAAAATCTTGTAGGGACATTTGTGAACATTCTACCATTACGAATAGATGTTAACGCTACCATGTCTTACAAGCAATTTTTAGAAGAAGTAAAAACATCTGTACTTGAAGCTTATGATAATCAAGATTTTCAATTTGATCAGATGGTTGATATAGTTGATAAAGAAGAAAGAGTAGTAAGAAACCCAATAGTAGATGTGCATTTTGCTGTTTCTGATACAGTTGAAGGTGATGAGGAGCTAGAGACATTAAAATTCAACCCTATACTAATTAATAACAACACCAGAACTTCTCCTTATGAATTTAAAATTGAAGTAAGCGAAAGCAATCATCAGATGCATATTGATTTTATTTATTGTAAAGAACTTTATGATAAAGAAATGATAGAGGTGTTAAAGGGGTATTTCTCTAACATATTAAATACAATTTTAGAAGATGATTCTGTTGAAATTCAGGATGTTATGTTAGAAAATCAAGTTATGGATTTTAGTTTTGAGTTGTAGTCATTCAAAATCGATTTGAACATTAATTTATTAAAAAATACAATATAAAATTATGTGCGGAATTTGTGGTTTTTTGAAATTCGATAGTGGGGTTTCAGGAGAAGATAATAGAATAATTGAAAATATGAATAATAAACTTATTCATAGAGGTCCCGATGCTCAGGATACATTACTTTTTGATAATGTTGCATTAGGGTTTACCAGATTAAGTATTATCGGATTAGAAAATGGTATGCAACCTATATATAACGAAGATAGGTCGATATTAGTAGTATGTAATGGAGAAATCTTCAACTACATCGAATTAAAAAAAGAACTAAAAAATGCAGGACATGTTTTTAAAACTGAATCTGATGTAGAGGTTATTGTTCATTTGTATGAAACATACGGGACTGATTTTTTAGATAAGTTAAATGGGCAGTTTGCGTTTGCTTTGTATGATACAAAAGAGAAAAGACTTTTTTGTGCACGGGATCAAATGGGTATCATTCCGTTTTTTTACACTTTTGTTGAGAACACATTTATTTTTGGTTCAGAAATTAAAGCTATCCTAGAGCACCCTTTGGTAAAAAGACAAGTAGACCTAACCGGATTGGATCAAGTATTTACTTTTCCGGGATTAGTAAGCCCAAGAACCATGTTCAAGGATATTAAAAGTTTAGAGAACGGACATTTTCTTTTGGTCAATGCCTATGGAGAAATAAAAGATGTTGAATACTGGGATTTGATGTATCCAGAAGGAGAAATGAAAATGAACGGTAAACCAGAAACTGCTTATATAAATGAGTTAGAGGAAGTATTTAATGATGCTATCAATTTAAGGTTAAGAGCCGATGTTCCTTCTGGGTTATATTTAAGCGGAGGATTAGACTCTTCTATGATAACAGCGAAAGTAAATCAATTGGTTCCCGATATAAAGAAAGAAGCGTTTTCTATTGATTTCATAGACTCACAATATTCGGAGTCTGTTTATCAAAAATTAATAGCAGAGCAAAGTAATGCAAAGCTTAATCAGAAAACATTCTTCTATGATGATATTAGCGAAAGATTACTACATTCTGTTTATCATAGTGAATGCCCTATTAAAGAAACATATAACACAGCATCATTATCGCTATCTGAAGCAGTTAGAGAGAAAGATATAAAAGTAATTCTCTCTGGTGAAGGAGCCGATGAATTTTTTGCGGGATACGTGGGATACAGGTTCGATAAAATGAAAGGATTAAATACCACTCAAGATCCAATAGCTCCAGAAGAACGAGCGTTGAGAAAAAAACTCTGGGGAGACGAATCTTTTTTCTATGAAAGGAACTACACCGAATTTAATTCACTCAAAAAAGGTATATATTCAGCAGATATTAATGCTTCGTTCGACGAAATCAATTGCCTAAATCACCCTTTAATTAATACAGATCGTATAAAAAACAGAGATGTGTTAAATAAAAGAGCATATATCGATTACAAGATGAGGTTGGTTGATCATTTGGTTTCTGATCACGGTGATAGAATGGCCATGGCAAATTCGGTAGAGGTACGATATCCATTTTTAGATAAGGAACTCATAGAGTATTCAACACATTTGCCTTCTGACTTAAAACTTAATGGATTTACAGAGAAGTATATTTTGAAACAAATGGCTACTCGATTTTTACCAAAGAAAGTCTTCGAAAGAGAAAAATTTCATTTCATTGCTCCGGGAAGCCCTTATTTATTACAAAAGAATATCGAATATATTAATGATCTATTGTCATACGATTTGATAAAGAAACAAGGATTTTTTAACCCAGACGAAATCGAAAAACTTAAAAAGAAGTATAGCCAAAAAGGGTTTACAGTCAATGCTCCTTTTGAAAGTGATTTATTAATTGTTGTAATCACTTTTGGAATGCTTTTAGATAAGTTTTTTAAATCTTAATTACCTCCTGTCTTTACAATAGACTTTTATAAAAAAACCCTTTAGCATAAACAGATTATTTTAAAAATGTAGCGAAGCTACTGTTTCTACAGTAGTTTCTCGTTGCAATGGGGTTCCCTATTCATAAAACAGAATAAACCAAGGAAAGAAATTGAAATCATTTCTCACTTCTTAAAAAATACAAACAACATTCATAAACAATAATAACTGAAAAAAACACTGTTATGATTTTTCAAAATGAACTAATAAAAAGCTTTAAAACCTATCATAATCAAGTAGCTATAGATAATGGGGATGCACTGGTAACGTATACCAATGTGCTGAAAATTGCAAACAAGATTACCACTGTTTTATTGAATAAAAAGATGCCTTCTGAAGCCTTTGTAGGTCTACAATTGGCAGATAAAACAAACCTGATTTACGCTATCATAGGAACATTAAATGCTAGAGGAGTCATTGTTCCTTTAGACGTTACCATGCCAAACAATAGAATGGAAAACATCATAAAAGATTTGAATCTATCGTATATGATTACTACCAAAGATAGTCCGTTACTAAGTCAAAATCCATCTATAGAATATATTTTCATAGAAGATATATTGGATTGTGATAACGATAGTGACCATCAAAACATTCAGTATCCAAAATATGATTCGCAAGACAGTGCTTATGTATATTTCACTTCAGGAACTACTGGAAAACCAAAAGGTATAATTGGCAAGAACAGTAGCTTATTGCAATTCTTAAAATGGGAGATAGACACTTTTTCTATTACCTCAGGAACCAGAATTAGTCAGTTTATTAGTCCTTATTTTGATGCTTTTCTAAGAGATGTTTTTGCGCCTTTATTGGCAGGAGGAACTATTTGTATTCCACCAAGCGATGAAGATTTCTTTACACCCGAAAAAATGGTGTCTTGGATCGATGATGCAAAAATTAATTTAATTCACTGTGTTCCGAGTTTATTTAGAGTATTTAACAATAATCAAATTACTGCCAATAACTTTAAAACTCTTACTCATGTTTTAATGTCTGGAGAAAAAATCATTCCGTCAGAATTAGCCAATTGGTATACCGTATTTGATGCAAGAATACAGCTCGTTAACCTGTACGGGACAACAGAAACTACAATGATTAGGACCTGTTACAAAATTAAGCCAGAAGATGTTGAATTGCCAAAAATGCCTATAGGTTCGCCAATTAACGATACACAGCTTTTGGTTGCAGATGAAAAATTAAAACCGTGTAATGTATTTGTACCAGGTGATCTGTACATTATTACTCCGTATACAACAAAAGGATACCTAAACAATGAACAATTAAATGCCGAAAAATTTCTAAAGGTAAATTCTCCAACATTAGGAGAGGCTTTTGCTTTTAAAACAGGAGATAAAGCCAGAATGATGCCAGGAGGTGTTATTGATCTAATGGGTCGGGAAGACAGACAAGTAAAATTAAGAGGGATAAGAGTAGAATTAGACGAAATAGAAAACGTATTAACACAATCAGAATATGTTAAGAATGCCATAGTAATAAAACATTCTGGTGATGAGGAAACAGAAACAACAACCGATTCTACGCATGGTAATGAGTCTTTAATAGCATTTGTGATAAAAGATAATACTACAAATCAAGCAAATTTTAAAGATACCATTTTAACGTACCTGAATGATAATTTGCCATCTTATATGATGCCATCTGATGTTATTGAAGTAACAGATTTTCCACTTTTAGATAATGGAAAAGTTAATTATAAAGGATTACTCGACTATTTAGCAACCAATGAAATTGTACTTCCTGTAAACAAAATTGAATCAGAACTTCTGGCAATTTGGAAAGAAATATTAGGGGATAAAGAAATATCGACAGAAGATAGTTTTCATACTATTGGAGGAAACTCATTAGCAATCATGAGATTGATTGGAAAGATCTACAAAGAATATAATGTTAGAATTTCGCTTAACGAAATGTTTAATAATCTTACGATACAAAAACAAGCAGAGTACATAAAGCAGGCAAATAAAGATGATGTATTCACCATTACGAAAGCAGAAGAAAAAGAAGCTTATCATTTAACCGCTGCTCAAGAACGTATATATTTCAATTATGAGTTAGACAAAAGTAGTACAGCATTTAATCTTCCAATGTCGTGGGTTATTAATGGAAATTTCGATAAACAAAAATTACAAAATGCTTTTCTAGCATTAATCGATAGACACGAAAGCTTACGAACAGGATTTAAATTTGTAGAAGGAAAGCTGCAGCAAGTACTTAAAACTTCGGTATCCTTTGCTATTGAAGAAATTGAGGCTACGCAGGAAACTGCAAAACAAAAGATCTTAGATTTTATACGGCCTTTTGATTTGGCAAATGCACCATTAATACGTTGTGGTCTTGTTACAATAAATGAAAATAAAACTATTATGGTTGTAGATATTCATCACATTGTATGTGATGGAATTTCTCAAAACAATATATTCTCGGATTTATTAAAACTATACAAAGAAGAAGAACTCTTACCATTGCCATTGCAGTATAAAGATTATGCAGAGTGGGAAAACGAATTCAAAATGACAGATGATTACATCTCTCATAGAGAGTTTTGGCTTAAAACTTTCGAGGGAGAGCTACCAAAGCTTACTTTTCCGACAGCAAAAACCGATACTAATCAAAATATAAATAAAGGAGGGAATACTTCTTTTAAGATAGAAAAGAATGTACTAGCTAAAATAACAGATAATTTTAATAGCAAAGAAATTACTACTTTTTCTACATTATATTCATTATTCCATTTATACCTATATCAATTTACTGCGCAAGAAGATATTGTAATTGGAATTAATAGCTCTGGAAGACTTCAGGATGAGCTCGAGGACGCAGTGGGGATGTTTACAAAAACCCTACCTATTAGGTATGCGTTAAAACCACATATGAAATTTCAAGACTATGTTAAGGAAATTCATCAGTTGTTAATTCAGGCAAATAGTGCACAAATTTATGATTTGGCAAACATTGTAAAAGACATCAATAATAGTAGAAAAACAGCTGTAGATAGTCTGTTTGAAGTGATGTTAGTGTTCCAAAATTTTGAAGAGAAAAAAGTAGACCTGGATGAGGTAAACTTTTCTTCATATGAATTCGAAAATACAACATATAAATACCCTATTACATTATTTGCCAGTGAAGGCGATGATGCTATGTTTTTCAGGATGGAGTACTCAACGGCTCATTTTACCAAAGAGGATGTAGATACTATCATAGCACAGTTCAAAGAATTAGTCACTAAGGTTTCTAAAGACATAGAAGCTGAGGTTATTCAATATATTGATAATGAGTTTGCTGTGACTTCATTAAAAGAAGAGGAAATCGCCTTTGATTTTTAATACACAGAAAAAATTATTGAGTACTTCATTGTGAATTCTACCCGTTTTTTACCCTAAAAATATGGATAGGGGTATACATTTTATAGAAATATATTAAAAAAATAAAGTTCATGTCAGCAAAATCAAATTTAGATTTAGAAGCAATAAAAGCCAACAAAAATATAATGGTAAGAACCTATTGGAAGAATAGGTTAGAAGGAATGGAATGGAATGATTTTTTTGATCATAAAATGCCTTCAGATATCACTGAAGAAGGAATCCGGGGGACATATACACTGCGTAATAGTGATGAGAAATTATTTCAAAACTTGCACCGAATAGCTAGTACTTCTAAGGCAAAACATATGCTATTACTAGCAGGGTTAGAAGTTTTGGCATACAAATATTCTTCTCAGAACGACATTTGCGTATTTACACCAACGTATGCCGAGAATAAAAACTCTGAGAAAGAACAATCGATAATTCCTGTGCGTATGAACGATTTTGGAAATAAAACATTTCCAGAATTTTTAATGGTCTTAAAGGATAACTTAATAAATGACTTTGCCTATGGTAATTACGCTATAGATCGAATTTTGCAAAAGGGGAGCGATGAACTAATAGATATTCCTACGGTTGGAATGGTTGTGCAAGGAATTCAAGATGAAAATTTACTGAATGCTCTTCTGCCTGATCTCGTATTCAAATTTGAATTGAATGATACTTTAGTATTAACATTAGAGTATAATAGTAGCAAATATAATGAAGCATATATCAAAGGGATAGCTGAACATTATTTTCATCTTCTTTCAGAACTTTTTGCAAATAAAGAAAAGCCAATCAATACAATCGAATTGATTTCTTCTAAGGATAAATTGATGATTTTAGAAGAGTTTAACAATACTAAAACACCCTATCCAGCAGACAAAACAATGCTCGACTTTTTTGGAATACAAACTCAAAATAATCCTGATAATATTGCAATTCAAATAAATGATAAATATTTGACGTATAAAGAGCTTGATGAAAAATCAAATCAAGTAGCAAACTTTATCAGTGAAAAATACGTAGAAAAAGGAAATGTCTTTGGCGTTCAAATGGAGCGTTCATTAGGGCTGATGATTACAATTTTCGGAGTTCTAAAATCTGGAAATATTTATCTTCCTCTTTCTGAAAGTCATCCGATCGATAGAATTCAATACGCTTTAGAAAACAGTCAGGCAAAAGCTCTTTTTACAAAACCAGAACATTTTGAGAATTTTAATGACAAAATTGATTGTTTAAATCCTGTAGAGGCAAAGAAGTGTTCAAATGTATATGAAAACCGTGCTTTACCAGATGATATAGCCTATATTATATACACCTCGGGTTCTACAGGAAGACCTAAAGGAGTATTAATTAAGCATACTTCTTTAGTCAATAGATTGAACTGGATGCAAAACCAGTATCAATTAAACGAAAATGATGTAATTCTTCAAAAAACACCAATAGTTTTTGATGTATCTGTATGGGAGTTGTTTTGGTGGTCTATGTGCGGCGCAAAATTGGTTTTAGCAGATCCTGGAGCTGAAAAAGAACCACAAAAGATTTGTGAAATTATTGAAAAACAGAAAGTTACCACATTGCATTTTGTTCCTTCAATGTTGAATGCATTACTGTCATATTTATCAGAAAATGAGGATGAATATACTTTGCAAAGCATAAAAAATATTTTTACCAGTGGAGAAGAACTTAAGGTAAATGATGCTAAAGGCTTTTTAGGTTACTGTCCAGATGCGCAATTACACAACCTGTATGGTCCAACAGAGGCCACTATTGATGTGTCATACCATCAAGTGTCTAGAACTACAAACTACCGCTCAATACCGATTGGAAGACCTATTGATAATACACAACTATTTATACTTAATAAAGAGTTACAACATCAACCTATAGGTATTCCGGGAGAGTTGTTCATAGGAGGAGTAAATCTTTCTCCGGGATATTGCAATCAACCCGAATTGACAAAAGAAAGATTCATAGAAAACCCTTTTGATCAGCAATCAATACTATACAAAACAGGTGATTTGGCCAGGTGGCTTCCTAGTGGAGAAATAGAATTTTTAGGAAGAATTGACAATCAAGTCAAAATTAGAGGGAACAGAATTGAATTGGGAGAAATAGAAATAGCTGTTCAATCATGTAAAGGAGTAAACAGTACCGTTGTTCTTACAAAAGAAGGTCAAAGTGGATTACAGTTAATAGGATATGTTGTTACAAATCAAGAATACTCAGAAGATCACCTAAGAGAGGTGCTGGCATCTAAATTGCCAGAGTATATGATTCCTTCGTATTTTATTACTATAGATCAAGTTCCGGTTACTATAAACGGTAAAGTAGACAGGAAAGCATTGTTATCTTTAAAAGTGCAAAGTGAGAATGAGTATGTTGCACCAAGAACAGATTTAGAAAAGAAGTTAGAGCATCATTGGAAACAAATACTTGGACTCGAAAAAATTGGTATTCATGACCACTTTTTTAGAACAGGAGGAGATTCTATACTTGCGATCCGATTAATTGGAGCATTAAATAGTGAATTGTCTGTTACCATAGCAATGGTAGATCTCTATGAGAATGATACCATTGAAAAAATGGCTTTATTTATCGAATCTAGTAGCGCATCTAGTACTTCAGACTTATATGAAGATGTTATTAAAGAAGTAGAGGATTTTGGAGAAACATACTTAAAAACATACCCAAACGATCAGATTCAAACTGTCTTTCCGATGAGCGATATCGAGATGGCAATGTGCTTTATTCATAAATCAAGACCCAATGATATATTATACTTCGAACAGTTAATGCAGCCGGTATTTTATAAAGATCTCGATCTCGAAATATTACAAAAAGCACTCAACCTTATGGTGGATAAGCATGAGATATTAAGAACGGGTTTTAACATGGAAAGATTTGCGCATATCGTATACAAAGAAGTAGATACCGCAATTCAATTCTATGACTACAGTGAGTATTCAAAAGAAGAACAAAACCAGAAGATTAATGAAGATTTAGAAAGAAGCAGACCAGAACATTTTGATCTTAATGCAGAAAAACTTTGGAGAATTATTATTTATAAAATAGGAAAGGATCATCATGAAATCTTATTTGAATACCACCATGCCATCATAGATGGTTGGAGTTTTGCTTCTTTATTAACTGAATGGAATAATACGTATGTTCAATTATTGAAGACAAAAGTTGAAACATTACCTAAACTCAAAGCAACTTTTAAAGATTATATCGTACAGGAGCTTTTCAACAAAAAGAATGAAGAAACACGAAATTTCTGGAAAGAGGAACTAAAAGGGTATAAGAGGCTAAAACTCAATTCTGATATAGAATCCAGAGTCTTTAGATCTGTTAGAGATATTTATCCTCAGCAATTATTGAAAGATTTAGAAAAGGCTGCTCAGTTAGGAAATACAACGGTCAAAAACATGTTGCTTTCGGCCTACTTGTATGCAATGAAAATACTTTCAGGAGAAAATGATCTTCTTGTTGGTTTAGTAACGTTTACAAGGCCGTTAAAACCAGATGGAGAAAAAGTTTTAGGATGTTTCTTAAATACTATTCCTTTAAGAGTTCAGATACCAGAGTCACTATCATGGGCTGATTATATCTCTATAATTGATAAAAAGGTTTTAGAAGTTAAAAAATATGAACACCTTTCCTTATTTGAAATCAACCAACTTGTAGGAGGTAGTACTGAAGGTAATCCGCTATTTGATACTTTCTTTAACTATATTAATTGGCATGTTAAAGATGAAATGTTGTTCGAAAAATTTAGTGATGAGGAGAGTAACAGAATTGAGTTTGATACTTTTCTAAGAGGAAATACATTTTTCGATGCAAATTATGATGTTACCAATGATAGGATCATTTGTATGCATGAATACTCTTCTCCTTTTATGACTAAAGAGATGTATGATCTTTATAATGATATATTTTTGAATGTATTATCAAGGATGGTAGAATCTCCTCAAGAAACGATCAATCCACAAGACTTTTTGTGGAACCCAATGAATCATCTAATAGAAGATAAAATAAATGATTATGCCCATGAAAATGTACAGATAGAAAAACAAATCCCGGCCTCATATCGTCAGCAAAAACAGTGGTCAGATATAGTTGAGAAAAAGCAAAATGATATTTCATCTAATGTTATCGAATTAATCGATTTTAAAGAAGCTGTAGAGGTTGATTTGCTTAAAAAAAGTGTTCAAGAAGTTGCAAATATTCATGAGGCGCTTAGATGTCAATTAGTTTTTAAGGAAGAAAAATTATATCAAAATATTGTAAGTAGCTATCCAGATGTAATTGAAACTTTAGTTGTTGAAAATGAGCAAGATACTTTAGAGTTGGTTAATTCGATCTCTCGTAACCCTATTAATTTAAATGAGCTTCTTTTTAAAGTAAAAGTAGTACAAACTAAGAATAGTACCGATAAGTTGTTGCTATGTATGCACAACACAATTATTGATTCTTTTTCAATACAAAAAACTGTTACAGAGATAGTTGAGGTATATAATGCACTAGTCAATAAAGAAAAACGAGTATTCAATATTCCTCCTGTAAACTATTCTGGTTTTATTTCTTGGGAGAAAGAGGTATTAATGAAGTTATATCCGAAAATGATAGAATTCTGGAAGGGCCAATTAAAAGAAGGTGTAGAACCAGTACAGTTACCTAAAGTGCTTTCAAAAGATAATCTGGAGACTTATACTCCTAGTACGGTAAATGTAAATATTCCAGAAATAACGTTAAAAAAATTGTTCGATTATGCATATGTAAATGATGTAAGCACAAATGCGATATTTATGGCAGCCTTTAAAGTATTGCTACACAAATACAGTTGCCAACAAAATATTACAATTGGAACTATTGAAAAAAATAGAAATTATGAGGCTTTAGAGCATATAATCGGAGGTATGGATAATATCATGGCTGTACAAAGTGATATATCTGAGGAGAAAACATTTGGGACATATTTATACGAACTCGAATCAGTATATGAAAAAGGACTTGATTATTTGGCTATACCATTTGAAAAATTGATGGCAGAACTTACTATGAGAAATCAAGTGGCCAACGATATTCCTCAAATAAATATATTATATCAATTTGAAGAAGAAAAAACAGATGTGGCTACAACCAAAGAAGGCGCAAAACACAAATGGTCATATAACTATTTAGCGAGTCGATCGTCTGATATTGGTTTATGGTTAAAAAAGAAAGAGAATTGCGTTAACGGAAAACTTGTTTTTGATTCTAGATATTTTGATAATGAATTTATGGAGTCGTTTGTAGCTCATTATGCTCATATACTAAATGAATTGATTAACAACCCAGACACTAAACTATCAGAGATAGACATTTTATCTGATAAAGAGAAGAGTCAGCTTTTAGAAGGTTTTAATACTACAGATGTAGAGTTTACAAAGTGTAACTCTGTACTAGAGTTATTCGAGTCCCAAGTTTCGAAGACACCAGATGCTCTTGCTATTGTTAATAAAGATACTACGTTGACCTACCAGGAGCTTAATGACCAAGTAGATCAAATGAGTGCTTACTTATTGACAAAAAAGGATGTTGAGTTAGAGGAGCGCGTAGGTATTATGTTAGAGCGAGAAGCCTATTTGGTACCTTCGATATATGGTGTTTTAAAATCGGGAGGAGCTTATGTTCCTATTGATCCTAAGCTACCATCGGCCAGGATTAAGGCTATTTTAGAAGATGCTGGGATCCGTGTTTTAATTACAAGAGGGTCATATTTTAATACAGATGTGTTAAGTGATAGTATAGAATTAATAGATCTTGACAAAGAAGCCCCGGTGATTGGTCAGACCCCTCTTTTAGATAAATATCCAAGTGTGTCGCCTACCAATTTGGCGTATATTATCTACACCTCTGGATCTACAGGTATACCAAAGGGAGTGATGATAGAGCATCAATCGTTACTCAATACAATCCAGAGTATGGATGCGATCTATCCTTTAGAAGCCAAAGATGTGTATATGTTTAAGACAACCCACTCTTTTGATGTATC
>NZ_JBFMKQ010000008.1:0-9284 GCF_040786285.1 Aquimarina penaris
GATATGATGCATATCTAACATCAACATATGCCTTTGTTCAGCTAAACGAATCACACCAACTCTAACCAAAGGACCATGATTTAAATCAAATGGTCGAATAAAATCTTGAATGGTTTTAGGTACTTCTGATTCTGTAATTTTAAAAAATTCAATATCAATTTCTTGATGGTCTACTATTTTTTGAACCGGATTTTCATTGACAATTTTAAAAATGGTTCTTAAGCTCTCATGACGCATTACCAAGGTATTGAATACTTTTTTCAGAAGATCTAGATCCAAATCTCCATCTAAACAAACAATCTGAGGCATATTATAATTTAGAGAAGTTTTATCAAACTCGTACAAAAAATACATGCGTTTTTGTGCAGAAGAAAGTGCGTAATATTCTTTCTCCGGAGCTTTTTCGATCACCTTATATTCAGAATTAAAAGATTGGGTATTCTCAATAAATTTAATGAGCTCGTCCTTGTTCTTTTTAATTTCTTTCAGAAGTTCTTTGGCATCTATTTTTTTAGGCACATTCAATCGTAAGGCACCTTTCTCCAAGTGTAATCCGATCTTATTCTTTTTTATTTTTAATAATAAATTTTCCATACTAAATTTTAACCTTAACATCATTTATCATGATGCCCTATTCAACAAAGGGTTGAAAACGTGATTATTTTTGGGAAGAGTGGTCTGTGTAATTGAGGTATATAACTATGGTTTAAACACCCTATAGATTTTATTTGTAAAATGATGTGTTATTGAAATAATTCCGACAAAAGGCATTAATAGAGATGTTATTTTTAATGGCCAAAAACCGTCCTTATATAACTTTCTAACAAAATAATTAGAAAAATCTCCAAGTTTATACCAAGGGCTTTTCCAGCAGTAAGCTAATGTAAAACCTATATTATCATCTACAGGAACTACAGCATGATGCCAATATGGAGGAATATATAAAGCATCACCTTCTTCTACCGTAACAATCATTGGCTCCAATTTTAATGTTTCATCTATTTGCTTTCCATCCATATAATGTTCATTTGTCAAAAACTCACATATATATTTAGCCTTTGGAACATCTGGAGGTAATAAGACAACTTTTTTTGCCCCACTAACCTGGCACATCAATGTTTCATCTATATTATGATAATGCCAACTAGTAGCGGCTCTTCTATACATGAAAAACCTTCTTTGATCATACATTCTTGGTTTTATTTTATTAGATAGAAAAGAGAATCCTGGCATCTCTTTCAGTAATCCAGAAAACCTATTATCCTTAGCTATTTTTTCAGAAGGAATACTTAATATATAATCTTCATTTCTATGAAGTCTTTTAATAGCTTCATGAAAAGTAATGCGTTCACTATCTACTTTTTGTCTTTCCCACATATTATGATTCATATGGGGATATATCCTGATATGAAAATCATCACAAATAGATAACCAATAGTCTTTTTCTTTTACTTTTTGCGTAGCGGGCCAATGCTTTACCGCTTCTTTTATAAGACAAGGCTTGTTATTAGCCACCCAATCTTTATAAAAGTTTTGTTGATCTAAATCAGAAACGTGTAAACATGGTGCATGCTCTGCTTTTTCAATATTTGGTAGTATCGAAAACAAATCGTCATTAAGCCCTGTGAAACCCAATGTTTCTATGGTATTTTCTAAAACGGTATTCATTTCTATAGTTTTATATGTGATACAGCCAATAGGCATTGACGTAAAATAAAAAGAGGTATTATCTAAATTGATCTAAACTTCCTTGTTAGGATGTATATATAGGAAAATGCAATGAGGTCGAAGTTAGACTTTACTCAGTGTTAGCAGGTGATCAACTTTATAGTCATTTGATACTAAATCAACTCTTCCAACATCCATTTTGATAATTTTATCTGCAACATCAAAATAGTGGTCATCATGAGTTATGGCAATAATTATTTTCCCTTTTCGCTTCATATCGGGTAATAATTCTCTGTAAAAAAATCTTCTATATTCAGGGTCTTGGTCTGCAGCCCATTCATCAAACAGATAAATAGGCGAGTCTTCGAGATAACATTGTAGCAAGGCTAGTCTTTTTCTTTGCCCTGCAGATAAATTTAATGTATTAAACGCATTATCTTTTATCTCTACTTTATCGAAAAGACCTAATAATTTTAAATACTTTTCAACCTTTTCGGCATGATCATCCAAGTCTAGATTATAGAGTTTATGAAATAAATGGCAGGGGCTAAAAACTACCGAAAAGTATTCACTTAATTGTGAAGGGGTCACCTCTTTATCATTAATAGCAATTTTTCCAGAATTGGATTGATATAGTCCTGTCAGTAATTTTGCTAGTGTAGTTTTCCCACTTCCGTTTCCTCCAATAATAAAAAGAATTTCTCCTCTGTTTATTTCAAGATTTACAGGCCCTATAGAGAAGCTTTCTTTACCATTTTCATTTTCATACTTATATGTTATATCGTTAGCCGTTAGTTTATACACTAAATTTTTATCGATAACATCTGGACGTATTCCTAGATCTAAATTTGCAGGAATTTCGTCTATAAAGCTTTGAATACGATTCCATGCAATTTTTACTTGCATAATGGTTGGCATAGAAGTGAAAATTGTATTTAAAGGTCCGTTTAGATATAATAATATGACCACAAATCCCATAATGGTGTGTAGTTGAATCTCTGGAAACATTTCTGGTATGCCAAAAGCAATCATCCCTAATAAAAGAATAAATGTAGATTCGCCTACCAGGTATGCATTAATAAATTTTATGTGAGCAGTGGCTGTTTTATTTTTAAATACATTGGTAACCGAGGCTATATCACCTTTATATTCCAGCTTCTTTTTGTATTGCAGACTAATTTCTTTAAAACCATCAATTAATCCATTTAGCAAGCGCATAAATGTATTTTGAGTATCTCTGGCTTCTTCAAAATAAACTTCGGCTTTATTGCTTATTGCAAAATATAAGGCAGAAACGGCAACAATGGTAGTAAAAATCATTACCGTAGCCCAAAATTCTATTGAAGCAAGATAAATAAAGGCGCCTCCAACGGTAATTAAACTGGTAACAAAACTTACAATCATGTTTACAGAATTACCTACCATACCTACATCATCATTTAACGTTGAATATACTCTTCCTTTGTCAATTTTTTCAAATTTTTGATACGATGTAGAAAATATTTGTTCTATTAATTTTATTCGTTTTTCGTATATCAAATCTCTTGTAAAATGAATTAGCGTAATTTGAACATATTTACGACCAGTGATGTATAACATCAAGGTAAGAAAATAATAGAAACTCAAGTATTTCAACTCAATATCCGAATTGAACGAAGAAGTTATAAGTAATACAACTGCCATATTAGATATTCCTGAAAATATACTTACCAGAATTATTTTTGGGAGTTTTTGTTTAAATGATGAATTTCCAGGAAACAAGAAAGACAAACTATAGGATAAATAACTAATAGCAGTTGCTGCTACTATAGCTATAACCATTACTATAAAACTTAGAGGAGCCCAAACTATGGTTGCATCCCAGGTAAATCCTGCCATAGCTTTTGGCAACATTCCAATACCCAATAACAAAACACCAACAAAAAGCAACGATTTTAAGAGGTTTCCTACTCCTTTTAAAGAAAGCTTTTTATACCTTCTATCCCCTTTTATTACTTGATAAATAACCACTCCAAAATGAAGTAAAGCTAATAGAACATAAATACTAAGAATAATAGATATCAAAGAAAAAGCTGCATCATTACCATCTCCAGGATCATATTCTTTCTTTTCTAAATTGCCAGAGATCGTATTCATTACCCTATCTCCAATGATATTAGTGTAATTGCTGTTAGAATTAGCCAATACAGCTACGGCAATTCCTTTTTTAGGTTTTAAAGTTACATATGATGTAAAATTAGGGTTCAATCCACTATGATAAATTTCTCCATTACCAGATAAAGAAACCTGCCATCCCATAGCATATGATGAATTTCCTTGTGGTGCGACAGTCGCATCCCTACGTTGTGTTTTTTGAGCCAATGTATACAAAGGAGATGGTGTAATTCCTATTTGAAATTTTAACCATTTTGCCATATCAACTGCATTAGAAATCACATAACCTGCAGCATTATTACCCCTATAAATTGGAGCTTCATAGGGTCTAGCTTCGTAAAAACTAATTTTGTAACCTTTTGATAATTCTTTACTATTTCTGGAAACCCCTATAGACGTATGATCTAAATTTAATTTTTTAAATATGACATCATTGATATAGTTTTCAAAAGGTTTTTTGCTTACCTTTTCAATAATAAGAGCTAAGATATCATAGTTAATAGTAGCGTATTCAAACTCATTTCCAGGAGGATTTGACAAGTCTATCCCTACAATTCTTTTTACTGTATTTTCTAAAGCATTATGAGTATTGCCCTCTGGAATTTCGGCAATCGTTCGTTGTGGAATACCACTGGTATGATGCAGTAACTGTCTTAATGTTATATCTTGTCTTTTCTCTTCAAAATATACTTCAAACCAAGGTAAATATACCGAAACAGAGGTGTCTAGATTAACTTTATAATCTTCTATAAATCTTTGAAAAGCTAAAGCTGTAAAAGCCTTACTACATGAAGCCAATTCGAACCGTGTATGTTCTGACACAGGAATTTTCTCTTCTACATTTGCATATCCATAATTTTTAATGGTCTGTTTCCCTTCTTTTATTATAATAAGGCTTAGACCCGGGATATCTCCCTCTTCTATCAAATTTAGTATATCTTCTTCTAATTGAGCTTCTAGAGTTACTTTTTCATCATTTTGAGCATGATTAAAAAAGGGAGTACATAAAAGCATCAAGAAAAAGACTAACCATTTTATTTTTGTCGTATTTCTCATCAAAACGTTTGAATTTTTAAGTGATTAAATACTCGTAATTATTTTTACAAGTTGAAGTTGAATAGGGTAAATTAATTATGCAAAAGACATATTAAGTAAAGAACTGATATCATATTTAGCCTCTCTTACTAATGCCTTTGCAAGTATATTAGCGGGATCGATTAATGACATTCCTTCAATAGATTTCTCTTTTAGTATAAGGGATAATTCTGTACATCCTAATATAATAGCATCTACTTTTTGTTGTTTAAAATATGATATCGCTTTATTTAGGAGTATTTGCAATTCTGGATGATCTGCATTGACAGAGGTTTTAATACCAAAATCTTTATCATAAATCATTCTATTAATTACATGGTCTTGAAAATGAAAGTCTGGTACAATAGGCTCAAAATCATATTGTTTTAACAAGTCTTTATACAAACCTGTTTTGTATGTTCCGTTTGTCGTCATAAGCCCCACCTTAGCATGTTTTTGATATACTTTTTTTAAGTGTTTGCATGTTTCGTCGGGCATATGAAGAAGTTTAGCTTTACATCCAGAATCTTTTAATTCTTTTTGGATAACATTAAGAATTTTAGGACAATGTGATGTATTACAAGCCATCCCAATGATATTTGCTCCTGCAAATTCTAATTTTTCTATAATTTTGATTATGCTATAAGCCGGGTTTTCATTTACAAGCCCTTCAAGAAATGATGTTCTATCTACAATTTCTCTTGGGAATGACATTAGGATGGTAGACAAATGATGTTGGTCTATTTTGGCATTTGTATTCGATAGAATATTTTGAAATAGATCTAATCCAGCTTGAGGTCCCATTCCTCCAATAATTCCTATAATTTTTTTCTGTTTTAGACTCATTGTTCTGTAAAATATTTTATTCAGACATTGCAACAATTACATGCCTCTTACCTGTAAAAGAATTTCTACCATGACTTACCATCTCATTATCAACAATTAGAAGTTCGTCTTTATCCCATTTAGGAGCTATGGTTACCTTTTCTATTGTACTTAGAATTTCTTTTACAAACGACTCACTAATTTCTGTTCCGTCTCCAAATTTGACATACATAGGGAAACATTCTGGACTATCATAAATGATCTTCATGGATTCGAATATTTCTTCACCTAAATGGCAAGGATGAAATTGATCTATTTGGTTGAACCATATTTTTTCTCCCGTTACTCTATGTGTTATGATTCCTTTGCTGTACTGTTTAATTCTAAGGTTATCCTTGTTTGTCCATTCATAATCAATTCCGTTTGATTTACAATACTGCTCTACTAGTTCTTTATCATCGGTTTCAAAAGTTTCTTGCCATGTCACTCCCATTCCAGAAATTCCTCCATTGAGATTTCGAATATACATAACCCCCTTACTTTCAATCTCTTTTATAATTTCCTGATCCATAATCTGAAGGATTTTTCTACTATCTGCAAGCAAAGTTTCTCCTCCTGTTTCAGCCGGAATTAAACAATTAAAAAATAATTTATTAGGCCATTTTGCAGAATATGATAGCTCATTGTGCATCGTGATTTTTTGCGTTTTATCATATTCTGTTGATGTATATACATGACCAGACAATTTAATTCTAGGCGAATTTCCATCTATATAATTCAAAAATTTATCAGAAATAGAATTAACTATATGCTGAAAACTTTTCAGATCATTAATTCGGATTCCTTTAAATTTTATTGCCCCATACTTCAGTAATTTTTCTTCAATATCCTTTCTGTTATTTAAATAATAACTAATAAAATCTTCAGGACTTAGGTCATCTAATGACAGCAAAAGTGGCAATTGCTGCACATCTATTATATTTGATTTACTCATTGTATTCTTTTATATTTCAGATTAATACTAGCTGCATTTATTAGTCAATAATTTTTTCCTTACAATAGGTAAGTTCAGCTTCTACATTCCATAATTCAAATTGTAATTCTTTGGCTTTTAAGAAGTAATCATAAGCCGACTTGTAATCTTTATTGTTTAGATACATACTTGCAAGAAGTCCGTATTGATTAGGGTTTTCAGGAAATAATTTAATATTCTCTTTTAGCAGTTTCATGGATAGCTCAGGCTCTTTATTTTTAAATAACTCTCCTAGTTCGTTTAATGTGTTTTCGGTTAAATTTCCTTCGGATTTTATTTTTTCTAATTCTGCCAGTACCTTATCAACACTTTTTTCTTCTCTATATATTTTTTGAATACTTAATGCTGTACTAGGATATTGTTTGAAAAATGAATCTTCAAATAGAAAGTCAATATTAAAATTAACCGAAAGCTTATTTAGTGCTTTTGTGATCAATTTTCCATGATCATTATTGGTAAAAAACACAAAACCTCTTTTCTCTGTAACAGAGTAAAATAATTCGGCTTTAAAACCAGTATTGTTACCACTAAAAGAAGCTATCTGATTTCCATCATTCATAATCATGAAAAATCCAGCTCCCATGTGCAGTGGATATTTTCCATCTCCAACAGGTACTATTGGTTTAACCAAATCTTGTATTCTTTCCTTTGATAGATTACCTTCTTTAAAGAAATATGTTAAAAATTGCCCATAATCTTCTCCTGTAGTGTGTGCCCCCGAAGCAGGAATAGTTCTGTAGTTCTTCCATTTATTTACTTTCTCTCCGAATACGTCATATCCATTCGCATAGTTCGACGGCGATTCACTTGCCAATGGGTTTTCTTCTCCTTTTTTATACTTAAGATATGTGTTCTGTAATTTTAGAGGTTTTAGAATCCTTGTATTTACATAATCCTCATAAGGTTCATCTAGAATCTGTTCAACAACTTTTGCTAAATACTCGAACCCTTCTCCTGAATACACAAATTTTTCTCCGGGATCGCTTACTATTTCAAGCACTTCTTTATTATTATTCCAACTCCAGTTTTCAATACCCGATGAATGACTAAGGATCATTCTAGGTGTTATTAGCTTATATCTAGGGTCATGCTCTAAATCTTTATGTATACGATATTGGTATATAGGCTTATCCAAATCGATCTTTCCGCTATCTACTAATTGATGTACTACATAAACCAAGTACATCTTTGTTAAAGAAGCTGCTTCGAATACGGTTTGATCATTGATTTTTTTGTCATTAGATGCAATTTCATTTCCATAAAAATGATTAAAAACCACTTTATTATCCTCTATAATAGCTAATGATAATCCTGAAATTCCGATATCATCAACCATTTGATTCACTTCTGCATTGAAGTTTTCTATATTTACTTCTCTCCCATTTGTTGTGAAAGAAGTTCTTTCTTGTGATGTTGTTAGCTGGGCATAACTTATAAATAATAATACAGTTAGCGTTCTAAAAACATTATTGAGATTTTTAAACTCAATTCTTTTTTTGAGATTTTCTAATGAATCCATTTTCGATGTTTTATTTATGATTTGTAAGAAGTTTTTATTGTGTTGAAAAGCAATGTTTCAAAATTCTTTAGATAATGATTTCATCTACCATTTCGGTATTTTGCTCAAGATCTGTTTCACTCTCATTAACCAACCATTGGTTGATGTCTATAAATTCTGCTTGTTGTTTAATGGTAGGCTTTTCAAATACTTTTTCTAAAGGAAATACTATGTCAAACTCTTTGGCAATTTTGTTTACCAAAATCATTGCTTTTAATGAATGGCCTCCTACTTCGAAAAAGCTCTTATTTGTACTGATGATTTTCTCATCAAGCATCAATATTTCAGACCACATTTTTGTAATTTGATGTTCGATTAAATTAGATGGAGCTACATAATTATGCTGCCATTCTATTTCTGGCTCTGGTAAATTCTTTTTGTCTACTTTACCACTTGGGTTAAGAGGGATTTCTGTTAAATGAACATAAAATGTAGGCAGCATATAGTCAGGTAGATGATCCGAAAGAAACTCTTTTAAATCTGTCTTGGCAATCTCTGCTTCTGAAGCATAATAGGCAACTATAAATTTATCTCCGCCTTTCTCGCTAACAACTACAATGCTTTTACCAATCTGATCGTAGCGATTTAAACAATTTGATATTTCTTCTAACTCTATTCTAAATCCTCTAATTTTTACCTGATCATCGATTCGTCCCAAATATTCAATATTCCCATCTGGTAACCAACGAGCCAAATCCCCAGTCTTGTATACCCGTGTATGATGTAAAGATTCTAAAGTGACAAACTTTGAGGTAGTAAGCGCATCATTATTCATATACCCTCTAGCTAAACTATCTCCTCCTACACACAACTCCCCTGCTACTCCTACAGGTACAACCTTAGAATTTGAATCCAGTATAAATAGCTTCATATTACTCAACGGCTTACCTATAGGAACTCTGGATTGTCCCTGCCAATCCTGTGTAGCATATCTACTGCAATAAATAGTAGCCTCTGTAGGTCCATAAATAT
>NZ_JBFMKQ010000009.1:0-2694 GCF_040786285.1 Aquimarina penaris
GCAATAAGGAACTATTACCGATCGGTGTTATTGGAGAGCTTTATGTTGGAGGAGAGTCTTTAGCACATGGATATCTTCATAATGATAAATTGACTCAAGAGAGGTTTGTAGACAATCCTTACAAGGCTAATGGCCGAATGTATAAGACAGGTGATTTGGCCAGATGGTTACCAGATGGGAATATTGAGTTCTTAGGACGAATAGATGAACAAATAAAAATAAGAGGGTTTAGAATAGAGTTAGGTGAGATAGAAAGTGAATTAAGAAATTTTGAAGCACTAGAGGAAGCCATATTAGTAGTTAAAGAAAAAGAAGGAGACCGCTACTTGGTTTGTTACTATACTTCTTTGGAAGAGATTAGTACCAGTGATCTAAAACACTATTTATCAGATAAATTACCAGAGTATATGATTCCGAATCATTATGTTCATTTAACAAGTATTCCCTTTAATTCAAGTGGTAAGGTTGACAAAAAGAATTTACCAGAACCAGAGGTGAAAATAGAACATGATTATGTAGGGCCAATTAATGCAACAGAAAAAACATTAGAAAAAATCTGGTCCAGTGTACTCAATTTATCTATTGATGTAATAGGTACTAATAGAAACTTTTTCGAATTGGGGGGCCATTCATTGAAAGCTATTGTTTTGGTAAACAAAATAGCCAAAGAGTTTGATGTGGTATTTCCTCTAGAAAAAATATTTGAAAATCCCACCATTAAAGAACAAGCAGAATTTATTAATGTTAATGAATGGTTATCTAATGACAATACCACAGATCTTACAAACGAAATGATCAAAAAAGTCATCATCTAAGAAGTTTCAGAAAATCTACACATAATCTTCTTTTTATAAATAAAGAATCTACAGGATATATGAATAATGGTCATATACCTCTAGTTGTACAAACAACTCTTTTTATAATAATTATATAGTCAGGTGCCTACAAAGTAAGGTAGTATTAAAAATAATTTCAAGAATAAAATTTAGTATGGAAAATTTAATATTAAAATTAAGAAAAAATAAGATCGGGATACACTTGGATCAAGGAGCTTTACGATTGGATATACCCAAACACTTAGATGCCACAGAAATCCTGGAGGAAATTAAAAAGAATAAAAATGAGCTTATTAAATTTATTGAAAATACTCAATCTTTTAATTCTACATATAAGGTAATTGAAAAAGCTCCAGAAAAAGAATACTACACACTGTCTTCGGCACAAAAGCGCATGTATTTTTTGTATGAGTATAATAAAACCTCGCTAAATTATAATACGCCACAACTTGTTTGTTTAAATGGAGAATTAGATATAGATCTTTTAAAAGAAGTGTTTAATACCTTGGTAATGCGGCATGAGAGCTTAAGAACAATTTTTAAAATTGTAAATGAAGAGCCCGTTCAAAAAATAGTAAGTAATCTGGAGATTGATATAGAGGTATTTAAAATTACAGAATCAGAGGAATCTCAAGTCATCCAAAACTTTGTTAGACCATTTGATTTAAACAATGGACCTTTGATTAGAGTTGGTGTAATTCACTTAACTGAAAGGAAACATATTTTGATGGTTGATATGCATCATATCATTACCGATGGTGTTTCAGATAGTATTTTAGTAAAAGAGTTTATGGCCTTGTATAAAGGAGAAACACTATCTCCATTATCTCTTCAGTATAGAGATTATGCAGAATGGCAGCAAAAGAATAATCAGCAATTAGAAATTTCTGAACAAAAGAACTTCTGGCTGGATATGTTTAAAGAAGAAACTCAACCCATTAATCTACCTACAGATTTTAAACGTCCTCAGGTAAAGGGACATAATGGAGCTACTGCAAGTTTTTCTATTGAAAATGAGCAGGCCAGAAAACTAAAATCAATTAATGAAGATTTGGGGAGTACAGGTTTTATGATGTTCCTGTCTGTGTATTATATTCTACTGTATAAGTTGACTAATCAGGAAGATATCGTAATAGGAACTCCTGTAGCAGGAAGAGAGCATGAGGACCTAAATGATATGATTGGAATGTTTGTTAATACACTACCCCTTAGGAATCAACTTAAAGGCAATGATACTTTTAGAGCATTTTTATTGGATATAAAAGCAAATACCTTGGCCTGTATTCGTAATCAATCGTATCAATATGAGGCACTCATAGATGAGTTAAAAGTCGAGCGAGATACTAGTCGAAATCCATTATTTGATATTTTATTTTCGTATCAAAATTTTATCGAAGAAGAATTGGATATACCTGGGCTTAAATTGTCTGCGTATCAAAAAGAGGATATGATATCAAAGTTCGATATGAGTTTAACAACTACAGAGAAGAAAGATCAATTTACATTTAAGATATCATACTCGGTAGACTTATTTACAGAACAAACTATACATAGATTTATAACGTATTACAAGAGAATAGTAACAGCTGTTATCGAAAATCCAGACACTAAACTATCAGAGATAGACATTTTATCTGATAAAGAGAAGAGTCAGCTTTTAGAAGGTTTTAATGCTACAGATGTAGAGTTTACAAAGTGTAACTCTGTACTAGAGTTATTCGAGTCCCAAGTTTCAAAGACACCAGATGCTCTTGCTATTGTTAATAAAGATACTACGTTGACCTACCAGGAGCTTAATGACCAAGTAGATCAAATGAGTGCTTACTTATTGACAAAAAAGGATGTTGAGTTAGAGGAG